>NZ_JBQHDD010000006.1:0-536765 GCF_052068055.1 Micromonospora sp. L32 | reverse complement strand
TACTTCACCGTCGACCTCGACAAACTCGCCGCCCGATGCCTGTACCTCGACCGCATCGAGAACACCATCGGCAGGCGGCAAGTGATCACCCGCATCCAAGCGTTCCGCGACGAGCTCCTCAGCGCACGCATCCCCCGCGCGTTTCCCCACTGAACGCCCAGGCGGCGGCAGATCAGTGCACATGATCTTAGGGCCGGGGACTGCGGGCGAGCCACCCAGCCGGACCGTCGATGCGAACCAAGGGCGCAGCCGGTCAAGAGGTGGAACGCCAGCGATCATCACGGTGAACACCCTCGATGCCGTAATACGTCGGCGACCTGGACCACCGCCGACGCCCCCGCTCGATCTGCTGCGGAGTCGCATCACAAAGCCGAACGCTCGCCACAGTAGACACCGGCGCGGCAGGCGGTTCGCCCGGCAGGTGCACGCCCGCGCCGACAACCTGACAAAGCACTACTGGCTTTGCGGAGTTTCCCGCAGGCCTGGGGGTGTCCCGAAGATAGCAAAGGGCGCCCAATGCACTGGATGGGTGTAACCGCTGAGATTTATGTGATCGACGCGGGCGCTGCGCAACGCGTCGACAGGGTGCATTTCATCGTCGATCAGGTAGCGATAAAACATGCGCATGAACTCGCTGGTCGATCTGTCGTTGATCGGCCAGCGGGTCGCCACTACCGCTGAAGCCCCAGCACACAGGAACGCACGAACGAGGCCGATGAACTCGTTTGCCGCATCGGTCGTGCCGAGGCCCGTGTTGCAACCGCTGAGGACCACAGTCCCCGAACGCAGGCGCAGCCGCATGATGTCCGCGACCTCGAGGTTCCGCCCCGGTTCACGGTCTCCACCAGCCAGGGTTATCCGTGCAAAGTCGGGCGCTTCGGGCACAAACGCGGCATGCGAAGCAATGTGAATGATATTCGACGAGGATGCGTACCTCAGCAGATTCTCTTTCGTCGCATCAGGTCCGAGAAGAAGATGCCGGTCCATAAACCGATCAATCACGTCAGCGATCTCCTGTGCCTCCTGTCGTGCGTAGGGCAGGCTGCCATCAGGATCACCTAGCACCAACGCACCTCCGGCGGCGGTCTCCCGACGGTTGAGATAACGACCGACTGACACCGATGGGAGGTATGACACTGCGAACCGGTCAAAGAGGTACGTGCCATCGAAACGATAGGCGTCCAGCGGCACGGAGAACGCCTCCGGTGCCGGCACCACGAGCAGGTACCGAACGGGTCCGAATGACGGGTCTTCGAGAATGGGACGGATCACCAGGTCGCCAAGCTCCTCGGCGATCGTGGCGGCCGTAGAGGCCGGGCTGTGCGACAGGCAGGCATCCCGCAACTTGCGGTCAAGATCGCGAACCTCGTTCATCGCACCATGGCGCGCGATCCGCAACTCGCCGGCCAAAAAGCTGATGCTCGCAAGGTCGCCACCCACGTTCGCGAACTCGATGACGGCGACGTCCTCGGGAACGGCGGAAGCCAGCCAATTGACCTCCACCGGTTCGGTCGATTCGAGTGCACCGAACCGGGGATTCGACTGCTCCAGGTACGCCTGCATGCCCGTCAATTGGCGGCGTGAGCGTTCGAGTTTCCTCGAGACTTCCTTCCTGGCGTTTTCATCCTTTGTGGGGTCAAGCGTAGCGACGATATCGCGCAGCGAACGTACCTGCTGGATCATCGCGCGAAGTGTGTCGCGTACGTCAGGCGATAAAGACTCGAGCGCGATGGTGGAGCCGGACCGCATTTGGTCAACAAGGACTCGTGCGCGTGCTCGCTCGAGTACCGCGAACAGGCGGGACAACCAACGCTGCCGGTCGCCACCTTCGTGTCGCTCCGCCTCGGTGACGGCTAGGTCGACGGCATTGGCTACAAAGGCATCGACACCATCGGTCAGATGCAACCGCACCGCCGCCACGTTCGTCTCCCGGCGAAGTTTCTCGGACCACATCAGTGACTGATCAAACGCCTCCCACGCCTGCTGCACGTCACCTCGGTCCTTGAGTAGCGTTCCCACCTGGCCGTGGCAGACGGTGAGAAGTTGAGGATCCCCGACATCACGAGCAACCGTCAGTGCTTCGAGCGCGTGATCCAATGCGTCGTCGGCATACCCAAGTTTCTCCGCCGCTGCGGCCAGTTGGTGCAACGCCGCGACTTGACCTGCCCGATCGCCGAGTTTCAGGTAAATGGCGTACGCCTCTGTCAGCATGACGCGTGACTCGTAGGGATCCCACATCGAAGCCAGGTTGCACAAGGCCAGAGCCTTCGCGCGCCGATCACCCACTTCCTCGGCGACGTCGAGCGCCCAGGTGAGGTATTTCATGTACAGCAGCGGCTGCCCGAGACTTATGTAGCACATTGCGATGTTGCTCAACAGCACGACCTCGCTGTGGCGCGACGTGGATGAACCCAGGGCGACGAGCCCATGGTGGTAGAACTGCAATGCAAGTTCCATTTGCCCGCCCGCGCTACAGGCATTTGCGCGGCTCAATAAGGCAGCTGCCAGGTCATCGGCGCTCCCGGCAGCGCGTGCCCAAACGATCGCGTCGTCTGCCGCTGTCGCCGCCTCGTCGATCCGGCCGAGCTTCAGAAGGGCAACGCTCCGGCTGTTGTCCAGGCTCGCCCGCCAGTGGGCATGCCTGCCGTCCAGAATATGAAGCGCGCGGTCGAACAACGAGAGCGCCTCCTCACTCTGTCCGCTCTCATCGAGAGCGATGCCGAGCTTGTGCAGCGCGGCGGCAAGCGCGACACTGGGCGGCTCGTTGCGCTCAGCCAGCGCCCGCAGGCTTCGCAGAGCTTCGGTCCGACGATCCATTGCAATGAGGATCTCGGACGCGGCCAGGGTGACGCCCGCAGTCCCCTCGGTTGGGAGCCGGCTTTTCGCTAGAAGGGAAAGGGCGTCCTCATGCCGTCCCGCGCCGAGCGCCGCACTCGCCAGTGCCAACCGGGCGCTGTCACGAATCTCCGAGTCCACTAGGTCTGCGATGCCGAAGACTTCGGCGAGTGCCTCATACGCGGCAGCGTGCGCCCCGGTTCGGGTCGATGCTTCCGCGATCAGTCGCAACAGTCTCGTGCGGGCTTCGCTGCTCACCGCTACGCGCTTTCTGCGCAACTCCATTAAGTGATCGCGAAGCCGCATCAGGGCCACCGGGTGGTACCTCACGGCCTCGAGTTGTCCCGCGAGGACATCGAGTTGTTGATCAATTCCGCCAGGTGCGGCTGCTTGCAAGGAGTTTTCGGCGCCGGTCATGTCAGTCGAGCTCCGCTTTGCCGGCAAGCGCCTGTCGGCACGCGACCAGAAGATCGGCCGCCTGGGGAAAGTCGGGGTCGGCCCGCAGTACTGCGGCGAACTCTTCCGCCGCGCCGCGGAACTCCCCTAGCAGGAACAGACCGGCGGCTCGATTGAATCGGGCAGGCAGGTGATCCGGTCGAAGCTGGAGCGCTCGAGCGAGATAAGTCAGGCCCTCCCGCGTGGACTCCTCACTCTGGTGTGCTTGCAATAGGATTCCGCCCAGATTCATCCAATGCAACGCATCGGCCGGTTCGTGATGGGCTGCCTGGCGATAGCACTCGACGGCGCCAGCGATGTCATTCAGCTGTGTTAGCAGGTAACCCAGGTCATTCCAGATATGCCCGTCCTGCGGCACTGCCGCTAGGTAGCCGCGGACGGCGGCAACCACGCCCTCACGCTGTGCACCTGCCGATGCCAACGACAAACAGGCACGTGCCGACGAGGCACGCTTCGGGTCGAGGTCCAGCGCGACACGATAATGCGAGAGCGCATCGTCCGGGCGGCCGCAACGGGCCGCAGCATCCGCGCGCACTTCCCACGCCAGCGGATCGCGGGGGTTGAGACGGCAGAGATACGTCGCAAGCCGATCCGCGAGCTCTGGGGCGGGCGACCTCGTCACCGCTACGATGGACTTCATCATGGTCAGGCTCAATCCGGCGATCAACTCCGGATCGGGCATGAACGACGGTTCGCCATCGAACGCGCCGAGCAGCAGCTCCGCAGCCTCAGCATGGCGGTTGAGCTGGTTCAGGACCGTTGCCTTGTTCGCCACCGCCTTCGGCCTGCCCGGTTCCAGATCGAGCGCCCGGTCCAGTGCCGCAAGGGCTTCCTCGGGTCGGTGCGCTGAGGCTAGGGCGGAGCCGAGCGCCGATTGGAATTTGGCCGACCGGGGCGCCTTCGCGCAAAGCTCTTCGAGCAACTGCGCCGACCGCTCTGGGTCGCCGAGACGCAGGTAGACCTGGGCACGTGCGAAAGCCATCTCACGATCTCGCGGATTCAGCTCGACCGCCGACTCGTAGAAGGCTCGGGCCGCGTCGAAGTCGCCGTTGCTCTCGGCGGTTAAGCCACGGTCCATCTGCTCAGCAGCTCTCGCAATCTGGTCCTGCTCCTGGCGACCGATGATGATCGGAGCCCGTTCATTGGCCATGCTGGGCGGCAGGTACATGGGGTGTTCCGTCCGGACGGTCGATCGCAGCTCCGGGTCGGTCGCCAGCAGCGCACTCAGCGAGTCGTGATGTCTTCTCGCGAGGTTTTCAAGTCGGGTGTAAAGGCCCTCATCTTGCCACCGATCGATTACGTTCTGCACCCGGGGGTTCGGCTGCAGGGCAGCAAGCAGCCAGTACACGTTGACCGCAGCGGGCACCTGCTCCTCGACGCTGTATCCGTGCAGCACCCCGAAGAAGTCGTCCACGTACTCGGCAGGCAGATCCTCGTCGTGCAAAAAGGAGGACAGCGTCATAGCCATCACAAACAGGCCGCCCGATGTCTGGAGCGGTGGCAAGGTCCGTACCCGCGCGGCGAAGTACTCGAGAGGATTGACGATGTACCGCTTCTGTGCCTTGGCTAGGAAGTCGGTAAAATCGACCGACGTCAGGATAAACATCGTGACACGCCTCCCTTCGCAGGCCAACCTGCCGTGTGTTCAGGGCGAATTGAGCGACCGAAGCGCCTGCGCTACCGCCCGGTCTCGAGAGCGGGCGTCCGAGATGCTATCCACAAGGTTCATCGTCAGACGGAAGCGGCTGAGACGCGCCAGGTCGGCATTAACTCTGTCGAGACGATCATTCGCCTGCTTGTTCAGCCGGAATAGCAGCAACGCCGCAGACTCCGTGACAGCGCTCGCTATCGAGGCAAGCACTCCAGCGGTCACCACGTCGGTCAACACCAGACCAACGCCTGCGAAGACGAGCAGCACACCGACGATCGCCAGCGAGAGCGCGGCATTGAAGGATGCTCGAGCCTGCCTGATCCGCTCGGTGCGGATGTTCTCGGCGATCCCTTCCGCGCTAGTGACGATTTGCTTGCTAAGCGCCCGTTCATCGCCCTCCGTCAGCCCTCCTCGGACCGACTCCAGCAGAGCCGTAAGGCGCCCATGCGGTTCGGCCTCGGCCTGCGGTAGCTTCCGGGAATCAGGCGACAACTCGCCCTGGCCAGGGGATGACCGTGTACCAACTCCACTGTCCAGGATGCGCTTCGCCGGCTCCCAGAGCGCGGCCTGCAGTTCGCTCGACGACAAACGACCGAGTGTCGGGATGAGCAGTACCATGAGGCCGAGCGCGGGCTGCCCCGCCTGAGGTGACGCAACATCACGCTGAGTCATGAAACGTTACGGTACGCGATCAGACACGAGTTCAAAAGGTCCATTCGGATGGGCCTGCAAGCAGCTCCGACAATGCCGAGTGTCGCGGCGGCTAGCCTTGATGTGGCCAGAAGTCCTGGCCGGGCTCTATTGTCGCAGCCCAACCTTGGCGACCCGCCACGAAACCTGCTGTTACCAGTGCGGCAGGCCACCGCTCAAGCAGGCAAGATCGGGTGCGTTGTATTCGGCAAAAGCGCATGCATCGCCATGCCGATGGCGCATCTGATTCGTCACGGAACGTCACGACGGACGCTGTGCATGTTCAGCTGTACCTGGCTGGGCACGTTGGCTCGTACGCCGACAGTGACAGCAGTGGCGGGGTCCGACGGTCATGGTCGGACCCCGCCTTACGGATGTTGTGCAGGTCATGCGGCGGTGGCTGCCGGGGACGCCGTTCGCCTGGGCCGGGTGGTGACGCGGCCGGTGCGGGTGCGAATGCGGTGCAGTGACTGGTTCTGCAGGTACTCGCGGGTCTTGGGGGACACGACGCTGGTGAGCAGTCCCTTGGCCAGGGCGTCGGCGAGGCGTTCGTCGATGCCGTTCATCCGCTTGCGTAGCGCGTCGACGGTGATGCCCAGACGCGCGGCGATGGGCTCGATCGCCCGCTGCCCGAGCCGCAGGTCGATGTAGGGGTCCAGGTCGGTGTGCTCGAGCAGGCCGAGGCGGGCGGCACGGCGAACGAGCAGGTCGGGGTGGCCATAGGGGACGTGCGGGATGCGGGGGCCGTTGAGGTGCTCCACGTGCTCGACCGGCACCGCGGTGCCCGTGCGGCGCAGCAGTTCGTGTCCGGCCCGCCAGCCGGCCATGCACAGCGCCGCGTGCGGGGCAGGCTTGGCCAGGTCGACGCGGTCGCGCAGAGCGGTGAGGAAACCGGTGAGGATCTCCGCGTCGAGGTCGGCGGCGTCACCGGACCAACCGGCGTGCAGTCGGCCGGCGTGGCGGCGTAGCGCGGGCATCGCCATCGCCACCGCCGCGATGACCCAGGACGGTCCGTCTAGGCGGGCGCGGCGGACCAGCTCCCGCCACACCGCGTCACGCGCGGTGTAGGCGCGGGGATGGCGCAGCAGCCAATCCCGCAGCGCAGGGAGTGTCATGACCCCGCCCGGCAAGCCGGTGTCAGGGCCGAGGGTGTCCAGGTCGAGTGTCATCGGGTCGGGGCCGGTGGTCAGCGCCGCGAAAGCGGCGTCGACGGCGTCCAGCGGCGAGTCGGGCCAGTCCGGGTTGGACAGGGTCATGTCCACACACTCCTTGTAGAAGAAGATCGTCGATGACGCGCCGAGGTGGTGCCACCCCCCGGCGCGGAAGACATCGATTGCGCCACGGCGACCTCGCAGACCTCTGACATCCCAGGCCAACGCCCCGATGACACCGTGTCCGCCCGCCGACGCGCCGACCTGACAGACAAAGGCGGCCACCGGCGCCGACTCTGACAGCGGGCTAACAAGCTGGCCTTGACCTGCGCGTTGACACCACCCAGCCCGGTGGTCACACCAGCCGCGCCGGCGGATCTGACAGCCCGGCCGCGCCCGTCAGACGGGTCTGACAGCGGTATGACAACCCCGCCGTGACGCCACGGCGGTGTCTGACAAGCCTGCCGCTGTCAGACGCCGCCACCTGACGGCGGCCCGGTGTCTGTCACGGCGGCACTCCCGGCGGCGAACCGCGATCTGACAGCGGCACCGCCGGATGACACGACGTCGCGGCGCTGTCATCGACAACACTGCCTGACCGCGCCAGACCTGACACACGGGCCCTGGCGCGACGCCGCGCCGGTCTGACAGCGCGGTCCACGCACCAACGTCGTCGGCATCCGTCGTTGCGCCGGGCGGGGATGCCCGGCACCTTCCGTCACGATGAGCGGCGACGATGGCCCCGGGGCGTCGGTCTGACCGCATCGCAGCGCCTGCGGGCGGGGCCGGCACGGTGGTGCTGTCAGACCTCTGTCAGGCCGAGGGGTGTCCGCCAGAGCTGACAAATGCCGGTTTGAGGGGTGTCAGCGCATCACGGCGCGGCGCGGAGCCCACATCCAGATGAGCGAGCACACGCCGCAGCACCATCCGGACCCTGCCCAGCCCGTCGACCCGCACGACGTCGACCCGACCCTGATCGACCTTGTCGCCGGCGACCCGCCCGTGCCGGTCACCGTGTGGCGCACCGCCCGCGGCCCGGCCGACGCCGGCCGCACCATCGGCGCCCGACTGGCCTACCGGCTCGTCGCCGCCTACAGCCGCCCCGGCGAGGCCGTCGTCGACCTCACCGGAGACCACGCCCTGACCGCCGTCTGCGCGGCCGGCGCACGTCGACACCACCCGGGCTGGTTCACCGACGCGTCCAGCCTGATCATCGGACCGGCCACCCCACCGACCCGCCCCGACCCCGCCGCCATGCCCGACGACAGCAGCGGCGACCTGCCAGACATGCGCACGTGGTTCGGCGACGATCTCACCGACCCCGACCTGCCCGCAGACGAGGCCACCACCTACCCCGGTCGCACGTCGCTGGCGGAGGCGACCAGCCTGGTCGTGGCCTGCTGGCCCCTGGACGCGGCCGACGCGACCAACCGGGTCCGGCTGGCGTGGCTGCTGGCCGCGTGCGCGCGCCTGCTGCGCCCCGGCGGCTGCCTCGTCCTCGTCGTCACCGTGCCGGCCAGCATGGTCGGGCCGGAGGACTTCACCCCGGTGGCCACCGCCGCCGCAGCTGCCGGCCTGGGCTACCTGCAGCACATCGTCGCCGTCGCCGCCGACACCGACGGCGACGCCTTCGTCTACCACGTCACCGACGAGGAACTGCTCACCCTCGCCCAGCAGGCCGGCGAGCAGCAGTGGTCGGTGGCGCACCTGCGGGTACACGCCGACCTGCTCGTGTTCAGCCAGCAGCCCGACCAGCCGCGGCGCCCGCGCCGGCAGGAAGGCGGCAACCATGACTGAGCACGAGCACGTCCACCCGGAGCAGAACCGGTGCCACCCCAGCCCACCCGGATGCCTGCATCCCCATCGAACCGCGCCGGACCCCGACGGGCTGTCGGTGTGGGCGACCGCCCAACGCACCGGCCCGGTGCAGCGCCGCGGCCGGTACGTGCCGGAGTCGGT
Source organism: Micromonospora sp. L32 (assembly GCF_052068055.1). Classification (NCBI taxonomy): domain Bacteria; kingdom Bacillati; phylum Actinomycetota; class Actinomycetes; order Micromonosporales; family Micromonosporaceae; genus Micromonospora; species Micromonospora sp. L32. The sequence goes on along the minus strand of NZ_JBQHDD010000006.1, from coordinate 528,023 downwards.
CAAGCACCCCGCCCGGATGCTCCCGGCGATCGCCGCGCACGCCGTGCACGCCTACACCCAGCCCGGGGACCTGGTGCTGGACCCGATGTGTGGGATCGGCACCACCCTCGTTGAGGCCGTCCACGCCGGCCGTGACGCCATCGGGGTGGAGTACGAGTCCCGCTGGTCCGACATCGCGGATGCCAACATCACCCACGCCCACGACCATGGCGCTACCGGCCGGGCCTCGGTGATCCGCGGCGACGCCACCCGGCTGCGGTCCCTACTTCCTGCCGCTCTGACCGGGCAGGTCGCCCTGGTGGTCACCTCACCGCCCTACGGGCCCACCGTTCACGGCCTCGTCCGGCCCGGCGCTGACGGGGTGGCGAAGTTCGACAATGCCTACAACGACGGCACCGACAAAGGAAACCTCGCCTACCGCGACCTCACCGGCCTCACCGACGGCTTCGAACAGATCCTCAGCGGCTGCGCGACCCTGCTACGCGCCGGCGGCACCGTCGTGGTCACCGCCCGCCCCTGGCGCAAGAACAGCCAACTCGTCGACCTGCCCTCCGCCGTCATCGCCGCCGGCGTGCGCGCCGGCCTGACACCGACCGAACGCTGCGTCGCGCTGCTCGCCGCGGTCCGCGACGGGCGCCTCGTCGCCCGGCCGTCGTTCTTCCAACTCCAGGCCGTCCGCAAAGCCCGCACCGCCGGCACCCCACTGCACCTGATCACCCACGAAGACGTCCTGATCTTCAGCAAGGTGCCCGCCTCCGCCAGTTCCGGGGAAGCCTCGTGCGCGCAAGAACCCGTCGGTCCCGCGGGCTCGTCCTGCCAGGTGGCCACCAAGGACGTGGGGCAGGAGGGTTGAGGGCCCTTGCGAACAAGCATGGCTCATCAGGTCGCCACGAATGGTGCCGCGTCATGAGCGACCGGCGACGCACCCGCACCCCCTCATACACCGCCACACCAGCCAAAGCCGCGGCCACACCGCGATGGACCGAGGACGACGTCCGCGCGCTGGGCGTGACCACCGACGTCGTCACCGCCGGACAGATCCTCGGACTGTCCCGCAACACCGCCTACCGCCTCGCCCGCGCTGGAACCTTCCCCGTCCCGGTCATCCAGGCCGGCCACCAGTACCGGATCCCCGTCGCCGGTCTCCTCGCCGCCCTGCACCTCAACGCCACCCCGGCAGCACCCGACGGCGACGACCCGCACCCACCCGCACCGTAGATCCCTACCGCGCACTGACTGCCCGCGACGACTTGATCGTCGCGGGCAGTCGAGCGTGCATGTCGATCGACAAAACCGCTGCCCCGGCAGCCACCAGCCCAACCCACCCGGAGAACCCACCCATGTCGCACGGATCGATCTTCAAACGCTGCGGATGCCGCGACCCGCGCACCCGCAAACCGCTGGGCAACCACTGCCCGAAACTCCGACGCGCCAACCGGTCCTGGAACCCCGACCACGGTCACTGGGCCTACCAACTGGAACTTCCACCCACCGCCGAGGGCCGCCGCCGACAGCTACGCCCCACCGGCTTCGACACCCACACACAAGCCGCCGACGAACTCGACCGCGCCCGACAGTTGCTCGACCTCGCCGGCCGCAACCGCCGCCGCCGCATCGAGATCGGCGACCTGCTCCAAGCCACCCTCCGCGCCGGCGGCACCCTGCCCGACCTCGACACCGTCCGCAACCGGCTCCGCACCGACACCCCACTGGTCGGCGTGCCCACCCTCGCCGACTGGCTGACCACCTGGCTGCAACGCATCACCGTCGACGACAACACCCGACGCGGCTACGAATCCCACGTCCGCGTGCACCTCATCCCACACATCGGCGACGTCGTCCTGGACAAACTGCGCCCCCACCACATCGAAGACCTCATCGACAAGATCAAACAACGCAACGCCGACATCGCCACCGCGAAAGCCAGCCCCGACCCCGACACCCGCGCCAGCGTCCGAGGAGTGCGACCCACCGGACCCGCCACCATCGCCCGCATCCGCGCCACCCTGCGCAAGGCATTCAACGACGCCCTCGCCCGAGAAGTGGTCAGCGGCGTCACGAACCCCGCCACCCTCGTCAAGACCCCCAACGCTCGGGCCAAACCGATCGTGTGGGAACCGGAACGCGTCGACCGGTGGAAGGCCACCGGTAAGGTCCCCGGCCCTGTCATGGTCTGGACCGACGACCTCCTCATCCAGTTCCTGGACTACGCCGCCGACCACGCCCCCGACCTGCACCCCCTACTGCACCTCATGGCCTACCGCGGACCCCGCCGCGGCGAAGCATGCGGCCTCCTCGACGCCGAAGTCCGCCTCGCCAAAGGCGAGGTCAGCATCGTCAACCAGATCGCCACCCACGGCTACGAAACCCACCAAAAACGGCCCAAGAGCAACGCCGGCAACCGCGAGGTCACCCTCGACCCCGACACCGTCGCAGTCCTCACCGCCTACAAAGCCCGCCGCGCCGCCTGGCGCCTCGCCGCCGGAAAAGACTGGCCCGACACCGGACTGTTCTTCGTCCGGCCCGACGGCAACCCATGGCACCCGAGCGCGGTCACCCAACGCTTCCGCCGCCTCGTCAAACAAGCCGGGCTGCCACCCATCCGCCTACACGACCTGCGCCACGGCGCCGCCACCCTCGCCCTCGACGCCGGCATCGACATCAAAGTCGTCTCCGACCAACTCGGCCACTCCACCACCACACTCACCCGCGACACCTACCAAAGCGTCGTCAAGCGGCTGCACCACGAAGCCGCAACCGCCGTCGCCGACCGGATCAAGAACAAGCGGCGCCGTACCGCCTGAGCGACCGACCTGGGTGATGGGTTGAAATATCAGCTCAGGGGCCTGCGGTACTTTCTTCACCAACACCAATCGGTGAACAGGTGAAGTTCCCGCCGCGTTGCCGGACGTCTTCCATGAGGCGAAAACCGGTATCCACATTGGAGGCCATGATTCGATGAGTTCCTACACCATCACAATCGCCGCAGACGATCCCAGCCGAGCGACCACAACCCTGAAGGTCGAGGTAAACGACACCACCCCGCGCATCACCGAACTGGTGGTACGCGCCGGACAGGGGGACGGGCTGACCGCGGGCCAGATCCCCGCGGTCGACTTGGACCTGCTCTTGAGGGCGATCGCGCCCGCCGCCGGTCAGCGGCAGGCGATAGCCACGCCCCCCACCGCCGTACCCGACGAGGCGCCCGCCGCCGGCGGTATGTCCGTTGACGACGGTGAGCCCGCCGCCGAGCGGACGGCGGTCCAGGCCAACGCCTCCACCCTGGGTGCGGATGAGCTGACTACGAGTAATCCTGCGGAAGCTGGTGAGGTAGACGTCGTGGTGCCCAAGCAGGCGTCACCGGCCACCAGGGCAAGCGAGGCGAGAAAGGCCAGCCGGGCGTCGGGCGCTGGCGCGACCCGCAGCCGAGCGGGCAAGCCGAAGACCGCAGCGGGCGCCAAGGCCACGACTACGGCGGCGAAGGCCACGAAGCGGACCGCGAAAGGCGGGTCCTCCGGAGGCGAGGGGCGGGTGTACCGGCGCTCACCGGCCGATCTCGAAGCGGTCTACCAGCAAGCCGGAAGTGCGACTGCCGTCGCCGACCACTACAACGTGCCCCGACACACCGCCCAGGGATGGATCCGCACGCTGCGTCGCCGGCAAGCCGGACCGGCTTCTGAGTAGGGGAGCCAGATACAGGTCAGAAATGGGTGCCGCTTCAAGGCGCAATTCCGTTCAGATAGGGCATCTGTTGAGGCCAGCGTGGTGTGCTGACGGGACGGTGGTTGGCTGGCACGGTGCCCGGGTGTGGCGTCGTTTGGGGTGGAGTCGCCGCCGCGGCCGTGGGGTCGGTTGACTGACCATGTTGGGCTGAGTGTGTTGTCGGCCCGGTTCGATCGTGACGTGCTTGAAGAGGTCCTCAACCGGACCGGGCGGCGGGAGAAGCGCAGCCGGCGGCTGCCCGCGCACGTGATGATCCGTTACGTGATCGCGATGGGGCTGTTCTTCGCCGAGTCCTACGACGAGGTGATGCGATGGCTGGTCGGTGACCTGCGCAAGCTCGGCTCGTGGGCCGATGACTGGCAGGTACCGACCGCTTCGGCGATCACGCAGGCGCGCCAGCGGCTGGGGGCCGAACCGGTGAAGCTGCTGTTCGAGCGGGCGTGCGTGCCGCTGGCCGGTCGTATCAGCGGATCGGCAACTTGTGAAAGCCTCCACCCAGGAATTCTGGCCTACACAACGGCGACCAGCACGCCGACGACTACGGTAACGGCAATCATAAGGTAGGCCAACCACCAAAGCGATCGCTGGTGTGCCCGAGCGGATGCGTTAGCACGGGCCTTCGCGACGAGCGTCCCCACCCGAGGCGGGTGACCGGTAACGAAAGGACTCCCGACAGCATCGAACCCGCGCCAAACATGCCCGCCGTCTCTGGATGGCCGCGCAATTTTCGATTGTGGACGCTCGGCGTCGTGTTGACTTGTACCGACCCGATCTGAAGGAGGCGTTATCCCAGGCGCACGTGTAAATTTCGGCGCGGGCGCGTCAGCTGGAACAGTGGCGCGGCCCACAGGGATCTGGTTTGGGGTGGTGTGGGGTGGTGGGGGGTGCGAGCCCTTTTCCGCTCCTGCCTTGTTGTCTTTGCAATCTGCCCCTCGGGAAGGTTCCGTGGTGCGAGATCCTTCCGCCTGAGGATTCCTCGGGGCTGCAGGCGACTGCGAGCTTCCTTCCGCTCCTGCTTGGGTGTCTCCGCGATCTCCTCCCCGGGAAGGTTCTCCATATTCGGATCCTTCCAGCTCGGGTTTCAAGAGCTCCAATATTTCTCGCATTTGCCGCTCGTGTTGCTGCAGAGTCTCCTGAGCTTGCCGTTCATACAGCTCGATGGACTGCTCGTACAGCTCTAGAACTTCCTGCGTTTGCCGCTCCTGCAGCCTTTTGACTTCCTGCGTCAGTCGGTCGAGCAGCTCCTGTTGCTTGATCGTGAGGGGACTTTGGTCAGCCGAGATGTCGGCCTGCGGTTGCGACGCGTTCTGGCTCGTCAGCAACGGCCGCTCCTGTTCGTCCCGCATGTAGAGAGCAGCCCTCTGTTGCTCCAGCCTGTCGCGCATCTGCCGATCACGCAGCTCCTGGTCCTCGTGAACCTGCGTTAGGTGCTGGTCCAGCGGCATGCCGTGTGGCGCTGGCGGAAAGCCATCACGGCCCAGTTGTTCAATGGTGTGCCGCAGTCCGTCGTGCTGGTAGGGGTCGTACCCAGGTGGCGGGGTGAAGTACTCTCCGGGCATTGCAACCTCCTAAGGCCTAGCCGGCCTTTGACCTCAAGATAGAGGTTCGTTGCAGGCACCGATAGCTCTGGCGAAGTCACATAGGTGATGGATGCTTTGATCCACGGCTGCGGCGACGGGGCTGTCTGTGTCGGCCTATGAGCGGGCTGAGTCACCACCCGAGGAACCGGCGGTGGAGAAGTCCGGCCGCAGCCCAGCCCATGTCCTGGCTCGCGGCCACCAGGCTCGAGCCCATGTACAGAGCGCTCGCTCTCGTTGAGGAGGCGGCCCTTTGCTGGTCGGGGTCCCACCACATTCGGCGCCGTTCCCGCGACTAGCTTAAGTGGCGGTCGCCCTACCCGGGCAGCCCGATCATCGGGACGGACGGCCAACTCCGGCCCAGTTGTGTTGACCGGAATGGTGACCCTCCGGTAGTCAAGGCGTGTCAGCGCGTGTGGGGAGGTCGGGTTGGACGCGGGTCTGGCGGTGCAGTTGGCGACATCGGCGGCGACCACACTGGTTGCGGCGGCCGCTACCGATGCGTGGCGGTCGGCGCGGTCCGGCTTTGCCCGCTTGTTGGGTCGTGGTGATCCGCATGCCGAGGAGGTAGCTGGCAGACGCTTGGACGCGTTGGCCGACGAGGTGGTCGATGCGCCGGCGGACCAGCGCGAGGAGGTACGTCAACAGGCGCTAGCGACCTGGCAGGTGCGCCTGTCTGACCTGCTGGAAGAACGTCCCGAGGATGCTGAGCCGATGCTGGTGCTGCTCGAGGAAGTGCAGACTCGGCTGCCTCCGGTGCAGCAGCAAGGGGTGCAGCACATCACCGCCGCCGCACCCGGTTCTTTCGCACAAGGCGTGATGTTCGGCAACGTCGTCAATCACCCGGTGCCGGTGCGCGACGGCCGGAACGAGGACAGCGACCGGTCGCCGCTGTGAACGTTCCCGTCAGGTGCCGGGGCCAGCAGCCGGGCCACCGGACATGACGCCCACCCGCCACGACCGGCCCGAACCCCCTCGCCAGAACGTCACCGCCACCGGCGGCTTCGCGTACGGGGTGATCGGTGCGGACATCCACGTCTTCGGTGACGGTGTCCCGGTCTACGTCCTGCGCGCTTGGCGGTCGGCTCCGGACGTCGAGCAGGCGTGGTTGCGTGCCCTCCCGAGCCGTATGCTCAATGCCCGGTTCGGTGTCGTCGAGTTCACTGGGCGGCAGGACGAGCTCGCCGATCTGCAGCGGTGGCGGGACAGCGATCCGCGCCTGGCGGTGCGGTGGCTGCACGGGTACGGCGGAGCGGGCAAGACCCGACTCGCCGAGCACCTCGCCGCCGCGTCGGTCGCCGCAGGTTGGAAGGTGGTGGTCGCCGAGCACGGGCCAGGTATGGTGCTGCCGCCGCCCGGCAGCCAGGACCTCGTTGTCGGCGACCACACCGGCGTGCTGCTCGTCGTGGAGTACGCCGACCGCTGGCCTACGTCCCACCTGAAGTGGCTGCTCAGCAACGGGCTCCTGCACCAAGCCGACGTGCCGACCCGGGTTCTCCTGCTCGCGCGCACGCCCGATGCATGGCCGGAGATCCGGGCCTCGCTCGTCCAGTTGCAGGCTGACACGTCGAGCCAGCCACTGGCCGACCTGCCGCCCGACGGCGAAGACCGGCCGCGGATGTTCGCGGTAGCGCGCCGGTCCTTCGCCCGCCTGTATGCCGTCGACCGGCCGGAGGTCATCCAGCCCTCCGCGCCGCTCGACTCGCCGGACCTGGGGCTGACGCTCGCGATACACATCGTGGCGCTGGTCGCCGTCGATGCCCACGTGCACGGCCGCAGGGCGCCTCGGGACTTGGCCGGACTGACCGTCTACCTGCTCGACCGCGAGCATCTGCACTGGGCCAACCTCTACGGGGACCCGACGCATAGGCTCGACGGGCAGCCAGCGATCCGCACACCGCCCCGGTTGATGAACCAGGTGGTCTTCGCAGCCGCCCTGACCGGCGCCGTTACACCGGACGTCGGCACCTCGGTGCTGCACCAACTGCGCCTACCGGCCCCGCTGCAGCAGGCGCTGCGGGACCACGCCGTGTGCTACCCGCCCACAGACGATGGCCGACGCACCGTTCTCGAGCCGCTGTACCCCGACCGCCTGGCCGAGGACTTCCTGGCGCTGACAATGCCCGGGCACGACGCGGACTATCCCGCGCAGGCATGGGCAGCGACGGTCGCCACAGACATCGTGGGCAGCGGAGGGCAGACTGCCTCCGCTCATGCGCCCAGGGCAATAACGTTCCTCGCCTCCGCCGCTGACCGTTGGCCCCACCTCGCGCACGGCTACCTGTACCCGATCGCCCGCAGCGACCCGGCCTGCTTCGTGTCCGCCGGTAGCGCCGCACTGGAGGCGTTGGCGGCGATCGGGGACATCGACGTCGAGGCGCTAGAAGCCGTGGAGCGTCACCTTCCCGCCGACCGCAGCATGGACCTCGACGTCGGCGCCGCGGCGATAGTCATCCGCCTTGCCACGCACCGACTCGCCGTGGAGTCCGACGCAGCGGTCCGGGCCCGACTACTGTTCTCCCTCTCGTGGTCGCTGGGCAGCGTCGGCCGCCACCAGGAGGCGCTCGGGCCGGCGCTAGAGTCGGTAGCCGTGCGCCGTGCGCTGGCCGCTGAGAAGCCGGCGCACCGTTCGACCCTGGCGGTGTCCCTGCACGCGCTGGGTGTGCGGTTCGCCGAGGTGGGCCGGTACGCGGACGCCCTGACCGCCACGGAGGAGGCGGCGGCCATCCGACGGCACCTCGCCACGGCCGGGACGGCGACAGCTCTTGCGGAGCTCGCGGGCACGCTCGGGAATCTCGCCTCGTACCTGTCGGAAGTCGGTCGCCATCGGGACGCACTGCCCCCGCTCAGGGAGGCGGTCGACATCAAACGCCGCCTGACCCGCGACAATCCCGGCGGTCAGACCGCCGATCTGGCGCTGTCCCTGAACAACCTGGGCATGCTGCTGTCCGACCTCGGCTGCGCGCCGGAGGCCCTGAGCGTCGGCCAGGAGGCCGTTGACCTTTACCTTCAGCTGACACAGACGAACCCGGATATGCACCGGCCCGCCTTGGCGGCGGCGCTCGGCAACCTCGGGGTCAGCCTTCACGAATCCGGCCGGGATCAGGAGGCTCTGACCGTCACCATAGAGGCGGTAGCGACCTACCGGACTGCGGCTCGACTCAACGCGGCATACCAGCCGGAACTGGCGGGCATGCTCCGAAACCTCGCGCATCGGCACGCCGACCTCGGACAACCACATGAGGCGCTCGCGGCGAGCGAGGAGTCGGTCAGCATCCGCCGCAGGTTGGCCCGGGCGCTTCCCGCCGCCAACCTGCCGCACCTCGCGAGCGAGCTCAATGGCCATGCTCTGCGGCTAGCCACCGACCGGCAGCACGCGGCGGCGCTGGCGGCCACCGAAGAGGCACTGAAGATTTACCGGTCGCTGATGCGATCTAGTCCGGACGTCTACCGATCGGGCTTCGCGCAAGTGCTCAACAACCTCGGCACCAGACTGTCCGCCGTCGGCCGCCAGGAGGAGGCGCTGACCGCTACCCGCGAGGCATTGGCCGTCCGCCGAACCCTCGCCGACACCGATCCTGAGCTTCACCTGCCCGACGTCGCGGCGTCATTGACGAACCTGAGCATCTGGCACGGAAAACTGGGCCAACGACGGGAGGCGCTGGATTCGGCGCGCGAAGCCGTCCAGATCTATCGCCGGTGCGTAACCACGAATCCGGTCGTCCATCTGCCGAGGTTGGCCACCGCGCTGAACAACCTGAGCGTGACAACGGCGGAGCTCGGCATGTCCGAGGCTGCGCTGCCCCTCATCCAGGAGGCCATCTCCATGCGCCGGCAACTGGCCGACGCCAACCCCGGACGCTACCTCCCCGACCTGGCGAAATCGTTGATGAACCTCGCCATGCGGCTGCGCGAACTCGGTGACCTCGAGGCCTCGATTGAGCCGGCGTCCGAGGCCGTCGAGCTGCGCCGCCGGCTCGCCCGCGCGGATCCGTCCGCCCACCTGCCCGAACTCGCGAACGCACTCAACAATCTCGGCGTCCTACTCGCCGCCACGCCGCACCCCGCCCGCGCGATGGCGCCCGGCGACGAAGCGGTGAAGATCTACCGCCAGCTCGCCGCAAAGGATCCGGAGCTGCACCGGCTCGGCTTCGCCACCGCCGCATGGGTGTACGCCGGCCACTGCCTGAAGGTTGACATGAACCTCGCCGCGGCCCTCTCGGCCCTCCGCGAAGCCAGCGCTCCCCTCCGCAGGCCGGGGCACTGGCAACCGGGCCGGTCCGACGTTCTGCTCCGGGACATGGACCGGACGCGCGACGAGATACACGCCGTGCTGCGCCGTTCAGTCACCTGACCGGCCATCGGCAACCGTCTCGGGCGGCATACCACCGGTGCCTGCCCCGGGTCAGTGGAGGCCTGCGCCGCCCGCTCAACCGGCCTAATCGCCGCCGTCATCTGGCTTCGGTGATCGACAGAACGGGCCCAGAGAGGGCCATACCGCCGAGCGAGGGCAGCGGGCGGCCAGCAGGAAGCGGCCCGGAGCCGTCTCCGAAATACATGAAGTGTGATCAGGTTTCGATTGCGATGGGAACGCCGATCTGCTGGGCGACAGGGGTCCAGATGTCAACGTTCTGTTCTGGCGTTTCGATGGACACGACGAGGGCGTAGCGTGCGCCGGAGTCGCTGCGATCGCGCGAGGGGTTCTCTTTCCACCATCCGCTTACCGGGAAGATGGCTAGGGCACCGCGGCCAGCGAGGTCGGCTGCGTCGCCCTCCCAGATGTCGGTGTGCAGAGACCCCGCAGTCCGCTGATTGCTTCCGAAGACCCAATCTCCGGTGTCGTTCGTGCTGGCCGGCCTGGCTTCCTCCTCTGCCAAGGCTAGCTGGTTAAGCCGCTTACGGAAGTCGTCCATGGATTCGAAGGGTCGGCGGAGGTCGAAGCGTAGCCCGTGGGACGCGTAGCTGTATCGGCGTTGCCAGCCGCGGCGGCCGGGGTTGGGTTCAACGAAGTAGGACAGAGTCACGCGGAGTCTTACCTGCACGTGCCCGAGTTCGGCCAGGATGTCAGTGGGCCATGGCAGGTCATGCAGGTGCATCTCACGCATGGTGCCGTCGCGGTACGGGTGAATCGTGTCCTGAACGACGAGGGTGAGCGCGTCGCTAGCACTGCGTGTCGCTCGTGTGATGTCGGGGACACCCATCCCGTAGCGCCGGTGTAGTTGGTGGACGGCCGCCTTGCCTGTCCTTCGGGCCTGATCGATGCGCATCCGCATCGCGGTGGTCCACTCGGCGGAATGCACGATCAAGGCGCGAACAGTTTCGGGCCATAGTGAGGGGTAGTCGGCGAGGACGGATGCGGCGATGTGCGCGGCTTCGGCTGTGGCGGCGCTGGTAGCGCAGGTCGTCGTGAGGAGGCGGGCATCGACGCCGGGGTTCCGCGTGGTGAGCACCTGCAGCACTTCAGGCGTGTCGTATTCGGTCCCTGCCGGTGACCGGGCGACGTTGCCGCCTTCGAGGACAACGTCGGGTTTGATGGGCCACGGTCGGCTGAACGCGACCGATGTTCGGCTGTGCGGGGAAAGCTCGCCACGTGGTGCGAGTGGTGTCCAGCCGTTCCAGGAGGGCCCGGCCGAGTCCAGGTTGTCCAGGCGCGTGTAGGCACCAATGGTCAAAGCGTTCCACGCTTGTCCCGGATCTTCGACCGGCTCGACATCGTTTCTGCTCAGGTACTCGTCTTCGAGCTTGTCCTTGGCCACATTGCCAGCACTGACGAGAAAAAGCCGGCGGGCAGTGTCCTCGGCCTCGTCGAAGTAGATCAGACCATCGTCGGACACGTCTATGCTTCGTCCGGCAGACAGCGCATCGATGGAGGCGGACCAGGATGTCGGCTGCCCCAGCAATTTGCGACGGCCGCTGTCAGCCGGGTCGAGGTGCCCTTTCGCCGTTACAGCCATTGAGTACACCCGGCGACGCGTAGGTGCCTGGACCTCGACAAGGCTCGTTGCGGTGGCGGTGAGCGCGCCATGTAGTTCGGGCCGGTTTGTGTGTGGGGGCGGCGGCAGCAGTTTGACCGACTCCAGGCGGTGCCGCAGCTGTAGCCGTCCCGCAGAGCGGAGCGCCTGGCCAACGTCGCCATAGAGAGCGAGGCCGGCCATCTCTGTGCCGTGTCCGCGGTGGTCGAGGAGTGGCCAGGCTGGATCGCAGGAGTGACAGTCGGATTCGGCGAGGGAGTCCTCAAGCAGGGGATGAGCGCGGTAGACGCCGGTGTCGAGGATGCAAACGGCGGGAGCGTCGGCCGCGGCGGGGCTTGTGCGGTCGGCGAGTTGGTCCACCCATTGGCGCTGTTCGGCGGCAGGCTCCAGGGAGAGTTGCTGAGTGAGCTCATGCGGCTGGCGGAGCTCGGCGAGATCGTCAAGGATGTCGAGGGCCGCCGCGAGCTCCTGGGCGGATGCTTCGACCAGCACCACAATGCGATCGGAAAAGCCCAGGGTTCGCCGGCCGAGGCTCAACCCCGCTTGTGTAGCGAATTGCCTCAGGCGCCCTGCCTCTCCGCCATCGCGACGCCGTAGCCACACCTCCCACCAGACTCGCGCGTCAGGCTCGGGGAACTGCTCGGGCGGGTCGGTCCACAGTGCTTCAATCGTTGCCAGTCGGACTGCCGCGATCCGATCAATGAGGTTGGCGTTCTTCGGCTTGGCCTGGCCAGTGGTTTCGGCGTAGCTCTCCAGCCTGGACAGGAAATAACCGAGCTTGCCGTCGGGTACGAACACCGTGGCTCGCTCGACGGAGCCTGTCGGTGTATCGACCTCGTGGACGGAGACCAGCTCTGGGTGAACCTTGCCTTGGCGGGTCTCCAGTGAGGTGAGCGCCAAGCGGACGTCCGGGAAGCTGTCGAATACCAGGTATACGCCGTCGATGGAGCCGTCAACGGTCGTCTCGCGGTCAGTGCGTCGTGCCTGTGCGGTTGACTGCGCCTGAAGCAGTTGTTCGGACAGTTGACGCGCGTGACCTTGACGGTCAGATGGTGGCGAGACTTTGCCGCTATTACCGCCTGCGCCTGGTCGGCGGTAAGGCTCGGTGATTGCGCCTCGGGTGAGGAAGAGGTGGGGGCGGTTGCGAGGAGCCATGTTATCGGTCTTCGTGGGCCATGTTTCGCCGGTCTCGGAGAGCTGCTACCAGGGCAGCGGGGGTGACATGCTGCTGACCGGACAGGATGGCCTCCTTGGCGGCGAGTTCGCAGGCGACGGTGATCTCGGCGTGGCTGAGGCCCGCTGCGGCCTCATCGATCGCACCCCATGCCCATTTCTTAGGGCTCATGGTAGCCAGCCGGTTGCGGACGACAGTCCGGCTGACCTCGGGTGTGGGTAGCGGATACGCGACAACCAGGTCGAACCGGCGGAACAACGCTCGGTCGAGGAGTTGAGGATGGTTTGACGCGGCGATCAGCAGGCTGTCCGATTCTTGCTGATCGAGGAACTGGAGGAAGGAGTTCAGTACCCGCCGGATCTCGCCGACGTCGTTGCTTCGTGCTCGTTCCCCAGCTAGGGCGTCGACCTCATCGAACAGGTAGACCCCCTTGGTCTCGGCTAGCGCGTCGAACACCAAGCGGAGCTTCGCTGCCGTTTCACCCATCATCTTCGTGATCAGCGTGTCGAGTCGAATGGTGAACAGCGGGAGTCGGAGCTCCCCCGCCAAGCTGCGTGCCGTCATGGTTTTTCCCGTACCGGGCGGGCCAATCAGCAGCAATCGCTGCAGCGGGGTGAACCCGTGCTCCCTGAGCCTGTCCTGCTGCCGCTGCTCCAGCACGACACGCTCCAAGCGGTGCCGTACCTCAGGCTCTAGCGAAAGGTCCGCCATGCGGGTGGTCGGGTACGTCACGCCAAGCAGGTCGGCAAGCTCGCCGCGTGGACGCGCGACGGGAACAGGGCGGGCGTTCTGCCTGCCACCGCCCGCAGTGCTAGCCCGATGAGCATCGACAAGATCGCGTAACTCCTGGGCGAAGTGCGCCTGACCGCTCCGTGCGGCTTTAGCGGCGACTTGCAGGGCTATCGAGTAGAAGCGCGTGTCGTCGCCCTCGCCGTGGCTCCTGATTAGTGCCTTGACTTGGTCAGCCGTTGCCATGTGTACCGCACCTCCCCACGTGCTGCATCGCCGCTTCGGCCCGTCGCGGGCGTTGACTCGACCTTAGCGTCACCGACTGACCTCTCATGGTGATCTAGATCGACTTTGGCCCGCCTTGCTTTCGCCGAGCTTCTCTTTCCCACCAGCTTAAGGCTGTGCTACCCAGTGCTAAAGTTTGACCGGTCGTAATTTATCACAGGATGGACCCATGCCAGTCGGACGTGCCAGACGCGAGAACAGTCGCTTCTTGGGGCAGGCGCAGGTGCTTGCCAGGCGGCTGCGGTCGGTGCGCGTGCAGAAGGGGTTGACCCAGGAGCAGTTGGCCGTCCGCGCCCAGGTTGCGGTGTCGACGCTTCGAAAGATCGAGTCAGGGCGTGTGGTCGAACCCGGGTACTTCACGATGCTGTCTATCGCCGCCGCGCTGGAGATAGAGATTCAGGAGCTGGGGCAGTCAGAGGGCGTGGGCCCATAGCGGCGGTCGCTGGGCGCAATTCAGGCTCTGGCTGGTCACTGGTCACCTTGCCGCCTCGATGGAGGACCGCCGGGGCGCCTGCCTTGAGTATCGCCGCCGAGATAGGCCGCGGCACCTCTCTATCGGCGCGCCCGCCCTACTGCGCACGCTCGTGGTCGCCGGCGCGGCTGTCGGTGCCGCGGGCAGCGCCTGGTTGCAATCCTCGTTTTGAGTGCGAGAAAGCCCCGGCCTGTTACCGGCAACCGCTGCAGCTGGCCGGCTCGGCTGGTGCTCTGGCCGCCGACCGGCTGATCGGCCGGGTTCGGCACCGTCACGCGTTGACCTGGTCAACGGCGACTACGCCACGGTGCCCGTGCCGTTGGTCCGCGAGCCTGCCTACTCGCACCTGTCCTCTGCGCCGCGTCCGTACGCCTCGTAGCAGTCCGGCCGGTGCCAGTACACGACCAGGTCCCGGCCGCGGCGCTGCTCCCGCTCGGCGATGCGTTCGTACAGGCACGCGTTCCACACGAATTTTTCGCCGCCGCCGTTGACCATCTAGCCGTCGCCGGGCCCGCCCCGCAGCAACACCCCCACCCGGTCGGCGCTACCGGTCGCACCGGTCAGGACGGGCACGTCAACCGCATGCGCCGCACCTGCCGCTGAGGGACGATCAGCGCTTGCCTCCCCGACCCGAGTTCCAAGGCCCACCACCGTGATGCTCACCAAGGCACGACAGCCGTCGTCGCCAGCAAAGTTGCGGCATGGGATGTCGCACGAGTTCATGCGCCGAGACCTGGGCGGCGGGCATGCCCCAATGCCGATTATGTGGGCGCATGCGTCGAGAGGCGGAACGCCACGAGGTCCCGGGCCGTTCATGGTCTGGACCGACGACCTGCTGGCACGGTTCCTCGACCAAGCCGCCGAGCACGCTCCCGACCTGCACCCCCTACTGCATGTCATGGCCTACTGCGGACCCAGCGGCAGCGAAGCACGCGGCCTCCTCAGACAGGACGGGCTGCGGCAGCGCATCGAACCGCTGCTGCCCAAACCCGAACGGCGACGACGCTTCGCCGGACACACCGGATCCTCGGACGGGCACGTGCTGTGTTAGGAACTCTTTGAGGCCATCATCCGACGTTGCGGGGATCAACCCCAGACAGCGGCCGCCAGTGGAGTCGAGCGACGGGGACGCGGGTTGCTGGTCTGGTCAGCCGGCGGGGGACTCCCCCCGCAACTCGGCCTGCCGCTTTGACACCTGCCGCCGGAACTCGTTGATCGTGGAGACCGCAACCTCGGCGGTCACCAACCAGCCTTCGGCCTGGTCATAGTCGGGGGCGGCGTTGATCGGTATCCCGTCGAGCATAACCATGCCGTTGTCGTAAGCAGTCACGACGAGCGTGAGCGTCAAACCCTTGTTCTGCTTGGTGGGCTCCACGTGCATGGACTTGCGGATGCGGTCGAGGGAAGCGGGCACGTCGGGTCTCCCATCGGTCAGTGGCGCGAGAGGTCCATACACGATGGCACAAGACTTCGTCGCTGGACGTGCTGGCTGACCGGAACCTCTCAGCGACGCAGCGCCGCTGACTACAGGAGGAGGATTGGGTCGGCGGCGACAGTAGCTCCCGGCCTTGCCCTGCTGCCTGAAGACGTAGAGACAGGCTGACAGGATGAGGGGTGTCGGAGGACTCAGGCATCGAGACAGCGAGCGACTACATGGCTCGCGTCGTTGCGCTGCTGGCGTAGGAGACTTTTGCCTGGTCGGGCCGGCCGGGTCTACGCGGGCAACGAGCCGACCTCCGATACGACATCGACCAGTCCTGTCGGTCCCCTCGACTACTCTCGGCCCGTGCACACAGGGAGGTATACCCGCTTGTCTGGACGACAGGCACTTGGGTCGCGCCGCACCGGCATCGCTACCCATGCGGTCACCTCGTGTGGAGCAGCCGGGCCACGCGTCCGATGCTCCGGCATCGCTGCCGCGTCGGCTGTAAGCCGGTGGCCTCGCCATGCGTGAGGAGTTCCGTGGCCGGATCGTGGCAGAGGCCGATGGCGTAGCCGCGCTGTACCGGTTCGGCAAAGAGGTTGACCAGCCTGCGACCCGCGAGCAGAAGGAGTTCATCGAGGGGATCGTCGCGACCGACTACGACGGCCGGACCGTCGTCGAGCTTCTACAGAACGGACATGACGCACATCCTGCGGACCGTAACGATGGGCAGCTGGAGTTCCTACTGCACGAGGACGAGGGGCCTTGGGGCGTGCTTTACGTCGCCAACGGTGGCAGCCCTTTGCGGCATGAGAACTTCACCGCGATGTGCCGGGTCGCGATGTCCAGCAAACGGCCAGACGAGGGCATCGGCAACAAGGGCGTCGGTTTCAAGAGCGTGTTGCAGCTGGCTGACAGCCCAGAGATCTACAGCGCAGCCGAGGTGGGGACCGGATCCTTCGACGGTTACTGCTTCCGCTTCGCAACGCCCGCCGATTTCGACGACCTCGCTGCCCGGGTCGCGCCAGATGAGCCCGGCTTGGCCGACGAACTGCGGGAGAACGTCGCTTCACTGAAGGTGCCGGTTCCGCTCGGCACGTGTCCGGACGTCGTTGCCGGCTTCGCCGTCAAGGGCTTCGCGACGGTGATACGCCTGGTGCTGCGCTCCTCAGAGGCACGGGATCAAGCCCGGCGGCAGCTCGCGGAACTAACGTCATCGGAGGTGCCGTTCCACCTGTTCCTCGAGCGAGTAGCAAGAATCGTCGTCAGCCGTGTGGAGGCCGATCAGAAAATTCGCCGTACGGTTTGCGAAAGGCGTAGCGCTGGCGTAACGGCCCGCGACGACCTTGCTCTCGAGGAGATCGTTCTGCAGAGCAAACAGCGCTTCCTCGTGCTGCGTCAGCCCGTGCCTGAGGCGATGGTGAAGGACGCGATCGTTCGCAGCCGCAATGACGGACGGGTAAGCGCCGGCTGGGATCGGTGGGAGGGAGACGCCCAGATCAGGGTTGCGCTGCCACTGGACACCTCCCTCGCGCAGGGCCGGTTGTACACATTTCTGCCGATGAGTGAGACCGCCCCCGCTCCGATGGCAGGGTTCGTCAACGCGCCCTTCTTCGCCCGGCTTGACCGGCGGAGCCTCGACCCGGAGATCCCTCTGAACGACCTGCTCCTGGACCAGGTCGCCAACCTCTGCGCTCGCGCAACGAAACTTGCCGTGGATGGCGAGTTGGGGATCGGGGCTGAACTGATCGTCGACATGGTGGCCTGGCGGAAGCCCTTCCTGTCACGGCTGGTGAACGCCTTTCAAGCACTCGGGCACCGCATCGCCGATATCCCTTTCGTCCCGGCTCTCGGCGATCGGTGCCCCCGCACAGCGATCAGCAGGGGCAAATTGTGGGAAGCCACGGCTACCGCCTTTACCCCGGCGGCTGCGGCCGCAGCGGGCGTGGACCACCTCATCGACCCCGATCTGACGCCTCAGCGCCGGTACCGGATCAAGCAGCTCGCCGCCGACCTCGGAATCGGTCTCACGCCCCGCGATGACGAAATCGCCGCCTGGGCAGAGGCCTACGCCGACGCACTTGCGCGCGGGCCATTCGATCCGGGAACTTGGGCGGACTTCTATGAGGATCTTGCGGCGGTAATGGCCAACGGGGCGTTACTGGCCGGCAAGCGAATCCTTGTGGACGACCGCGGCTCTGTCCTTCCTGCCAGCGCCGGCAAGGACGGTGGTCCCACCGTGTTCCTAGCTCCGCAGGGTGGTGATGACGTGCGAACATCAAGCCTGCGCCCACCGCGAGCGGTCGCCCAGCGGATCGCCTTTGTCCATCCCGACATCACGTGGCGCCCCGCAGACCCGCCTCGCAAGCGCCAACCCGCCCGTCAGTGGCTCACGCAACACGGTCTCGTGCAGGAGTACCACACCGACGCCGTGCTCAACCTCGTTGGGGCTGCGATGCGAGGCGCGGACCCCGCTGACGAGCCTCTGTTGCGTTCCTGCCTGCGATTCGCGTTCACCATCTGGCGCAGTACCGCTCGCGATGTCGCCGCCGACGTCGTCGCCCGCGCCGGCCTTCTTGTGCCTACCGTCGGATGGCGGCCAGCCACAGAGGCACTGTTCGGTACGAGCTGGCCTGGGCCGAGGCGAGACCTCGACAATCTTCTCGTTCGCCTGCTCGGGCGGGCATCGTCGCTGGCGCCTTTCGATGCTCTGGCCGAACGTCTTGTGCCGGAACCACAGGCAATGATGGAGGACCTTGACGACGCGGACGCACTGCGTGTCTTCCTGGAGCACGCCGGCGTGCAGCACGGCCTACCGATCACCTGGCTGCCGAGCTCGTCATTTCGTATGACCGGCAGTCGAGTGGGTGCTCCGGCAACTGCACCGGATTTCCCCGTCGACGTCTCGAAGGATCACCAGAAGACCTGGCGAGCGGTCGCAGCGCAATGGCCGCGTCAGCCACCAGCCCGTCCAACCGCGACCTACGAGCCGACCAGACCGGTGGCCGTACTCGCTGGACAACTCGCCTATAGCCAACTCGACCCGACGGCGCGAGGTATGTACGCCGAGTTGGTGCTGCACGGGCTTGACCAGTGGCCGGACACCGCGCTGGAGTTCCAGTACGGGCGACCGAGTGACGTGCGCAGAGTAGCCTGGCCGACCTTCATCGCCGCGTTCCTCGCTACCACCGCTTGGTTGCCCCAAACGACGCCCGGGCGGCGATCTGAGGTCAGCTTCATGTCGCCCAGCCGAGCGTGGTGGCTGGAGGCAGCCGAAACACCGGATTACTTGCGAGCCCAACCACCTGCGCTGCGCAGCCTCGCGACGACTAAGGTGCTCGACAGGTTGAAGAAGATCGGAGTGCGGTTCTGGGACCACCCGATGACCGCAGCCGAACGTCTTGTCGAGCTGACCGACATCGTCGGCTCCCATCGCCTGGCCGGACGCGCGCAATCGGGACTTGCAGTGCGGAAGGCCTATGAGCTGGCGTGGCGGGATCTGGCCAACACTGGCGCTGCCGTCCCGTCACAGGAGCCGTTGCAGGTTGTCGCGGCGCGCGCTGGACGCCTCACGGTTGTCTCCACCACCGAGGAAGCTGAGACGGTCTATGTCCCCGCCGCGACAGGTGCGGGACAGGAACTGCTTCTGCGGCAGGCACCCGTTCTCATGCTGGCCATCCGCAATCAAGGGCTCGCCGAACATGTACTCCACCTGCTCATCGCCGCCGGAGCGCGCTGCCTACGCAGCACGGCCGATGCCAAGGTAGACATGAGCATCGACGGATTGCCCGCTGCGATGGCGCCATCTGTGCCGCTGCTTGCCACCGTTGGGCCGTGGTTGACGACTGTTGTGCTGGCGGTAATGGAGTTTCGAAGCAGGACCGTCGCGGACATCACCTCGGCGCAGCTGAAAGCCGCGGCCCAGCGCTTAGATGCCGCGACCATCACTTTCGCCGGTCGCGTCAGCACCTCCGTCGATTTGCATGAAATCGACGACCCGCGGACCGCTCGCTCGTTCCTCCTCGAAGAGGACGGCAGGCTACGCGTCGTGGTCGCCGGTGGTCACCACCAACCTGTGCTCTCGATGCTGCAGACCGCCAGTCATGGTCTCGCCCAGCTCGTGCGGATGCCCAACGAAGCCGACAACCTGCGGCTGGCATTTATCGACCTGCAGCAGTGCTGCGGCGACACGGACCAGCCGACTCCAGCCGACATCGCCTCCGCGCTCGGCGTAGCCAACGAAGACATAGCGACCCTCATGGCCGCACATGCTGGCAAGCACCTGGACGTGTCCCAGTTGGTAGCCGTCCTGGCCTGCGTCGACATAGACGTGGCTGAGGAACTCCAAGACGCCCGGCCGCAGTTCGACACTGAAGATGCCCTCATCGACTGGCTCGGCCCGCGACTCAGCGCGCAAACCGTCACAAACGGTGCCCTTCTCGACCTCGCCAACCGCGGCGACCTCTTGGAAGCAGTGCGTGTACTCGGCACTGACCTAGCCACTGCCAACCGCGGCCTACGCGCACTCGCCCGTCCACCACTACACAACGTCGATGGTCACCTACGGCAGTTTACGGCCTTCCTTCAGCAGAACCGCCGCGCGCTGCAAGACCGCGTCCGAGATGCCTTCCTCCCCGACTATCGCGCCGGTCAGTCACTGGATGCCTACCTTCGGCTTCGACAAATGCCAAACCTCGAGCCAAGTGAGGAATGGCTGGACGAGTACTGGAACCTGCCCGTGCAGATCATCACCGACCGTGTCGAAGCCTGGTTCCAGCAAAATGTGCCTCACGTGGATCACCACTCCGGACTGGCTTCCGTAGACGAAACCAGGGATGCCAACCGGCGCACTCTCAGCCGGATCCTCAAAAACGCCGTACCGCTGGTTGAGGCGTGGCTGTACCGCAACGCGGCCGGCGAGGGATTCCGGCCCACCGAGCCCGCCACCGTTGCGGAACTCATGATGCAAGCAGGACTGCTTGACTTCGAACGGCTCACCGCACCCGTCGTCACTAGCTGGCTTCACGCCAACCATCAATGGCCGACTGGCATGCCGCTGACCACGAACCGCGCGGAACTTGGACTCACCGACCAGGACATTGCCGAAGCCCGACAGCGCATCGACCAGGACAAGGACCAGCAGCGGCGAAAACCCACGTTCGTACTGCTCGACGGACGCACATACTCCGCGGAAACTGACCTCGTGAAACTCGCCGATGCCGTCCGCGGCAGCATCACCCCGGAACTGCTTGCGATGCCGGCCGAACCCCGCGCCCTCGGTGAGTTCCACAGCGCACACGCGGGCGGTGGCCGGGCCGGAGGCGCCCGCGGTTGGACCGCAGGCATCCAGTCGGATCCCGAAGCGTTGAAGACCATCGGGCTCGCAGGGGAAGTCGTTGCCGGGGAGTGGCTACGCCATCAATTTGGCATCCCTCCGGAGGACAGTTGGATGTCCGGTTACCGCAACCTCCTGCTCGGCGACGGGAAAGGCGACGACAGCCTGGGCTACGACTTCCGCATCATGACCAGGGAACGGATTCGACTCTTCGAGGTCAAGGCGACTGTCAACGACCACCCCGAGTTCACCCTCGGCGAAACCGAAGTGTGCCGTGCACAAAACCTCGGACCTGATGAGGAATACTTGATCTTGTTCATTGTGAACGTCCTCGAGTCCGCCCGACGGCGCATCATCCTGCTGCCAAACCCGCTCGCTCCCGGCGGACTTCGGCGATACCGGGTAGCGGGACGTTCCATCAGGCTGCAATTCGACCCGCACACGGGTTAAAGATCAAGTTATGGGCAACATCAGTAACTGTACGTCGGTCGGAACGTGAAGCCGTCGGCGTCTACCGCACTCCGCTCCAAGATTGTCGCCGCCTCGCTCTCGGTGAGCTGCTCCCACAGTTGCGCCCCGAGAAACCTCATCTGATTCTGTTTCCGAGCGCCGAGAATCGTAATGAGGAGGGCCTCGACCTCGCGAACAACGGTTTCGCCCGTGCTCGGCACTGGATGGTCACGTGGACTCATCACCTTCCAGCCGGCGAGCTCACTTTCAATGACGTCATCGAATGAAAACCAGCAAAAGCGCGACCAAGATCCAGCGAGGTGATCAGATAGGTGATCCTTTAGTCGGCCACCAATTCCCCCCTGCCCCCGCGCAAGACCGACATACATGGGGCCGAAGTGATCGAAAAGGACGTAGACCCCCCGAGCCCTCCTGAAATCACAGAGACGTAAATGTCCGGCATTCCGCTTCTGCCGGCCTAGGAGCTGCCAGGCGTTCGAGCCGGAGCCCGGGCTCCACGAGACCTCGGTCGGATCCCAAAACATACCGTATGCGCCAAACAGGTGGCCGCCATGCTTCGGCATCGCATGATCTTCGCAGAGCAACTGCCGAACGACAATATCCGGGACATGCCCTCTCGGGTAGACGCCGACCCGGTCTCGCGAGGGCCGGCGTCACTACGAGCGCGCCAACGAGACAGGACGGGCCGCCAGCGGATCGGTATCGCGTCATTGGCGAGCGTCAGCGCCGCCAGCTCTCGCTTTCTGCCGGTCAGTTCCTGCCTCGCGAGGGCGTGCTCGGTCCGGCAACCGTCCGGGTTCGCCGTCAACGCGAGCAGGGACTGACTTGTGGGCGGACAGCGACCTCCGCTCCTTCCGCCGGTGTCCTGGGCCCCATTTTGTCCCAGGCAAGGCATGGACCGATGCTGACTGTCGGCGAACCGTGGCGGTCACAGGGCGGCTGGACGAGGTTATGTGGCTTGGGTGCCGGCCGGGTCGGGCTCGGGGATGCGGAGCCGTTCCAGCGCTTGGCGCGCGAGTTCCCCGACAGCGGGAAGATGCGATGTGCAGGCCCGGAGGCTGCGTTGGATCTGGTGTGGTAGGCGGTGCTCCTCGGCGATGGTGATGGCAGCCTGGAACGCCGTTTCGGCTTGGGACTTGTCGGCGCGGGCGAGGAGCACTTCGCCGATGGTGACGTGGAGGATCGCCTGCCATTGCGGTGGTATCGAGGTGGTAGACATGCGGCGGTGATCGAGCAGGTCGGTGGCCAGGTCGGGTCGGCCCGTGTGGACCAGTCCGCGCAGGTGCACTTCGTGGAGGGCGTAAAGGCTGGTGAGCGCTGAGCCGGGTTTGGCGTCGACCAGGCGCCGGGCGTCGGTGATGGCTCGGTCGAACAGGGCAGGGTCGCCGAGTTCGCCGGCGGCTCGGGCGAGCTGAACCAGGGCCGCACCTCGGTCGGCATCAGGCGCCAGTTCGACTGAGCGGCGGAGTCGGGCAACGGCGGCGGAGGGCCGTTCGACCTTGCGCAGCTCGTTGCCGTGTACCCGGAGAGTGAAGGCGAGCAGGTGCTGGTCGTTGAGGTGTTCGGCCAGCCACAGCGCCCGGCCGGTCCAGCGGGCGGCTCTGACCAGTCGTTCCTCGGGCAAGACATAGCCGAGTGAGACGCCGAGTTCGGCGCGGGCGCGGGCAAGCAGGAGCATGACATCCCGCTCAACGTGCGCGTCGGCGACCCGGCTCTCTAGGCGGGTGACCAGCGGCCAGAGCTCGTTGACGGCTTCGGCGCCATGCCCGGACTGTCGTGCGATCGCGGCGAGGCGAATAGTCGACTCGCCAAACTGAAGCATCGCGGTGAAGTCGGCGTCGTCGGGGTCGCTCACCCCGAGCGCGTGCGCAGGCAGGCCGAGGCGGCGGGCGATACGTAGCCGGGCCGCGACATCGCTAATCTCCCGCCGCCCTGTTTCGATCATCGAGATGTACGTCGCGTCGTAGCCGAGCAACTCCGCCAGACGCCGTTGGCTCACACCGGTCGCGGCCCGGTAGGCGCGAATGATGACCGCGAGATCGCCGCTGGCCAGCGCGGCCCGTGCGGTGTCGCTGGTCCACAACCACAAGGCCGAGCCTCCACGGCGCTGGACAGGGACTGGCAGGGCGGCACCGGCGATGGCATGGCAAGCCGGGCACAGCGGCGAGGCGCTCCAGCGGCCAACCATCGCCCCGCAACCGCCGCACCGCATCGTCGGCCGCCTACATGACTCGGGTACTGAGCTTGTCGTACCAGGTCGCGATGGACCTCTTGTACCCCTCTGGCATGCGCAGCGCCGCGACCTCGGCCTCGGTGAACAAGCCGATTTCCTTGTGCTCGTGGCTGACAACCGGGTCGGCGTCGGCGGCGACGTGGCAGCCGTAAGTGATGATCAGGACATCGACGCCGTCGCGGATGTGGTACTGCCAAGCGTCCAGCAGCGGGCCGCAGGTCACCTGCCAGCCGGCCTCCTCGGCGATTTCCCGCGCCACGCACTCGGCCGGTTCCTCACCGAGATCCAGCTTCCCGCCCGGCAGCTCCCACTCGTCGCGCTCGTTGCGTAGCAACAGCACGTGGCCGTCGCGGACCACGACACCCTTGGCCGAGACGGGGAACAGGTGCGGCTGGTAGCTCATCGGCCTGCTTCCCTCCAATGTTGCCAAGACCTGGACCGTCTGGAACGTAGCACGGTCATGGCCCGCCGTCGGGGCCTCGGCGTTGACAATCCGTCACTTGATCCATCCGCCAGGTGCAGCCATGTTGAACGCCGACAACGCAATTCGGCGAGGTGATTAGATGCGCGACATTGAAGACCTGCCCCACGTGGACCTGCGCGACCCGGACAGCACCAGTCGCATCCTAAATGGGCTTATCACGCACGGCATTGCCTTGTTCCAGGGTGGAATCGAGCGGAACGATCTTTTGTGTGCGGCCCGGTCATTGATCAGGATCCGGACGCACCGTGACAGCGACTCCGACGGAGTGACCACCATCGCCCAGCGGCCAGCGGCCAAAGACGGAGAAGCCAGCCTCGCTGGCTTCACCGATCGCCAGCTCTGGCCCCACACCGACGGATCGGCTGTATGCCGGCCACCGCGCGTCCTGATGCTGGCCTGTCTTCGACCGGCGCAGATCGGTGGAAGCAGTCATTTGGTGGACGGACGTGACCTCTACGACGAGATCGCCCGCACCGAACCCGCCATGCTCGCGGCGCTGTCCAAGCCCCGATCCGCGTGCTTCGGCGGAGGACCCGGCCACCTGGGCGCGGTCTTCGAACAGACGACCGAAGGCCGGACGGCCGTCCGGCTGCGCCTCGACGAGCTGGCGCGCTTCGCGCCGATGCTCGCGCTGTCTATCGACCGGCTTCGCGTGCTTGTCGAGCAGCTGACCATTCCAGTTGACCTACGTGAGTGCCAGGGCTACGTCCTGGTCAACGACCGCTGGCTCCACGGCAGAACCGGGTTCGCCGGCAACCGCCTGATGCTGCGCATCATCGGTGACCCACTGCCTACCCACGCTCTGCCGAGCGGTTTCTGCCCAGCAGAGGGATCGCAACCCGCCCTGCGGGCCACCTGGCGTCCGTCGATACCACATCACTACCTCGCCCACCGTCTGCGGGTGGCACAGCTGCGCCCGCCAAGCATGGAGCCAATCAACGATGTCGACGCCCGGCCTCTGAAAGGCACGCCATGAACATGACCTCGATCGCGGCCATCAGCTCAGCGCTTGTGCTCGGCTTCCTCGCCGGGCTGCTCACATTCAAGCGCTCGCTGCAATGGTGCCGCACCTGCGGATCATCCCTAAGCTGCCCGGAATGCAACCGGCCGCTAGGCACACAGTCGGCCAAGCCGATCGCGATGCGCGAAACGAGAAATCTACGTCCATAACGTCGGGGCGATTCCGCGCCGGTCGAACTCCGCGCAAATGGCCAGCTAAAGCGCGGCCAAAGCGCTGCCAGGAGCCGGAAGCATGAAAATCAGCAGCTGGAGGAGCACGACGTGACCCTCTTCCAGGAGACCTGCCGGTGGCAATCAGAGACGATGCCGTCTGAGCAGATTGTCTCCTACCCCCTGACCATGGAACGTAGACACCGGCGGGTGTGGTCACGGAGCAAGGTCAGGCTAGTCCGCCGCTGCGGCGGTGGGCTGCCCTGCCGGTCGAGACACCGCACATCACACAGACGAGGGCACTGGCCCGGTGAGGCGTCATGACCACGCACGGACCGGTTCTGCCGATCTGGACCTGCGCCGGCTGCGGCGCCCCATGGCCATGCCGTACACGACGCCACGAGCTGCGAGCCGAGTTCGAAAGCGCTCCCATTTCCCTCGCCCTGTACATGGGCTCCTGCATGGTTGCTGCGAGCCAGGACATGGGCTGGGCCCCCGCTGGCCTACTCCATCGCCGGTTCCTGGGGTGGCTGCGATGACCGCACCCCGCTCTAGTGACCTGCTCCCCGTGCCCCGAGCAGCCCCGCCAAGCCTCGCCGCCGCCGTCTGTACCGTCGGCGCCCCCGCCCGCCACACCGGCCCTCGACCACCGACTCACCGGCCTGTGACACCGGCCGACGAGACTGTCTCAGTCGTGCAGGCCTCGAGCTCGCACAGAACCGCACTTCAGACGGCCGAACCGAGTATCCGAGCCCCACAGGTCTGTGGTGGGCCGCCAGGACCTCACGCGTTCCGTTCGCGCCTTGTCTCCCACATGAACTCGCCGATGATCCGGATCAGCTTCTCCGCCCGCGCGTCATCGCCCATCGCGGCGCCGGAGAGCTTCCCAACCGCCGACTCCACGTCGAAGGCGGCGTCAACGATCGACTCCCGCAGATCCCGTGAGTCGAGGAACTGGTCCTTGGCATTGTTGTCGATCTGGTCGGCGATACCAGGCGCTTGCTCGGCCTTGGCCGCGACGGGCTTCACGAATCCCTCAATCTCCGCAGGCCCGAGCTCACCGCCGAACAGGTCGTTGATGCGCGCGATGACCTCGACCAGCCGCACCAGCTGTGGGTCCTGGTTCACTCCTCCAGACCCGGCACCGGAGATCGGCGGCAAGGACGCATCAACGGACCCGAGCGTGATCGACGCCTTGCCGCGGTCGATCTGCTTAACGCGCTTGAGCACGAGATCGGACAGGTCCACAGCGGTGGCGACCCGGTCGACCTCGATCACCCGCACCAGCTGGCGCAAGTACACGCACAGTTTCTCGAGGTCGGTATCTCCGTAGTCAACGACTTGTGACATGAAGTCGTACATCCGCACGAACGTTCCCGCGTCCTTGCGGAACAACTCCAGCCGCTCCCGCTCCGCCCGATCATCACGGGAACGCGCAGCCTCGTAACGAGCCGCAAAACGATCCTTGGCCGGCTTCACCGCCGCCGCCAACTCGGCGTGGGACCCGCCGGAGAACCATGCAGAGGCGAACTCGTCCACCTCGGACCGCAAGTAGATGTCGGCCTCGGCGAGCTTGGCCGCGATCTCATGCACGATGTTTGGGTCGGTCTCCCTCTCGACGACGGCCTCGGTGTAGTACGGCTCGAACGCGGCCTGGATCTCGGCGGGGTCGTTGACGAAGTCCAGTACGAACGTAGTGTCTTTCCGCTCCCCGCCTGGAGTGCGGTAGGTGCGGTTTAGGCGGGACAAGGTTTGCACGGCGTGCACGTCCGGGAGCCTCTTGTCCACGTACATTGCGCACAGCAGCGGCTGGTCGAACCCGGTCTGGAACTTGTCGGCCACGATCATCACCCGGTAGTCCGCCCGGCGGAACTCCGCGGCCAGGTCCGACCCCAGCCCCGGGTTCATCGACGACTCCGTCGCGCCCTCGATGCCGAACTCCGGATCGTTCACCGCCCCGGAGAACGCCACGATCGTCTTCAGCGGGTACTTCTTGTCGGCGATGTACTTGTCGATCACGCGCTTGTACCGCACCGCAGCGACCCGCCCGTCGGTCACGACCATCGCCTTCGCGTGCCCCTCCAGCAGGTGCGCCACGTTCGCCAGGAAATGCTCGACGATGATTTCGACCTTCTGCCCGATGTTCGCTTCGGACAGCTTTACGAACCGCATGATCCCGCGCGATGCGGCCTTCGAGTCCACCAGGTCCGCGTCCCCATTACCGGTCAGGGTGCGCACGCCTTCGCCAGCGCGCTGCTCGATTTCGAACGCTGTCTTATACGTCTGATACCCGCGCAGCACGTCGAGGATGAAGCCCTCCTCGATCGCCTGCCGCATCGTGTACACGTGGAACGCCAGCGGCAGCCCATTGGGATCGGCCGGATCTTTACGCCCGAACAACGTCAGCGTCTTCGACTTCGGCGTTGCCGTGAAGGCCAGGTAGGACACGTTCTGCGCGTTCGCCCGCGCCGACGTCATCGCAGTGATCTTGGCGTTGAGTACGTCCTCGGCCGAGATCTCTTCGTCCTCGGCAACCTCAATGCCGCCCGCAGTCAGGACCCTGCGCAGGTCCGCTGCCGTCGCGCCCGACTGCGAGGTATGCGCCTCGTCCACGATCACCGCGAAGTTCTTCCCGGCCAAGTCACCGCTCATCAGGTCCATCACGAACGGGAACGTCTGGATCGTGACGATCACGATCAACGACTTCCCGGACAAGGCGGCGGCCAGCGCCTTCGACTTCGATCCGCCGGCCCGCCGCACCTCCGCCGGGTCGATCGTGGTCACTAGGTCCGATGTGTTGTCGACCTGCCGCACTGCGTCCTGCAGTTGCCGGTCCAGCACGTTCCGGTCGCTGATCACCAACACCTTGTCGAACATCTTCTGGTTCTCGGCGGTGTGCAGACGTGCTAGGCGGTGCGCGGTCCACGCGATCGTGTTCGTCTTGCCCGACCCGGCCGAATGCTGCACCAGATACCGCGACCCTGGCCCCTCCACACCAACAGCCGCCACGAGCTCGGTGACCGCCTCCCACTGGTGGAACCGCGGGAAGATCAGCGTCGACTTCTTCGACGTACGCCCCGTGATTGGATCGGTGTCCTCCTCGTGGCGCAGGAACATCAGCGACCCCAGGATGTTCAGCCATGAGTCACGCTGCAGCACCCGCTCCCACAAGTAGGATGTCGCCGCGCCACCCGGCACCGGAGGGTTCCCTTTCCCACCGTCGGCGGTGCCGCGGTTGAACTCCAGGAAGAACGTCTTGGGCCCGGCGAGGCGCGTGGTCATCCAGACCTCGTCGTCATCCAGCGCGAAGTGCACCAGCGTCCGCCCGAACGCCAGCAGCGGCTGCCCCTTGGGGTCGCGGTCCTTGCGGTACTGCTCGACGGCCGACCGTGCCTGCTGCTTGAAGTACGTCTTCAACTCGAGCGTCGCCACCGGCAGGCCGTTCACGAAGAACACCAGATCGATCCGCCCGCCGCCACCGTCCGGCGAGTACGTGACCTGACGCATGACCCGCAGCCGGACCCTCCCGTAATCCGCCATGGTCTTCGGGTTGAGGGACGACGCAGGTGCAAACTGGCACATCCGGAACTTCCCGTTGATGTGCGACAAGGGCCGGCGCAGCACGTTGAGCGTGCCGCCGCCGTTCTCCATCTTCGTGTCGAGCCGCTTGACGAGGGTGTCTAGCAGGTGCGCGCGCTGCTTTGCCTCCGACGCCGCGCCCAGCGACACGACCTTCGCGAACTCCTCTGGCTGCGTCTCCTCCAGCCACGAGAACACGTCCTTCGGGAACATGGCGCGCTCACGGTCATAGCCGTCTGCGTTCGGCGAGTACAACCAGCCGTGCGCGGCGAGGTACTCGGCAATCTCGACCTCGAACGCTTCCTCACGCGTCGCATCAGCCATTCGCCAACGCCCCTTCGCGCGCCTTGCCCGTCGACACGTCGATCCTGCCCGTCACAGCCTCCGTGATCAGAGCAGCACGCCGCTCTCGCGCCAGACCGATGAACTCCTCCGCCTTCCCGATCAAGGCGTCGATCTTGGCAGTCTGCTCGTTCAGGTACTCAACTATGCGACGTTGGTCACCAAGAGTTGGCCGGAAGAGTTTGAAAGACCGAAGCGACGACAGCGGGAGATTGTTGGCGAGCCCTTCGGCGCCGCTTATCGACTGGTGAACTTGCGATCGATACCAGGACCCGTTCAAGGACCAGGCGAGAAACTGTGGATCCACGTCGCGGGCTGAGCGAAGCCGGAACAGTTTGTCCGACAGGATCAGGTTATACCTGACCGAACGAACGATGGCAGCCGATCCAACCAGTGCAGGGGTTCCGCTTGCCCGGGAGACGATCACGTCTCCGACCTTGACTGCTAGGCGTTGATCAACTTCGAAATCATCGGGAAGCCGCTTGTGCTCCTCCTGCCGGAAGGTACCTCGATTAACACAACCTGTCTTGAGAACCCCCCACGTGCCCGGCTCATCCGCAAGACGCGCTTCGGCCTGTGGACTTATTCCCTGATCAATGCCAGCCAGCATGTACTTCAGCGGCACGAGGAAGGAATCGTCGGCAGCGGTTAGCGCGTCGCTGACGACCGCAACGCGCCGTTCACGGAGACCAGCGATCAACTGCTCCTGCTTTTCAACCAGGGCGTCGATCTGAGCCGTCTCGCGGTCCAGAAAGTCCGCGATCCGCCGCTGCTCCTCCACGCAGGGAACGGGCACCGCGATGTTGCCCATCTGCTCCCAATAGAGGCGCCACTGAGAGGGTCGAATGCCCGTAGATCGACCTCGGTACTCGCTCACAAGAACGCTCGACCGAAGAAGGTGGTGCGCGAATCGCGGTTGCAGATCATCGCTCCGCGGACGCAGCACCTCATAATCGCCACTGACTATGCCGCGGTGCTGGGATATGCCGAGCGAGCCCTGCCATGCCTTCATCCGGTTCACCACGAGGTCACCGGGGCGGACGAGAAGATACCTGTCGAGGTTCTGCGGCGTCACGTTGAAGTTGTCGCGCCGTGAGGACTTCGGGATGACCCCATAGTCTCGGTACACCGACAGAACCTCTTCGTCCGGCCGGTTCGCGTCGGCTGAGGGCTGGAACAGCCACTTCAAGCGGACCTGCTCCCAACGCCTCTGAGGAACTTGAATGCGGTTCGCTTGCTCACTCACGCCTCGACCTCCTTGAGCATGTCGAGGATCTCCGCGACGACCCTGTCCAGGTCGGCGTCGATCTCCGCCAGCGGCCGCGGGGGGACGTATTGAAAGAAGTGGCGAGTGAAGGGGATCTCGTAGCCGACCTTCGTCTTGGACTCATCGATCCAGGCGTCAGGGACGTGGGGCTTGACCTCGGCGTCGAAGTACGCGGCGATCGTCTCGTCCTTCGCGTCGTGCGACTTGGGGTGGTCCCCCCAGCCGAACGGGACGATCTCGGTGTCGCGCAGCCCGGTGTCGGGCTCGAGATTGCCTTTGGAGTCGGTGCAGATGTCGGCGTCGTCGTCGCGCTCGCCGAGGGTCTGCCACAGGGTCTTGCGCTGCGCGGTGGTGAGGCGGACGCCGTCGGATCCGAGATGCTTGCCGAGCTTTCGCAGGAAGTCCTCGCGATTGCGGTACAGCTCGGTGCCGAAGGTGCCGAGCGAGTCGACCAAGCCGCCGATTTTGCTCAGCTGCTTGTGTTCGGCCACGGCCTCGATGCGCTCGGGCGTGCAAGCGAAGTTCAGGCGCAGGGGGCGTTCAACGGTGACTGACCAGTAGGCGAAGTCGAGGGCGTCGAAGACCTTGGAGATGTCCGAGGTCGCCATCGTGCCGTAGGCCTGTAGGACTTTAGCCCGGTCTGCCTCGCTGATCTCGACGCGCTTGTTGCCCAGCGACTTGCGCATCTTGGTGGCGAACCCGGTGGCGTCGATGAGCTGGACCTTGCCCTTGCGCTCGGGCTGCTTGGTGTTATCCAGGATCCACAGGTAGGTCGCGATGCCGGTGTTGTAGAACATGTCGGTCGGCAGGGCGACGATG
Source organism: Micromonospora sp. L32 (assembly GCF_052068055.1). NCBI lineage: Bacteria > Bacillati > Actinomycetota > Actinomycetes > Micromonosporales > Micromonosporaceae > Micromonospora > Micromonospora sp. L32. The sequence continues at coordinate 496,968 of NZ_JBQHDD010000006.1, read as the reverse complement.
GCCTCGACGAGGTCGTTCTCAAGCAGGTGCCCGCGGATGTCGGACGGGCCGGAACCGGCGCCTCCGTTGAACAGCGGGGACCCGTTGAGAACGATGCCGGCCCGGCCGCCTCGGCCTTGCTCGTCGACGTCGCGCATCTTGGAAGCAACGTGAAGCAGGAACAGCATGGCGCCGTCGCCGATCCCGGGCAGGCCTGGGGCGAAGCGCCCGTTGGCGGCCTCGTGCTCGCGGCGGACCTGCTTCTCCGAGGCCTTCCAGTCCTGTCCGAAAGGCGGGTTGGACAGGATGAAGTCGAAGCCGCGGTCGGCGAACTTGTCCTCGGCGAGGGTGTCGCCCAGGCGGACGTTGGACACGCCCTGCCCCTTTAGGAGCAGGTCGGACTTGCAGATCGCGTAGGAGTGCTTGTTGATCTCCTGGGCGAACAGGCTCAGGTTCGCCTTCGGGTTCATCGCCAGCAGGTGCTCCTCGGCGACCGAAAGCATGCCGCCGGTGCCCGCCGTCGGGTCGTAGACGCTGCGGGACACGCCGGGGGCGCGCAACGCCTCGGGGTCCTCGGCGAAGACGAGGTCGACCAGGAGGCGGATCGCATCGCGCGGGGTGTAGAAGTCACCGGCCTGCTCGTTCGAGGCCTCAGCGAACTTGTAGATCAGGTTCTCGAACAGATCACCCATCGCGGCGTTGTCCGCCTTGTCCGGGTGCAGGTCGATCTCGGCGAACTCGCGGGTGACCAGGCCGAGACGATTGTGCTCGTCGAGCTCCTTGATCTGCGCCTCGAACCCGAAGTTCTTGAAGACGTCGATGTCCGCACTGAAGCCATTGACGTAGTCGATCAAATTCGCCGCGAGATTGTCCGGATCCTCGAGCGCCTTCTTGAGGTTGAACGCGGAGGTGTTCCAGAACGACAGGCCCGCGCTCTCATCCGTGCGGGTACGGCGGCGCAGCTGGTTCGCGATCCACATCGCGCCGTACCCGCCATCGGCTGCCTCCTGGACCATCGCCGTCATGACCTCGCGGTGCGGCTCCATCACGCACTCGAGCCGGCGCAGGATCGTGAACGGCAGGATCACGCTGCCGTACTGGTTCGGCTTGTACGGGCCTCGCAAGACATCGGCGATGCCCCACACAAAGTTGCTGAGCGCGCTCACGTGGTCGGTGCTCCAGGTTGTGGGTCGACGTGTTGCCCTACACCAAACGTGCAGCGGCTCGGGGGACCCAAGCCTACCGACAGTCTTGTCACCCGCCGATCATCACTGACGCTCGCGCCCGCGCCGTTGAAGCCGTCCGGCCCGGTGAGTACCGCCCGGCGCTCGGCGACGGCAGCGCGGTCAGCTCGGCGCGGGCGCGCAGCATTGCCAGCTCGGCGGGGATCTCCGGCTGCCGACCGCGCATGTCGGCGTGGGCGTAAGCGAACAGCGCCCGCTTCCGCGCGACCTCGCCGGCGAGCCAGCTCTCCACCGACCCGTTGTAGCCGGCCGGCGGGCGGCCCGCGCCAGAGAGTGAACGCCAACCCGAACCGCTCTGGCAGCAGACGAGCAGGGTAACGGGCTCCGCCACGACGCATCCCAGCGCCGGCGAGCATGAACAACCCGTCGGGAGGCGGATTCGGGATTTCGCCGATCCGGCTCGGCCTGACCCGCCGCTGGTGGCCCTGGCCGGTGGCGACAGCGCCGCTCCTCCTCGCCGGCGGGCTGGCGCTGAACCAGATTCCCTGACCACATCGAACCTGCCGGGCCATCCATGGGCCACAGGCCGGTGTATTTGGGGCCAAGTCGGGCCGTGCAAGACCGCGCCGAACAGCGGACAACCCCGCGCGTCCGCCCGATCTTGTGCGATTCGCAAGCTGGCAGTCTCTGACCCCAGCCTGACCCAGCAGCCGCCACCGGATAAACGCCGACCACGAGCCAGCGGGGAGGCGAGGCGGTTAACAGCGGATGCGGGACCCTCCTACGGATCAGACGGTTCGCGACGCCGGCGTCACTGGCTGTTGACGCGCCTCGCCGCACGGGCCGGCAGCCTGTCGCGCCCCCGGCGCCTGACCGAGCGGAACCGGTGGTAGCGCTCGGAACGTGCTCGGTGAGTCATGGGCAGGCCGAGGTAGCTCTGGTCATTGTCGGGCAGCGGTGGGTACCAGGCGTTGCCAGGCGATGGTCGCATGCTCGATGTCTGCTCCACCGGTCGCAGCAACGGCGGCTGCCAGCGGTGAGCACGGGTGGGCGCTCCTGGGCACTCGTGGCTATCCGCTGGCAGGTAAGCTGGGCCCTCGCGCCCTCGTAGCTCAGGGGATAGAGCATCGGTTTCCTAAACCGTGTGTCGCAGGTTCGAATCCTGCCGGGGGCACCAGGTCAGCGCCTGCACACCCCAACCTCCTTGGTCCGCGACATTGCTCTCGTTGTCCCGGCCCGGACGGCGGGCAGGTCTGAGGCTGCCCGCCGAGATCCTCCCCAAGGGTCTACCTGTCGCTAGAGCTTGATCCAGTACCGCCGTGCGGTGCCCAGTTCGGTGTCCCGGACGTCCTCCAGGACACCGCCGTGGTGCTCGATCGTCTTCGCCGAGGCGATGTTGTCCGCCTCGCAGGTGATCAGCACCCGGTCCAGGCCGAGCGCCCGTGCCTCGCCGAGCATCCGGCCCAGCGCCCAGGTGGCCAGCCCACGCCGGCGCGCGGACGGCCGGATGCCGTAGCCGACATGGCCGCCGACCCGCAGCAGGAAGTCGTTGAGTTTATGCCGCAGGGCGATCCCGCCGAGCACCCGCTCGCCCTCGACGATCCACCGGTACGTGCACGGCACCCGACCGGCATCCTGCGCCTTCGCCGGCTCCGACTCGTCAGCCAGCCGGGCCACCCAGGCCGCGAACCCGCTGGGCGGGTCCACCTCGTCGGACGGCATGAGTCCGAAACCGTCCTCGTGGACGCCGGGACCCCACTCGTCATGTGCTTCGAGCCAGGCTGCGTGCAGGCGGACGGTGGGCGCGATCAGCTCGGGCATGCGGCGACGGTAACGGTCCACACGGCGCACCAGTACGGGGCCGAGCATCAGGGGGATGCCATGGGGGCGGGGGGCGATCGCCGCTTCGCGGGGTGCGGGCGAGCTTCCGAGTCGGTCGCCAGGGCCATCGCCGTTTGCGGCTTGTTGCGCTGTCCGCAGGACGTGACACCGCGACACGCCGCGAACCGATCGGGCAGGTCCGTCGACAGCGACGAGCCGCGTGACGAGGTGGGACGCCGGGCCACCCGGACCCGGAGCGACCTGGCGGACGACGAGGTCGACGAGGCGATGTGCCGGCCGCTCGACATCCTGCGGCACGGGCCGGACGAGCCGTACCTCCACTACGACGACCGGGTGCGCGGGTGGCTCTCCGAGTTCCGGTGCGACCACCACCGGCTGAGGGCGAGCACCGGAGGCAGCGGGGGCCGGCCCCCACAATCCGGACCGACCCCGCAGCGCACCGGTCAGACGGTCGCCGCGTACAGCCGCAACCCGGCCGGCCAACCGCCCTCACCGGCCACCGCGTCCCGGACGCCCTCCCAGCCGGTCCCGTGCGCGTCGAGCTGGTCGTGGACCAGGTCGACCCGGGTGCCGGTCTCGGTGGGGGTGAAGGTGACGGTGACCCGGCTGCCGGTCGCGTCCGGCAGCGGGACCTTCCAGTCGGGGCCGATCAGCCAGGCGAAGGCGAAGGTGCGCGGCGGATCCCAGGCGAGGACCGTGCCCCAGACGCAGACCTCGCCGGCGTCGTTCTCCTCCCAGAGTCGTCCGCCGACGTGCGGGTCGACGCCGACCTGCTTGAGTTCGCCGGGCAGCAGGTGGTGCGAGCGTTCCCACCAGCGGTCCATGCCGGCGGTGAAGACGGTGAAGGCGTGCTCGGGCGGGGCGGCGACCTCGACGCTGGTGCGTACGACGGTCCCTCCGGTGGTCTCGGTTGTCACGGTGCCTCCTCGGGCGGTTGCTCCACGGCCTGCGCGAACGCGGCCAGGGCGTGGTTCCAGAACTGGTCGAAGTAGGCACGTACGGCGGCCAGGCCCTGTGGGTCGAGCGCGTAGACGCGGCGGGTGCCCACAGGGGTGGACGAGACGAGTCGGGCTTCCTTGAGGACCTTGAGGTGTTGCGAGACCGCGGGACGGCTGACCGGCAGCTCGGCCGCGATCTCGGCGACGGAACGGGGGCCGGCGGCGAGCAGTTCGAAGACGGACCGCCGGGTCGCGTCGCCCAGGGCGTCCAACATCCGCCCTTGGTAAGTGGCCACGAACGGTAAGTCTAGGCTTTCCGATACCCCTGTCAAGGGCCGCCCCTCTGGCGCGATCGGGCACGGCGGGGTAGAAACAAGCTCATTCCCCACCCATGTCAGCCCGGATGTCGGCCGCGTCGCCGAGAGAGCGCTCTCACGACGCCGATCGGCAGCCCACACCGACAGGTAGGTCGATGACAGCCCACCTCCACCCGTCCCGTCGGCAGCTCCTCACCCTCGCTGCCGCGACCGCCGCCGCGGCGGGACTCGCCCCCGCCTCCGCCGCCTCCGCCGCTCCCGCACGCCACCACGAGGACGAGCCCGACTTCGGCCCGAACGTCTTCGTCTACGACCCGAGCACCCCGGCCGCCGAGATCCAGTCCACCGTGGACCGGCTCTTCGCCCGGCAGGAGCACAACGAGATGGGCACCGACCGGTACGCGGTGCTCTTCAAGCCCGGCCGCTACGAGGTGAACGCTCGGCTGGGCTACTACACGACCGTGGCCGGCCTGGGCGAGCACCCCGACGACGTGGAGATCCACGGCGCGGTACGCGTCGTCGGCCAGCCCGACCCGAACTCCCCGGCCGGCATCTCCGCGCTGACCAACTTCTGGCGCTCGGCGGAGAACCTCGCCATCACCCCCACCGACTGGTCGAACCAGTGGGCCGTCTCCCAGGCGTCGCCGATGCGCCGGGTGCACGTCAAGGGCATCCTCTGGCTGGAGCCCGGCAACGGCGGCTACTCCAGCGGCGGCTTCATCGCCGACTCCAAGGTGGACGGCATCACCATCAACGGCTCCCAGCAGCAGTGGCTGACCCGCGACAGCGAGCTGGGCGGCGACTGGACCAACGGGGTCTGGAACCAGGTCTTCTCCGGCGTGCTCGGCGCACCCGCCCAGGGCTTCCCGAACCCGCCGTACACCACGCTGCCGACCAGCCCGGTGACCCGGGAGAAGCCGTACCTGTTCGTGGACGCCGCCGGCCGCTGGCGGGTCGCCGTGCCGGGGCTGCGCCGCGACACCGCCGGCACCAGTTGGGCGGCCGGCGGCGGGACGACCCGCTCGCTGCCGCTGCGGGACTTCTTCATCGCCCGTCCGAGCCACGACGCGCAGCGGATCAACCGCGAGCTGGCTCGCGGCCGGCATCTGCTGCTCACCCCGGGCGTCTACCGCCTGGACCGCGCGCTGCGGGTCATCCACCCGGGCACCGTGGTGCTCGGCCTCGGCATGCCGAGCCTCGCCCCGACCGGCGGCGACGCCGCGCTGCGGGTCGCCGACGTCGACGGCGTGCGCATCGCCGGCATCCTGGTCGACGCCGGCGAGGCGGAGTCGGACGTGCTGGTCCAGATCGGCCACCGGCACTCCCGCCGCGACCACGCCGACGACCCGATCTCGGTGCAGGACGTCTTCATCCGCATCGGCGGGCCCTGGGTCGGGCGCGCACGGACCAGCCTGGTGGTGGAAAGCGACCACACGCTGATCGACAACGTCTGGGCCTGGCGCGGCGACCACGGCAACGGCATCGGCTGGACGGCCAACACCGCCGGCACCGGCGTGATCGTCAACGGCGACGACGTGACGGCGTACGGGCTTTTCGTGGAGCACTACCAGCGCTACCAGACCATCTGGAACGGCGAGCGCGGCCGGACGATCTTCTACCAGAGCGAGCTGCCCTACGACCCGCCGAGCCAGGCCGCCTGGACCAGCCCCACCGGCCGGGGCTGGGCGTCCTACAAGGTCGGTGACCGGGTACGCGAGCACGAGGCCTGGGGGCTGGGCGTCTACTCCTACTTCAACCAGGGCGTGGACATCCGCTGCGACCGGGGGATCGAGGCGCCGCGCCGGCCCGGGGTCCGCTTCCACAACATGGTGACCGTCTTCCTCGACGGCAGCGGCGGCATCGAGAGGACCGTCAACGAGGTCGGCACCCCGGTCGTCGGCAGCTACGGCACCAGCCCGGTGATCAGTTACCCGTGAGCACGGCGCGCGGGCGACCGCGCGGCGGTGACCGCCCGTCCCCGTACCGGGGGCGGGCGGTCATGTAACACGATTCGCTCCGAAAGCGCTGCGCCTTCTTGCTGAGCGGCGCGGCGCATGCCCGGCATAGGCTCGAAATGCACCGAGGATCGCAGGTCACGGCCGGGCGGACGCGATCGAGGGGGCGAGTCCGCTCCGGGCCGGGATCGTCGGTGTCCAGCATTCGCGTCAGCACGGGACCCCCGCTCGTGGCCCGCCGGTCAGCCGGCGAGCTGGTCCACCCGGGCGATCACCTGGTCGATCAGGCCGTATTCGCGGGCCTGCTCGGCGGTGAACCAGCGGTCCCGGTCCCAGTCGCGCTGGATCTCCTCCAGGGTGCGACCACTGTGCTGGGCGATCAGCTCCTGCATGGTCCGCTTCACGTGCAGCATGTTTTCCGCCTGGATGGTGATGTCGGCGGCGGTGCCACCCATCCCGCCGGAGGGCTGGTGCATCATGATCCGCGAGTGCGGGAGCGCGAAGCGCTTGCCCGCCGCGCCGGCGCAGAGCAGGAACTGCCCCATCGACCCGGCGAAGCCGAGCGCCAGCGTGGCCACGTCGTTCTGCACGTAGCGCATGGTGTCGTAGACGGCCATCCCCGCGCTCACCGAGCCGCCCGGCGAATTGATGTAGAGGAAGATGTCCCGCTCGCTGTCCTCGGCGGCGAGCAGCAGGATCTGCGCGCAGATCTGGTTCGCGGTGGCGTCGGTGACCTCGGTGCCGAGGAAGACGATCCGCTCCCGCAGCAGCCGCTCGAAAACGTGGTCCCCGAAGGTCGGCTGACCGCCGTCCAGCATGCGCACGTCGTACCCGATCATCGCGACCGCCCTCCAGACTGGCGCCGGCGGGCGAGGAGCACCGCCCGGGAACCGGCGGTCTCCAGCCTGCGCCCGGCGCCGGTCGCGGCCCCAGGATTTCTGCCGGCGGCAGATCCGCCGACGGCAGAACCGCGGCCGGCCTACACCGCGGTCAGCCGCCGCCGGCCCGTTCGGGCCCGGCGGCGGGCCAGCATCCTGGAGGTACGCGGGCCGGGGCGCCCGGCCGGCGCGGAGGCGATCAACCGGACCCGCAGCCCCGCCCCGCCGACGGTCGACCCGACGGGCGACGCCGGACCGCCGACGTGCAGGATCGGCCCGCCCAGCCGCAGCACCGGCCCGGCCGGGTGCCGGAAGGAGGTCGGCGCGACCGACACCGGCGGCGTCGCCCCGGCGGGCTGGAAGCCGATCCGGACAGTCGGGCCGGTTTCGCCGCGGGCGGCCGGCACCCGGTCCAGCCGGGACAGGGCGGCCCGGGGCGCGGCGGGGATCCGCCGTTCGATCCGGCGCAGGTCGTCGCGGGCCTCTTCGAGCAGGTCGGACAGGTTGATGCCGAGGGCGCGGCAGATCGCGGCGAGCACCTCGGAGGAGGCTTCCTTGCGCCCCCGCTCCACCTCGGAGAGATAGGGCAGCGACACCCCGGCCGCTTCGGCGACCTCGCGCAGCGTCCGGCCCTGGCGCAGCCGTAGCCGGCGCAGGACCCCACCGATCACCCGGCGCAGCAACGACATGCGGGCCTCCTCGCGGTCGGCGTCGGCGGAACTTCCCCCATCATGCCCGTCGTCGTGCCCGCCCACCCGCCCGGTCGGCCACCCCGGCGTGCGGATGCCTGCCCAACCGCTATGTTGTGGACGTGCAGGCGATCCGGGGGAAGCAGGACCGACGGTGATCCATTTCCCGGCGCAGCGGCGGGGCCCGCTGAGCGCGTTGAGCCTCCGGCTGGCCGCCGCCGTGGGCCTGGTGCTGCTGACCGTCGCGGTGGTCTTCCTCGACCGGAACGGCTACCGCGACGTCGACGAGAACGGGCTGACCCTGCTCGACTGCGCCTACTACACGGTGGTCACCCTCTCCACGACCGGGTACGGCGACATCACCCCGTTCTCGCCGTCGGCCCGGCTGGTCAACGTCCTGTTCATCACCCCCGCCCGGGTGCTCTTCCTGATCATCCTGGTCGGCACCACCCTGGAAGTCCTGACCGAGCAGTACCGGACCGGCCGTCGGCTGGGGCGGTGGAGGAGAACCGTGAAGGACCACGTCATCATCTGCGGCTACGGCACCAAGGGCCGCAGCGCGGTCTCCGCCCTGCTGGAGAACGGCCTGGACAAGTCCCGGATCGTGGTGGTGGAGCGCAGCGGCACCGCCCTGCGGCAGGCGACCTCCGCCGGCCTGGTCGCCATCGAGGGCTCCGCCACCCGCTCGTCGGTGCTGGAGGAGGCGCACGTCCGCAACGCCAAGGCGGTGATCATCGCGACCGACAGCGACGACGCCTCGGTGCTGGTGGCGCTCACCGCGCGGCAGCTCACCGCCGGCCAGGTCCGGATCATCGCGGCGGTCCGCGAGGCGGAGAACGCCCCGCTGCTGCGGCAGAGCGGCGCGCACCACGTGATCGTCTCCTCGGCCACCGCCGGCCGGCTGCTGGGGCTCTCCACCTCGGCGCCGCCGCTGATCGACGTGGTGGAGGACCTGCTCACCCCCGGCCAGGGCATGGCGCTGGCGATGCGCTCCGCCGAGCGGCACGAGGTCGGCAAGTCACCCCGCGAGCTGGAGTCCCTGGTCATCGCGCTGGTCCGCCGGGGCAAGGTGGTTACCCTCGCCGACAAGGCCGGCGCGGTCATCGAAACCGGCGACATGCTCGTCCACGTCCGCGACGACCGCCCCCAAACCACCGCCACCCACCCCTGACCCCCGGGGGCGCCCGGACGCACTTACACAGAAAGAGTGGCTATTCCGTCCGGAATAGCCACTCTTTCTCCGTAAGAGGTGCGTGGAGCGGGTGGGTCAGAGGATGGTCCAGGTGTCGCCGGTGGCGAGGAGGCCGGCGAGCTGCTGCTCGGGGGTCTCGGTGACCTTCGCCTTGGCGGCGGCCACCTGCTCCTGCACCACGCTGTCGTAGGACGGGCGGTCGACCGAGCGGAACACGCCGATCGGGGTGTTGCGCAGGTCGAGACCGGGCAGCCGGGACAGGGCGAAGGCGTACGCGGGGTCGTTGACTCCGGCGTCGTGCACCACGATCTCCTCGGCCGGGGTGGCCGCGGTCTCCCGGACCTCCAGCCCGAACCCGCGCGGCGGGTGGACGACGCAGAACTGCCCGTCCTTGCCGAAGGTGATCGGCTGCCCGTGCTCCAGCCGGATCAGGTAGTCGTCCCGGGTGGCCGGCTCCTTGAGCTGGTCGAACGCGCCGTCGTTGAAGATGTTGCAGTTCTGGTAGATCTCCACGAACGCGGAACCCTGGTGCTGGGCGGCGGCCCGCAGCACCGACTGGAGGTGCTTGCGGTCCGAGTCGATGGTGCGGCCGACGAAGGTGGCCTCCGCGCCCAGTGCCAGCGACAGCGGGTTGAACGGGGCGTCCGCCGAGCCGACCGGGGTCGACTTGGTGATCTTGCCGACCTCTGAGGTTGGCGAGTACTGCCCCTTGGTCAGGCCGTAGATCCGGTTGTTGAACAGCAGGATCTTGAGGTTGACGTTGCGGCGCAGCGCGTGGATCAGGTGGTTGCCGCCGATCGACAGCGCGTCGCCGTCGCCGGTGACCACCCAGACCGACAGGTCCGGCCGGGACACCGACAGGCCGGTGGCGATCGCCGGGGCGCGGCCGTGGATCGAGTGCATCCCGTAGGTGTTCATGTAGTACGGGAAGCGCGACGAGCAGCCGATCCCGGAGACGAAGACGGTGTTCTCCCGGGCGATGTTCAGCTCCGGCATGAACTGCTGGACGGCCGCCAGGATCGCGTAGTCACCGCAACCGGGGCACCAGCGCACCTCCTGGTCGGACTTGAAGTCCTTGGCGGTGAGCTTCAGGGCGACGGGCTCAGACATTCTTCAGGACCTCTTCCAGCGTCGTCTCCAGCTCGGCCGCGGTGAACGGCAGGCCGCGGACCTGGTTGTAGCCGATCGCGTCGACCAGGTACTTGGCCCGGATCACGTGGGCGAGCTGGCCGAGGTTCATCTCGGGGATGACCACCCGGTCGTAGGAGCGCAGCACCTCGCCGAGGTTGGCGGGCATCGGTGCCAGGTGGCGCAGGTGCGCCTGCGCGATCGACAGGCCGCGCTGGCGCAGGCCCCGGCAGGCCGCGCCGATCGGCCCGTACGTCGAGCCCCAGCCGAGCACCAGCACCCGGGCGTCGCCGTCCGGGTCCTCCACCTCGACGTCCGGCACCGGGATCGTCTCGATCCGGGCCGCCCGGGTCCGCACCATGAAGTCGTGGTTCGCCGGGTCGTACGAGATGTCACCGGTCTTGTCGGCCTTCTCCAGGCCGCCGATGCGGTGCTCCAGCCCCGGCGTACCCGGGATGGCCCACGGCCGGGCCAGGGTCTCCGGGTCGCGCAGGTAGGGCAGGAACGTGGTGCCGTCCTCGCCGTTGGGCTCGGTGGCGAACTCGACCCGCAGGTCGGGCAGGGACTCCACGTCGGGCAGCAGCCACGGCTCGGAGCCGTTGGCGACGTAGTTGTCGGACAGCAGGATCACCGGGGTGCGGTAGGTCAGTGCGATCCGGGCCGCCTCCAGCGCCGCGTGGAAGCAGTCGGAGGGCGACTTCGGCGCGATCACCGCGACCGGGGCCTCACCGTGCCGGCCGTGCAGTGCCATGTTCAGGTCGGCCTGCTCGGTCTTGGTGGGCATGCCGGTGGACGGCCCGGCCCGCTGCACGTCGACGATGACCAGCGGCAGCTCCAGCGCCACCGCGAGGGAGATCGTCTCGCTCTTGAGCGCCACGCCCGGGCCGCTGGTGGTGGTGACGCCGAGCGCACCGCCGTACGAGGCGCCCAGTGCGGCACCGACGGCGGCGATCTCGTCCTCGGCCTGCATCGTGATCACGCCGAACCGCTTGTGCTTGCTCAGCTCGTGCAGGATGTCCGACGCCGGGGTGATCGGGTACGCCCCGAGGAACACCGGCAGCCCGGAGCGGACGCCGGCGGCCACCAGGCCGAGCGAGAGCGCCGCGTTGCCGGTGATGTTCCGGTAGGTGCCCGGCAGCATCTTGGCCGGCTTCACCTCGTACCGGACGGAGAACGAGTCGGTGGTCTCGCCGAAGTTCCAGCCGGCCCGGAAGGCGGCCACGTTCGCGGCGACCAGTTCCGGACGGGCGGCGAACTTGCGCTCCAGGAAGCGCAGCGTCGACTCGTACGGCCGGGAGTACATCCAGGAGAGCAGGCCCAGCGCGAACATGTTCTTGGCCCGCTCGGCGTCCTTCTTGGACACCGCCTGGTCGGCGAGGGCGCCGACCGTCATCGAGGTCAGCGCCACCGGGTGCACCACGTAGCCGGCGAGCGAGTCGTCGTCCAGCGGGCTGGACTCGTAGCCCACCTTGGCCAGGTTGCGCCGGGTGAACTCGTCGGTGTTGACGATGATGTCCGCGCCGCGGGGCAGGTCGGCCAGGTTGGCCTTGAGCGCCGCCGGGTTCATCGCCACCAGCACGTTCGGCGCGTCGCCGGGGGTGAGGATGTCGTAGTCGGCGAAGTGCACCTGGAAGCTCGACACGCCGGGCAGCGTGCCGGCGGGCGCCCGGATCTCGGCCGGGAAGTTGGGCAACGTGGAGATGTCGTTGCCCAGCTGCGCCGTCTCCGAGGTGAACCGGTCGCCGGTCAACTGCATGCCGTCGCCGGAGTCACCGGCGAACCGGATGACCACCCGGTCCAGTTGACGGATCTGCTTGGTCACGCCTGCACCTCGCTTCGCTCAGCCCCGTCGCGCGGGCGGCTGAACCTGATGGTGACCCGGCCTTGCCCCGCCACGTGACCTCCTTGACGCGCCGCTGCGCCGATCCGCCCGTGGCTGGTCCGGCCCGCTGTCGTTTCTCACCCCAGAGCCTACGTCGAGCCGTTAGGGCATCCTTGGTGGAGGTCCGACGAGTGGGAACGAATCCGAAGGTTGTTCGTCCGGTTGTGGGCCGTTTCGGGGTGACCGCCGTAATCGAGATCACCGCCGCCGACCCTTACCGGGCCGGCCGGTTCAGTCGGATGCCGGATTCGCCGACGGGTCCGGCACCGGCCCGCTCATCCGGCGCCGCAACGAGCTGGTGGCCAGCACGAGCGCCAGCACCACCAGCAGCCCGGAGAGCACGATCAGGGTGACCGCGATCCGCTGCGCCGAGGTCATCGCGCCCCCGTCGGAGGTCTGACCGCCCGCGGCGATCACGCCCTGCGAGCCGGTGGGGACCGGGGTGGCCGCCGGCGGGGTGGCCAGCGCCACCGCCGCGGTGATCCGGAAGCTCATCTGCATCTGCCGGGTCCGCCCGGAGCGTGGGTCGAGTTGGGCGATCACCGCTCCGGCCAGCGGCGCCTCGCGCTGGGCCTGCGGGGTGGCGGCGACCGGCAGGCGCAGGGTGGCGGTACGGCCCGCCGCCACGGTCCCGGCGTCGCAACGGGTACGCGTCGGCGAGACCACCTCGCAGCCGGGCGTGGAGAGCACGCTGACCCCGTCGGGCAGGACCACCTCGACCCGTCCCGCGGCGTCCACCCGGCCGGTGTTGCCCAGCCGGACGGCCAGTTCGACGGGACCGCCGCTGATGTCGAAGGCCACCTCGTCGGCGTCGAGGCTCATCCCGGGCGCCGGCGGGCCGGGCGGGAAGAGGACCGCGAAGCCCTCGTTGTCCGTTGCGGTGGCCGTCCCCGCGCCGGACGCGGTGGCCCGTACCGAGCCGTTGAGCGGCATCTTCCGCCACGCCTGTCCGTCGACCCGGACCCGGATCAGGGTGGTGAACTTCGCGCCCGGGGCGGCGGCCCACTCGCCGCACTGCCAGTTGCCGCCGCCCACGGCGGCGCAGCCCGGGGTGCCCGCGTCGGTCACCCCGGCGGGCAGGGTGTAGGCGAGGTGGACCCGCCCGGCGAGCGTCCCGGTGTTGGCGACGGTCACCCGCAGCGTGGTGGTGGTGCTCCGGGCGTTCCAGTAGCCGGGGCCGAGCACGATGTCGCGGGTGGTGACCCGTACCCCGAGGGCACCGGTGTCCTGCTGGCTCGGCGCGGGGTCGCCCGGCGGCACCGGCCGGCCGCCGCCACCCTGCGGGGGCGGTGGCGGGGCCGGCGCGGTGGTGGTCGGCGCGGTGGTGGTCGGGGCGGGGTCGCCGGGGGCGGGCGTCGTCGGGGTGGCCGTGGTCGGCTCGGGTGCCGGGGTGGTCGGCTCCGGGTCGGGGGGCAGCGTCGGCGGCGCGGTGGTCGGCAGCGGCGCGGTGGCGGTCGGCTCGACCGGCGGGGTGGTCCCGTCCGTCGGCTCACCACCCGGCGTCGTCGCGTCGGTCGCGGTGGTGATCACCCGCAGCATCGTCGGGGAGGCGGTGGCCAGGCCCGGCGCGGCCGCGAGCGCGACCGCCAGCCCGGTGGCCAGCGACGCCGCTACCAGCGAGGAGGTACGCCAGGCGAGCGCCCGGCGGCCGGGGCGTACGTCCACGCGGGCCATCTGTCCTCCGTGACACTGGGTGCGCCTTCATTATTCGGTAACAGTTGCCGGAGGGCACTAGTCCCACCGGGAAACAAATTCGTAACGTGTTCGGTACGCCTCCCGGGCCGGTCGGGCGGGACCGGTGGCCGGTAGGCTGACCCACCGTGACCGGTTACCTGGGCTCGTACGCGACGCTCGGGCTCCTGCTGCTCGCCAGCGCCCTCTTCTTCGTTACGGCGTTCTCGGCCAATCGGGTGTTACGTCCTGCCCGTCCGGCTGATCCCTGGGGCAAGCGGACCAGCTACGAGTGCGGTCTCGACCCGGTCGGCGGCGACTGGGCGCAGATGCAGATCCGCTACTACGTGTACGCGTACCTCTACGTCCTGTTCGCGGTCGAGGCGGTCTTCCTCTTCCCCTGGGCGCTGGTCTTCGACCGCCCCGGCTTCGGCCTGGTCACCGTCGCCGAGATGGGCATCTTCGTGGCCGTGGTGGCGCTCGGCATCCTCTACGCCTGGCGCAAGAACATCCTCCGCTGGACCTGACGCCCGCGCCGGTCAGGCGAGGCCGCGGCGGGTGAGCGTCGGGGGCCGGTCGCCGCGGATCGAGGCGACCATGTCGAGCACCCGGCGGGTGGGGCGTACCTGGTGGGCGCGGAAGACCCGGGCACCGAGCCAGGCCGAGACGGCGGTCGCGGCGAGGGTGCCCTCCAGTCGTTCCGGCACCGGCAGGTCCAGCGTCTCGCCGATGAAGTCCTTGTTCGACAGGGCCACCAGCAGCGGCCAGCCGGTCCCGGTCAGCTCGTCGAGCCGGCGAGTGATCTCCAGCGAGTGCCGGGTGTTCTTGCCGAAGTCGTGCGCCGGGTCGATCAGGATGCCGTCGGGGCGTACCCCCAGGGCCACCGCGCGCTCAGCGAGCCCGGTCACCGTGCCGACCACGTCGGCGACCACGTCGTCGAAGGCGGCCCGGTGCGGCCGGGTACGCGGAGCGAGCCCGCCGGCGTGCGAGCAGACCAGCCCGGCCCCGGTCTGCGCGGCGACCCGGGCCAGCGCCGGGTCGGCGCCGGACCAGGTGTCGTTGAGCAGGTCGGCGCCGGCCGCCACCGCCTCCACCGCGACCTCGGCCCGCCAGGTGTCGATCGAGATCACCACGTCGGGGAAGGCGGCCCGGACGGCGGCGATGGTGTCCACCGTCCGCCGGATCTCCTCGGCGACGTCGACCTCGTCGCCCGGCCCGGCCTTCACCCCGCCGATGTCGATGATCTCCGCGCCCTCGGTCACCGCGGCCTCCACCGCGCGCAGCGCGCTGTCCTGGGCGAAGGTCGCGCCCCGGTCGAAGAACGAGTCCGGCGTGCGGTTGACGATCGCCATCACCACCAACTCGCCCGGTGCGAACGTCCGCCCACCGAGCCGCAGCGCCCCGGCCATCCCGCCTCCCGCCGTCGCCGGCCGGGGTCGCCCGGCCGCTGACGACGCTATCCGGTCGGCCGACGCGCCGCCGGGCCGGGACGTCACCAGGGGATCCGGGGCGCTGCGGTGGTTGGGGTCGCTCGGGGGGCGGTCGCCGTGCCACGATCTGTCCATGGGTCAGGTTCTGCTCGTACTGGTCATCGCGTTGACCGTGGCGGCGGTGGTGTTCGGGGTGACGGTGCTGGTCTCCGGCCGGGACGCCGGGCTGGCCCCGGCCGAGCCGGACGGCCGGGCCGTGCCGCTGCCGGGCAGCCGCCCGCTGCGCGAGGCGGACGTCGGCGAGGTCCGCTTCGACACCACGCTGCGCGGCTACCGGATGGCCCAGGTCGACCAGGCGATGCGCCGGGCGGCCTACGACATCGGCTACAAGGCCGAGCTGATCGGCGTGCTGGAGGCCGAGGTCGCGGCGCTGCGCGAGGGCCGGCTGGCCGACGCCGACGCGCTGCGCCGCGCCCGCGTGGAGGCGGCCGGCGACGCCCCGGCCACCGACCCCGGGTACGCCGAACTCGCGGGCGCCGCCGCGACACCGCCGGACGGGTCGACCGACGCGCCGCGGGACGTCGAGCCGAGCGCGGCGGCCCCGGACGGCATCCGGCCGCTCGACGTCGACGACGCCCGGCCGCTCGACGCCCCGGCCCTGCGCACCGCCGCCGCTGACGCCGGGGCCCCGCCGGAGGCGTCCGACGACGCCGCGCCCGCCCTGCGCACCGCGGCCGTGGACACCGACCCCCGCTCCGACGGCACCGACTCCGATGCCGACCCGGCCGGCGGGCGGCCCGGCGACAGGGTCCGCTCGGAGTCGCTGTGACCGGCCCGGAGGGCGTGGACGGCCTGCGTGAGGCCGCCCAGCCCGGGGCCGGCGAGTTCACCGCCACGGTGATCGTGGACGCCCCCGCCCCCCGGGTCTTCGCCGCGCTCACCGACTGGGAGCGGCAGTCCGAGTGGATCCCGTTCACCAGGGTCCGCGTCGTCGAGGGCGACGGCGGGGAGGGCACCCTGGTCGAGGCGGTCACCACGCTCGGACCGGCGGTGCTGCGCGACGAGATGCGGGTGGTCCGGGTCGACGCGCCGTACGAGGTCGGCGTCGTGCACTGCGGCAAGCTGCTCCGCGGTCCCGGCGTGCTGCGCTGCACCCCGCTGGCCCGGGACCGCACCCAGGTGGTCTGGCACGAGTGGTTCCACCTGCCCGGCGGGCCGGCCGGCCGGGTGGCGTGGCCGCTGCTCTGGCCGGGCTCCAAGGCGAGCCTCACCCTGGCGCTGAAGCGCTTCGCCCGGCTGGTCGAGCAGGGCCGGCTGCCCTGACCTCACCCGGGCCTGTCGGGGCCCTGCCCTACCGTGTACGCCGTGACTGACCTGGTGACCGGCCTCGACGGCCTGACCCGCTGCGCCTGGGGGTCGAGCACCCCGGACTACGCCGTCTACCACGACACCGAGTGGGGCCGGCCGCTGCGCGGCGACGACGCGCTCTACGAGCGGCTGACGCTGGAGGCGTTCCAGTCCGGCCTGTCCTGGCTGACCATCCTGCGCAAGCGCCCGGCGTTCCGGCTGGCCTTCGACGAGTTCCGGATCGAGCGGGTCGCCGGTTACGGCGAGGCCGACGTGGCCCGGCTGCTCGCCGACGCGGGGATCGTCCGCAACCGCGCCAAGATCGAGGCGGCGATCGCCAACGCGCGGGCCGCCCTGGAGCTGCCCGACGGGCTCTCCGCGCTGCTCTGGTCGTACGCGCCGCCGCCCCGGGCCGCCCGGCCGGAGTCGTTCGCCGAGGTCCCCGCCCTGACGCCGGAGTCCACCGCGATGGCCAAGGCCCTCAAGAAGAGCGGCTTCCGCTTCGTCGGCCCCACCACCGCGTACGCGCTGATGCAGGCCACCGGCATGGTCGACGATCACCTGGCCGGCTGCCACGTGGCCGCCGCCGAGGCGGCCCGTGATGAGATGGGGGCATGACCGCGACCGACCACCGCGCCAGCGGGACGACGGACGTCGACGGGCCGGCTGAGGGCGCCTGGGCGGTGCTCCTGCCGGCCGGCCGGTACGACGCCGAACGCCTCGTCCACCACGACACCCTGGAGCTGCCCGCCCCGGTCGGGGAGTCCCGGCCGCGTCCGGGTGACCCGGTGGCGGTGCTGGTGCCGGAGCCGCCCCGGCTGGTGGCCCTGGGTCGGGTGGCCCGCGCGGGTGCGGACTCGCTGGTCGTGACGTACACCCGGCGGGCCTTCGACGAGCCGGCCTCGGCCGACCAGGTGCCGGTCGCCGGGCCGGTCACCCCGCTCGACTCCGGGATCTACCGCGAGCTGGCCGACCGGCTCGGCCCGCCGCCGCTGCGCCGCACCTGGCTGGTCAGCCTGGACCTCCCGATCGAGGCGGACTCCCGGGCCGAGGCGGTCCGGCTCTTCTGGTCGTACGTGCAGGAGCTGGGCCCGGCCGAGCTGCCCGCGTTCGTCTCCCCGTCCGGCGACGAGTTGGCCATGCAGGCGTTCGTGCTGGGCGCCGAGGCGAACCAGGACCCGGAAGAGGACGACTGACCCGGTGAGCGCCGGCCGGCCCGGCGGACCGGGCCGGCGACAGCGCCGTCAGTGGCCCTCGAAGACCGGCCTGCGCTTCTCCACGAACGCCATCGTGGCGGCCTTGTGGTCGGCGGTGGCGCCGCAGATCGCCTGGGCCTGCGCCTCGGCGGCGAGGGCGTCGGCGAGGGTGCCCGCGTCGGCGATGGAGAGCTGACGCTTGATCGCCGCGTACGCGACGGTCGGGCCGGCGGCGAGCCGGGCGGCCAGCTCCTGCGCGGTCGGCAGCACCAGCTCGTCGTCGTCGACCAGCTTGTTGAGCAGGCCCAGCCGGCAGGCCTCCTCGGCGCCGACCGGCTCGGCGAGCATCAGCAGCTCGACGGCCTTGGCGTGGCCGACCAGCCGGGGCAGCGTCCAGGAGGCTCCGGTGTCGGCGGCCAGCCCCACCCCGGCGAACGCCATCAGGAACTTCGTCTTCGGGCCGCCGACCCGGAAGTCGGCGAGGAAGGCCAGCGAGGCGCCCGCCCCGGCCGCCATCCCGCGCACCGCGGCCACCACCGGCTTGGGCAGGCTGGCCAGCCGGGCGGCGATCGGGTTGTAGTGCGCCCGCACGGTGTCCAGCGGGTTCGTGGTGGTCGACTGGAGGGTCTGCACGTGCTCGCGCAGGTCCTGGCCGGCGCTGAACTGCCCGCCCGCGCCGGCCAGCACCACGGCCCGGCAGGAACGGTCGGCCTCCAGCTCGGCCAGGGTGTCCCGGAGCGCCTCCTTGAGCGCCACGTCGAGCGAGTTCATCGCCGTGGGGCGGTTCAGCGTCAGGGTGACCACGGCGTCGGTGCGGTCGACGAGCAGCGGCTCGGTCACGTTTCTAACGACCCTTCTGTCGGGCGATGCGGTTGCTGGCGTCGAGGCAGTGCTCGACGTACCGGTCGGCGGCCGGCCGCAGCCGGGCCGCGTGCCGGTCGAAGAAGCTGGCCGCGGCGGTGCCGGGCCAGCGCTCCGGGAGCAGCGCCGGGGGCAGCTGCGGGTCCCGGAACAGGAAGGTACGCCACGCGTGCACCAGCCGGAACCGGGCCGCGTAGGCCTCCTCGTCGCCGCTGCGCACGGTCACCCCGGACAGCAGCGGCCGCTGCTCGGCGACGAACCGCTCGTACGCGTGCCCGATCTCGGTGAGGTCCCAGGCCCGGCGGACCACCCCCATCGCGCCCGGCGTGCCGGCGGCGTGCGCGGCGGTGAACCGCTCGTAGCGCACGCCCGCCTCCTCCAGGAGCAGGTCCACGTCCTCGCTCGCCCGGGTGGCCACCCAGGTGTGCTCGTCGAGGGTGCCGTAGCCCAGGAAGGCCAGGTTGGCGGCGAGGCGCTGCCGGTCCCGCCGGGCGGTCGGGGTCTGGAGCACCAGGAGGTCGAACCGGCCGTCCCAGGTGACCCGGCCGGTGCGGTAGATCCGGGCGCCCGCCTCGTCGAGTCGCCGGGCGGCCTTCGGTGTGATCGAATATCCCGGTCCGGTGGCCAGCCGGAGCGGGTCCAACCAGCCCTGGCGGACCATTCGGGAGACCGCGGTGCGCACGGCCGGAGGAGCGATCCCGAGCGGCGCCAGCAGCTTGACCAGGGCGGCGACCGGTGCACGGCCACCCCTCGGTCGGAGGTAGTCGCCGTACAGGTCGAAGAGTGCCGACCGTGCCTGCATGACCGCACATTGTGACAGGCCTTCTCAAGATAAGCTAGATGCTGTTACATCAATGCTGCTTCGGTTTGGGTCCGGCGGTGTTCATCAGGGAAAATCGTTGGTCGACACCTCCGCGTACGTTGCGGATGGTCGTGACGAAGTGGCTGTGGGGCAACCCACCGACCCTGATACAGGTCTGAGGGGAGACAACATGGCGGCGATGAAGCCGCGGACGGGCGACGGTCCGCTGGAAGTCACCAAGGAGGGCCGGGGCATCGTCATGCGGGTCCCGCTGGAGGGCGGTGGCCGGCTCGTCGTCGAGATGACTCCCGACGAGGCCAATGCACTGGGTGACGCACTGAAGGCGGCCGCCGGCTGATCGACCGACAGGCCGCGCGGCGACGCGCGGGCGGTTCGTCGTATCCCTGAGCCACCGGCCACGGCCGGTGGCTCAGGGTCTTCACCTGTGTACGCGGGTGGCCAGGCCCCGCACCACGATCCTTTCCCGGAGGTACGGTCCAGCGTGCTCGCCATCCGCCTGTCAGCCGGTCCGGACCGGCTCGACACCCTCGTCCTGCCCGTCCGCGCCGCGGCCGACACCGACGGGGGCGACACCCCGGCGACGCTGGCCCCGACCGGGCCGGCCCTGCCCGACGAGGTGCTGGCGGAGGCGACCGCCCTGCTGCCGGCCACCCGGCTGACCGGCCGGGCCGGTGAGACGTACGCGCACCTGCGACCGGCCCGCACCCCGGCCCGGCTGCTGCTGCTCGGCATCGGCGACGGTGCCGACCGGGCCTGGCGGGCCGCCGGGGCGGCGTTGACCCGCGCCGGCAAGGATGAGACGCACATCACGTTTTCGGTGCCGACCGGGACCGGCGCGGAGGCGGTCCGCGCCCTCGTCGAGGGGCTGCTGCTCGCCTCCTACCGGTTCCGGATGACCGAGGCCGGCGAGCCGCCCGCGCTGACCGGGGTGGACCTGCTGGTCGACGACCCGGACGCGTACCGCGACGCGGTCGAGGTCGCCGAGACCACCGCCCGGATGACCCGGCTCGCCCGGGACCTCACCAACACCCCGTCCTCGGTGAAGAACCCGCAGTGGTTCGTCGCGCAGGTCGAGGCCGCCGCAGCCGACCAGCCCCACCTGCACCTGCGGGTACGCGGGCCCGAGGAGCTGGCCGCCGAGGGCTTCGGCGGCATCCTCGCCGTCGGCGGCGGCTCGGCGAGCACCCCCCGCCTGGTGGAGCTGGACTGGCGGCCCGTCGACGCCCGCACCCACGTGGTGCTGGTCGGCAAGGGGATCACCTTTGACACCGGCGGCATCTCGATCAAGCCGGTGCCGGCGATGAAGCTGATGCGCAAGGACATGGCCGGGGCGGCCGCGGTGGTCGCGGCGACGCTGGGCGCGGCCGCGCTGCGGCTGCCGGTGCGGATCACCACGCTCGCCCCGCTGGCCGAGAACATGGTCAGCGGGTCGGCCTTCCGTCCCGGCGACATCGTCCGCCACTACGGCGGCCTGACCAGCGAGACCACCAACTCCGACGCCGAGGGCCGGCTGGTCCTCGCCGACGCGCTGGCCTACGCGGTCCGGGAACTCCAGCCGGACCTGCTGATCGACCTGGCCACCCTGACCGGTGCCAACGCGGTCGCGCTCGGCAAGCGCACCGGCGCCCTCTACAGCGAGAACGACCAGCTCGCCGCCGACCTGCTGGCCGCCGTCGACGCCGCCGGCGAGGCCGCCTGGCGGATGCCGCTGGCCGCCGACTACGTCGAGCACCTCGGCAGTGACCTGGCGGACCTGCACAGCTCGCCCGCCGTCGGTGCCGGCTCGGTGACCGCCGCGCTCTACCTGCGCGAGTTCACCGGCGACCTGCGCGACCGGTGGTTGCACATCGACATGTCCGCGCCGTCCTGGGCCGACGGCGACGACGCCGAACTGACCCGGGGCGCGACCGGCTGGGGCGTACGCGGGCTGCTGCGCTGGCTGGCGACGCTGGACTGAGCCGGCGGTCCCGGCCGGCGCGCGGCGGACGCCGGCCCGGGCGGTCGGCGTCGGGTCAGCACTTCACGGCGGCGAGCAGGCCGTGCCCCACCGGCAGCAGCGCCGGGATCCAGTGCTCGGACTCCCGCAGCGCCTTGATCGTCTCGCGGACGGTCACCGTCTCGGCGTCCCGCGCGGCCGGGTCGCCGATCCGCCCGCCGGCCAGGGTGCCGTTGAGGGCCAGCACCCCGCCGGGTCGCAGCAGCCGCAGGGCGGCGTCGACGTACGCGGCGAAGCCGGTCGCCTCGGCGTCGACGAAGACCAGGTCGTAGGCGCCGTCCGCGAGCCGGGGCAGCACGTCCAGCGCCCGGCCGGTGATGATCCGGGTACGCCCCGACGGAAAGCCGGCCTCGACGAAGATGCGCCGGGCGATCCGCTGGTGCTCGACCTCCAGGTCGATGGTGGTGAGCACGCCGTCGGCCCGCATCCCGCGCAGCAGCCAGAGGCCGCTGACCCCGGTGCCGGTGCCGATCTCCACCACCGCCCGGGCGTTGCCGGCGGCGGCGAGCAGGCGCAGCGCCGCCCCGGCCCCGGGCGTCACCGCGTCGAGGCCCACCTCCCGGGCGAGGCTGCGGGCGGTCCGCAGGACGAGGTCCTCGCCGACGTACGACTCGGCGAACTGCAGCGCCTGCGCCGTCGGAGTGCCGGAATTGGCGACCGTGGCGATGGGACACCTCCGGGCGGCGGGAGTGGTGCGGGGGGCGGGTTGGCGGTATGAGCCTAGAGGCGAGCCTTCCGGCGCGCAGCCGCGCCGTCCGCCGTCGACGATCACGCCCGGCAAGAGCTGATGCCATCCGGCTCATCCGTGCAATCCTGGAAGCGGTATCCCTCGTTTCGCGACGGCCGCCGCACCACGCGGCACGGGGGGTCGGGGGACGGACTGGGAGGCACCGACGTGACCGACGGCTGGGACTGGCGCCAGCCCGGCGGGACTCCGGCATCGGCGGGACCGCCGGCCGGGGCGACGCCGGTGGGGCCGCCTACGGCGCCGCACGGCGCCCCGGGCGGGACGACATCGCCCTGGTGGTCCGACGCGTTGGCCGACCCGTGGCGTGACCCGTACGCGCCGGCCGCCGTGGTCATCCCGGGCGCGCCCGACGCCGGGGCCGCGCCGGAACCGGTCAGTGACCCGGACGCCCCGGGCCGCCCGAGACTGCGCCAGCTGCTGCTCGTCCCGTTGATCACCGCGCTGCTCGCCGGGTCCCTCGGCGGAGCCCTCGGGTACGCCTTCGCGGTCCGCGGCGGGGCCGGTGGCGGGGTGGTGCTCGGCGCCCGACCGGCCGAGGCGCCGGGCCTGGCCCAGCGTCGCCCCGAGTCGCTGGCCGGGGTCGCCGAGAAGGTCCTGCCCAGCGTGGTGACCGTGCGGGTGTCCAGCCTGGGCGGGGTGAGCGAGGGCTCGGGCTTCATCGCCAGCGCCGACGGGCACGTGATCACCAACGACCACGTGGTCTCCGGCGCCACCGGCCGGGCCTCGGTGGTCTTCAACGACGGCAGCACCGCGCCGGCAACCGTCGTCGGCCAGGACCCGGAGTCGGACATCGCCGTGATCAAGGTCAGCCGCACCGGGCTGCGTCCGGTGGAGTTCGGCGACTCCGACGCGCTGGCGGTCGGCGACCCGGTGCTCGCCTTCGGCTCGCCGCTCTCGCTGGCCAACACCGTCACCGCCGGCATCGTCAGCGCCCTGGACCGCACCATGCAGGCCGGGGAGCCCGGCGGCCCGGTCCGCTACTACGCGGCGATCCAGACCGACGCGGCGGTCAACCACGGCAACTCCGGCGGCCCGCTGGTCGACTCCGCCGGCCGGGTGATCGGGGTCAACTCCACGATCAAGTCACTGGTCGCCGAGGGGCAGGAGGCGGGCAACATCGGCCTCGCCTTCGCCATCCCGATCAACCAGGCCAAGCGGATCACGCAGGACATCATCGGCACCGGCAAGGCCCGCCGTACGGTGATCGGCGCGCAGGTGGGCGGCGCCGGCACGGTTACCGGCGGCGCCGGCGTACGGCTGGCGGCGGTGGAGCCGTCCGGGCCGGCGGCCGGCGCGGGGCTGAAGGCCGGGGACGTCATCCTCAAGCTGAACGGCCGCCCGATGACCGAGCCGACCGACCTGATCGCGCTGGTGCGCAAGTTCGCCCCGGGATCCGTGGTGACGGTGGAGTACCGGCGGGGGTCGGCCCGGCAGAACACCTCGGTGACGCTCGCCGCAGACGCCAAGTGAGGACCGGTCACCCCCTCCCGGCCGGGCACCCGACGTGCGTAGTCTTGCCTTGACGCCGACGAGGAGGCCCCAGCAGTGCTCGACAACCTGAACTGGTGGGAGATCGGTGCGCTGTTGCTCCTGGCGCTGCTGATCTTCGGTGACCGGCTGCCCAACGTCATCAACGACGGCCTGCGGATGGTCCGGAACCTGCGCGGCATGGCCCGCAACGCGACCGGCGACCTGAGCCGCGAGTTGGGCACCGACATCCAGTTGGAGGACCTGCACCCCAAGGCGTTCATCCGCAAGCACCTGCTCAGCGAAGAGGACGAGCAGGCGATCCGGAAGCCGTTGCAGGGCGTCTACGACAACCTGCGGGCGGACGTGACCGGCGTGCACAACGAGCTCAAGGACGTCGCCGACGCCGCCGACCCGCGCGGCAGGGGCGGCCGCAAGGCCACCGCCACGGGCGGCGCGCCCGCCCCGGCCCCCCGCCCCAGCTACGACGACGCCACCTGACGCGTCCCGCACTCCCCACCCGCACCACGCCCACGGGTCGCGCGCGCTTCGCGCACCCGACCCCGGCATGGCGCGCAGCGTGCACATTCAGAGAAAGAGTGGCCTCCCGAGCGCGGAAGGCCACTCTTTCTCTGTATCTGGGCGGATCTTGGGGCGCGCGGAGCGCGCGGGTGGGGTGGGTCGTCAGCGGCCGGCGGGCTTGAGGCCGAGGGGCTTGCCGAGGAGGGACTCGCGGCGGACGGCGAGGCGGTCGGCGATCTGGGCCAGCGCCTTCGAGGCCGGGGCGTCCGGCTCGGCCAGCACGATCGGGTTGCCGGCGTCGCCGCCCTCGCGTACCCGGGTGTCGAGCGGGATCTGACCCAGCAGCGGCACCTGCGCGCCGATCGTCCGGCTCAGCGAGTCGGCCACGGCCTGGCCGCCACCGGCGCCGAAGACCTCCATCCGCGAGCCGTCGGGCAGCTCCAGCCAGGCCATGTTCTCGATGACGCCGACGACCCGCTGGTGGGTCTGCAGGGCGATCGCGCCGGCCCGCTCGGCGACCTCGGCGGCCGCGGCCTGCGGCGTGGTCACCACCAGGATCTCGGCGTTCGGCAGCAGCTGGGCGACCGAGATGGCGATGTCGCCGGTGCCCGGGGGCAGGTCGAGCAGGAGCACGTCCAGGTCGCCCCAGTAGACGTCGCCGAGGAACTGCTGGAGCGCCCGGTGCAGCATCGGGCCGCGCCACACCACGGCGGCGTTGCCCGGGGTGAACATGCCGATCGAGATCACCTTCACGCCGTGCGCCTGCGGCGGCATGATCATGTCCTCGACCCGGGTCGGGCGGCCGTCCGCGCCGAGCATCCGGGGCACCGAGTGGCCGTAGATGTCCGCGTCGACCACGCCGACCGAGAGGCCCCGGGCGGCCAGCGCGGCGGCCAGGTTGACCGTCACGCTCGACTTGCCGACGCCACCCTTGCCGCTGGCCACCGCGTACACCCGGGTCCGGGAGCCGGGCTGGGCGAACGGGATCACCGGCTCCGCGGTGGCGTTGCCGCCGCGCAGCTTCGACTGGAGCTCCTGGCGCTGCTCGGGGCTCATCACGCCGAACTCGATCTCGACGCCCGTCACGCCGGGGACCGCCCCCACGGCGGCGGTGATGTCGGAGCGCAGCTTGTCCTTCAGCGGGCAGCCGGCGACGGTGAGCAGCAGCTCGACCCGTACGACGCCGTCCTCGCCGGCCACGGCGGAGCGGACCATGCCGAGGTCCGTGATCGGGCGGCGGATCTCCGGGTCGTTGACTGTGGCCAGGGCGGCCTGGATCGCGTCGGAGATGGTGCTGACGGGAGCTGACATGCCCGCAATGCTACGTCGGGGGTGATCCGTCGCCGCCGCCAGCGGGGCCGGTGTGAGCGAATCGATGGCCCCTCCGGCGGACCCGGGCCCCCGTCGGTCAGCCCTCCGGCCGGCCGTCGCGGGCGTAGTCGCCGTCCAGGTCGTCGCGGGGCTCGTCGAGGCCCTCGCCGCCTCGCCGCACGGCCTTCTCCTGCTGCCGGCGTTCCAGCCGCTGCCGGCGCTGGGCCGCCTCGTCCAGTTCCTCGGCCAGCCGGGCCAGCTCGGAGCGGAGGAAGTCCCGGGTCGCCACCTCGCCCATGGCGATCCGCAGCGCGGCGATCTCCCGGGTCAGGTACTCCGTGTCGGCCTTCTGCAGGGTGGCCCGCCGCCGGTCCTCCTCCAGCGCCACCCGGTCCCGGTCGGCCTGCCGGTTCTGCGCGAGCAGGATCAGCGGGGCCGCGTACGAGGCCTGCAACGACAGGATCAGGGTGAGGAAGGTGAAGGTGTACGGGTCGAAGCGCAGGTGCGCCGGGGCCAGGGTGTTCCAGCCGAACCAGAGCGCGATGACCACCGTCATGTAGACGATGAAGTTCGCCGTGCCCATGCCCCGGGCGATCCCCTCGGACCACC
This sequence comes from Micromonospora sp. L32, assembly GCF_052068055.1. Taxonomy (NCBI): domain Bacteria; kingdom Bacillati; phylum Actinomycetota; class Actinomycetes; order Micromonosporales; family Micromonosporaceae; genus Micromonospora; species Micromonospora sp. L32. The sequence continues at coordinate 471,003 of NZ_JBQHDD010000006.1, read as the reverse complement.
GGCCGAAGGCCTCCGGGTCGAACCGGGGCAGCTTGACGCCCCGGGGCTCGCGCGGCTGGTCCAGTCGCTCGGCCCGTCGCTGGTCAGCCATCAGCGCTGTCCGTCCCCTCGGCGGGGGCCGGGGCCGGTACGGCGTCCCGGTCCCGCCAGTCGCGCGGCAGCGAGTGGTCGAGCACGTCGTCGACCGTGACCGCGCCGACCAGCCGGTTGTTGCGGTCCACCACCGGCATCGCCACCAGGTCGTAGGTGGCCATCCGGCGGGTGATCTCCGGCAGGGGGGTGGTCGGCCGCAACGGGTCGATGTCGTTGACCACCACCCCGCCGAGCATCTCCGCCGGCGGCTCCCGGAGCAGCCGCTGGAAGTGCACCATGCCCAGGTAACGGCCGGTGGGCGTGGTCATCGGCGCGCGGGCCACGAACACCTGGGCCGCGACGGCCGGGGAGAGCTGCTCCTCCCGGATCCGGGCGAGCGCCTCCGCGACGGTGGCGTCCGGCGGCAGGATCACCGGCTCGGAGGTCATCACGCTGCCCGCCGTACCGGAGGCGTAGCGCAGCAGCTGGCGGACCGGGTCGGCCTCGTTCGGCTCCATCAGGTCCAGCAGTACGTCCTGCTCCGGCGGCGGCAGCTCGTTGAGCAGGTCGGCGGCGTCGTCCGGGTCCATCTCCTCCAGCACGTCGGCGGCCCGTTCCCGGTCCAGCGCGGCGAGGATCTCCACCTGGTCGTGCTCGGGCAGCTCGCTGAGCACGTCGGCGAGGCGTTCGTCGTCCAGCGCCGCCGCGACCTCGTTGCGCCGCGCGTCGGGCAGGTCCTGCAGGGCGTTGGCCAGGTCGGCGGGGCGCATGTCCTCCAGCACGGCGAGCAGGTTGGCCGTACCCCGGTTGGCGGCGATGCCGCTCAGCCCGCGCACCCGGTCCCACTCGACCTGGTGCAGGTGGCCGCGGCGGGTGAGCCGGCCGGTCTGCTCGCGGACGGCGACCCGGGACAGCGACCACTCGCCACCCCGGCTGCACTCCATCGCCACGTCGACCACCGCGCCCGGCTGGCCGCCCGGTTCGAGCTGGACCCGCCGGTCCAGCAGCTCCTGGAGCACCAGCAGCTCGTTGGGGCGCTTCTCGAAGCGGCGCAGGTTGAGGGTGCCGGTGCCGAGCACCACCGCGTCCGCGTCGATGGTGGTGATCCGGTTGATGGACAGGAAGATCCGCCGGCGCATCGGCATCTCGGCGACCAGACCCACCACCTCGGGGGGACGTTGGGTCGCACGGATCCGGGCCACCGCGTCACGGACCCGACCCACCTGGTCGCCGTTCGGGTCGAAGACGGCGACTCCGGCGAGTCGGGCGATGTAGACCCGGTTCGGCGTGCTCACGGGCACCAGCCTAAGCGCCTAGTGTTTATCAACATGTCGACCTTGGCCTACGAGATCGTGGACGTCTTCACCGATCGCCCGTTCGCCGGCAACCCGCTGGCCGTGGTGTTCGGCGCCGAAGGGCTCGCCACCGAACAGATGCAGGCGCTCGCGCTGGAGTTCAACCTCTCGGAAACGGTGTTCGTGCTGCCGCCCACCCAGGTCGGGGCCACCTACCGGGCCCGGATCTTCACCCCGGCCGCGGAGTTGCCGTTCGCCGGGCACCCCAGCGTCGGCGCGGCGGTCACCGCCAGCCGGCGCGGCATGTTCGGTGTGGGCAGTATCACCCAGGAGTGCGGTGCCGGGGTGCTGCCGATCGAGGTCGGCGAGACCGGTGCCACCCTGACCGGCGGCACCCCCACCCTCGGGCCGGAGCTGGACCCGGAGCCGCTGCTGGAGATGGCCGGCCTCACCGCCGACGACCACGCCGGCCCGGCGCCCCGGGTGGCCGGCTGCGGGCTGGAGTTCCCCTACCTTCCGGTCCGCCCGGACGCGGTGGCCCGCGCCAAGGTCAACGCGGCGGCGGCGGAACGGTACGGGGTGGAGCATGTCAGCGTCTTCTCCTGGGACGCCGAGACGCAAACCGCGCACGCCCGCGTCTTCGTGCCCGGGCTCGGCGTGCCGGAGGACCCGGCGACCGGCTCGGCCGCCCTCGGGCTCGGCGTCTGGCTGGTCGCCAGCGGGCTGCTCCCCGGCGACGGGCGCTCCGAGTACGCGGTCCGCCAGGGCATCGAGATCCACCGCCCGTCGGCGCTGGCCTGCACGGTGACCGCGGCCGACGGGGCGGCGGTCGGCGCCACCGTCTCCGGTCAGGTCATGGCGGTGGCCCGGGGCGAGATCCTGGTCCCGCCGTTCGTCGGTTGACCGGTGACCGCACGCCCCACGTACGAGAGGATGCCGGTGTGACGGACGAGGTGGACGACCCGATGTCGACGCCCCTGGTCGACGAGGCGATGAAGAAGGCGGCCGTGGCCTGGGTGAGCGTCGGCGACGGCCCGGCGCTGGCGCTGTGGTGCGTGCCGCTGGAGGGGTCGCTCTTCGTGGTCAGCGGGCCGGGCGAGCAGTCCGCGCCCGGGCTGGCCGAGGCGGCGCAGGCGCGGGTGACCCTGCGCGGCGACCACGGCGGGCGGATCGTGACCTGGCCGGCCCAGGTGACCCGGTTGGCGCCGGCCACCGAGGCGTGGGAGACCTCCGCCCCGCTGGTGGCGGCGAAGCGGCTGAACGCCTCCGGACCCACCGCCGACCTGGTGGCCCGCTGGGCGGCCGACGGCTGCGCGCTGACCCGGCTCGCCCCGGCCGGCGCGCCGGACGCCGGCACGGACCTGCCGGCCGACTCGCTGGCCGAGGTGCCGCGCGAGACTCCCGCCGTGCGCGCCACCCGCAAACCGTTCCGCCTGCACAAGGTCCGCCGCCGTTGAGCGGCTGTCGGGAAACCTCGCCCGGTGTTTCCCGACAGCCGCTGAGCGCTCAGCAACCCACCGGCACCGCGTCGACCAGCTCGACCACCTCGCTCAGCGAGCCGACGACCGGGCCGTCCCAGTCCGGCTCGGCGTCGAAGACCAGGTGACCGGCCAGGTCGGGGGCGACCAGCCGCACGGCGGTCATCCCCGCCCGCTGCGCACCGGTCAGCTCCCGGCTGCCACCGTCACCGACGTAGAGGCAGTCCTCGGGCCGCACGGCGAGCCGACGGCAGGCGGCCAGGTAGAGCGCCGGGTCCGGCTTGCACCGGCCGACGTGGACGGAGAAGACCCGCGCGTCGAGCAGCGGGGCGACGGCCAGCTGCGGCAGGAACGCCGGCAGCTCGTGGGTGCAGTCGCTGACCACGCCGGTGCGGATGCCCCGCTCCCGCAGCGCGGCGAGCGCGGGTACCGCGTCGTCGCGCAGCCGGGTGTCGGCGCGTACCGCCCGGTGCCGGGAGGCCACCGCAGCCCGGATGGCGTCGTCGGAGGGGTGGACGCCGGCCTGGACGCAGACCCAGCGCAGCGTCGCCTCGGCGTTGCCGTGCCGGCCGCTGGCCCGCTGGTAGAAGGTGCGGTCGAGGACCGCGGCGAGCGTGTCGACGGGACAACCGAGCAGGTCGGCGGTGGTTTCGTGGGCGGGGCCGCGCTGGACGCAGCGGGTCAGGGTGCCGAAGAAGTCGAACAGCACCGCAGGGTACCTGGGCATGGGAAAGCGCCTCCGGACGTCGAGGGATCGCCGGCGCGGACGCGCATGATCGTAACGGAGCGTTGACGCTGAGTGGTGTCCAAAGTTGTGTGAGTATTGCTCTCCGTGTCCCCCACCCCGCACCGCCCGACGGTGGACCCGCTGACCGTCGGCGTCCTCGCGCTCGCCGTCGCCGCCGTCTCCTCCTCCGCCCCGCTGATCGCCTTCGCCGCGGCCCCGGCGCTGGCCGTCGCGTTCTGGCGCAACCTGCTCTCGGTCGCCGTGCTCGGCCCGTTCTCGCTGGCCCGCCGCCGGGCCGAGTTCCGGGCGCTGACCGTGGGGGCGGGCCGGCGGGAGGGCTGGTACTGCGTGCTCTCCGGCGTGGCGCTGGCCGCCCACTTCGCCACCTGGATGCCGAGCGCGCAGCTCACCTCGGTCGCCGCGGCCACCGCGCTCGGCGCCACCCAGCCGATCTGGCAGGGGCTGATCGCCCGCTGGCAGGGCCGGCACCTGCCGTACGCCGTCTGGGTCGGCATCGCGGTGGCCGTGACGGGCGCGGTGCTCGCCACCGGGGCGGACGTCGCCGTCTCCGGACGGGCCTTCGCCGGGGACCTGCTGGCGATCACCGGCGGCCTGTTCGCCGCGGTCTACACCGCGTTCGGCGAGCGCGCCCGGGCCACCATCAGCACCACCACCTACACCACCATCTGCTACGGGGTGTGCGCGCTGATCCTGCTGGTGGTGTGCCTGGTCGGCGGCGTGCCACTGCGCGGGTACGACTCCGCGACCTGGCTGGCCATCCTCGGCCTCGTCGCCGGCGCCCAGCTGCTCGGGCACTCGATGTTCAACTACGCCCTGCGCCGCGTGTCGGCCACCACGGTCAGCGTGCTGATCCTGCTGGAGGCGCCCGGCGCCGCCCTGATCGGCTGGGTCTGGCTCGCTCAGCTGCCCCGCCCGCTCGCCCTGCCCGGGCTGGCCCTGCTGCTGGTCGGGGTGGCCGTGGTGGTGCTCGGTGGCGCCCGTGCCGGCCGCCGCCCCGCACCGGCCCCGGTCCCCGCCGACGCCGCCCCGCCGGCGGCCTGACTCCGGCTCGCCCCGTCCCCGCCGGTCGGTCGACCAGCGGCCCGACGCCGGGGCCACCCGGCGCCCGACCCCGGATCGGCCCGCTCGGCCCACCGCCGGCTGCCACCGCCCGCTCGGCGCTTCGCGGGAGAACGCCGATTCCGCCGCCACGACCGCCGCTCGCGCGTGAGAGTGCGGAGGGAGGTGTGGCGAGATGGCGGGGCGACCGGGCGACGAGGACGAGGCCGACAGCGGCACCGTCGTCACCCCGTCGGCCGAGTTCCCGCCGCTCGACCCGGAGGAACTGGGCACCCTGCGCCGGATCGGCGACCGCTGGCGCGCCGACCAACCGGGCGAGCTGCCGATCGACCCGACCCTCGGTCGGCAGGGGGAGCGTCCCACCCCGACCCGCTTCGGCCGGCTGGCCCCGATCGCCATGTTCCGCCGGGAGCAGCCGGACGAACTGGTCGCCACCGAACCGGCCAACCTGCCCGGCACCCGGTTCGGCCGGGCGCTGACCCGGCTGCGGCGGGCCGTTTTCGGGCCGCCGCTGTCCAGCGCGGCGGTGCTCTACGAGCGGATGCGCAAGCTGGTGGCGCTGCCGGTGCTCTCCTCCGACCTGCTCAGTTCGGTGGCGTACGGGCCGGAGGCGATGCTGGCCGTGCTGGTGCTGGCCGGCAGCGCGGCGTTGGGGCTCTCCCTGCCGCTGGCCGCCGCGCTGGTGGTGCTCATGATCGCCGTCGGCGTCTCCTACCGGCAGACCATCCACGCCTACCCGCACGGCGCGGGGTCGTACATCGTCGCGGGGGACAACCTGGGCACCGCGGCGGGGCTGACCGCCGCGGCCGGGCTGATCCTCGACTACGTGTTGACCGTGGCCGTCTCGGTGGCCGCCGGGGTGCACGCGGTCACCTCGGCGCTGCCCGGGCTGGCGCCGTTCGCCGTCCCGCTCGGGGTGCTGGTCATCGCGGTGCTGCTCGCCGCCAACCTGCGCGGGGTCCGGACCGCCGGCAACATCTTCGTGCTCCCCACGTACGCCTTCGTGGTCGCGTTGCTGGCCCTGCTGGCGGTCGGCTACCTGCGGGTCACCGGACGCGGCTTCACGCCGGTGCCGCCGCCGGCGGTGCCGGCGGCCGAGGGGCTCGGCCTGCTGCTGGTGCTGCGCGCCTTCGCCTCGGGCGCGGTGTCGATGACCGGCATCGAGGCGGTGTCCAACGCGGTCCCGGCGTTCCGCCCGCCCGAGTGGCGCAACGCCCGCACCACCCTGGGCTGGATGGTGGCGATGCTGGTGCTGCTCTTCGCCGCGCTCACCCTGCTGATCCACCTGGCCGGCCTGGTGCCGACGACGGAGGAGACCCTGCTCTCCCAGCTGGCCCGGGTCACCTTTCCGACCGGTCCCTGGTACGGCCTGATCCAGGCCGCCACCGCGCTGATCCTGCTGCTGGCGGCGAACACCGCCTTCAACGGCTTCCCCCGGCTGCTGTTCTTCATGGCCCGGGCCGGTCACGCGCCGCGCCGCTTCCTGCACATGGGGGACCGGCTGGCGTTCAGCCATGGCCTGGTCGCGCTCGCCGCGACCGCCGCGCTGGTCTTCGTCGCCTTCGGCGGCTACACCGAGGGGCTGATCCCGCTCTACGCGGTCGGGGTGTTCCTCGCCTTCACCCTCTCCCAGGCCGGGATGGTGGTGCACTGGCGTCGCCGGCGCGGGGCCGGCTGGCGGGGCCGGCTGGCGGTCAACGCGGTCGGCGCCACGCTCTCCGGGCTGGTGCTCGTCACCGCGGCGGTCGCCAAGTTCACCGAGGGCGCCTGGGTGGTGGTGATCGCCGTACCGCTGCTCGTGTTCCTCTTCCACCGGGTGCACCGGCACTACCGGAACCTGCACGCCGCGCTGGCCCTGCACCCGCCGCCGGTCGCGCCCGTCGCCGCCGGGCCCGCCGAGGGCGAGGAACTGCCCCAACAGGTACGCCACCTGGTGGTGGTCCCGATGGCCCGGCTCAACCGGGCATCGCTGCGCGCCCTGGCGTACGCGGTGTCGCTGGGCCAGCCGACCCTGGCGGTGCACATCGCGCCGGAGGAGGCGGAGGCGGACCGGTTCCGCGAGCAGTGGCGGGCCTGGGGGGACCACGTGCGGCTGGAGACCATCGTGTCGCCGTACCGGGCGGTGATCGGGCCGCTGGCGCACTACCTGGAGGCGCTGCACGACACCGGGCCGGAGCTGGTGCTGACCGTGATCGTGCCCGAGGTGGTGCTGCGCCGGAGCTGGCACCGCCCGCTGCACAGCCGGACCGAGCAGCGGCTGCGCCGGGCGTTGCGGCCGCTGCCGGGGGTGGTGGTCACCAGCGTCCCGGTGCACCTCCGCGAGTGACCGCCGGGGCCGCCCGGTGGGCGGTCAGCGGTCGTGGACCTCGATCACCCGGGTGGTCGGTGCCGCGTCGCCGATCGCCGCCCGCTGGACCAGCCGGTCCGGGTCGGCCAGGAACGCCGCCAGCCCGGCCCGCGACGCGAACCGGATCAGGTGCACCTCGGTCCGTTCGTCGGTGCTGTGCAACCGCCGTTCCAGCCGTCCGCCGTGCCGCCCGAGCAGCCCGAGCACGGCGTCCTCGTACCGGTGGCCGGCGTCGACGGCGTCGGGTGCCAGGTCGACCACCGCCACCAGGAAGAGCCCCTCGTCCGGCGCGCTCATCCGGCGATGCCGACGGCCTCGGCGCTGGCCGTCCAGAGCCGGGCGGCGAGCTGCGGGTCGGCCGCCTTGCGCAGCGGCCGGCGCAGCTTCCGGTCGGCGTAGTAGGCGCCGTCGACCAGCCGGGACGGGTCCTGGTTGGCCAGCCAGACCAGCGTCTCCGCGCCCCGCTCCGGGCTGCGGAACGGCAGCAGCCGCATGCCGAGGGCGACCAGCCGGCTGTCCGCCCCGAACCGGGTCCGCACCACCCCGGGGTGGAAGCAGTACGACCGGACGTCCGGCCAGCGCCGGGCCGCCTCCGCGGTGAACAGGATGTTCGCCTGCTTGCTGGTGCCGTACGCGCGGACCGGCCGGTACGGGCGCAGCGTGGCGTTCAGGTCGTCCGGGTCGAGCGCCCCGCTGCGGTGCGCGCCGGAGGCCGTCACCACCATCCGGCCGACCCGGTCGGCCAGCAGGTTGCTCAGCAGGAACGGGGCCAGGTGGTTGGCCTGCATCGAGAGCTCGAAGCCGTCCACGGTGGTGAGCGGTTCCAGCACGATCGCCCCGGCGTTGTTGGCCAGCACGTCGATCCGGTCGTACGCGGCCCGCAGCCGCTCGGCGAGCCCGCGTACGTCGTCCAGCACCGCGAAGTCGGCGCGGAACAGCTCGGGGCGCTCGCCGCAGGCCTCGCGTACCCGGTCGCCGGCGGCCTGGAGCCGGCCCGGGTCCCGCCCGACCAGCACGACCTGGTCGCCCCGGCGGGCCAGGGCCGTCGCGGCGGCCAGGCCGATGCCGGAGCTGGCCCCGGTCACCACCACGATCCGACGCTCAGTGAGATCTTCCACAGGTCCATTCACCCCGGTCACGGCACGAGGTTACCGTGGCGTCACAACGCCCTTTGGGATCGTTAAGTTCTCGTTCTCGTCATCCAGGTGGCGTCGGCGTGCCCGCCGGACGCTGGAAGGAGCGCATCCAATGGCCGCAGTCGGTCGCCCCCGCCGGTCCTGCCTCGCCGTGCCGGGTTCCAGCGTCAAGATGCTCGGCAAGGCCCAGGGCCTCCCCGCCGACCAGGTCTTCCTCGACCTGGAGGACGCGGTCGCCCCGCTGGCCAAGCCGGACGCCCGCAAGAACATCGTCGCGGCGCTCAACGAGGGCGACTGGGCCGGCAAGACCCGGGTGGTCCGGGTCAACGACCTGACCACCCCGTGGACCTACCGGGACGTCATCGAGGTGGTCGAGGGCGCCGGCGCGAACCTCGACTGCATCATGCTGCCGAAGGTGCAGAACGCCGCCCAGGTGCAGTGGCTGGACCTGACGCTGACGCAGATCGAGAAGACCCTGGGCCTGGAGGTCGGCCGGATCGGCATCGAGGCGCAGATCGAGAACGCCGCCGGCCTGGTCAACGTCGACGCCATCGCCGCCGCCTCGCCCCGGGTCGAGACCATCATCTTCGGTCCGGCCGACTTCATGGCCTCGATCAACATGAAGTCGCTGGTGGTCGGCGCGCTGATCCCGGATTACCCGGGCGACCCCTACCACTACATCCTGATGCGGATCCTGATGGCCGCCCGGATGCACGACAAGCAGGCCATCGACGGCCCGTTCCTGCAGATCCGCGACGTCGACGCGTTCCGCGAGGTGGCCAAGCGCTCCGCGGCGCTGGGCTTCGACGGCAAGTGGGTGCTGCACCCCGGCCAGATCGACGCCGCGAACGAGGTCTACCAGCCGGCCCAGGCCGACTACGACCACGCCGAGCTGATCCTCGACGCCTACGAGCACTACACCTCGGAGGCCGGCGGCAAGCTCGGCGCGGTGATGCTCGGCGACGAGATGATCGACGAGGCGTCCCGCAAGATGGCCCTGGTGATCGCCGCCAAGGGGCGCGCCGCCGGGATGACCCGCACCTCCAGCTTCACCCCGCCCTCGGAATGAGCCGTACGCCGCCGCCCCGGGCGACCGGGGCGGCGGCACCGGTCAGTAGGTGCTGCTGTCGTAGGTCGACGGGTCCTGGTTCGCCAGCCAGACGAAGAACACCACGATGGCGATGGTGGCCAGCAGCGCGATCACGGTGGCGATCCAGCCCACGATGATGCCGGCGGTGGCGAAGCCCTCACCGCCTTCACCCTTCTCCCGGATCTGCTTGCGGGACACGTGGCCGAGGATCGCGCCGATGAGCCCGATCCAGCCGCCGAGCCCGTAGCCGCAGAGGCCGAGCGCGCCGAGGATCGAGACGACCATCGCGGCGATGGCCAGGCCGTTGGTCTGCGGGGCGGGCGGGTAGCCGTACCCGGGGTAGCCGGTCGGGGGCGGGTAGCCGTGCGGCTGGTACGGATCGACCGGCGCCGCCTGCGGCGGCACGGCGGCGGCGTACGGGTCCGGCGGGGCGTACGGGTCCCTGCCCGTCGGCTGCGCCGGGATCGGTTGGCCGCTGACCGGCAGTGTCGGGTCGCCGGCCGGGTTGCTCCAGCCGCCGGACGGTGGGGGATAGGTCATCAGGTCTCTCCGTCGCGTGTGGGTGCGCCGTCAGGGTAGTCATGACCGGACAAACAAGAGGTCCCCGTGGTGCCGCGTTGCCCGGGACGTCGCGAGCGGGCAGGATCTCGGCATGGCTATCGACGCGCGTGGTGCCGACCGTTCCGGCAGCCGACCGAGGCGGGACGTGAGCCGCCCCGGGCTGGCCCGGCGTACCCGCGCCGTCGCCACCGTCGGGCCGGACGACCAGGACGAGCCGGTTCCGGTGGCCGAGCCGGTCACCATGCGGCTGGACGGGCGGGTCGCCCTGGTCACCGGCGCGGGCAGCCCCGACGGCATCGGGTACGCGACCGCCCGCCGGCTGGCCGACCTGGGCGCCCGGGTGGCGATCGTCTCCACCACCCGGCGGATCCACGAACGGGCCGGCGAGCTGGGCGTCACCGGCTTCGTCGCCGACCTCACCGACGAGTCCGAGGTCGGCGCGCTCGCCGACGCGGTGGCCGAGCAGCTCGGCGACGTCGAGGTGCTGGTCAACAACGCGGGCCTGGCCAGCCGGGCCAGCCCGGAGGTGCTGCGCCCGGTGGCCCAGCTCAGCTACGACGAGTGGCGGGGCGAGATCGACCGGAACCTGACCACCGCGTTCCTGTGCAGCCGCGCCTTCATCGGCGGGATGGCCGAGCGGGGCTGGGGGCGGATCGTGAACCTGGCGGCCACCGCCGGGCCGGTGAACGCGCTGCCCACCGAGGCGGCGTACGCGGCGGCCAAGGCCGGCGTGGTCGGGCTGACCCGTGCCCTGGCGATGGAGATGATCGCCGACGGGGTGACCGTGAACTCCGTGGCCCCGGGCACCATCTACACGGCGGCCTCGACGGTGGCCGAGATCAAGCAGGGGATGGGCACCCCGGTCGGGCGCCCCGGCACCCCGGACGAGGTGGCCGCCGCCATCACCTTCCTCTGCTCGCCGGCCGCCTCGTACATCACCGGGCAGATGCTGGTGGTGGACGGCGGCAACAGCGTCCGCGAGGCGCAGTTCCGCTGACCCCGCCCGGGTCAGTTGTAGGTGCCGCCGCCGTCGGAGTTGGCCCAGACGGCCAGGGCGATCCAGCCGCAGCAGGCGAGCAGGCCGATCGCGGTGAAGACGTAGCTGAGGATCAGCCCCCAAGTGGCGAGCTGGTCACCGTCCTCGCCGGTCCGCCGGATCTGCCGCTTGGCCAGGTGGCCGAGGACGATCCCGGCCGGGGCGAAGACGAAGGCGAAGACCAGCGACAGGATCGCCATGGTGTTCGGTCCGCCGCCGCCTCCCGGTGGCGGACCGTACTGGCCGTACGGGCCCTGCGGCGGGTACGCCGGCTGCTGCGCCCACTGCTGGTGCTCCTGCGGCTGCTGACCCCACTGCGGCTGGTCCGGCTGCTGGCCCCACTGCGGCTGGTCCGGCTGCTGGCCCCACTGCCGCTGGTCCGGCTGCTGGCCCCACTGGGGCAGCCCGGACGGCTGGCCCGGCTGCTCGTACGGCGACGGCGGCTGCTCCGGCTCGCCGGGTGGTGGATGACTCACGTCCGTTCGCCTCCTCCGCCGCAGGTCACAGCGCTCCTCACTTGCGGACGCTACCCGCAGCGGTGAACCTTTTCACAGCGGTTGTGTGGACTGGTCACCTTGGCCTCGACCGTCCCGGGGCCGATACTGACCGAGCGTTCAGTTACCCATGAGTAATGCGCCGATCCCCCGGAGGCTGAGATGGCCAGACTCGCCCAGACGCCCGGCCTGACCGACGTGCAGCGGTCGATCCTGGAAACCGTCCGGGAGTTCGCCGACAAGGAGATCATCCCGCACGCGCAGCGGCTGGAGCACGCCGACGAGTACCCGACCGACATCCTCGACGGGATGCGGGAGATGGGCCTGTTCGGTCTCACCATCGACGAGGAGTACGGCGGCCTGGGCGAGTCCCTGCTGACCTACGCCCTGGTGGTCGAGCAGCTGTCGCGGGGCTGGATGTCGATCTCCGGCATCGTCAACACCCATTTCATCGTGGCGTACCTGATCTCCCAGCACGGCTCCGCCGAGCAGAAGGCCCGGCTGCTGCCGAAGATGGCCACCGGCGAGGTGCGCGGCGCGTTCTCGATGTCGGAGCCGGAGACCGGCTCCGACGTCTCGGCGATCAAGTCGAAGGCCGTCCGCGACGGCGACAACTACGTCCTCAACGGCCAGAAGATGTGGCTGACCAACGGGGCGTACTCGTCGGTGGTGGCCACCCTGGTCAAGACCGACACCGGCGCGGAGTCGGTCTACGGCAACATGAGCACCTTCCTGCTGGAGAAGGAGCCCGGCTTCGGCGAGACCGCGCCCGGCCTGACCATCCCCGGCAAGATCGACAAGATGGGCTACAAGGGCGTCGAGACGACCGAGATGGTGCTCGACGGCGTCACCGTCCCCGCGTCCGCCGTCCTCGGCGGCGCGGACAAGGTCGGCCGTGGCTTCTACCAGATGATGGACGGCATCGAGGTCGGCCGGGTCAACGTGGCCGCCCGGGCGTGTGGCATCTCCATCCGCGCCTTCGAGCTTGCCGTCCAGTACGCCCAGCAGCGCCGCACCTTCGGCCAGCCCCTCGCCAAGCACCAGGCCATCGCCTTCAAGCTCGCCGAGATGGGCACCAAGATCGAGGCCGCCCACGCGCTGATGGTCAACGCCGCCCGGCTCAAGGACGCCGGCCAGCGCAACGACGTCGAGGCCGGCATGGCCAAGCTGCTCGCCTCGGAGTACTGCGCCGAGGTCGTCCAGGAGGCGTTCCGCATCCACGGCGGCTACGGCTACTCCAAGGAGTACGAGATCGAGCGGCTGATGCGGGAGGCGCCCTTCCTGCTCATCGGCGAGGGCACCTCGGAGATCCAGAAGACCATCATTTCCCGGGGCCTGCTCAAGGAGTACAAGCTCTGACCGGTGCGCCGGTCACCGTCCGGCCGGCTCGGCAGCCGGCTCCGGGGCGGTGACCGGCCCGCCCGCCAGCACGTACGGGCGCGACCGGTACTCCTCGATCGCGGCGGCCAGCCGCTGCTCGGGCACCGCGGTGTCCCGACCACCGACCACCGGCGCCGGTTCCAGCGACTGCCACCTGACCGGTCGCAGCCGTACCCCGTTCAGCCGGCCGTCCCGCTTGTGCAGGCTGACCCGGTCGATGTTCGACCAGTCGTAGGACTGGCTGCCGTAGCGGATCCCGCCGGCGGTCAGCGCCAACCGGCCGGTGAACCGCGCCTCCCGGTAGGCGATCCGTCCCACTGCCGCCGCCGCGCCGAGGACCAGCAGTGTCCGGACGATCCGGCCCCACTCCCGGTCGGTCGGGAACCACGAGGTGATCACCACCGCCGTCCCGGTCACCAGGGTCAGGTCCGCCAGGAGATCCGTCCAGCCGGCCAGCGACCGGCGGGCCACCAGTCCGGGCTCGACCGCGTCCCGGCCGGCCACCCGGGCCGTCCAGGCCAGCCGGCCGTTCCGCCGCGGCCACCAGCGCCGTCCCAGTTGGTGCACGCCGAATATCAGCCAGGCGACGCAGGCGAAGCTGTCGAAGGTGGTGGACCGGGTCAGTGCCAGCAGCGGCGCGGCCACCGCCACCGCGACCACCGCGGCGACGGCCAGGGAGAGCAGGCGGCGCGACCAGAGTCCGTCCCGGGTCGGGGGCAGGCGCAGCGTCCGCGGCAGAGGCATGGGCGCAGGGTACGGGTCGGCCGCCAGCAAAACCCGGCCGGTCAGCCCAGCCGGGTCAGCCCGGCGGCGGCGCGCTCCACGATCAGGCAGCGGTCCTCGACGTAGTCCATGCCCGCCTCCTCGGCGATCCGCCGCGCCTGCGCCGAGACGATGCCCAGTTGCAGCCACACCGCCGGCGCGCCGATCGCCGCGGCGTCCCGGACCACCTGCACGGCGTCCGCCGCCGGCCGGAACACGTCCACCAGGTCGACCGGGTGCGGGATGTCGGCCAGCGACGCGTACGCCCGCTCGCCGAAGAGTTCGTCGACCGTCGGGTTGACCGGGATGATCCGCCAGCCGTACCGCTGCATCTGCAACGGCACGCTGTGCGCGGCCTTACGGCGGTCGCGGGACGCGCCCACGACGGCGATCACGGCCGAGTCGGCGAGGATCTGCTGAGCGGTACGCACCCGCCGACTCTAACCCCACCGGTGCGGTGGCCCGCCGGCTACAGCAGGGACAGCTGCTCGGCGGCGGGCAGCACCTCGGGGGTCGGCAGCCGCCGATTGTCGCCCCGCTCGCCCCGGTGCAGCCCGTGCCGGCGGGCCGCGATCCGCACCCGCGCGGTCAACTCCCGCTGGTACGCCTGCGGCGCGTACGCGCCCGCCCGGTAGAGCTCGCGGTAGCGCGGCACCAGGTGCGGGAACTCCCGGGCCAGCCAGTGCGCGTACCACTCGCGGGCGCCGGGGCGTAAATGCAGGGCCAGCGGCGTCACGCTGGCCGCCCCGGCCGCGGCCACCGCCGCCACCGTCGCGTCGATCGACTCGTCGCTGTCGCTGAGCCCGGGCAGGATCGGCGCCATCAGCACGCCCACCTCGAAGCCCGCGTCGGTGAGCGCGCGTACCGCGTCGAGTCGCCGGCGCGGGCTCGGGGTGCCCGGCTCGACCGCCCGCCACAGCGCCTCGTCGACGAACCCCACCGAGTACGAGACGCCGACCCGGGTCACCTCGGCGGCCTGGCGCAGCAGCGGCAGGTCCCGCAGGATCAGCGTGCCCTTGGTCAGGATGGAGAACGGGTTGGCGAAGTCGCGCAGCGCCTCGATGATCGGCGGCATCAAGCGGTACCGACCCTCGGCCCGCTGGTAGCAGTCCACGTTGGTGCCCATCGCGATGTGCGCGCCGCGCCAACGCGGGGCGGCCAGCTCGCGCCGGACCAGCTCGCCGGCGTTGACCTTGACGATCACCTTGCTATCGAAGTCCGCACCCGCGTCGAGGTCCAGGTAGGTGTGGGTGTTGCGCGCATAGCAGTAGGTGCATGCATGGCTGCATCCGCGGTACGGGTTGATCGTCCACTCGAACGGGACGCGGGACGCGCCGGGCACCTTGTTGATGATCGACTTGGCCTGCACCTCGTAGAAGGTCATCCCGGCGAAGCCGGGGGTGTCGAAGGTGCGGGCGATCGCGCCGGGCAGCGCCAGCGGCAGGGGTGGAGTCGCTGGCGCTGACCCGTCGGGATGCCCCTCGTCCGGGGGAGCGGAGAGGTTCTCCCAGCGCATGACACTCATTCGAACATGTGTACGAGAAGAGTGCAAGTGACCCGCCGGACACCGGCTCCCGCCCGCCGGGCGGCGGGTGGAGGATGGAGCCATGGAGAGGTCGACCTTCGTCTACGACGGGGACTGCGCGTTCTGCACCCGGTGCGCCGAGTTCATCGAGCGGCGCATCCCGACCGGCGCCCGGGTGGTGCCGTGGCAGTTCGCCGACCTCGACGCCCTCGGGCTGACCGAGGCCGAGTGCGAGGAGGCGGTGCAATGGGTCGGCGCCGACGGCTCCCGCGCCGCCGGGCCCGACGCCATCGCCCGGCTGCTGGGCGAGAGCGGTCCGCTGTGGCGGGTGGCCGGCGCGGGGCTGCGCGTTCCGCCGGTCCGCCTCGCCGCCTGGCCCGCGTACCGCTGGGTGGCCCGCAACCGGCACCGGCTTCCCGGCGGCACCGCCGCCTGCGCCCTGCCCCAGGAGGCGCGGGAGCGCCTGTACGGCCCGAGCGGCCGCCCCACCACCGACGCCTGACCCGCCGCCGGCGTCGCCGGGCTACTTCGTCGCCGGCCCGACCGCCGGTGCCGGGCCGGCCATCGGTGGCGCCGCAGCGGGTACGTCGTCCGGTGCCGGCCCCTGGTCCTCCGGTGCCGGCGAGTCCGGTGCCGGGCCGGTCGGCGCGGCGCCGTCACGGCGACGGGTGATCAGTTGGCGGGCCCGCACCACCGGCCTGATCCGCTCCAGCGGCAGGAAACTCGTCATCGCCACCAGGTGCGGCGCGAACGAGATGGTGATCGTCGCGATGGTCACCAGGTGGAACGAGTAGAAGAAACCGACCGTGGCCACCCGCCAGCGTTCGGGCAGCAGGAACACCACGGGGCTGAGCAACTCGAAGGCGAGGATGCCGAACTGGGCGACGAGCAGCAGGTACGGCACCTGCGCGATCAGGTCGGCGAGGTCTGTGCCGCGCCGGATGATGGCCCGGGCGAGTACCGAGCCGGTCGCCCAGTCCAGCCCGCCGAAACGCAGCTTGGCCCAGGCGGCGAGGAAGTACGTGCAGATCACGGCGATCTGGGTGACCCGCAGCGCCCAGCCGCCGGCCTCCGTGCGGGTCGGGTCGCCGTGCCGGGCGCGGCCGACGGTGGGCAGGGCGGCCAGCGCGACGAGGAACCCGATCCGGTCGTGGTCGACCTTCCCGTAGCTCATCGCGATGATCATCCACTCGAAGTAGAGCGCGAAGACCGACCAGCCGAGCAGTCGTGGCGCGCGGCCGGTCGCGGCGAGCAGGGCCAGTGGCAGCAGCGTCCAGAAGATGACCGCGACCATGGTGGGGGTCGGGGTGGGCAGCGGGAGCAGCCGGCCGATCAGCAACGGCTGGTAGAGCTCGCCCGGTACGTCGACCCGGGTGCGTACCCACGGGGTGAAGACGACCAGGTCGGCGGCGACGAAGAGGTAGACCAGGGTGCGGAAGGCGGCCACCCGGCCGCGGGGGACCGCTTCGGTCAGCCAGCGGGTCACCGGGCCTCCTGCCAGCGCACCGTGGTCTCGTCGGTCCACCGTCCGGTGGGTCGGCCCTGGCGGATGCCGTACCAGCGGATCACGATGCGGACCTCGACCAGGTCCGGCGCGCCGGGGTGGCGTTCGGCGTACGCGTGGGCGACCTGCCGCAGCAGCGTCGGGTCGGCGGCGTAGCGGTCCCGCTGGCCCTCGATCTCGGCGCGGCGGATCCCGGTGGCGTCCTGACCGAGCGCGATCACCGCGCCGGTGCGGTCGACGCCCTCCACCCGGGTGTCGGGGGCGGGCGCGTTCGGTGGCTCCGACGTGGAGTACATCCGGAACGGCCCGAACGGGAAGTGGTCGTCGACCCCCCAGAGGGTGCCGGCGAGCAGCAGGGCCAGACCGAGCGCGGTCGCGCCCAGCCGGACCGCGCGGCCGCGGGGGGTCAACGTCTCCATCGGGTCGTGACGATACGGGATCGGGACGTCACGACGGTGTCCATGCGCAGTCTGCCGCTGGCCCTGCGTGTCGGCGGGTACGCCGACGGCCGGACCCCCTGGTGGGGAGCCCGGCCGTCGTGGGCGGTGCTCAGTGCTTGTGCTCGGCCAGCTGCTTGCGCACGTCGTCCATGTCGAGGGCCTGGACCTGCTCGATCAGGTTCTCCAGCGCCGACTCGGGCAGCGCGCCCGGCTGGGCGAAGACGATCACGCCGTCCCGGATCGCCATGATCGTCGGGATGGAGCGGATGTCGAACTTCGCGCCGAGCTCCTGCTGCGCCTCGGTGTCGACCTTGCCGAAGACGATGTCCGGGTGCTTCTCCGAGGAGCGCTCGTAGACCGGGGCGAACCGCTTGCACGGGCCGCACCACTCGGCCCAGAAGTCGACCAGCACGATGCCGTCGCTTCCGGTCACCTCGTCGAAGTTGGCCGTGGTCAGCTCAACCGTTGCCATTGCACTCTCCGATCAGCGGATTGCTTTTTCGTCCCGTAGAACCAGGGCAGCCCCGGTTGAATTCCCGGCCCGGGCGGGCCGAAACCGGCGCGGCCCGGGACGGGGCCGGCCGCAGGTCGGGCAACCTATCGAACCGTATCTGTCGACTCCGCGCTGCGGAACGCAAATGCACCACGCACTTGCGTCACCTCCCGTGATGGGAGCGTTTCCAAGGAGATCCACGCCACCCGCCGGTACGAATCGGTAACTTCAGCCTTGACAAGGGGTGACTGTGCCGCTAAAGATCGCATAGCACGGTGCCGTCGATTACTCACAGTGATGTCACAAAACGGTAAATGTGACGTCCGTCTCTGTCGATGTGTCCACCCCGTACGGCAGAATCTCTGGCATCAGAGCGTGGGCGGCGGGTGCCGGGGAGGGCCCCGCCGCTCATTGCGTCTCCCCCCGGATGCGCCCGGTGTGACATTTCCACTCGGCGGCCGCCCCCGTCATCGCCTTAACCACCGGTAAGGCATGCTGTGCCGAACTCCATCGCCGCCCGTCGAAGGGGACAAGGATGCAGTTCGGCCGCTACTTCGAGGAGTTCGAGGTCGGCGCGGTCTACCGGCACTGGCCCGGCAAGACCGTGACCGAGTACGACGACCACCTCTTCTGCCTGCTCACCATGAACCACCACCCGCTGCACATGGACGCGCACTACGCCGAGTCGGCGAGCCAGTTCAAGCGCAACGTGGTGGTCGGCAACTACATCTACTCGCTGCTCCTCGGCATGTCCGTGCCGGACGTCAGCGGCAAGGCGATCGCCAACCTGGAGGTCGAGTCGCTGCGGCACGTCGCGCCGACCTTCCACGGCGACACCATCTACGGCGAGACCACCGTGCTGGACAAGCGCGAGTCCGGGTCGAAGCCGGACCGGGGCGTCGTCGCGGTGGAGACCCGCGGCTACAACCAGGACGGCACCCTGGTCTGCGTCTTCCGGCGCAAGGTCATGGTCCCCAAGAAGGAGTACGCCGCCGCGGCGGTGCCGGACGGCGTCGACCCGGAGCGGCCGAGCTTCCCCGAGCCCCGCTGACCGCAGCCCCGACGGGGCCCCTTCCCACCGCGTTCTGGTCGGGAAGGGGCCCTTTTCGCGATCCGGGGCATATGCTGACGCCGGAGGTCTAGATGAGCCACTCCCTCGCCGGAGAGCCGCCCTCTGCCGGACGCCGTGCCGCACCGCTGACCACCGCCGTCTACTCCGCCGCCGAGTGGGACCTGCTCACCACCCTGCCCGGCCGGGTACTCGTGGCCGCCGCCTCCCCCACCCCTGGCCGCCCGCCCCGTGGCGTCGCCGCCGGGCTCGCCGGGCTCGACGCCGTGGCCGCCGGCCGGGCCTCCGACAGCGACCTGGTACGCGCCGTCGTCACCGCCATCTACGCCCGCCACGACGGGGCGCCGGCCCAGGCCGACCGGCTCACCGACCTGGTCGACCTCCTCGCCGCCTGCCGGGCCGCGGTACGCGTACTCGGTCGGCGGGCAGACCCGGCCGACTCGGCCGCGTACCGGCAGTGGGTGGAGTCGGTGGCCGCCCGGGTCTGCCGGGCCGGCGATCCGCCCGGTCCCGCCGACCGACGGTTGCTGGACCGGCTCGGTGGTGCCCTGGGGCTGCGGTGACCGGGGTGGCGTCCGGCGGTGCCCCGGCCGGCCGTACCCTCTTGTGACCGTGACCGAGGACCAGCTCGACGTGGGTGTCGGACCGTGGCCCGGCGACCCGCCGGACGACCCGCGCTACGACCCGGAGCTGCTCGCCGCCGGCGACCGGCGCAACGTTGTCGACCGCTACCGGTACTGGCGGCGCGAGGCCGTCGTCGCCGACCTGGACGAGCGCCGGCACGACTTCCACGTGGCGATCGAGAACTGGCAGCACGACTTCAACATCGGCACGGTGGTCCGCAACGCCAACGCCTTCCTCGCCGCCGAGGTGCACATCGTCGGACTGCGCCGGTGGAACCGGCGCGGCGCCATGGTGACCGATCGCTACCAGCACGTCCGGCACCACCCGACGATCGAGGAGTTCGTCGCCTGGGCCGCCGGGCGGGACCTGCCGGTGGTGGGCATAGACAACCTGCCCGGCTCCCGGCCGCTCGAGACCACCACCCTGCCCCGCCGCTGCGTGCTCCTCTTCGGCCAGGAGGGACCGGGCCTGTCCGACCCGGCTCGCGCCGCCTGTGACCAGCTCTTCTCCATCGCCCAGTACGGCTCGACCCGGTCGATCAACGCCGGTGTGGCCAGCGGCATCGCCATGCACGCCTGGATCCGCGCCCACGCCGGCCCGCCGCCCGGCTGAGGTCGCCCGAGCCTCGCCGAAGGGAAACGGCCGCTCCGCTTGACGGGCCGGTGGCGGGGGGCCACGGTGGGGATGTGAGTGTCGTGGTGAGTTGTCCGAGGTGCGCCGGTCAGGTCCGGCTCCCCGACCTGATGCACCCCGAGTCGCGGTGCGCGCGGTGCGGCCCGGTCGCGCCGCTGCACGTCCCGGAGAACATCGGAGCCGAGATCATGGCGAGCGTGGTGGACCGCGTCGTCGCCGACGAGAAGGCCGAGCGACCCCGGGTGCCGCTCTGGTGTCCGTGGCCGCTGCCGCAGGGCTGGACGGTCACCGGGGTCGGCTGGGCCGGGGACGACCCCTCCGGCGTACGGGCCACGGCGGTGGCCTGCGCCGGTCCGGCGCCGCTGGGCGGGGGACCGGCCGAACTCCTGCTGGTGGCCGAGGAGCCGGGCGTCGGGCTGGGCGCCCGCTTCGCCGGGGTGTCCGGACCGGACCCGGGGCCCGAACTCGCGGAGGCGCTCACCGGCCCCGGCCCCGGACTCGGCCACCCGGAGCACGTCGAGCCGGCCCGGATCAAGGTCGGCGGCCATCCCACTCCACTGTGGCTGGTGAATTCGGCGGCGGATCGAAGCGCGTACGCGGGCGAGGCTCGGGGAATGTGGCTGCATGCGATAGCCTGGCCGGCGAGCGCGGGTCACCTCCTCGCGGAAGACGTCGTCCTGCACGACCTTTCCGAGTGGACACCGCCCGAGCTCGTGTACGGCGCTCCGTCACCCAACCTGCACGGCAGGGCCTGACCGCCCTGACGGACTTGTCAGGGAACGGACGCAGATATTCACTGTACGACACCATACTGATACTCTGGGTGCCGCTGCGGTAAACGGACCCGGCCCCGCGCGAGAGGATGGCCCGCTATGGTCAAGAAGGTCCTCACCTGGGCCGGCGTCGCATTCTTGATCTTCTTCGTCGCCTACCGGCCGAACTCCGCCGCGGACGTCTTCAAGTCGCTCGGCGGCGGCATCATGGACATCGCCCAGGGCTTCGGCGACTTCTTCACCAGCCTCGTCGCCTGACCGCCCATGGGCAGCCCCTCCGGACCCCCCTTCGATCCCGACGACCCCGACCGGGAGCGCCGGGAGCGGGACACCGAGCCGATCCCGCGGTTCCGTCCCGACGACGGTCCGGGTTACGGCTCCGGCCCGGGCCTGGGCGACGGTCCGTCCCTTTCGGACGACATCGGCTACGGCGAGGGGCCGGGATACGCCGGTGAGGGCCGCTCCGGGCGGACCTGGGCGCGCGATCCGGAGGCCGGCTACCAGCAGGCCACCATCTCCGAGGAGGAGCTGGCCGGGCTGCGGGTGGACGCCTCCGGCATGCCGATGGGTCCCCGGCGGGTGCTGCCCCTGGAGGACGAGCCCAGCTCGCTGGTGGCCCGCTACCTCTTCCCCACCGAGCGCTACCGGGGCGAGTGGAAGCGGCACTGGATCCACCTCGCCACCCCGATCGTCGTCGGCATCGCCGCGACCTTCATCCTCGGCTACCTCTCCGGCTTCCTCGCCGGGCAGGACGTCGGCGCTCTCACCACCGTCGCGGTGCTGCTCTGGTTCGCGGTGATGGGCTGGGTCGCCTGGCGGGTCGCCGACTGGTGGTACGACCGCTTCATCCTCACCAACAAGCGGGTCATGGTGGTCAACGGCATCATCACCCGCCGGGTCGCCATGATGCCGCTGGTCCGGGTCACCGACATGAAGTACGAGCAGACCCCGACCGGCCGCGCGCTCAACTACGGCACCTTCGTGCTGGAGTCGGCGGGCCAGGAGCAGGCGCTGCGGGAGATCAAGAACCTGCCCAACCCGAACGAGCTCTACCTGCGTGTGGTCGAGGAGATGTACGAGCCGCAGGCGGTCGAGGCGCGGCTGGGCAAGGAGGCCGACGAGGCCAAGGCCGACGACGGCGCCTGAAGCTTTTCGTCCGTTCATCGGAGGAACTGCGAACCTTTCGCCGTCGACCCCGCCGCCTCGGCCATGGCACCCTGCCTGCAGGGACGGGGTGCGGAGGTGACGCGTGGCCGAGCGGGATCCGCTCGAGGAGGAGTTCCGCGACTTCGTCGCGGCGCGCTCCAGTGCCCTGCTGCGCACCGCGTACCTGCTGGCGGGGGACTGGGCCACCGCCGAGGACCTGCTCCAGACCGCGCTGACCAAGACGTACCTGGCCTGCAAGCGGCTCGGCGGGATCGAGGCGATCGAGCCGTACGCCCGGCGGGTCATGGTCAACACCTCGACCAGCTGGTGGCGGCGGCGCTGGCACGGTGAACGCCCCACCGAGGTGCTGCCCGAGCGGGCCGGGGTCGACGAGATCGAGCAGCAGCTCGACCGGGACGTGCTCTGGCGGCACCTGACCGCGCTGCCCGCCCGGCAGCGGGCCGTGCTGGTCCTGCGCTTCTACGAGGACATGTCGGAGGCGCAGACCGCCGCGCTGCTGGAGATCTCGCCCGGCACGGTGAAGAGCCAGACCTCCCGCGCGCTGGCCACCCTGCGCCGTCGACTCGGCGAGGAGGCGGCACGGGAACTGCCGGAGACGGCGACCCCGACCGGAGGGCGGCCAGCGTCGTCCGGGGCGGCTGCCGTCGTACCCTCGGAACCCGCCGGCCCACGGCGGGCCCCGCAGTCCGGGCGACCGGGGCGGACGGCCGATGGTGGCGCGACCACCCCGTCGCCCCGCCCGGCCGAGGCCCGCGGTGCCGGCCGGGACGTGCCCGCCGGAACGGGTCGACGGCCCGAACCGCCCGTGCCCGGTGCCGTCCGCCCCCGGGCGGCCGTCCCGGCGGAGACCCGGTGAAGCCGACCCCGGCCGCCCGGGACAACCAGACCGGCGGCCCGGAGCGTCCAATGGCTGTGACGCAGGACGACCTGGAGCGGGCGCTGCGGGAGACCTTCTCCCGCCGGGTCGCCGTGCCTCCGCCGTTGGCCGCCGACCCGGCGGGGCTGGCCATCGGCCGGGCCCGGCGGATCCGTCACCGGCGGACGCTGACCGGGCTGTCGCTGGCGGCGGTCGCCACGGCGGCGGTGACCGCCGGGATGGCGCAGCTCGGGGGCCACCCCGGCCGCTCCACCACGCCCACCGTGGTGCTCGGCGACCCGCGCGGCGGGGCCACCGCGGCCGCCTGGCCGGTCGCCCCCGATCCACCGGCCCCGCGAGCCGGGGGAGAGGTCGAACTGATCGTCGGCGGTGCGCTGGTCACCGTGGACGGAAAGCGGTACGACCTGGGCATCGGCCCGGTCGACCGGGCCCAGCGGCTGCCCGAGCACGGCGGCTGGCTGCTGGTCGGGGCACCCACCCCGGCCGGACGCACCCTGTGGGTCGTGCCGTCCGGCCAGGCCCCGCAGGTGCTGCTGGCCGGTGCCGAGGCGGTCGTGCTGAGCCCGGACGGCCGGCAGGTCGCCTGGCGGGACGGCGACGGGCTCTTCGCGGCCGGCCTGGTCGCCAACCGGCTCCTCGCCACCGCAGGTACGACCGCCGGGCACGGCGCCACGCCGGTCCGCTTCGTCGGCGACCGCGTCCTGGTGCGCACCCGCACCGGCGGCCACCTGCTGTGGCGGCCCGCGGCGGGCCCGCTGCCCGACGGCGACCGCCGGGTCCTCGACGTCTACGGCGCGCTGCCCGACGGGCGGCCCGTCGGGCGGGTGCCCGCCGACGGGAACCCGGGCCGGTCCTGCCTGGCGGTGCTCGACCCGGCCGATCTCGCGCCGACCGCCACCGGCTGCGCGGCTCCGCTGGCCGGGGACGGCCTCGGGGCCGTCTCCCCCGACGGCCGGTGGCTGCTGGTCAACGGCCGTACCGGCGGGACCGACGGCGCGCTCCTGGTCGACCTCACCGGCCCGGAACCGGGCCACGCCGCCCGGGCCGCCGGCCCGACGATCAGCGGCGAGGTGGCCTGGAACGGCGCCATGATGGCCGCCTACGTCGACCGGGGCGGGGCGCTGGCGCGGGTCGACCCCGACAAGGTGCTGGCCGGGGGACGGGCCTCCACGACGATGCTGAGCGGGGTCACCTCCGGCGAGCGCCCGGTCGTGGTGGCCGGCGCCTCCTGACGGTCGGGCGGTAGCGTCGGAGCGTGATCTCGCGTCCGGCGATCGACCTGCACACCCACTCCACCGCCAGCGACGGCACGCTGAGCCCGGCCGAGCTGGTCCGCGCCGCCGCCGACGCCGGGCTGGACGTCGTCGCCATCACCGACCACGACACCACCGCCGGCTGGGACGCCGCCGTGCGGGCGCTGCCGCCCGGCCTCACCCTGATCCGCGGCGCGGAGATCTCCTGCCGGTGGCACGGGATCGAGCCGGCCGTCCCGCTGCACCTGCTCGCGTACCTTTTCGACCCGGACCACCCGGAGCTCGTCGCCGAGCTGGCCCGGGTGCGGCTCGCCCGCGAGGTGCGCGGCGAGCGGATCGTCGAGCTGCTGCGCGCCGACGGGGTCGACATCAGCTGGCCGGAGATCATGGCCGCGGCCGGCGGCGGGACGGTCGGCCGGCCGCACATCGCCGCGGCGCTCATCCGGGCCGGCCTGGTCGCCACCACCACCGAGGCGTTCGGGGCGGACTGGCTGGGCGAGCGCTACCGGCTGCCGAAGGAGGACGTGGACGTGTTCCGGGCGGTCGAGCTGATCCGGGCCGCCGGGGGCGTACCGGTCTTCGCCCACCCCCGGGCGACCCGGCGGGGCCGGATCGTGCCGGACGAGCTGATCGTCGAGCTGGCCGCGGCCGGGCTCGCCGGCCTGGAGGCCGACCACGAGGACCACTCCCCGGCCGAGGCCGCGCACGTGCGCGCGCTCGCTGCCGAGCTGGGCCTGCTGGTGACCGGCTCGTCGGACTTCCACGGCACGCACAAGACCGTCCGGCTGGGCGCGCACACCACCGCGCCGGAGGCGTACGAGCGGATCGTCGCGGCGGCCTCCGGGGTGACCGAGGTCGCTTCCGGCTGATCCGCGTTTCCGTCCACAGCGGCCCGACTACGGTTAGCCGGTGGATCTCAAGCTCTTCGGTGAGGTCTTCGTGACCCTGCTGGTGATCGTCGACCCGCCGGGCATGATGCCCATCTTCCTCGCCCTGACCGGGCCACTGACCGCGCGCGACCGCCACCGGGCCGCCTGGCAGGCGGTCGCGTTGGCGCTCGGCGTGATCGTGATCTTCGCGGTGGCCGGTCAGACGCTCCTCGACTACCTGCACGTGGACCTGCCCGCGTTGCAGGCGGCCGGCGGCCTGCTGCTGGTGCTGGTCGCGCTGGAACTGCTGACCGGCAAGGCCGACGACCCCAGCCAGCAGGTCACCTCCAACATCGCGCTGGTGCCGCTGGGGACCCCGCTGCTGGCCGGTCCGGGCGCCATCGTGGCGACCATGCTCTTCGTGCAGCAGGCCGACGGTGTCGACGACCACTTTGCGATCGCCGCCGCGATCGTCGCCGTGATGATCGCGGTCTGGATCGTGCTGCGCTTCTCCGGCGGCATCGTCAAGATCCTGCGCCCCGGTGGCATCGAGGTGCTGACCCGGATCGCCGGCCTGCTGCTGGCCGCCATCGCC
Source organism: Micromonospora sp. L32 (assembly GCF_052068055.1). Lineage (NCBI taxonomy): Bacteria > Bacillati > Actinomycetota > Actinomycetes > Micromonosporales > Micromonosporaceae > Micromonospora > Micromonospora sp. L32. The sequence goes on along the minus strand of NZ_JBQHDD010000006.1, from coordinate 445,723 downwards.
GTGCAGCTCATCGCCGACGCGGTCGCCGCGTTCGTCACCCAGTACGTGAACATGACCTGACCGGGCCCGGCCCCGCGGCGGTGCGGGCGTGGCGGTGTCGGACCCGGGTGGCAGGATCGGACCCGTGCGACGAGCCTCCTCCGCCGGACGATCCGCGGGCGCCCCCCGACCCCGTGCCGAGCAGGCCGAGCAGTTGGGCTTCGAGGGCATGCCGGAGCGGCTCTTCGTCTGCACCCCCAGCAAGCTCGGCGCGTACGAGGACTGCCCCCGCCGCTACCGCTACTCCTACGTCGACCGGCCCGCCCCGCCCAAGGGGCCGCCGTGGGCGCACAACTCGCTCGGCGCCAGCGTGCACACCGCCCTGAAGAACTGGTACGCGCTCACCCCGGAGCGACGCCGGCCGGAGGCGCTGGCCGGGCTGCTCAAGGGCACCTGGGTGCGCGAGGGCTACCGCGACGACGAGCAGGAGCGGCAGGCCTACCGGCGGGCGCTCGGCTGGCTGGAGGCGTACGTCGAGACGCTGGAGCCGGGCGCCGACCCGCTCGGCGTGGAGCGGGTGGTCGCGGTCCGCACGGCGGTGCTGGCCTTCAACGGCCGCGCCGACCGGATCGACTCCCGACCCGGGCCGGACGGGCCCGAGCTGGTCATCGTCGACTACAAGACCGGCCGCACCGGGCTGGACACCGACGACGCGCGGGGCTCGCAGGCGCTGGCGCTGTACGCGTACGCCGCCGAGCGGACCTTCCGCCGGCCGTGCCGCCGGGTGGAGCTGCACCACCTGCCCACCGGGACGGTCGCCGCGCACGACCACACCACCGAGTCGCTGGCCCGGCAGCTCACCCGCGCCGAGGACACCGCGCGCGACATCATGGCCGCCGAGCGGGCGGTCGCCGACGGGGCCGACCCCGACGAGGCGTTTCCGCCGGTGGCCGGGCCGCGCTGCGGCTGGTGCGACTATCGCCGCGGCTGCCCGGTGGGGGCGCAGGTGCCCGGTCGCGAGCCGTGGGCGGCGATGGACCGCCCGGCCGCACCCGGCGCCGACGCCTCCACCGTCGGAGGCGGCGGGAGCTGAGGCGGGAAGGCGATCAGGCGGCCGTGGCGGCGAGCCGGGCGGCCCGTTCCTTGGCCGCCTGCTGCATCGGGCCCTCGCGCCAGTCGCGGGGCAGCGCGGCCAGGGCGAGGCGCAGCGCGCGGACGCCCAGGTCGGCCGAGAGCGCGGTGGTGGGCAGCCCCAGGCCGCCGTACAACCGCAGCGCCCAGGGCGGCAGCAGGCCGAGCGCGGTGCCGGCGATCCCCAGGTACGCCCAGCGGGGTGGCCCGAGGCTCAGGCCCAGCCGGGCCGGCAGGCTCAGCTTCCACGGGATCGGCGGCGCGGTCAGGAACAGGGCGGTCTCGGCCGCCTCCCTGGTCATCCGCAGCTCGGGCCGTACCGATCGGTAGTAGTCGGCGACCTCGGCGGCGCTGCCGGGCACCTCGGCCGGGTCGAGCCCGACCAGCGCGGCGGCGCGCCGCTGCTCGGCGTAGTAGCCGTCCACCTCGGCGTCGGTCAGCGACAGCCCGGCCCGGCGGGCGGTGCTGACGAACGACTCGACCTCGGTGACGTGCACCCAGCGCAGCAGCGCCGGGTCGTCGATCCGGAACTCCTCGCCGGTCAACGGGTCGGTCGCGCGCATCCGGGCGTGCAGGCCGCGCAGCCGCCGACCGGCCGCCTCCGCCTCGGCGGTGGTGCCATAGATGACGGTGCCGACGTACGTGGCGGTCCGGATCAGCCGGCCCCACGCGTCGGTGCGGTAGTTGCTGTTCTGCGCCACGCCGGCCATCGCCTGCGGATGCAGCGCCTGGAGGTAGAGGGAGCGCAGGCCGGCGACGATCAGCACCGGCTCGTCGTGCACCTTCCAGGTGACCGATCCCGGACCGAAGAGGCCGATGTCGTCGGAGTCCACCGCCCAAGAGTGCCACGGGACGCCTGGGTGGGACTCGCTCCTCGGGGCACCCGGTCCACGGCGGTGACCGTCGACGGCGAGCGGGGGTGCTGACCCCGGGTCAGGCGTCGGCGGAGCGGCGGGCCTGGCAGGTAGGGCAGAGCCCCCAGAAGGTGACTTCCGCCTCGTCGACCTCGAAGCCGTTCGCGGTGCTTGGGTCGAGGCAGGGGGCGCCACCGACGGCACAGTCGACGTCGGCGATCTCGCCGCAGCCCCGGCACACCACGTGGTGGTGGTTGTCGCCCACCCGGGCCTCGTAACGGGCGGGACTGCCGGCCGGCTCGATCCGGCGGGACAGGCCGGCGCGGGAGAGCGCGCCGAGGACGTCGTACACCGCCTGGGTGGAGACCGAGTCGAGGCGTTCGCGTACCCGGCGGGTGATCTCGTCGACCTCCAGGTGGCCGCCGGCGGCCAGCACGTCCAGGACGGCGAGGCGCGGCCGGGTGACCCGCAGGCCCCTCGACCGGAGCAGCTCCTCACCACTGGACATGAGGCAATGACAGCACGGGGTCACCGGGTCGACAAGTGAACCCGGCGGCACGTGGTCCCGGCCACAGCTCAACAGCCTTTTCGTGGCCGGTGAACCGGATCGGCTGGCACCGCGTGTGTCCGATCGGGGGCGTGCTGCGACGGATGGATCGTCGTACGCTTTCGCGGCCAACCGCAGCCATCGTCGGAGGTGTCGGTGTTCAAGGAGATCAACGGCCTGCCGGGCCACATCCTGGTGATCCACGCGGCGGTGGTGTTCGTCCCGCTGCTGGCACTGCTCGCCTCCGCGTACGGGCTGGTGCCCCGCTGGCGCCCCCGGCTCGCCTGGGCGGTGGCGATTCTCTCCGTGGTGACGCCGGTGATCACCTGGGTGGCCACCGAGTCCGGCGAGGCGTTCGAGGAGTTCCTGAAGGGCAAGAACTACCCGCCCCAGTTGCTGGCCAAGATCGAGGAGCATTCCGAGTACGGCGACACGACGTTCTGGCTCACCGTGGGGCTCGCCGTGGCGGCCCTGGTGCTGCTGGCGCTGACCAGCGACCGGGTCCGTACCCCGCGCCTGCCGTCCTGGGTCAGCTGGCTGCTCAGCGGCGTCATCGTGGTGCTGGGGGTGTTCGCGCTGATCTACGTCGTGCTGACCGGCGACACAGGCGCGCAGTCGGTGTGGGGCAACACCCTCTGACCGGTCGTCCGCCTCAGAAGAGCGCCCGGGAGCAGAGCAGACAGAGCAGGACCAGCAACACCGCCCCGGCCACCCCGCCGACGGCGTAGGTGACCCGCTGCGCGCGCTGCTCCGCCGCGTCCATGGCCTCCATGTCCTGCGGCGGCAGCGCACGCGGCGGCGTGGCCTGGAGGTGCACCGGCGGTCGCCAACCGGGTGGCGGCGGGGTGGTCGGCGGCGGACCGGCGTAGCCACCCACGGGCCGCGCAGCCGCCTGCCCCGGGACCGGCGGCGGGGGTACGTCCGTCGGGGCGGCCCACGGTGGCGGCGAGGTCGGCGCCCCGGGCGTGCCGGCAGCCGCCACGCCGTTGGTCGTCGTGGTGCCGGTCGCCGGCCCGGAGGGCGGCGACCCCGCTGCCGGGTTGAGGCCGAAGGTGGGCTCGCCGAGCGTCGCACCGTCGGTGCCCGGGGTGGTCCGGCCGGTGTCGGGAGTCGTCCGGCCGGTGTCCGGTGCCGTCGGCTGGGCCTGCTCGGGCGGCCGTCGCCAGAACTCGTCCTCGGAGCTGGCACCGCTGGGCGTCGTCACGCCGTCCGACGCTACCAACGCGGGGATCGCTCGGCCGCCCGACGCGGCGACGGGTCGGTGCCGGTGACAACGGCGAGGTGGCGGCGACCGGACTGGTGTGGCGCGCAGCCGAGCTGCGGGGAGGCGTAGTCCCGGGTGAGGCTCGTCTGGTCGATGAGGCCGAGGGGCTGCCCGCTCGCCGTCCTGGTCTACGTGTGGCCGTCAGGATCGGGCCGGACTGGGATAGTGTTGCCGCTCGTGAGCATCGAGGATCCGGACGTGCGCGACGACGACCGCGCCGTCGATCTCAGCGAGGATTTCGTGGTGCTGCCCGAGCAGACCGTGGACGACACCGACCACGGCTGGGGTGAGCGCATCGGCGGCAACGACGACTGGCTGCTCGCCGAGCGCCCGCCGCACTGGGGCTGACCCACCCTTCTTCCGTCTGGCCGGCGGGCTCTCCGGCAGCGTCCCCATGATCAGGTAGCAATTGCGGGGGACGGGCTGGGTCAGCCGCGTACCACGACGGCGAAGCGGCTGCCCTCCGGCTGGCCGACGGCACGTTGTGCCTGATCCGGGCGGAGCGCCAGGTAGAGGGCCGAGGATCCGTCGGCGGCGTCGCCGCCCAGCACGTCGAGCACCAGCGCTCCCGAGGCCACCAGTGCGGCCTCCACCGGCGTCCGGCCGGCCGGTACGACCAGCAGGTCGACCCGGGCTCCCGGCCGCAGCACGGCGAGCGCGGCGGGTTCGGCCAGCCGCACCGGTACGCCCACCGACCCGCTCGGCAGCGCCAGTGCGCCCGGCCGACCACCTCCGGTCGACGGCCCCGTCCCCGGCCCGCCACCCTCGGTCGACGGCCCCGTCCCCGGCCCGCCTGGGTGGGACGGCTCCCCGCCCGACAGGTCCCCGGCTGATCCGGTCCCGCCCGCTGATTCGGCCGGTGTGCCTCCGGCGGTTGCGCCGTCAGCCGAGGAGCCCGGTGAAAGAGCCGGGGCGGGACAGCCGCCGGACGAGTCGAGGACGACCACCGCCAGGCCGAGCAGGGCAGCGACCAGCCCGAGGCGCAGCAGCGTGCTGCCGCCTGGTCGGCGGAGCCCACGCACCGGGCGCAGGGAGTCCCTCCCGTCCGGGCCACCACCCACCATGCCGCTCACCTTCCACCTCGCCGTCGACCCGCCCCCGGAACGCAGCGCGTGCCTCGCGGTCGGGCCGCCCCGCATCCCGAGGGTCGACCGCCGGCCCTCGCCTCGCTGTCCGGCCGCCGTCGCGGCGCTCGGACAGCACGCTACGGGCAGGAGCGGACGCAGCAGTGCCGTGTGCACCGGCCTGTGGACAACCGGTAGGGCTGTGGACAACGCCCCGAAGCGGCGCTCGACCTGCTACCGAGTCGGTGTGGTCGGGCAACCGGACCGACCGAGCGAAACGCCCGTCGGCTGGGTCGTCGAGGCTGACGGTCCGAGGCTGAGTCGTTCGCGTCATCAGGTCCACAGCGCCGCACACCGGGTCGGTTGCCGGCACCTGCCCGGCGGCGGCACCGACTACGGCGAGCAGCCGGGTCGGCAAGCCGGCCAGCTTCCCGCGTCCTGGGGGACCGCGCAACCCAGGAGAGGCGAATCTGGCCCTTCGCCTCGGCCACGGGCCGGCGCCTGATCAAGCGAGGACCGCAGGCGGGGCGAAGGGAGCGCGGACGCCGAAAGCCCCCGCGGCCGGTAGGGCGGCGGGGGCGGTGGCGTTCGAGATCAGGAGGAGGCGGAGGTGCTGGCCGCGGTCTTGGCCGACCCGCCGTTGGACGAGCCCGACGAGCCCGACGAGCTGCCGCCGTTGGACGAGGCGGCCGACGACCCGCTATCCGACGAGGAGCCGCTGTCCGACTTCGCCGGCTTCGGGGTGGTGCTGCCGGTCTTGCTCTCCGAGCCGGAGGAGCGGGAGTCGGTGCGGTAGAAGCCGGAGCCCTTGAACACGACACCAACCGAGTTGAAGACCTTGCGCAGCCGCCCCTCGCACGCGGGGCACTCGGTCAGCGGCTCGTCAGAGAAGGACTGCACCGCCTCGAGCTGGTGGCCGCACGTGGTGCAGGCGTACTGGTACGTGGGCACGTTCTCCTCCGGATCTGGTACGGCCGGTTGGCACTCGACGGTTTCGAGTGCCAATGGTGCGTCATCCGGCCCGGGTTCGTCCAGCGGACGTGGGGGGATCGACACCGGGCGCGTCGGTCAGCGTACGCAGACCGCCCGACGGGGTGATTACGGCGTGCACCGGGCGGTCGTGCGGCTGGGCGGGCAGTGCCTCGACCAGCTCACCGTCGTGCAACAGCGCCACCGTCAGCACTCTTCCCGGCACCCGGGCCAGCGCCCGGTCGTACGAGCCGCCGCCGCGCCCCAGGCGCAGGCCACGGTGGTCCACCGCCAGCGCCGGCACCACCACCAGCTCCGCCTCGCCGATCGCCGCGCGGCCCAGCCGGGGGCCGGCCGGCTCCCGCATGCCGCGCCCGGCCGCCACCAGCGAGTCGGGCCCGTCGTACGCCGCCCAGTCGAGGTCCAGGTCGGCACGGAGCACCGGCAGCAGCAGCTCCGCCTGGCCGGGCAGCGCCGCGCGCAGGGCCTCCGGCAGCTCCGGGCCGCCCGGCTCGGAGCCCACCGGGACGTACCCGGTCATCCGGCGTGGGCGTAGCCGGCGTACCAGATCCACCAGCTCGGCCCGGACGCGCGCCGCGGCTTCGGCCCGCTGCGGCGCGGTCAGCGCCCGGCGGTGGGCGAGCAGCGCGACCCGCGTCTCGCGTTTGGCCTCATGCGCTCCATCAGGAAATTCGGGCACGCAACACTCCCTTGCGCAAACCGCGTCTTTCGGTTGCTCTGTGTCAGCATCGCAGGAACGGGCGCGGAACTTCCGGGGGGAAGCTTGACGCTACGCGGGCGGTTGACGGCGGCCTTCCTCGCGGTGGTGCTCGGCCCGGTGCTGCTCGGAGCGGTCTTCGTCGGCACCACCCTCGCGGCCGTCGACCGCAGCCGCTCCACCGAACGCCTCGGGCTCGCCGCCTCGACCGTGCGCACCTCGGTGGACGCCCTCTGCCAGCAACTCCGGGCCGCCGCCGACGCGGTGGCGCTGCGTACCGATCCCGCCGCCCGCGCCGGCGCCGCCACCCAGGTGGTCAGCCGGGGCCTGGCCGGCGCGGTCCTGGTCACCGACGTGGCCGGCACCACGACCTACGCCACCCCGGGCGCGCCCCCGACGCCCTGGCAGGACTGCTCCGGCGACCGGACCGCTGCCGGGCCGGTGCGGGCGCTCAGCGCCCGGGTGGACCTGCGCGACCCGGCCGGCATCGCGCTCGGCACCGTCGCCGCCGCCCAGGTGGTCGACCCGGCGTTCGTCGCCCGGCTGGCCGCCGCCACCGGCGTCGCGGTCACCCTGCTCGACGGCCCCGCCGCCCCCGACCGGGTCACCCACACCACCGAGTCCAACCGGGTACGCGAGGCGGTGCTCGCCGCCGCGAGCACCGTCGACGGCGACCGGGTCACCGAGACCGCCGACGGCAGGTACGTGCGCCGCCTCGGCCCGAGCCCGGGGCAGCCGCTGCCGCTGGTCCTCTCCGTCCCGGGCGAGCAGCCGGCCGGGCTGCCCGCCGTGCTGGTCGGCGCGGTGCTCCTCGCCGCCGTGCTGGCGGTGCTGGCCGCTTGGCGGCTGGCCCGGGTGACCACCCGGCCGCTGGTCGAGCTGGCCGGCGCGGTGGACCGGGTGGCCCGCGGCGACCTGACCGCGCGGGTGCCGGTGCGCAGTCGGGACGAGATCGGCCGGCTGGCCGGGGCGTTCAACCGGATGACCCGGGAGACGGCCAGTTACGTGGCGGCGCTGACCAGCAGTCGGGACCAGTTGCGGGGGCACCTGGCGGTGCTCGGCGACACCCTGGCCAGCACCCACGACCTGCAACGCATTCTGCGGGTGATCCTGCACAGCGCGCTCGGGGCGACCGGGGCGCGGGCCGGGGCGGTGCTGCTGCTCGACCCGGACGGCGTGCTGGTGGGGCAGTGCGCCGAAGGGCTGGACGGCCGGGTGCCGGACGCCGAGCCGCTGCGGGTGCCGATCGGGGCGGGGGTGATCGGCGCGGTCGCCGCCACCGGGGAGCCGCAGCGCGGCCGGGTCGAGCCGGCCGAGGCGCCGGCGGGGGAGCCGCGCTGCGAGACGTACGTGGCGGTGCCCTTCGCCGCGCCCGGCGGCGCCGAACCGGCGGGCCGGGAGCCGGCGGTCGGGGTGCTGGCCCTCTACGACCGGCTGGGCGGCGAAGAGTTCGACGACGACGACCTGGCCACCCTGCGCACCTTCGCCGGCCACGCGGCGGTCGCGGTGGAGAACGTCCGGGTGCACGAGGAGGCGCAACGGCTCTCGCTGACCGACCCGCTGACCGGGCTCTGGAACTACCGCTACCTGCGCGAGTCGCTGCGCCGCGAGGTGGAGCGGGCCAGCCGGTTCGGACGGATGCTCAGCATCCTCGCCTTGGACGTGGACCGGTTCAAGCGGGTCAACGACACGTACGGGCACACCGCCGGCGACGTCGTGCTGGCCGAGTTCGCCCGCCGGGTACGCGGCGAGATCCGCGAGGTCGACCTGGCGTTCCGGCAGGGCGGCGAGGAGTTCGTGGTGCTGCTGCCGGAGACCGACGCCCGGGGCGCGGCGATCGTCGCCGAGCGGTTGGGCGCGGCCGTGCGGGACACCCCGATCGTGGTGGACGAGCACGTGGCGATCACGGTGACCGTCTCCATCGGCATCGCCGTCTACCCCGACCACGCCAGCACCGGACAGCAGGTGCTCGACGCCGCCGACGAGGCGTTGTACGCGGCCAAGGCCGCCGGGCGGGACGGTTACCGGGTGACCGGGCTGCGCCCCGACGCGGTGACCGAGGAGATCCCGGTGCCGGCCGGCGCGGTCAGCCCGGACGACGAGCTGCCGCGCGCCGGGCCGGCGGCCACCAGGGCGGCGGAGGGTTCGAGCCGGCCGGCCGCCGCAGTCCCGGCACCCACTCCGGGTGTGACACAGCCGGCTACGGGCGGCGCGTCTTCCGGTCCTCACCCGCCGCGGCAGAGCCGTGGCCGATAGTCTCGCGACATGTCGGAGCACTCAGCGAACCCCTCGACGGCCGCCGCGACCGGTCGTCCCCGTGCGGTCAAGGCCGTCATCCCGGCCGCCGGCCTGGCCACCCGGTTCCTGCCGGCGACGAAGGCGGTGCCCAAGGAACTGCTGCCGGTCGTCGACCGTCCGGTCCTGCAGTACATCGTCGAGGAGGCAGCCCAGGCCGGGCTCACCGACGTACTGCTGATCACCGGGCGCAACAAGACGGCCATGGTGGACCACTTCGACCGCCGGCCCGACCTGGAGGAACGGCTCGCGAAGAAGCCGGAGCTGCTGGCCGCCGTACAGCGCACCACCGAGCTGGCCGAGATCCACACCCGCCGCCAGCCGGAGCAGCTCGGTCTCGGCCACGCCGTCGGGTACGCCGCGTCGCACGTCGGCGACGAGCCCTTCGCGGTGCTGCTCGGCGACGAGTTCGTCAAGCTCGACCAGCCGCTGCTGCCGGCCATGCTGGAACTCCAGGCGCGCACCGGCGGTGTGGTGCTGGCCTTCTTCGAGGTGGACCCGGCCGAGACCAGCCGGTACGGCATCGCCTCGGTCGAGCCGGCCGAGTCGGAGCTGACCGACATCGGCGAGGTCGTCAAGGTGACCGGCATGGTGGAGAAGCCGAAGCCGGAGGACGCGCCGAGCAACCTCGCCGTCCTCGGCCGGTACGTGCTGCCGGGCCGGATCTTCGACGCGATCCGGCGCACCGAGCCGGGCAGCGGCGGCGAGATCCAGCTGACCGACGCGATGGAACTGCTGCGCAACGAGGGCGTGCCGGTGCACGCCATCGTCTACCGGGGCACCCGCTATGACACCGGCATGCCGCTGGGCTACCTCCAGACGGTGGTGCAGATCGCCGTCGAGCGCGACGACATTGGCGGTGAGTTCCGCAAGTGGCTGGCCGAGTTCGTCAACTCCGACGCGTCGGGCGGTCCTAATACATGACAGCGACGGCCGACGCCGAGGCGGCCGCGAACGAGTTGACGCCGCTCGCCGACTACCTGGGCAGTGTGCTGCGCAGGTTGCGCGCGCTGCCTCCGCTCGACCTCGACCTCACCCAGGCGTACGGCAACGTCCTCGCCGAGGACGTCGTCGCGCCGCACTCGTTCCCCGCCTTCGACCAGGCGGCGGTGGACGGGTACGCGGCCCGCTGGGAGGACCTCGTCGGCTACGGCCCGGCCCCCTCCGGGGGGTCGGGCGGCCGTACCGTGCGGTTGAACGTGGTCGGCGACCTGGGCGCGGCGAGCTGGCGACCGGTCCGGCTCACCCCGGGCTCGTGCTTCTCGGTCGCCGCCGGGGCGCCGCTGCCGGTGGCCGCGGACGTGGTCGTCCCCGTCGAGTGGACCGACCAGGGCATGGCCGCGGTGGAGATCTTCCGGACCCCCAAGCGCGGGTACGGCGTCCGCCGCGCCGGTGAGGAACTACCCGCCGGCACCCTGCTCGCCCGCGCCGGCACGTACGTCTCGCCGGCGCTGGTCGCCGTCCTCGCCGCCACCGGGATCGGGCACGTGGTGGTCCGGCCCAGCCCGCGGGTGGTCATCGTGGCCACCGGCGACGAACTCGTCGACGTCGGCCGGGGCAGCCAGCCCGGCCAGGTGGTGGACGCCAACTCGCACGCGCTGACCGCTGCCGCCGCCGAGGTGGGCGCGCTGGCGTACCGGGTCGGCATCTGCGATGACGACCCGGAGGGGCTGCGCGGCCTGCTGGAGGACCAGACCCTGCGGGCCGATCTGATCATCACCACCGGCGGCACCGGCACCGGCCCGGGCGACATGGTCCGGCGCATCCTGTCCAGGAGGGAGGGTGGCCGGGCCGGCCCGGTCACCTTCACCGAGGTGGCGCTCTATCCCGGCACCGCGCTCGGATTCGGCACCGTCGGCGCCGAGGAGGTGCCGGTGGTGTGTCTTCCCGGTGAGCCCGGCTCGGCGCTGATCGGCTTCGAGGTGCTGGCCCGCCCGGCCATCAACCTGCTGGCCGGGGCGGAGCCGGTGTTCCGGCCGAGCGTCCGCGCGCACCTGCTGGAGACCATCACCTCCCCGGGCGGTCTGCGCGAGTTCCGCCCCGCGCACGTCGCCGAGCGGCGCGGCGGGGGATACACGGTCCAGCCGCTGCCGGGTGGGCCGTTCACCCTGTCCGGGCTGGCCGAGGCGAACGGGCTGATGGTGCTCGGCGAGCGGGTGACCACCGCCGCCGCCGGCTCCACCGTGGACGTACTCCTGCTGGACCGGCGCCGGTGAGTCTGTTCGGCTTCGGGCGGGCGCCGGGTTGGCCGGTGGTGTTGACCGACGGGCCGGTGGTCCTGCGGCCGTACCGGCGTTCGGACGCGGCCGCCTGGTCGGCGGTGCGCCGCGCCAACCGGGCCTGGCTGGCGCCGTGGGAGTCGCACCTGCCGGGCACCTGGGACGAGACCAACTCGCCGACCGCGTTTCGCTACGTCCACAAGGACCAGCGACGCTCGGCGCGGACCGGTGAGGGGATGCCGTTCGCGGTCTGCCTCCGCCAGGACGGCCGGGACCGGCTGGTCGGGCACCTCAACGTGGGCAGCATCGTCCGGCGGGCGTTCTGCTCCGGGTACGTCGGATACTGGGTGGACTCCGCAGTGGCCGGTCGCGGGGTGATCCCGACCGCGATGGCGCTCGCCGTGGACCACGCCTTCGGGCCGGGCGGGTTGCACCGGGTCGAGGTGAACATCCGACCGGAGAACCGGCCGTCCCGCCGGGTGGTGGAGAAGCTGGGCTTCCGCGAAGAGGCGTACCACGTACGCTACATGCACATCGACGGGGCGTGGCGCGACCACATCGGATACGCGATGACCAGCGAGGAGGTCGCCGCCGAAGGCGGTCTGCTGGCCCGCTGGCACCGGATCCGTGATCGCGCGGGGTGAGCCGTCCCACGGACGGGATCGGCGCGGCGCGCCGGCATCAGGGTCGAACGCCCGTAACCTCAAGTAACTGCAAGCTGTGGCAAGCGCTGCCCACCCGTACGATCTGCGCCGTGGACGACCATCCGGGGAAGATCCTGCGGTGGCCCGGCGATTGCCCCGAATTCGGTGACGGGAGGGGTGAGGGTGCCGACCTCGGTGCTCCTCGCCGTCCTCGCCGCTGCCGGCCTGCTCGCCCTCGCGCCGGCGCTGGTCCGCCGGTACGACGCCACCGAGCGGCTGGTGGCGGAGCGGGCGCAGTCGACGGCGCGGGTGCTCCAGCGCCGTCGGCGACGCCGTACTGTCCCGGGACGGCGGCCGGTCAACCCGTCCCGCGCCCTTTTCGTCACGCTCAGCGAAAATGCGAACACGGGCGGTCTGAGCGCCCCGGTCTCCGCGCCCCCGGCGGCGGGCCGCCGCTCGGGCCGGCTGCGCGCCGTGCCGCCCGCCCCGCGCAGGGCCCGTCGCCGCCCCCCGCCCCGGCGCCGCCACACCCCGGCCGTCTACCGGCGTCGCCGAGTGCTCGCCGCGCTGCTGCTGCTCAACTTCGTCGAGCTGGTCGGCGTGATCGTGGTCAGCCCCGGTTTCTGGATCAGCATCTCGGTCACCGGGACGCTGCTGGTGGCGTACGTCGTACACCTGCGCAAGCGGGCGGTGGCGGAGCGCCGGCGGCGGCGGATCCAGGCCCGCGAGGCGGCGTGGCTGGCCGCCCGGCAGGCCGAGGTGCGGCGGGAACAGGCCCGCCGGGCGGCGGCCCGCCGGGAGGCGCAGCGCCGCCTGGCGGCCCAGCGCGAGGCGGTACGCCGGACCGCGATGGGCCTGGACCGGTCGGGTGACCTGCCGGCCGCGGCCAGCGGGGGCGGCTCCGTCTCCTACCGCCGCGCCGGTGGCCTGCGGGGTCGGCCGTACCAGTCCGGCCGCGGCTCCTCCCACCCCGCCTGACCGGCGCTGTTCCTCGCGCCCGTTGCTCCTTGGCGCCGTTTGCGGCGTGTCGCGGTGTTCGGTGGCTCGGACACCGCGACATGCCGGATCCCGAGTCGATCTTCGGGTGGCGCCCGTCGGCACGCCGGGGGTGGATTCGCGGCTAGGAGGGTGGACCTGTTAGCCTTGTCGCCGGCCCGCCTGGTGAAAGCCAGGTGGGACCGAAGCCGGTTCGCCGGCGGAGGGGTTGTGGCGCAGTCCGGTAGCGCACCTCGTTCGCATCGAGGGGGTCAGGGGTTCGAATCCCCTCAACTCCACCCAGTTCAAAGGCCGTTTCCCGTCGTGGGAGACGGCCTTTTCGATCTTGTACAGCAGCGAAGTACAGCAGCTACCCCTGTTGCCTCTGCGTGTTCGCCTCTTTACCCTCGCGTGAGCGAGCCCTAGTCTCCTCTGCACAAGCAGTCACGTCTGGCGCACGGGGAGTCGCGGATGGCGGCAAAGAAGTGGGGTTGGTGGACCAGACACAAGCTGCAGATCTTGGAGGACTACCTAGCCAGTTTCGCCAGGGCGTCGAAGGGTGTGACGGAGCGGATCTACCTGGACCTGTTCGCGGGCTGGCCGGAGAACGTCGCGCGGGAGACCGATGCACTAATTCTGGGTTCGGCTCGGAGGGCGCTGTCAGTGGAGCCGCCCTTCACCCGCGTGTGCTTGTTTGAGCTCGGCGAGAAAGCTCGGCGGCTGGAGAAGGCCATCCGCGACGCCTACCCTGGCAGGCCGGGAATCCGGGTCTATGACGACGACTGCAACGTGACTGTCGCGCGAGCACTCCAGGACCTTCGGTCGGTCAACTGGGCTCCTACCTTCGCCTTTGTTGATCAATTTGATTCCGAGGTGAAGTGGTCGACCTTGGAGCAGATCGCCCGGTTCAGGCGGGGCAAGACGAAGGCCGAGATGTGGATCTTGTTTGCGACTGGCATGTATCCGCGCGGCCTGAACCTGCACGGACAAGCGATGAATGCCAGCTACGGCGACACGCTGACCGAGATGTTGGGTAGCGAGGAGTGGATCCCCATCGCCCAGGCGCGTCGCAGCGGTCGTCTGAGCCCAGCACAAGCGCGGGACGAGTGGGTGAACCTGGTCCGGTGGCGCTTGGAGCGTGAGCTGGGCTATCGCAAGTCCTATGGCTTCACAATGAAGAACACCGGGGGCCAGGACATCTACGACATGATCTTCGTGACAGACCATGACGCTGGTGACCGGATCATGCGGCATCTCTATGGCAAGGCGTTGGGCGAGCACCAAGCTATGCGGCAGCATGCCCTAGCACTGCGCCGCGACAAGCGCGCGCAGGACAAGGGCGAAGCGGGGTTGTTCGACATCGCACCGGAGATGGTTGCGGCCGGGAAGCTGGATGATGCGCAGGTCTATGACCCAGAGCCCCCACGGCCTCCCTACCAGAGTCGCTGAGTCAGTTCGCAGCCACCAGCGGGCGGCTCCGCTCCGCCCCTGTTGGCATCTCATCCCACGTCCGGCCATCGAGCAAGCGCCCGCCTGCTTTAGGGCTGCGCCCACCCCACTGCTTGAAGAAGAAGGCAACATCTGCGTCGAGGCATGCGTCACGTAGGCCACGAATCCATGCTGGGTCCATCGGGCGGGCGTGAGGTCCGGATTCGCCCCCGCCGATGACCCAGTCGACTCCCGCGAGATCGACCTGGTCGAGCGGGCCAAGGAGAGGTTCAGCCGAGACGAAGCGCACTGCAGAAGGAACCTTCCTAAGCTGCTCGATGCGATCCACCTGGGACTCGTCCTCGACACTGACTCCCATCCAGATGTTGGGCGCCCATGGAAGGGTGGGAGCGAGCCGCGCGAGCCGGGTGGCCCGCTTCGTGAGTACCTGATAGGTGTGTCGTGGTGTCGCGGCCATGACTGCAAACACCCGCTCTACAAAGGCCGCAGGTACCCGCGCGTGGAACAAGTCACTCATCGAGTTCACGAAGACTGTCCGTGGTTCCCGCCACCGAAGCGGCGTGTCGAGGGCGTCTTCGTGAACCGCTACCCCGAAGCCAGGTCCAGACGTCCGAGGGTCGCCGTCCGTCTGGTACTTCGGCGAGCCCATCGCTTTCAGGCGCTTGGCAAGGGTCAGGGCGTAGCAGTTGTCGCACCCTCGCGAAATCCGGTCGCACCCGGTGGTGGGATTCCAGGTGGCCTCCGTCCACTCGATTGCACTGCGGTCTGCCACGGCGATCCCTTCCCCGACGATCTCGCCATCATGTCGAACGTACGTACGGCATGGGAAGTCCTCCCCGCAACTCTTCAACCACGCGCTGCGATCCTTGGACGCGGTTGTCTTCATCCAAAGCTGCTCGCCGAGGCGCTTGAGTGCCGTTTCGGTGGCCTCCGAGGAGACCTCGCTGTAGATGTTCATGGTCACGGCGATCTGGCTGTGCCGGAGGATCTGCATGGTCACCCGGGGGTGGACCGGTGGTGGACCGGGCCGAAGGACGGGGCGGTGAAGGTGGCGAAGACGACCGCGTGCCGGCCGACCGAGGCGGGGACACCCTTGCCGCCGGTCTGCGGTCGGGTGCTGTGCTCCCGCGCTCCTGGAGCCCATTGCCATTGTGTGACCCGGTCGCTGAGCGGCAGAGTGGGACCGGACTCTGCCCTGGCTCCTCGCTGCGGCGGCAGCTTCCTCCTGATCGCGTCTCCTCTGTAGGCGTAGGAGTTCGTTGGATGGCGAGAGGCGCGGTGTGCCCGGGCGGCCAGTGGTGGTTGTCGACAGCAACGGTGACAGCAACCAGCCGGAACGACGCCGCCGGCGGTCGGGCGTGGACGGTCTCCCGAGGTCGCGTACGGGAACGGATTCTGCCGGACGAAGCGCCCAGAACTTACAAGCGAGCGGTCTTCCGTCGTGAGTTTGACTTGTGGCTAGGCCAAGGCGCTCGCCCGGCGGTTGGCGGCACGACAAGTGGCCCTTGACGAGCGGCCCGTTGGCAACGCCACGCCGCTGGTCACGTAGCCCGATACCGAGCGTCCCGACGGCAAGCGGAGTAGAGAGTGGACGCCAGTGCGAACCCAGAATGCGGTTGGGGCAAGAAGACAGCCCAGTTGACCGACCCTGGATGCCACTGCGGGCCGTTACGGTGATCTTCCCGCCGTCAACTATTGAGGGACCGCAAGGAGCTTGGCGTGGAGGAACCTGAGAACGAGCTGTCGGTACCAGTTGACTATGTGCCCGGCGCGCGCGGCCACGGAGTTTTGGCGGTCGGGCCCGATAGCAGCGGCGGCGACGCCCTGGCCGTGTGGCGCCTCAGCCCGACCGGTCGCGCGGGTGGAGCGTGGGTCGTCCGGTTCGACGAAGTCGAACGGGAGCCCGAGCAGCTTCGTCGGATCATGTCGATGTTGCAAGACCGATGCCTGGTCGACTGGGACGAGGCGAAGCCTAACGACGCCCTGGCCAGGATCTCCGAGTTCCTGCCGGCCGAACTGCTCACCGCTCTCCGGGGCAACATCCTTACGATTCCCGAGCTGCTGGCAGAGACTACCGAACATCGGTCCATCTACACGGCCGCGGTAGAGCAGCACAGGGCGGGCACCAGGTCGAAGATCGCTCCGTTGGCGTGGCCTACCGAGATGCCAGATCAGCAGGCTCTCATGACGTGGACCGCTCGGGCCAACTCCACGGCTGCCTCACCGGTCGCGGCGACGGCGCTGGCGCTGACCGCCGCTGTGGCCAGCGCCGCCCAGCTTTGGCAGGACACCGAGCAGGCGCGGTACCGCCGTGTTTACCTGCGATCGCTGGGTGACCCGCAGCCGCTGCCGCCGCGCTGGTTGGCGTGGCTGCGCGAGGCCGTTGCCAGTACCTCCTTGGTCTCGGCGTAAGGAGCGACGTGTACGCAGTCATCGACCTTGAAACCACCGGTCTTCGCACCAGCTGGCACGACCGAATCGTCGAGGTGGCGGTTGTGCACGTTGACGAGAACGGTCGGATTACCGACGAGTGGTGCAGCCTGGTCAACCCGGATCGCGACCTCGGGCCACAGCTCATCCACGGCATCTCTGCCGCCGAGGCGCGGCGGGCACCCAGCTTCGACCACCTAGCTGGCCACCTCGCTGGCATGCTGCGCGGCCGCGTCCTAGTCGCCCATAACCTGACCTTCGACGCCCAGTTCCTACACGCCGAGTACCAACGAGTGGGTTTCCACGCACCGATAGACCACACCGATGGCCTCTGCACGATGCGGCTTGCCTCTCATTTCCTGCCCTCGGCCGGTCGTAGCCTGCAGGACTGCTGTCGTGTGGCTGGACTCCCGCTGCACCAGGCGCACTCAGCGCTACATGATGCCCGCGCCGGCGCCCAACTCCTGACTTACTACCTCACAGCAGCCGGCAGTCCGCCCCCGTGGGCAGCTGCCGTAATGGCGGCTGCGGGGCTCACCTGGCCATCGATTGCGACTCACCCCGTGGTGGCCGTTCAACGGCGGGTCGCAGGCCAGCGCGAAGAGCACTTCCTGGCCCGACTGGTCGACCGGCTGCCTCGACTGCATGAGCCGCAGGGTGACGCCTACATGGACCTGCTCGACCATGCGCTCCTTGACCGGCACATCTCGGCCACGGAGGCCGACGCGCTCGTCGCCATGGCGGAATCGGTCGGGCTCGCCCGCGTCGACGTCGAGCACCTGCACCGGACCTACCTAGCGAGCCTGGCTGGGATCGCGCTTGAAGACGGCGTCCTGACTCCAGAGGAACGCCACGACCTGGACCAGGTGGCCCGGTTGCTCGGCCTCCAACGGTCCGACGTCGACCAAGCTTTGTCCGCCGCAGCTGCGGACATGCCACGGCAGCGTCGGCCCGACGCGTGGCGACTTCAGCCCGGTGACATCGTCGTTTTTACCGGCGCCATGGAACCTCCCCGGTGGGAGTGGGAGGAGGAAGCAAGAGCTGCAGGCCTCCAGGTGGGCAACACCGTCACCAAGAAGACGCGGCTCCTAGTCGCCGCAGACCCGGACACCATGTCAGGCAAAGCCAAGAAGGCCCACCAGTACGCCATCCCGATCGTCCATCCCACGGCGTACCAGAAGCTCCTGGCCGGACTCACGGCTGCCGTCTTCTAGGGTCACCAACCGGGGCCATCACCCGCTTGTCGAAGGAAAAACTTGAAACCGGCCACTGTCGTCCCACTCCTTATGGCCGGGCTGTTCCTGACCGCCTGCAATGGCAACCAGCCCGCGACCCCGATAACCGCTCCTACGACAGCATCCCCTCCATCCAGTGCGCCAGCTACGACGGAGCCCACACCTGTCTCTCCGACGCCCACCGGTACTGGGTTCACGCCTCCGGCCGACATGAAACTTGGCACCAAGTTCGAGTACACGGCCACCGACAACGAAAAGCTCACCCTTCAGGTGCTCCTGTATAGGAGAGCCGATGATGCGGAGGCTGTCGATGTCCGGCTGTGCAACGTAGGCGGCGTCACCTTCAGCGTGTCCCGTCAGCCCTGGGTGCTGCTTTACGACGACGGCGAATCCGAGCACGACATCGATATCTCAGGCGGCGGTCTCCCCGCGCCCGCCTACCCGTCTTCGTTTGATCCCAAGACGCTCACCTCGGGCAAATGCGCCCGAGGCTGGGTCAACTACGCATCGATCCCCGGAAAGAAGCCCTACGGCATTGGGTACAACGCAGAAGGCAATCGCCTTGTCTGGAAGTTTTGATCTTCGGCTAGGCCCTCGTGGCTACGCCGACAGCAACGTTGACCGATGATTGGACTTGCGCTGCCTCCTAGTGGCGCGCGTCGCAATTTCCTGAACGGTTGATGATCTGAAATCATTCCTTACTTGAAGAGAGGTATCGCGGTGAGTGCAAGATTTCCAGGCGTTGATTGGTATTGCGACAGGTGTGGGGCGTGTCTAAACGGTCAGGCTGGTTTTGATGATCATCGGTATACATGGAAGTGCGAAGGTTGCGGTCACAAGAACAGCATCTCAAGAGACAATATTTACGAATCTCATGAGGACTTCCACGGGTCAGATTGACGCCGTCGACGCGCATGGCTCGGCGGCAGGGCGGAATCCATCCAGTTACTGAAATTTCAGCCCCAATGCCATGTGCCGAAAGAGGCAGCTAGGAGGCAGCGAGAGCAACAGCAATGACCGGCACCAGACGACACAGGTGGGCAAGGAAGCCCCACTGTGCAGGGCAGAACGGCATCAGAGGACATCAAACGACGTCCCCAACCCGCGTTCACACCGAAGAGGTCGCTTGGCCCGCAGTTAGTCGAGATGCCGGCGCGCGACCCGCCATAGCTTCTCGAAATCCTCGGCCGCGATCTCCTCAACCGGCGGCTCGACGCCAGTGCCGGGCTGCGGGAGCGGTGCCTCGGGCACGACTCCGTACTGCCTCTCGTAATGCCTCACCGCCTCTGCGCCGCCGGAGTCTCGCGCTGCGAGGACCTCGGCGAGTGACGCCGCTGCCAGGATGACTTCGCCCGCGGCGCGCACCTCGACGTGTCGTACCGCCCATCCGTCGGCGTCCAGCTCGTCGTAGTTCCAGCGATCCGCTTCCAGGCAGTACCAACGGACGTAGTTGAGCACGTCAGCTATTATGTAGTGGCTGCCGACAGCAACGGTGACAGCAATGAGCCGGGATGAGGACAGCGGTCGGGGTACTCGCACGGGCAGTCGCCCGAGGTCGCGGATGCGGACGGACCCCGCCGGACGAAGCGCCAGAACTTACAAGCGAGGGGTCGCGGTCGCGAGGGCGTCTGGCCGCGCCGGAGGAACCTATTCGGCGACGAAGACGCCTACACCCGGCAGCGTCTCGGTCATGCCCTTGATCCGTAGCACCTGCATAGCGCGGTCGATCACGGGCTCGGTGACTCCGTAGTGCTCAATCAACTCGCGCCGGCTCGGCAGCTTGGATCCCGGCGGGAACTCGCCGGACGCAATGCGTTCGGCGAGGTCGTCGGCGATCTGCTCATAGCGGTAACGCGGTGGCAAGGTGTTCCCCTCGGTTGGCAACACGAGTAGACCACCTACGTCAGCCCTTGACTACCCAACGGTACCTGTGGGAGGTTGCCGAGGAGGTCGATTCCCCCGGTTGGCACTGTGGGCCGTCCTCGCCGGCGTGGATGCCCGGCGCATCCCCCGTGATCGGGCATCCACGCCTTCGGACACCTGCGGCACGAGGAGGCGGCAGTGCTCCCTTCCAAGTTCCCAACTCGGCGGCTGGTGGCCTTGACTGTGGCGGGCCGATGAAGCGCATCACCTACGACGAGTACGTCCTGGCGGCAGCCCTCACCCTCGCCCGTCGCCATCGGCCCGTGTGGTCGTGGCGGCACCGGCGGTATATCTGCCGCTGCGGCGCGACCCTGCCGTGCCGAAGCCGTCACCGAATCCCGATCAACCGCGGCCACTGGCCCAGCCAGGACGGCCCGCGATGACCACTCACCACCCGATCAAGCCGGCCTGGTCCTGTGGCGGCTGCGCGTGGGAATGGCCCTGCCAAACCCGGCGCCGGGAGCTGCGAGCCGAGTACGACCACGCCCCGGTATCGCTAGCCCTTTACCTGGCCGCCCAGCTCGTCGACGCCGCCCAGGACCTGGCCCACGTCCCGGCCGGCCACCTGCACTACCGATTTCTCGGCTGGACCCGATGAGCATCCTGCGACCCGGAGACGAGAAGTTCCACTACAGCGACGGCTCCCACAGGTGGGTCCCACCGGACCCGGACTACGACCAGGAGGTCTGGGACGAGCAGGTCCGCCAGCACAAGCTAGGCCACCTGAGAAACGAGCGCCCGAAGGTCCGCATGCAGCGCCTCGTCTGATGCCAGCGGTACAGCAGCGAAGTACAGCAACCATGCCAGCCGAACCAGGTCGAACAGAGCGCCAGCAGGGCCCGTGACCTCGAAAACAGCCGGACCGAACCACGATGCAGCCAGTTCGCATCATCACTGTCAGAGGTTCAAAATTGCCTCAGCTCCACCCAGTTCAAAGGCCGTTTCCCGTGGTGGGAGACGGGCCTTTTTCGACCTCGTACCGCAGCGAAGTGCAGCAAGAAACAGGCAGCGCCGCCGGTACCTGCGTGGGTATGGTCCGCCGGTGATCATCTCTCAGTACGCGTACTTCGCGCTGAGTTCGAACCGGGTTTCCGCCGCCGAGATCACCGCGAGGCTCGGCATCGAACCGGACGAGATTGTCGTTCGTGGCAGCCGCCTGGCCAGCCCGGTGCGGCCCGCCAGCCACCGGTGGAAGATCACGTGTCGCAAGCCTGGGTTGACGGTCGACGAACAGATCAACCGGATCGTGGATCGGCTCTTCGGTCACGCGGAGCGCATCGGTGAACTGGCCGTCGAGCTGGACAACAGCGATGGAGCGCCGGGCGCGAGCATGCTGCAAGTCGTCCGGGTGTTCGAGCATCCGGATGGCGAGGAAGAGGACCTGACCAGCCCCGTCGAAGGCCTGCAGAAGCTCCCTGGTCAGCACCAGTTGCTGGGCTGGCACATCGATGCTCGGGTGTTGGAGTTTCTTCGACTGACGAGAGCAGAGCTCGACGTGGACGAGTATGGCTACGGGTGAGGCTGGTCACGGCGACCCGGCTGCGGCGGCCAGCGGGCCGCCGCAGCCGGGTCACGTCAGGGCAGCTCGGAAGGGCGGTAGCTGGTCGTCCCCTTGGCGGTGTGCACGGTCACCGTGAGGCGGTCCACCTCGCCGCCCTCAGGACCGGGCCACCAGGCCGCCCACCAGCCGGACTTCACGCTGGCCTGGAAAACCTTCCCGTTGTCGAGGCGAACGTCCACCCCGGTGACCCCCGGGCCGACCAGGCCCACGATGTTCGACCACATGGCGTCGCCACTGCCCATGGAACTCATCGTCTGCAGGTCCACCGTGCCGGCGGGCAGGGCCGGCAGCGGGCCGTCGGCCAGGCCCATCGAGGCGAGCTGGTCGTCGTCTCCCGCGCTCAGGCACTCGACAATGACGCCGCTGCCCTTCTTCATGATGAGCAGCGTCGCGAGCCCGCGCTGCTCGGCGAGGAGCACGTCCGCCGGGTCGACCGCCGACGAGCTGCCTCCCACCTCGTTCCCCGCGCAGATCCGGGCCTGCGGCAACACCTGCGCACCGGTGAGCGAACCGGGCGTGGGCGTCCAGGCCGCGACCGCTTCCTCCGCCGTTCCCGGCAGCAGCGCGGGCACGGCCACGACTCCGGTGGCACCCGCGGCGACCGCGGCGAGGCCCATCACCAGCCGGCGCCGCGCCGGCCGGCGAGCGGATGCCCCCGTGGTCTGACCGGCCATCACCCGCTCGACGAACGCCTCCGAACGGGTCCGTTCCAGCGCGGTGGGCTCGCGCCCACGCGCCGGGTCGAGCACGGCCAGCTGCTGCAGGTCCTTCATGCTTGAGTCCATGCCTGCTGCTCCTTGAAATCGTGAGGGCGGAAAGACGAAGGGGCGACGGATTCGGCCGGTTCCAGAGCGGCCCGCAGCCGTTGCCGGGCCCTGCCGAGCCGCATGGCGAAGGTCGACCGGCGACAGCCGAGCACGGTGGCCGCCTGCTCAGCCGTCAATCCGTCGAACGCGACCAGGGCGAGAACCTCGCGGTCTGCGGGGCGTAGAACGCGCCAGGCGCGTTCCAGGTCGATTCGCGTCGCGGCACTCACGGCGTCGTCGGACAGCTCGCGTGCCTCCAGCGACACCAGCCGGACGTCCAGGGCCTGGCGCCTCAACCAGCCGCGCGACTGGTTGGCCATGGTCTTGCGGGCCACCGCGAACAGCCACGGTCGAGCATCGTCCGGCAGCTCGTCGAATCGCCGCCAGGCCGTCAGGAAGACCGTCGAGACGATGTCCTCAGCCTCGGTGACCGGGACCCTCCGCTCGACGAAGCGCAGCAGGTCGGCATATGTCTCCCTGTGCAGAGAACGGAAGCGCTCCTCCCGGGCACCAGCGCGGCTCATCTGGGTTCTTCTTGGTTGTCCATGTCCCCTACCTGTCCGGCTCAGCGGCAACTGTCACACGCCGGTTCACCGTCGAGCTGGGTGTGGAGGGCGAGCTGTCCACCCCGCCACACCCCTCGCGATGTCTGTTTGGTGAGTCTTTCCTGGTCAGACCAGGTCGATGCGACGCCCTCGAATCTGGGCAACGGCACGCCACAATCGGGAGGGAGGTGGTTGCTGTGTCCAGGCGAACGAAGGCACCCCCTCGCGGCTGGCAGTTCTGGCGCCGAGCGTTCTGGACGCGGCCGGCGCTCCTCGTGCTCTACGGCTTGCTGGCGGGCGTGCTCGGACTGTTGGCGCTGGCCGGCGTCCCGGACGGCATCCGCGAAGCGGTCGCGATGCGGCGAGCCGTGGAGTGCCCTGCGGGGACCATGCGGGTAGAGCCGGATGCCGATCCGCCGAAGGGCTGTCTCGAGCGGATCCCGGTCACCTTGTCCGGCCCCTGGCACAGTCGTGGCCCCGGCAGTGACTGGCACCTGATGGTGGAGCAGGACGCTGAGTACGTGCTGTTTGCCGAGACCGAGGTCCCGACCTCGGGCAGCCGCAGGCTCAGGGATGAGGCAGAGGCAGAGGCGTTGCTGTGGGAGGGCACCCCCGTAGCGATCGAACTGCCGGCCGGCGATCGGGTCGAAACCGAGGCCTGGGGCCACCGCGGCTGGTTGCAGACCCTGTTCCTGGGGATGTTTGCCGCCTCCGGTCTGCCCATGCTGTTCGAGGCTGCGCGGCTCAAGCGCGGTAGTGCAGACGGTTGGTGGTCGGTCCGGGGCGAAAAGGTGGGACTGATGGCGTTGAATCCGCTGATGGGGATCGCGTGCCTGCTGGCGATCCCGTCGATGCTTGGGCTCGTGCCGCTGATGCTGGGTCTGCGCCTGCTATGGGTGGCCGTCGTCGCCCTTCTCGGCCTCGGTCTCGTCGTATTCGCCGTGATCAAAGGACGGGCAGTGCGTGCTCGTCCGAGCGTCGAGGGTTGATCCCCTACCCGGGCTGGGAGATCGACTCGCGGTTGATGTAGGCGACCTGCGCGGCGAAGGCCAGCAGAGCCAACACCGTGCCGACGCCGACCGCGAACCCGGGCGACAGCCCCGCGAGCCCGGTCAGCAGCGTGACCGCGAGCCCCACCAGCAGCGCGTTCACCGCGCCCACCATCGCCGCCGTGGTCAGCAACAGCTGCGCCCGCCGGGGCGCGTTACCGACCGCCGCCCAGGTCGCCCGCATGATGCCCTCGCCCTGCACCGCGTCGGCGAAGAAGTCGTGCTCGCCGGCCAGCCGGCGATGGTAGTACGCCCGGATGCGCTGGATCCGCGCGAGATCCAGCTCGTTCTCCACCATGTTCTGCACCAGCCGCAGGAATGTGAGCAGTCCGGTGATCACCAGCGTCGGCAGCACCGCCCCGAGGTACGGCCGGACGAGCGCGGCGTTGCTGGCGACGAAACCGAACCCGATCAGCGCGGCAGAGAGCATGGACAGGAAGACGGTCGCCCGACCCACCGACTCGGTGACGGTCGCGCTGCGCGAGGTCTGAAGCACGAAATGCTCGGTGGTCAGGGCGGTGAGCAGCGCCTGCTCGCGTTCTCCGTCGTCCATGCACCTCACCGTCCGTGGGTTGACCAGGGGTCATCCGTGGCTCAACTCGGCAGGCTCCCGCTCGGTCACGCGGCTTGTCGGAGGACCCCAGGCCAGCCTCGTCATGCGCGGGTCGGGTCAGTTGACCTCGGGAGTCAGGCGGTACCTGGCATCTTCTGGCGAGATTGGCGTTGCCACCTCGGACCTCAGCATTATGGTCGGTGAGTGATCAATGGTGCTCATGTGATCATCTACAGCCGCGACCCAGAGGCGGACCGTGCCTTCTTCCGGGACACGCTCGGCTACCACCACGTCGACGCCGGTCATGGCTGGCTCATCTTCAAGCTCCCACCGGCCGAGCTCGCCATGCACCCGACCGAGGGCGAACCGGCCCACGAACTCTTCCTCATGTGCGACGACGTTGCGGCGACCATGGCCGACCTGGCCGCGAAGGGCGTCGAGTTCACGATCCCGGTCACCGAGGAGCGGTGGGGGCTGCGCACCGCGCTACGCCTGCCCGGCGGCGGCGAACTCGGTCTCTACGAACCGCGCCACCCGGTCGCAATCTGACGGGCCGGCAGAGGACGTGATGCCGCGAATCGGACACCCCGCACGTACCGAAGCAGTAGCGTCGTCACCGAGACCCTGCCCCACCGGCGGCCTCCGCCCACGCGGCAGCCCGTCAGACGGCGCGCGCCCGGCCATTTGGCGCAGCACGCAGGCCAGAAATCGGGGAAGTCGCGCGACGCCGGGAGACGCATGACGTCCTGACTCAGCCCAGGGAGGCCGCGATGAGCCCGAGAACCGACGCCAGCGGGACCCCGAACATCCGGGACGTCGACCTGAAGCTCGAGGTCGTTGTCATCCCGGTCTCGGACGTCGACCGCGCGAAGGAGTTCTACGGGCGCCTCGGGTGGCGGCTCGACAAAACCCCGCCCGGCATCGTCCAGTTCACGCCGCAGGGCTCCGACTGCTCCGTGCAGTTCGGGCCGAACCTCATGTCGGCCGCCCCCGGTTCGGCCAAGGCGTACCTGGTCGTCTCCGACGTCGAGGCGGCCCGGAACGCGCTGGTAGCGGCTGGTGTCGAGGCGGGCGAGGTCGTCCACATGGGCCCCGAGGGGCCGGTGAACGGTCTGGATCCCGAGCGTCGCAGCTACTTCTCGCGCACCTCGTTCAACGATCCCGACGGCAACAACTGGCTGGTTCAGGAGGTCACGACCCGGCTGCCCGGGCGGATCGAGGCTGCCGCGACGTCCTTCGCCTCCGTGAGCGACCTGGCTAGCGCGCTCCGCCGGGCGGCGGCCGCCCACGGCGAGCACGAGAAGCGCACCGGCCAGGTGGACCCGGACTGGCCCGACTGGTACGCGGAGTACATGGTGAACGAGCAGTCGGGCGCGGAACTGCCCAAGTAAGCAGCAGCAACGCTCACGGGCCGAAGGTGAACACGAACGCGCGGAGACCGGGCTGGCTGGTGCCGAGGGTCAGCAGGTGATCGTCCCGCGACGCCCCGGCGACGAGCCGGATCATCCCCGCCCGGTCGACGCGGGCCACCGCGTCCGGGTCGACGTCGTCGCCGCGCTCGTCGCCGATCGGGTTCCCGTCCAGCAGCACGTCGATCGCCGCCTGTCCGGACGGACCGGGGTCCACGACGAGGTTCACCTCGCCGGCGTTGAAGGGCAGGGCGAGCTCGCCGGTGCCGCCGGCGAGCTCGATGTACTCGCCGCTGGTCTCCCAGTCGCCGGTCAGGGCGAAGGTGCCCGGCTCGGCGCGGTGCGCGCCGACGTACGTCTCGGGCGTGACGCCGAGGTACGAGGGCTCCCCGGTCGTCGCGAACGCCATCGCCTCGGGGCTGACCGGCGGCAGCTTGGTGCCGGGCGCCCTGACCTCGATCAGCCGCCGGATCTCCGACTCCACGCGCTCGTAGCTGCCCTCGCCGACCCACTGGTCGACCAGTAGTCCGTCCGCGTCGAAGAGGTACTTCGCCGGCCAGGCGTTGTTGCCGAGGGCCCGCCAGATCTTGAAGTCGTTGTCGATCGCGATGGGATAGGCGAGCCTGTGGTCGCGGATCCCCCGGTCGATGTTCTCGGCGTGCCTGCCGAACTCGAACTCCGGCGCGTGTACGCCGATGACGACCAGGCCCAGGTCGGAATAGTCGCGGTGCCACGCCTTGACGTAGGGCGACGTACGGATCCAGTTGATGCAGGTGTACTCCCAGATGTCGAGCAGGACCACCTGACCGTGCAGCGCGTCGGGAGCCAGCGGCGGCGAGTTCACCCACCGCTCGGCCATCAGGTGAGGGATTCGCATGGTCAGCTCTCCTCAACCGGAGTCGTCAGCTGGTGAAATCGCCCCTGACGTCCCGAGCGTCCTCCTGGACGTGTTCGCCGGGTTCCCGGCCCCGGATCTCGTCGCGCTTGGCCACCCGTTCCGCCTGCGACCGCTCGTCCTGGTTCATGTCGCCCAGCTGGGCCCGGGCAGGGCCGGCCACCTGCTCGACGCTGTCCTTCGCCCGTTCGGTGGAACTCATGCCGCCCCCTCGTCGGTTCGTGGACCAGTCGCGCTGTCCGCGCCTCCCGCCCCGCGTCCCCGCCCGCCGTGGCGGGAAACCCCCGGCGACCGCCGAGAAGGCTGCCGACGACCTGGTCGACCCGGAAAAGGGGGCGGGCCGGCCCCCACGATGGGGAGCCCGGCCCGCCAGTGGACCGGGGAGGTCACGGCTTCCAGGAGCCGGCGGCCTCGAACTTGTGCTGGTATTCCACGACGCCCTTCTTGTCCTTGACGTCGAAGACCACCGCGCCCGAACGCTTGTTGCCGGCGCGGATGCCGCTGCCGGAGTCCAGCATGTCGCCGCCGCAGCCGGAAAGCGCGCCGGCCAGCCCGTTGACGGTGGTGCCGTTCTCGGCCACCCACTGGAAGTAGAACGGGTTGATCGACGCCTTGCCCTTGGTGACCGTCGCGGTGACGTCGGCGATCAGGTAGAGGCCCTTGTCCGGGGCGGGGGCGTAGGAGCGGCAACCCTTGGTGGAGGTGGAGAACTTGCGGATGGTGATCTCGATGGTGCCCTCGTCGTCCTCGATCACCAGGGTGTCGCCGGGCTCCATGTTGAAGGTCTCGCCGTCGGCGGCCGAGGCGGACGCGGAGGGCTTCGTGCCGGGGAAGGCCGGCGCGGCGGTGGTGCGCGGGGTGGGCAGGGAGCGCTCGATCTCCTCCGCCTTGTCGGCGGCCTTCTTGCCGCCGGCGACCAGGGCGGCGATGCCTCCGCCGCAGCAGAGCAGGAACAGCACGGCGACGATGATGCCGATGATGACCCACGGCTTCTTCTTCGCGCCGGACTGCATGGGCGGGCCGAGCG
The DNA here is from genome assembly GCF_052068055.1 of Micromonospora sp. L32. NCBI lineage: Bacteria > Bacillati > Actinomycetota > Actinomycetes > Micromonosporales > Micromonosporaceae > Micromonospora > Micromonospora sp. L32. The sequence continues at coordinate 418,182 of NZ_JBQHDD010000006.1, read as the reverse complement.
GCTGGCCGGGAGCCGGCGGGTAGCCGGGACCGGACACCGGCGGGTAGCCGCCGCCGGAGACCGGCGGATACGGCGCGCCGGAGACCGGCGGCATCGACGCGTTCGGGTCGTACTGCGGGTACGGGCTGCCGGAGACGGGCGGCTGCGGGGCGCCCGACACCGGCGGGTACGGCGCGCCGGAGGTCGGCGGCTGCACGGCGGTCGGGTCCATCGGCGCGTACGGGGGCTGGGGGGCGCTCGGGTACTGCGGCGCACCGGAGACCGGCGGCAGCGGCGCGGTCGGGTCCGCGGGGTACTGCTGGTGCGGCACCGGCGCCGTGGGGAACGGATCGACGGGCGGCTGGTTGGGGTCCTGCGGCCCGTAAGGGGGCTGGGGCTGGCTCACCGTACTCCTCGGCACTTCGGCTGCATCGGGAACTCTTCGACGCTAGTCGGTGCGGGCAACGCGGAATTGTCTCGGGTCCGACCCGCCGTTCGTGGATCCGGACCGGGCCGAACGGTCAATGCGTCAGCACGGCCGCGGTGCGCACGAGGTCACCCTCGACGACGAAGCGTCCGATGACGACCGACGGCGGATCGGCCACGGTCGCCGCCGCCACCCGCACCGGGTCGATCCGCGCGGTGAACGTCCCGGCGTCCGGGTCCAGCTCGACCGTGGCGTCCTGGAAGTCCAACCAGGACCCGACCACCGGGTGCCAGACCTTGTAGACGGTCTCCTTCGCGCTGAACAGCACCAACGGCCAGGACGTGCCGGCCGGCAGCCGGGCGCACCGCTCCTCCTCCTCAGGGCGGCAGATCAGCCGGCGTACCCCCTCGTTGAGCTCGCGGTGCCGCTCGGCGTCCATCCCGACGGACCGGATGTCGGTCGCCCGGGCGACCGCGGCGGCGCAGTAGCCGCGGGTGTGGGTGATGGTGCCGACCAGCCCGGCCGGCCAGGCGGGGGAGCGATCGGCCGCAGCCGGGACCGGCAGCTCGGGCAGCCCCAGCTCGGCCATCGCCCGCCGGGCGCAGACCCGCCCGGCGGTGTAGTCGCGCCGCCGGCTCTCGACCGCGCGCGCCCCGAGACCGCTCTGCTCGCCGGGGAGCAGCTCGCCCGCCCAGTCCGTCGGCCCGGCCACCACGACCGAGACGGTCGGCGGCAGCAGGTCACGCATCACCCACCCCCTTCAGGTACGACGACAGTCTGGCCCGTTCGGCGTCGAGCCGGTCGGCCGGCACGGGCGGCGACCCGGGCCAGAGCGTCACCTCGCTCGGCGGAGAGGTTCCTGGCGGCCATCGACGGTGAACGTACCGCAACCGTGTAACGCCGGAGCGTCCCGTAGCGCTGTTAGGGCGTCGCGGGGATCTTGCCGGCGTCCGCGCGTCGTCGACGCGGCGGGCCGGTGCCAGGTACGACCATCCGAGAGGAAGTGACGATGACCGGTGCCCCGGCACCCTCGGGTTCTCACCCCGACGAGCACGTTCCGGTGACACCGGCGTGGACCTGCGACTCCTGCGACGAGGAGTGGCCGTGTCCGACCAAGCGCGCCCGGCTGCTCAGCGAGTACCAGGTGGACCGCGCCTCGCTCAGCGTCTACCTGGGCTCCTGTCTGGCGGCCGCCACCGCCGACCTGCGTGCCGCGCCGATGACGTCCCTTCAGGACCGGTTCATCGGCTGGGTCCCCCGGGGGCCGATCACGACCTGAGCGGCGGTGGCCGCCCCGGTCGGGCGGCCACCGTCTCCGGTCAGGGCCGGCGGGGACGGCGGGTCAGCGCGAAGCCGACCACGCCGGCCACCGCGGCCAGCACCCCGCCGACCGTGCTCCAGATCCATCGGGAGCCGAGGTCGGGCAGCAGGTCGCCGAACCCGCCGTCCGCCTGCTCGGCCGGGGCTGCCGTCGGTTCCGCGGTCAGCACCGTGCCCGCCTTGGTGGTCGGCACCAGGGGCGCCTTCAGCTCGCCGTCGTCGCGCGAGCCGTCGCCGTCCGCGCTGACCAGCAGGTCGACGTCGACCGGGAGTCCGAGGTCGGCCTCGGGCAGCTCGGTCACCGACAGCCGGAGGTAGTAGGTGCCGGGCAGCGGGTCCGCCGACCAGGGCTCGGCCCACGAGCGCACCTGGCGCAGGGTGCAGCCGAGCGACACGCTGCGGGTCGCGGCGTCGACCGTCGGGGTCTGCGCCCCGGCGGTGCAGGACTGCCGGCGGCGCAGCCCGTCGAAGACCTCGACGGTCCAGGTGGACGCCCCGGTGCGGGCCTTCGGCAACGACACCGTCGCGGTGATCTCGTGCCGCTGCCCGGCCGAGGCCGGGAACGACCAGTAGAGGTGGTCGCCGGTGGAGGCGCCCACCCGTACCGGCTGACCGGCGGCGATGCCGGTGGCGGTGAGGAAGGACGTGCCGGCCCGGGTGACCGGGGTGGCGCCGGGCGAGGGAGTGGGGGCGGCCGCCGCGGCGGGAACGGCCGGCAGGGCCAGCCCGGCGGCGAGCGCCGCCCCCGCCAGCATCATCGGGGTACGCATCTCAGTTCTCCCTCCAGGTGGCGACCCACCAGCGGGTGAGCAGCCCGGCGACCAGGCCGGTGAGCAGGCCGGCCAGGGTGAGCAGGGCGAGCAGCACCCAGCCCCGGCCCAGGTCGGGCGCGGCCGGGGCGGGGGACGAGGCGACCACGTCGACGGTCAGCTCGACCGGCATCCCCGGCGTGGCCCGGGTGCCCGGCCGGGGCGCGAAGGAGTTGCTCACCACCAGGCAGACCGTCGTGGCGGGAACGGGCGTGGCACCGGGCGTCGGCGTGGCGCCGTCCTCCGTCGCCGACCAGCGCAGGCCCGCCGAGACCACGTCGGTACGCCCACTGCCGGCGTCCACCCCGCGTACCAGTTCCCGGCCGTCGGCGGCGGTGGCCCGCAGCAGCACCCCGTGGTCCGGGTTCACCGGGCGGTCCAGTGCCAGGCTGACCGAGGCGCGCAGCTCCTGCCCCGGCCGCACCGGCACCCGGTACCAGCGGTGCTCGGAGAACGCCTCCCGGTCGCTGTAGACGCCCGGGGCGAGCAGCGGCGCGTTCGCGCACTCCGCCGTGCCGCCGACCACGGTGGGCGCGGCGGTGTACGTCTCGTTCGCCCGGTCCACCAACTGCTTGATCCGGCCGCTCAGCTCGTCGGCGCTCTGCGCCGCCGTGTACGTGCCGCCGGTCGCGCCGGCGATGCAGAGCAACTGCCGGCGTACCTTCTCGTCCGGGGCCAGGCCGAGGGTGTCGACCACCAGCTTCGTGCCCTGGGCGGCCAGCTCACGGGCCACCTCGCAGGGGTCCGGCGGAGCGCAGGTGTCCTCGCCGTCGGTGATCAGCACGATCCGCCGGGCGGTGGCGCCGGTGCCGAGGTCCTGGGCGGCGGAGCGCAGGGCCAGCCCGACCGGCGTGAAGCCGGTCGGCCGCAGGGTGGCCACCGCCGCCTTCGCCTGCACCCGGTCGACCGGACCGACCGGCACGATCTGTTGGGTGTCCAGGCAGCCCTGCTTCTTGTCCTTGCCCCGGTAGGTGGCGCCGAGCACCCGGATGCCGAGCTGGGTCTCCTCGGGCAGCGCGTCGACCACCTCGTTGAACGCCTGTTGGGCGACGGAGATCCGGCTGCGGCCGTCGATGTCCCGGGCGCGCATCGAGCCGCTGACGTCGAGCACCAGCTCGACCTTCGGTGGCTCGGTGGGCGGCTCCTCGTCCGCCAGGGCCGGCGCCGGACCGGTCAGCACGGTGGCCGCCAGCAGTCCGATCAGGACGGCCGTCGGTCGTCTCTTGTTGATCATCGGGCGGAGTGTAGTGCCGTCCACTCTGGATGATCACTTGGGGCGGCTGGGCGCCCTTCCTGTCGCCTTCCGCCCCGGGTGTCCGGCGCGCGACTTCGGCGGGGCGGCCCGTCACGTCCGGGTGGATCGGGTGAGGCGTCCGTGTGCTTCTCGTGCGCCGTCCCGGTGCCGGACCCTCCACCGTCCGTCCGGCAGTGATCCTCGTGTTCGAGCAGGAAACGGTACGGCCTACACGGGCTTTGCGGCAGACCGTCGACAGAATGGTGACCATCCGTCAATTGCCGGAGGTAAACCTCTCTCGCGCCTTGACATCGGTCGGGAATCTGACCCAAGTCGCCCCGTTGTGCCGGTGCCGAAGGGTGGTTAAGCTTTGTCTTGCGCGCCCCAATCGCCCGCTTCCCCCGTGGCAGGCGATCGGGGCGCGCTTTATCGTGTGCGCGCCGCCCCGTGCCACCGGCGTCTCCCGCCCGGCCCGCCGCGCGCCGCCCCCTGCGGGGTCAGATCCAGCGGCCGTCCAGCCACATCCGCGCCGACCAGTCGTCGTACGGCAGCAGGTTGCCCACGAAGATCGGGTAGAAGTACGCGAAGCAGAGCGCCACCAGCAGCACGTACGCGCCGACGATCACCCCGCCGATCAGCCGGCGGTCGTCGCCGCGCGCCAGGTCGGCGTCGGTCGCCGCGCCGCCCTCGGGACCGGTCGGGGTGACGATCGCGCCCAGCACGTAGACCACGGCGAGGACCAGGAACGGCAGCGCCGGAGCGGCGTAGAAGGAGAACATCGTCCGGCCGTCGAGGGCGAACCAGAACCAGGGCAGCAGGCCGCCGGCGAGGCTGAGCAGGATCGCTCCGGCCCGCCAGTCCCGCCGGGCCAGGCCCAGCCAGGCGGTCGCGGCCAGCGCCGGCAGGAACGACCACCAGAGCAGCGGCGTGCCCAGCAGCAGGATCTCCGAGGCGCAGCTCGGCGCCCCGCACGCCCCGTCACCCGACCAGTAGAAGGCCACCGGCCGGCCGAGCAGCAGCCACTGCCACGGCCACGACTGGTACTTGTGCGGGGTCTCCAGCCCGGTGTGGAACTCGAACGCCGCCCGGTGGTACTGGTACAGGTTGTTCAGCGCGCCGAGGATCGGGGTGTCGCTCAGCCCCGGGGTGTTGGGGTAACGGTCGGCCAGCCGGTAGTAGCCGTCGTCGCCGAGCAGCCAGCCCGACCAGGTGGCCACGTACGTCACGACCAGCAGCAGCCCGGCGAGCACCAGCCAGGGCAGCTCGTCGAGGAGCGCGTCGCGCCACGGGCGGCGTACCCCGGCGGAGCGCCGGACGCCGACCTCCCACAGCAGCGCCAGCAGCGCGAACACCGGCACGAAGTACAGCGCGCTCCACTTGACCGCGCAGGCGCAGCCGAGCAGCACCCCGGCGGCCAGCCGCCACCACGGCCAGGTGCGCCAGCCGCCGGCCGGCCGCCCCGCCCGCCCCGGCGCGGCCGGGTCGAGCCCGTCGTCCAACGCCCGGGCCCAGCGTCGCCGCCGGGCGTCCCGGTCGAGTACCAGGGCGCCGAACGCGGCCAGCACGAACAGCAGCAGGAAGATGTCGAGCAGCGCGGTGCGGGAGAGCACCAGGTGGAAGCCGTCCAGCGCGAGCAGCAGGCCGGCCGCGCAGCCGAGCGTGGTGGAGCGGAACATCCGGCGGGCGATCCGGGTCAGCATCAGCACCGACAGGATGCCGGCCAGCGCCGCCGAGAACCGCCAGCCGAACTCCGGGGCGGTGGTGAACAGGTGCCCCGGCACCGAGATGTTGTGCTCCTGGTCGGCGTAGCCGAAGGCCCACTCGCCGAACCCGATCAGCCACTTGCCCAGCGGCGGGTGCACCACGTACGACGGGCCGTTGTCCTTGTAGTTCCACTCGACGCCCTTGTCGATCAGGCCGTAGCCGTCCCGGGCGTAGTAGATCTCGTCGAAGATCTTGCCCTTGGGGCTGCTCAGGCCGAGCAGGCGCAGGATCGCGGCGATCACCACCACCACGGCGGTGGCGATCCAGGAGTTCACGTCCAGCCGGGCTTCGACGGTGGCGAGCCGGCGACGCACGACGGCCGGGACGCCGCCACCATCGGTGGGCGGAATGCCCTGGTCGGGTCCGGTCGCGTTCGCGCTCTGCGCTGTCGACGCACTCGTCACCCGGCGATCGTAGGCTCTGGAGGTGCCCGGTGGCGCCCATCGTCCCCGACATCGGCACGCCGATCGATGAAGGAGCGCTACTCGTGGGTGAAATGTCCGAGCCCGGGCGCCTGGTCCTGCTCGGCGCGCCGCTGGGCAACCCGGCCGACGCCTCCGCGCGGTTCCGCGAGGTGCTCGCCACCGCCGACGTGGTGGCCGCCGAGGACACCCGCCGCCTCACCCGGCTGGCTCGGGACCTCGACGTCACCGTGGGCGGCCGGATCGTCTCCTACTTCGAGGGCAACGAGGAGCGGCGTACCCCGGAACTGGTCGAGGTGCTGACCGCCGGATACCTGGTCGCGCTGGTCACCGACGGCGGCATGCCGAGCGTCTCGGACCCGGGCTACCGGCTGGTGCGGGGCGCGCTGGACGCCGGCGTGCCGGTCACCGCCGCCCCCGGCCCGAGCGCGGTGACCACCGCCCTGGCGCTGTCCGGCCTGCCCTGCGACCGGTTCTGCTTCGAGGGCTTCCTGCCCCGCTCGCCCGGCGGCCGACGGTCCCGGCTGCGCGCCCTGGCGGCCGAGGAACGGACCCTGGTCTTCTTCGAGGCCCCGCACCGGATCGCCGGCGCGCTGGCCGACCTGGCCGCCACCTTCGGCGCCGACCGCCCGGCCGCGCTCTGCCGCGAGCTGACCAAGACGTACGAGGAGATCGTCCGCCGGCCCCTCGGCGAGCTGGCGGACTGGGCGGCCGAGGGCGAGCCGCGCGGGGAGATCACCCTGGTGGTCGCCGGGGCTCCGGAGCGGCCGGCGGAACGCCCCGACGACGACGTGCTGCGCGCCGCGGTGGCCGAACGGGAGGCCGCCGGGCTGTCCCGGCGCGACGCGATCAGCGAGGTCGCCGCCGGGTACGGGCTGCGCCGCCGCGACGTCTACACCGTGGTGCACGCCTGACGCGCGGTCGGCCTCACCAGGCGGCGATCAGCATGCCCAGGGTGATCAGCACCGGCCCGCCGTACGCGCCGGCCGTGGCCCAGCGGCGCTGCCGCGCGTCGGCCAGCAGGGTCGCCCCGGTCCCGCGGGCGATGCCGGCCCCGCAGCCGACGACCACCAGCAACCCGAGCAGCCAGCTCAGGTGCCGGCCGAAACCGGTGCCGACGTACGCGGTGTCGTCGCCCGCCCCGGTCATCCGCGCCGGCAGCGCCGTACCGGTGGCCCGGCGCTCGCCCGGCACCCCGCTGACCCGGACCCCGTGGGCGAGGAACCGGCCCCGGTCGGCGAAGAAGACGCCCCGGCAGCGCTGGGTCAGCGCGTTCCCGGTGCAGTCCGTGATCACCACCGTGCCGGTGCTGGCGTGCCCGACCGCGAGCCAGAACGGCCCGGCGCTCACCCAGGCGAAGAACGCGGCGACCAGGCTCAGCGTCACCAGCACCGCCAGCCCCCGCACCGGGTCGGGCGGGTGCGCGGCGCGCGACGGGCGCGCTCGGGCGGGTCCGGCGAGCGGGCGCTCGCCGCGCTTCGGCTCCTCGCGCAGCGGCGTACCGTCCCAGTGCACCTCCTCGATCGGCGCCCAGAAGGCGGCGTCCCCCTCCGCCGTACCCGTGTCGGTGGCGCGATCGGCGCGCGGGCCGCGCGCCGGCTGACGGACCGGGACCCGGCGCGGCACCGCGTCGACCGGCGCGCCGGTGGTCGGCTCGACCTCGACCGGCGTCTCGTCCGGTCCCGGCACCACCCGCGGCTGGGGCGCGACCGCGCCACCCCGCGGCGGCGCGGCCGGCGGGTCCGTCCTGGTGCCCGGGGACTTCTCGCCACGCCCGGGTGCCGCTCGTCTGCCAGTCACGGCGTTCATTGGACACCGCGTCGGGGGAGGGGCCGGGCAGCTCAGGCCGCGTGTCGGGGACAAATCGGACGAACGGCCGGGGGTGGATCGACCGCCGGCGGTGTCGGCCCCGACACGGGGAGGCCTATTGGTTCGCGGCCACCGGGGCGCGGTCACTAGGCTTGCTGGTCATGAGTCACGTTCTCGCGGCGGTCGCCTGGCCGTACGCCAACGGCCCGCGCCACATCGGCCACGTCTCCGGTTTCGGCGTTCCCTCCGACGTCTTCGCCCGGTACATGCGGATGGCCGGCCACGACGTGCTCATGGTCTCCGGCACCGACGAGCACGGCACCCCGATCCAGGTGCAGGCCGACGCCGAGGGGGTCACCCCCCGCGAGCTGGCCGACCGGTACAACCGGGTGATCGCCGAGGACCTGCGGGCGCTGGGGCTCTCCTACGACCTGTTCACCCGCACCACCACCCGCAACCACTACGCGGTGGTGCAGGCACTGTTCCAGGGGCTGCACCGCAACGGGTACATCGTGCCCAAGGTCACCACCGGTGCGATCTCCCCGTCCACCGGCCGGACCCTGCCGGACCGCTACATCGAGGGCACCTGCCCGATCTGCGGCTACGACAGCGCCCGCGGCGACCAGTGCGACAACTGCGGCAACCAGCTCGACCCGGTCGACCTGATCGACCCCAAGTCGAAGATCAACGGCGAGACGCCGAAGTTCGTCGAGACCGAGCACTTCTTCCTGGACCTGCCCGCCCTGGCCGACGTGCTGCGGCAGTGGCTGGACACCCGGGAGGGCTGGCGGCCCAACGTGCTGCGCTTCTCGAAGAACCTGCTCGACGACCTCCAGCCCCGGGCCATCACCCGGGACCTGGAGTGGGGCGTGCCGATCCCGCTCGACGGTTGGCGCGACCGCGGCGACAAGCGGATCTACGTCTGGTTCGACGCGGTGATCGGCTACCTGTCGGCCTCCATCGAGTGGGCCCGCCGCACCGGCGACCCGGAAGCCTGGCGGAAGTGGTGGTCGGCCGACGGCGAGGGTAAGGACGCCCGCGGCTACTACTTCATGGGCAAGGACAACATCGTCTTCCACTCGGTGATCTGGCCGGCGCTGCTCTCCGGCTACTCCGGCGAGGGCAGCAACGACGGCGAGCCGGGCGAGCTGGGCCGGCTCAACCTCCCCACCGAGGTGGTCTCCAGCGAGTACCTGACCATGGAGGGGCGCAAGTTCTCCTCGTCCCGCAAGGTGGTCATCTACGTCCGGGACTTCCTGGAGCGCTACGACGCCGACGCGCTGCGGTACTTCATCGCCGTCGCCGGCCCGGAGAGCAACGACACCGACTTCACCTGGGCGGAGTTCCTCCGCCGCAACAACGATGAGCTGGTCGCCGGCTGGGGCAACCTGGTCAACCGGTCCGTCTCGATGGCGGCGAAGAACTTCGGCGCCATCCCGCCGGTCGACCCGGCCGGGCTCACCGAGGCCGACGAGGCGCTGCTCGCCACCGCCCGGGCCGGCTTCGCCGTCGTCGGTGACCTGATCGCCAAGCACCGGCAGAAGCAGGCCATCGGCGAGGCGATGAAGGTGGTCGCCGAGGCCAACAGGTACCTCTCCGAGCAGGCCCCGTGGAAGCTCAAGGACGAGGCGGACAAGCCCCGGATGGGCACCATCCTGCACGTCGCGCTCCAGGTGGTCAGCGACGCCAACACGCTGCTCACCCCGTTCCTGCCGCACTCCGCCCAGAAGATCCACGAGCTGCTCGGCGGCACCGGCGTGCACGCGCCGATGCCGGTGATCGAGGAGGTCGACGACCTCGACGGCGGCCCGGCGTACCCGGTGCTCACCGGCGACTACACCGTCGGGGCGCGCTGGGAGTCGGTACCGGTGGCGGCCGGCCGGCCGCTGGCGGCGCCGAAGCCGGTCTTCCGCAAGCTCGACCCCTCCATCGTCGAGGAGGAGCTGGCCCGCCTGGCCGGCTGAGCCGCACGTGGCGGCGCGGCCCACGGGTTTCCCCCGGGGCCGCGCCGCCGATCTTTCCGCCTCCGCCGTCAGGCGCGGGCCATGCTGGGCTGGCTGACGAAGTCCAGGATCGCCTTGGTGACCTCGTCGGCGTGCGTCCAGGGTGTGCCGTGCGGGGCGCCCTTCAACGTGATCAGCTGGCTGCCCGGCAGCATCGGCTGGAGCCGCTGCCCGGTCGCCGGGTACGGCAGCACGTTGTCCTTGTCGCCCTGCACGATCAGCACCGGCACGTCGATCCTGGGCAGGTCGCCCCGGAAGTCGGTCTGCCAGGCGTCCACGCTGTCGTGGGTGCCTTTCGCCGAGGCCATCGTGCCGATGTTCCAGTGCGCCCGGTACGCCTCCTCGCTGACCCACCTGCCCTTGTTCTCCGAGTAGTTGAAGAAGGCGTCGCAGAAGGACGTCAGGTAGGCGAACCGGTCGGCCAGGATGGCCTGCTGGAAGCCGTCGAAGAGCTGCTTGTCGACGCCCTCCGGGTTGTCGGCCGTCTTCAGCAGGAACGGCGCCAGCGGCGCCAGCAGCACCGCCTTGCTCACCCGGCTCGACCCGTACGTGCCCAGGTAGCGGGTCACCTCACCGGTGCCCATCGAGTGCCCCACCAGCAGCACGTCCCGCAGGTCCAGCTGGGTCATCAGCACGTCGAGGTCCGCGCTGAAGGTGTCGTAGTCGTACCCCGTCGCCGGCTGGCCGGACGCGCCGAAGCCCCGCCGGTCGTACGTGATCACCCGGTAGCCGGCGTTCAGCAGCGGGATGGAGACCTTCTCCCAGGTCGCGCCGTTGAACGGGAACCCGTGGATCAGCACCACCGGCTGGCCCGAGCCGTGATCCTCGTAGTACAGGTCGATGGGGGCGGCGTTCTCCGCCCCGACGGTGATGAAAGGCATGCGGGTCTCCTGATCCGTGGAAGTCGGACGCCCGCGCTTTCCCGACCCGCTGCCCGTTATGCGCTCCCGGCTCTACAGCACGTACGGCTGGTCCACCACCTGGTCGTCGGTGACCTCAGCCCCCGGCGCCCACGTCTCGTAGACGCCCCGTTCGTGGCACTGCGACCCGGTGCCGACCACCGAGTCCGGGTCCGGGCGGCACAGCCGCAACCGCAGCCACCCCGCCTCCTCCCGCAACACCAGGCACGGCACGTCCCGCCAGCGCGCGTACCGCAGCCGCCGGGCCACCCACTCCACCGGGTAACGGGCGGCCCGGGTCATCGCCAGTACCCGGAAGCCGCCGGGCAGGTCGGCCACCGCCTCGTACTCGGTGCCGCCGTGGCCGCCGACCAGTTGCGTGGAGCGGGGTGCGTCGCCGGTGGGCAGGTACTCCTGGTCGGGGGGGAGCTCCGGCACCGCGGCGAGCAGGTGCCGCCACTGCGGGCCGACCATCCGCAGCCAGGCGCGCTGCTCCGCCTGGTAGCTGTAGAGCACCACCTCCACCCCCTCCGCGGTGTACGCGAGCAGGGTGGCGTTCGCCGGCAGCGGCAGGTCGGCGCAGTCCCGGGTGACGAACTCCGGGATCAGCTGCGCGTTGCTCGGCACGAAGCCGGTGCCCAGCACCGGCGGGCCGAGCCGGTCCCGGGGCGGCAGCGCCAGCAGCCCCCGGTGCGCCGGGCCGACCGGCACGTCGTAGTCGACCGGGTCGGCCGCCCGCCAGCGCAGCACGTACGCCACGTCGTCGCCGCCGCCCGCGCCATCGCCGCGCAGCACCGCCAGCGCCGCCGGCGTACGCAGGTGCGCCACGTCGTGCTCCCGGTAGCAGAAGCCGTGCGGCAGCCAACCCCGCACGTAGCCGGCGAGCTGCTGGGCGGAGAGCACCTTCACCATCCGGGTGCCGCGCCGCACCACCGCCGAGGCGCGGACGGTGGTGAGCGTCGGGTCCCCGGCCGCCGTCGGCTGCTGGCTGAGCTGGTGCACATACGCCCAGCCGCGCTCCCGGTGCAGCGGCACCAGCAGCGGCGCCTCCGGCTCCTCGGCCGGCTCCGCCGCCCCCTGCACCGCACCGATCTCGGTCACGTGGACGAACCTGCGCCACGGCAGCGCCGAGCCGGGCCGGGGCGCCCACTCGAAACCGGGTGCCTCGTCGGCGCGGAACAGCTCGTACGCCGCGCCCCGGGCGATCTCCTCCGCCGGGTACGTCGTGCCTTCGTGGACGACACGCAACCCGGTGTCGCTGGCCTGACGGGTGACGGTCATCCTGCAGACGGTAATCGCGGTTGATGCCAGGCCGGTGAACAGTCTATGGCGTCCCGGAGACATGGCCCGGTGGCGGTGTGTGATGCTGGCCGCGATGAGTGAGCCGACCGAAACCCGCAAGCAGCGGGCCGCCCGCCGGGCCGGGGAGTTCCCGCCCGCGCCGGAGGCGTTGCCCCGCCCCGTGCTCGACAGCCACACCCACCTGGACATCACGGTCAGCGAGGCGGGGGTGCCTCCGCGAGCGCGAGGAGTGAGCCGGGGTTGCGAGCCCCGCAGTCGCGAGCACGACGAGGACGGCGGCGGCGGTCCCGCCGACGACCCGGTCGCCGCCGCGATCGAGGTGGCCGCCGCCGTCGGCGTGGACCGGCTGGTCCAGGTCGGCGTCGACGTGGACTCCTCGCGCTGGGGCGCCGGCGTCGCCGAGAAGTACCCGGCGGTGCTCGCCACCGTCGCGCTGCACCCGAACGAGGCGCCCCGGCTGGCCGACCTCGACGAGGCGCTGCGCGAGATCGAGGCGCTCGCCGCCCGGGACCGGGTCCGGGGCGTCGGCGAGACCGGGCTGGACTTCTTCCGTACCGGCGACGAGGGGCGGGCCGCGCAGGAGGGGAGCTTCCGGGCGCACATCGCCATCGCCAAGCGGTACGGCAAGGCCCTGGTGATCCACGACCGGGACGCGCACGCCGACGTGCTGCGCGTCCTCGACGACGAGGGCGCGCCGGACACCGTGGTGCTGCACTGCTTCTCCGGCGACGCCGAGTTCGCCGCCGAGTGCGTCCGCCGGGGCTACCTGCTCAGCTTCGCCGGCACCGTCACCTTCGGCAGCGCCGGTACGCTGCGCGAGGCCGCCGCGCTCACCCCGCTCGACCAGCTCCTGGTGGAGACCGACGCGCCGTACCTGACCCCGATGCCGCACCGGGGGCGGCCGAACGCGTCGTACCTGATTCCGCTGACGGTCCGGTTCCTGGCCGATACCACCGGCGCGGACCTCGACGAACTCTGCGCCGCCATCTCCGCCACCGGCGACCGGGTCTTCGGCCCGTGGTGAGCGGGCCCGGTCCCGCCGATACGCTACGGGGCGTGACCGGACTCCTCGGCCCGGCGGAGATCCGGGAACTGGCCGCCCGGCTGGGCGTCGCCCCCACCAAGAAGCTCGGCCAGAACTTCGTGCACGACCCGAACACGGTCCGCCGGATCGTCACCGCCGCCGGGCTGGCCCCGGACGACGTGGCGCTGGAGGTCGGGCCGGGGCTCGGCTCGCTCACCCTGGCCCTGCTGCCGGTCGCCGCCCACGTGCACGCCGTGGAGATCGACCGGACGCTGGCCGGCGCGCTGCCGGAGACCGCCGCCCGGCACGCCGGCCCGGACGCCGCCCGGCTCACCGTGCACCACGCCGACGCGCTGCGGGTCCGCGCCGCCGACCTGGCCGAGCCGGCCCCGACCGCGCTGGTGGCGAACCTGCCCTACAACGTCGCGGTGCCGGTGGTGCTGCACCTGCTGGCCGAGCTGCCCACCCTGCGGCAGGGCCTGGTGATGGTGCAGAAGGAGGTCGCCGACCGGCTAGTCGCCGGTCCCGGCTCCAAGGTGTATGGCATCCCGTCGGTGAAGCTGGCCTGGTACTCCCGGGCCCGCGCCGCCGGCAAGGTGCCACCGAACGTGTTCTGGCCGGTGCCCAACGTCGACTCCGGCCTGGTCGCCTTCACCCGCCGCGAACCGCCCCGCGCCGACGTCCCCCGGGAACGCGTCTTCGCCGTGGTGGACGCCGCGTTCGCGCAGCGCCGCAAGACTCTGCGCGCCGCGCTGGCCGGCTGGGCCGGCGGCGCCGACCGGGCCGCCGCGGCGCTCACGGCGGCCGGCGTCGACCCCGGCGCGCGCGGGGAGTCACTCACCGTGGAGCAGTTCGCCGCCATCGCCGCGTCGGCTCCGGCCGCCGCGCCCGCCGCGCAGTAGGCTGGCGCCGTGTCCGCCGGGGGCACGCCGCACGTGTACGCGTACGACCTGGTTGACGGCCGCCGCGAGCCGGCCGCCGACTCCGCCGAGGAGCTGATCGTGGAGAAGCCGTTCGACATCCGCCCGCGCCGGCGGGAACTCGCCCCGTGACCGAGGCCTGGCGACCGGACGACGACGAGCAGCAGCGGCGCGGCGCCAGCGGACCGGTCCGCGTCCGGGTGCCGGCGAAGGTCAACCTGCACCTCGGGGTGGGGCCGTTGCGCCGCGACGGCTACCACGAGCTGAACACCGTCTACCACGCCATCTCCATCCACGACGAGCTCACCGCCCGCCGGGGCGACACGCTCACCCTGACCATGGAGGGCGAGGGCGCCGGCGAGCTGGCCCTGGACGACACCAACCTGGTGATCCGGGCCGCCCACGCCCTCGCCGGGTACGCCGGGGTGATGCCGCACGCCCGGCTGCACCTGCGCAAGCAGATCCCGCTCGCCGGTGGCCTGGCCGGCGGCAGCGCCGACGCGGCCGCGGCGCTGGTCGCCTGCGACGCGCTCTGGGGCACCGGGCTGTCCCGCGACGAGCTGGCCGGCATCGCCGTCGACCTCGGTTCGGACGTGCCCTTCCTGATCCACGGCGGCACCGCGCTGGGCACCGGCCGGGGCGAGGCGGTCAGCCCGGTGCTGGCCCGCCCCACCTCCTGGCACTGGGTGGTCGCCATCGCCGACGGCGGCCTGTCCACCCCGGCGGCCTACCGGGAGCTGGACCGGCTCCGCGACGCCGGCAGCGCCGGTGAGCCGCTGGGCAGCACCGACGCGCTGCTCGCCGCGCTGCGCCAGCGCGACCCCCGGGTGCTCGCCGCCACCCTCGGCAACGACCTCCAGGACGCCGCGCTGGCGATGCGCCCGTCGCTGGCCGACACCCTCAAGGCCGGCGAGGCGGCCGGCGCGCTGGCCGGCATCGTCTCCGGCTCCGGCCCCACCTGCGTCTTCCTCGCCACCGACGCCGCCCACGCCGAGCGGATCGCCGGCGATCTGGAGGCGGCCGAGGTGTGCCGGGAGGCCCGGGTCGCCCACGGGCCGGTCGCCGGAGCCCGCATCACCTGACCGGCGCGCCCCGCGCCCCCGACGCCTCGGGCGCCGGCCTCGCCCGGCGAGCGCCACGGCGCGTTGCGCACGCAAGATCGACTCCAGGTCGGCAACACGGGGGTGTCCGGGTGACGGGGACACCCCCGTTCCGGCGACCCGGAGTTGATCGTGGGCGCCGGGCCGGGGCGGCCGAGGGGACCCCTGTGCAGGGCAGCGTGCCGGCCCGAGCCGCGCGGGGCGGGCGGCCGGGCGGTCCGCGTACCCTTGGAGGTCAGGCGTCCCCAGGTGCCAGCCGGCACCGGGACGCCTTGATCATGGGAGGTGAGGTCGTGGCCAACATCGTCAACCTGGACCGGGTGTCCAAGGGGTACGGCGCTGCCGGGCCGCTGCTCACCGACGTCTCGCTCGGCCTCGACGACGCCGACCGGATCGGCGTGGTCGGCCTCAACGGCGCCGGCAAGTCCACCCTGCTGCGGCTGCTCACCAAGCAGGAGGAACCGGACGACGGCCGGGTCACCCACCGCCGCGACCTGCGGGTCCTCTGGCTGCCGCAGAGCCTCACCCTCGCCCCCGAGGCCACCGTCCGGGACGTGGTGCTCGGCACCGCCTGGCTCGGCCAGAGCATGGGCGCCGAGCACGAGTGGGCCGGCGACGCCGGCGTCCGGGCCATCCTCGACGGCCTCGGCATGCCGCACCTCGGCCTCGACCAGCCCGTCGGCCCGATGTCCGGCGGCGAGCGGCGCCGGGTCGCGCTGGCCGCGCTGCTGGTCCGCGAATCGGACCTGCTGATCCTCGACGAGCCCACCAACCACCTCGACGTCGGCGGGGTCGACTGGTTGGCGAAGTACCTGGTCGGCCGCAAGGGCGCGCTGGTCGTGGTCACCCACGACCGGTGGTTCCTGGACGCGGTCTGCACCACGACCTGGGAGGTCGGCGACCAGGCCGTCCGCGCCTACGAGGGCGGCTTCGCCGCCTGGACCCTCGCCCGCGTCGAGCGGGAGCGGGTCGCCGCGGCCACCGAGGCCCGCCGGCAGAACCTGCTCCGCAAGGAGATCGCCTGGCTGCGCCGCGGCCCGCCCGCCCGTACCTCCAAGCCGCGGTTCCGGATCGACGCGGCCAACGCGCTCATCGCCGACGTCCCGCCGCCGCGCGACACCATGTCGCTGCAACGGCTCGCCACCGCCCGGCTCGGCAAGCAGGTGTACGACCTGGAACACGTCCGCCTGAACGCCGGCCCGAAGGAGATCCTGCACGACACCACCTGGCAGGTCGGCCCCGGTGACCGGATCGCCATCCTCGGCCGCAACGGCGCCGGCAAGACCACCCTGCTGCGGCTGCTCGCCGGCCTCACCCGGCCCGACGGCGGCCGGTTCCACACCGGCTCCACCGTCCGGCCCGCGTTCCTGTCCCAGGAACTGGCCGAACTCCCGGGCCACCTGCGCGTCCTGGAAGCCGTCGAGGAGATCGCCCGCCGGGTGCAGTTCGGCGACCGGGAGATCTCGGCCGCCCAGCTCGCCGAGATCTTCGGCTTCGACGACCGGCGGCTCTGGACGCCGGTCAGCGACCTCTCCGGCGGGGAGCGCCGCCGGTTGCAGATGCTCCGGCTGCTCGCCGGCGAGCCCAACGTGCTCCTGTTCGACGAGCCCACCAACGACCTGGACACCGACACCCTGGCCGCGCTGGAGGACCTGCTCGACTCCTGGCCCGGGACGATCATCGTGGCCAGCCACGACCGCTACCTGATCGAGCGGGTCACCGACGTCGCGTACGGGATGTTCGGCGACGGCCGGCTGGTGCACCTGCCCGGCGGGGTCGACGAGTACCTGTCGCGGGCCGGCGGTGCCGAGCCGGCGCGGCTCCCGGCGGCTCCCACGGCCGCCCCGGGCGCCGCGGCCCCGACCGGCATGTCCGCCGCCGAGGCCCGGCAGGCCCGCAAGGAGTTGAGCCGGCTGGAACGGCAGATCGCCAAGCTGGATCAGAAGGAGACCGGGCTGCTCGACCAGCTCGCCGCGCACGCCACCGACTACGCCAAGGTCGCCGAACTCGACGCGCAGCTCAAGGAGGTGCGCGCCGAGCGGGAGCGGACCGAGGAGACCTGGCTCACCCTGGCCGACGAGATCCCGCCGGTCTGACCGCCGCCGCGCGTCCGTCCCGCCAGGAGACGGGGGCCGTGTGCGGCGTCACATCCCGGCGTGCGGGACAATCGTCGTCGACCTCTCTCATCCCCACGGCGTTGGAGACTCAGACATGGCCCATACCCCCGTCAACCACCCCGCGCGGCCGATCTACCGGGCGATCGGCGGGCTCGTTGGTCTGTACCTGGTGGTCTTCGGTGTGCTCGGCGTCATCGCGAGCGCCGGCAACGACCTCTTCGCCCAGGATGACACCAAGGTCCTGGGTCAGGGGACGAACCTCGGATTCTCGCTGCTGAGCATCCTGCTCGGGATCCTCGTGCTGGCCGGCACCGTGATCGGCCGCAACCTCGACGTGGCGATCAACCAGTTCCTGGCCTACGGCCTGATGGTGCTCGGCCTGGCCGAGCTGGCGTTCCTGCAGACCGACGCCAACATCGGCAACTTCAGCATTCTCACCGTGATCGTGGTGCTGACGCTCAGCCTGGTCCTGCTGATGGCCGGCATGTACGGCAAGGTCGGCACCGACGAGGAGAAGGAAGCCTTCGAGAAGGCCCGGCTCGTCCTCTGATCCTGGTGGTTGCGCTTCGGGTTGTCGCCGGAGCCCGACCCGCTCCGGGCGGTCAGGCTTGATCCCTGCGCGGGTCGGGCTCCGGCGACAACCGTCCGTGGTCCCGCTTCGTCCGTGGCTTGCTCCCGGGCGGGGCGGGATCTTTCGTTGGCCCGGTGCCCGGCCGGCTGTTCGCCGGACGGCGGAGTCCGACCTGAGGGACAATTCTCCGGAAAGAGGTCTTCTCGGACGGAGGGGTCAATGGCGCACTTTCCGGTGAACCATCCGGCTCGCCCGCTGTACCGGGTCTTCGCCGGGCTGGTCGGGCTCTACATCCTGGTCTTCGGCGTCTGGGGCGTCTTCGAGACCTGGGGGCAGCCGCTCTTCGACCGGGGCCCCAACTGGGCGCTCGGGCTTCGTACCAACCTGGCGTTCTCGCTGGTCTCCGTGGTCTTCGGGATCGTGCTGATGATCGGGGCGTCCCGGCGCAGCAACCTCGGGCACTACATGAACCTGACCGCCGGCGCGGTCTTCATGGTCACCAGTCTCGCCATGATGTCCGTCCTGCAGACCACCGCGAACTTCCTGAACTTCTCCATGTCCACGGTGATCGTGTCGATGCTCTTCGGCCTGCTGCTGCTCGCCACCGGCCTCTACGACAAGGTCGGCACGGACGAGCACGCCGAAGAGGAACGCCGCCGCCGGCAACACCCGATCTCCGAGGCCGGCGCCCGCTGAACCGGCCGGCGGTCAGGCCCGCTTGCGGGTGATCAGACCCGGCTTCGCCTCCAGGTGGGACAGCCCGTTCCAGGACAGGTTCACCAGGTGCGCCGCCACCGTCTCCTTGCGCGGCTTGCGCACCTCCAGCCACCAGCGGCCCGTCAACGCCACCATCCCGACCAGGGCCTGCGAGTAGAGCTCGGCCAGCTTCGGGTCGTACCCCCGGGTGGAGAACTCGGCCGCCAGGATGTGCTCCACCTGGTGCCCGACGTCGTTCATCACGCTGCTGAAGTTCCCCGTCGCCGCCATCAGCGGCGACTCCCGGACCAGCACCCGGAACCCGCTGGTCTCCTCCTCGATGTAGGTGAGCAGCGCCAGCGCCGCCTGCTCCAGCAGCTCGCGCGGGTGCCCGGCGGTCAACGCCGTGGCGATCCGGTCCAGCAGGGCCCGCACCTCGCGGTCGACCACCACCGCGTAGAGGCCCTCCTTGCCGCCGAAGTGCTCGTAGATCACCGGCTTGGACACCTTGGCCCGCGACGCCACCTCCTCGATGGAGGTGGCGTCGAAACCGCGCTCGGCGAAGATCTGCCGGCCGATCGAGATCAGTTGCTCCCGCCGCTGCGCCGCGGACATGCGTACCCGGGAGGTGGGCTTCGCGGCCGGCGCGCCCGCCGCCCGCCGCCGTCCGTCGGTGGCCTCGTCCGCCATCTCGTCACCTCGCCGGCGCTCGGTGACGCCCTGTCGTGGGATGTTCCTGCCGCCGTGCCCGTCTACCTCGGTCACCCGGCCATACTGCCAGGTAACCTCCGCGGGCATCGCCCGGTTTCAGCGCCGTGCGGCCGGCTTCACCAGCTTGGCGGCGATCCGCTCCGGTTTCGGCCAGCGGACGTCCTGCGCCGCGCCGGCCTTCTCCAACAGCCAGATCACCCGGGCGGAGATGTCCACCTGGCCGCGCAGCACGCCGTGCCGCGCGCTCGTCGGGTCGGCGTGGTGCAGGTTGTGCCAGCTCTCGCCGAACGACAGCAGCGCCAGCGGCCAGAAGTTCGATGCCCGGTCGCCCTGCCGCACGGCGAACGGCCGCTCGCCGTAGACGTGGCAGACCGAGTTGATCGACCAGGTCACGTGGTGCAGCAACGCGATGCGGACCAGACCGCCCCAGAAGAGCGCCGTCCACGCCCCGGACCAGGACCAGGTGGCCAGGCCGCCCATCACCGCCGGCCCCAGCACCGAGACCACCACCAGCAGCGGGAAGAGCCGGTCCACCCGCCGGGTGTCCCGGTCGGCCAGCAGGTCCGGGGCGAAGCGGGCCCGGTTGGACAGCTCCCGACCGAACAGCCAGCCCACGTGGGCGTGGAACAGGCCCCGGGCCAGCCCGCGGACGCTCTCGCCGTAGCGCCACGGCGAGTGCGGGTCGCCCTCGGCGTCGGAGAACGCGTGGTGCCGGCGGTGGTCGGCGACCCACTGGATGATCTCGCCCTGCACGGCGAACGAGCCCGCCACCGCCAACGCCACCCGCACCGGGCGCGGGGCCTTGAACGAGCCGTGGGTGAAGTACCGGTGGTAGCCGATGGTGATGCCCAGCCCGGAGAGCAGGTACCAGAAGGCCGCGATGGCCAGGTCCGGGCCGCCCAGCCAGCCGCCCCAGGCGACCGGGACGGCGGCGAGCAGGGCCAGGAAGGGTGCGACCACGAAGGCCCACAGCGCGATCAGGATGCCCGTGGACTGTGGGCCCTGGGTGAGTGGCTTCGGCCCGGTGGCACTCTCGTCCGTCACGGTCGACATGGCACCTCCCAGCGCAGAGATACGCCTACGTCACCGTAACTTAGGGCTCCGCCCCGATGGAGTGAACAGTTGCGGACATAAATGAAGGGCCTGTCGCGGAGTCGAGAGCTGTACTGGAGGATCGAGGGTCTCGTCGCAGGGCTCGGTGCAGCGATCACGTTGGGGTGGGGCCGCTGAGAGGGAGGCGCTAAGCTGTCTTGCGTCACAGTCGGCCGTGGTGTAATTGGCAACACCCGGGTCTTTGGTACCCGTGTTTCAGGTTCGAACCCTGGCGGCCGAGCCTTCTCCGATATCGCGCCGCACGTGGGGTATGGGACTAAGCGCCCCGCAGTCTGGTTAGCATGGCCCGCGAGAGTGTCGCCTTCCCGACGGGAGCCACGTCGTGCCCCAGCCCCACCTCCGTACCGTCGTCGTGCTCGCCGCCGGTGAGGGCAAGCGGATGAAGTCGGCGCTGCCCAAGGTGCTGCACCCGCTGCTCGGTCGTACGCTGCTCGGTCACGTGCTGACCGCGGCCGCGCCGCTGGCCGCCGACCGCACCGTGGTGGTGGTCGGTCACGGGGCCGAGCAGGTCCGGGCGCACCTGACCGAGATCGCCCCGGACGCCACCCCGGTCCTCCAGGCGCAGCAGCTCGGCACCGGGCACGCCGTGCGCATCGCGCTGGAGGCGGTGCCGGAGGCCTCCGGCACGGTGGTCGTGATCAACGGGGACGTCCCACTGCTGCGCGCCGAGACGGTGGCCGCGCTGGTGGCGGCGCACGAGGGCGAGGGCGCGGCGGCGACCGTGCTCGCCGCGGAGGTGCCCGACCCGACCGGCCTGGGCCGGATCGTGCGCGACGCCGCGGGGCGGCTGGAGCAGATCGTCGAGGAGCGGGACGCGACCCCGGCGCAACGCGCGCTGCGGGAGATCAACGCCGGCATCTACGCGTTCGACGCGGTGCGGCTGCGGGACGCGCTGGGCAAGCTCTCCACCGACAACGACCAGGGCGAGGAGTACCTCACCGACGTCTTCGGCCTGCTCGTCTCGGCCGGGGAGCCGGTGGGTGTGCACGTCGCCGCGGACCACGTCGAGACGCTGGGCTGCAACGACCGGGTGGAGCTGGCGGGGCTGCGCCGGCTGCTGCGCGACCGGGTCAACGAGGCGTGGATGCGGACCGGGGTGAGCATCCTCGACCCGGAGACCACCTGGATCGACGTCACCGCCACCGTGGAGCGGGACGCGGTGATCGACCAGAACACCCAGCTGCGGGGCACGACGGTGGTCGGCGCGCAGGCGGTCGTCGGGCCGGACGTGACGCTGATCGACACCGTGGTGGGGGCGGCGGCGACCGTGCTGCGCAGCCACGCGGTGGGCGCCGAGGTGGGTCCGGGGGCCAGCGTGGGGCCGTACGCGTACCTGCGCCCGGCCGCCCGGCTGGCCGAGAAGTCGAAGGTCGGCACGTTCGTCGAGGTGAAGAACTCCGAGGTCGGCCCGGGCGCCAAGGTGCCCCACCTGTCGTACGTGGGTGACGCGACGATCGGGGCGAAGGCCAACATCGGCGCCGCGACGATCTTCGTGAACTACGACGGGGTGAACAAGCACCGCACCGTGGTGGGCGAGGCGGCCTTCATCGGCTGCGACACCAGCCTGATCGCGCCGGTCGAGGTGGGCGCGGGGGCGTACGTGGCGGCGGGCAGCGCGATCTCGCAGGACGTGCCGCCGGGCGCGCTCGGGGTGACCCGGGCCCCGCAGCGCAGCATCGAGGGCTGGGTGGCCCGCAAGCGGGCCGGCACGGTGTCGGCCGCAGCGGCGGAGCGGGCGCTGGCGGAGGGTGCGTCGGCCGGTGGCCCGGTCGCAAGGGAAGGTGAGGCAATCCACGGGGACGCCGAGACCGTGGGACGGCCGTCGGCTGCGGGGGATACTGCAACCGAATAGTCCCCGGCTTCCGCCGCCGGGAACCACCGACCAACGGGAGCAGACGGGCCCATGGGCAGCATCGTCGCCGAAAACCGCAAGAGCCTGATGCTCTTCTCCGGACGTGGCTTTCCGGAGCTGGCCAAGGAGATCGGTGAGGTGCTCGGCGTCGCGCCGACGCCTTCCGACGCGTACGAGTTCGCCAACGGCGAGATCTTCGTACGCTTCAAGGACTCGGTGCGCGGTTCGGACGCCTTCGTGGTGCAGTCCGTCACGCACGGGGTGAACACCTGGGTCATGGAGACCCTGATCATGATCGACGCACTGAAGCGCGGTTCGGCCAAGCGGATCACCGTGGTGCTGCCGTTCTACCCGTACGCCCGGCAGGACAAGAAGCACCGGGGTCGGGAGCCGATCTCGGCCCGGCTGGTGGCCGACCTGCTGAAGACCGCCGGCGCGAACCGGATCCTCACGGTCGACCTGCACACCGCGCAGATCCAGGGCTTCTTCGACGGCCCGGTGGACCACCTCTTCGCGATGGACGTGCTGGCCGAGTACGTGGAGCACAAGTACGCCGGCCGGCCGATGACCGTGGTCGCGCCGGACTCCGGCCGGGTGCGGGTGGCCGAGCGGTGGACCGACCGGCTGGGCGGCTGCCCGCTGGCGTTCATCCACAAGACGCGGGACCCGCTGAAGCCGAACCAGGTGGTGGCGAACCGGGTGGTCGGTGAGGTCGAGGGTCGGGTCTGCCTGATCGTCGACGACATGATCGACACGGGTGGCACGATCAGCAAGGCCGCCGACATCCTCAAGGAGTCCGGCGCGGCGGAGATCGTCGTCGCCTCCACCCACGCTCTGCTGTCGGACCCGGCGACCGAGCGGCTGAAGAACAGCCCGATCAGCGAGATCGTGGTGACCAACACGCTGCCGCTCCCGCCGGAGAAGCAGCTCGACAAGCTCACCGTGCTGTCGATCGCGCCGCTGCTGGCCCGGGCGATCCGCGAGGTCTTCGACGACGGCTCGGTGACCACCCTCTTCGGCGGCCTGAGCTGAGCGCGGCGCCGCGGCGGTGACCGCGGCGCGGCACCGTTCCCGCCGGCCGACGCGCCGGCGGGGACGGTGATGAGGGGACTGCCGGAAACCTCGGAATCAGCTCGGGTAGACTGGTGCGGTTGCCACGGCGAGGGTGCCCGGCGGGTCGCTGAAAAGCACCGCACGGAGGCACCGTCATCGACGCGGTGCTCCGGGCAGTCGTTCATGACGCATGAGCCCCAGCGAGCCCCTCGCCCCAGCACCGCAAGACGACAAGCCGCCGTAGCGAAAGCATCAGGAGTTTCCCCGTGTCCGAGGTAAAGATCAGCGCCGAGCCCCGTACCGAGTTCGGCAAGGGTGGTGCCCGTCGTACCCGCCGGGCCGGCAAGGTGCCCGCCGTGCTGTACGGCCACGGCGAGAAGCCCAAGCACATCGCGCTCCCGGCCCGCGAGTTCGCGGCCGCGATCCGCAAGGGCGGCGCGAACCAGCTCTTCGCGATCGAGGTCAGCGACGGCACCCAGGTGCTGGCGCTGCCGAAGGCGATCCAGCGTGACCCGATCAAGGACACCTTCGAGCACGTCGACCTGCTGCTGGTCCGCCGGGGCGAGAAGGTCACCGTCGAGGTCGCGGTCCAGCTGACCGGCGAGGCCGCCAGGGACACCCTGATCGTGCACGACCACGACACCCTCTCGGTGACCGCCGACGCCACCAAGGTGCCGGACCACCTGGAGGCCTCGATCGAGGGCCTGGAGGCCGGCACCCAGGTGACCGCCGCCGACGTGCAGCTGCCGGCCGGCGTCGAGCTGGCTGCCGACGCGGAGCTGTTGGTCGCCTCGGTGACCGCCGCCCCGACCGCCGAGCAGCTCGAGGCGACCCTGCCCGAGGTCGAGGTGGCCGACGAGGAGATCGAGGCCGGGGTCGGCGAGGAGACCGCCGAGTCGTCCGAGGGCGCCGAGGCCGGCGAGCCGGCCGCCGCCGGTGGCGAGGAGAGCGCCGAGGCCAAGACCCAGGCCTGATCGGTTCGCATCGTTTACGGCAGGCGCTCCCAGCGGACAGCGGGGGCGCCTGTCGGCGTATCGGGACAGGTGCGGTGTGGTGCCGGGCGGGAGGGACGGGACGTGACGGACGAGGCGGGGCCGTGGCTGGTGGTCGGCCTGGGCAACCCCGGTCGGGAGTACGCCGGTAACCGGCACAACGTCGGTTTCCTGGTCGCCGACCTGCTGGCGGGCCGGGTGGGCGCGAAGTTCGGCCGGCACAAGCGGGCGGTGGCGGAGGTCGCCGAGGGGCGGCTGGGGTTCGGCGGGCCGAAGCTGGTGCTGGTCAAGCCGCTGACGTACATGAACCTCTCGGGCGGTCCGGTGGCGGCGCTGGCCCAGTTCCACAAGATCCCCGCCGAGCGGGTGATCGCGGTGCACGACGAGCTGGACATCCCGTACGGCCAGCTGCGCATCAAGATCGGCGGCGGCGAGGGCGGGCACAACGGCCTGCGCTCGATGTCGAAGTCGCTGGGGACGAAGGAGTACGTCCGGGTGCGGTTCGGCATCGGCCGGCCGCCGGGGCGGCAGGACCCGGCTGACTACGTACTGTCGGATTTCGGCGCTGCGGAGCGCAAGGAGCTGGAGTTCCTGGTGGACCGGGCGGCGGACGTGGTGGAGTCGGTGGTCACCAAGGGCGTGGAGCCGACGCAGAACGCGTACCACGGGGCCTGAGGGCGGGGCGTACCGGGAACGGGCCGCCCCGGCCGGTAGTCTGCGCCTTCTGGCGTGCCGCGACCCGCGACCCGGATCGCGGCGAGGCGACGGGAGTGGTACGTGGGCAGTCCTCCGATGATCGACGGCGCGTTCGCCCGGTGGCTGGCGGCGCGGGCCGGGCAGGCGTTGCTGGGCTTGCGGGCCGAGATGGGGTTCGCCGACGCGGGCGCCCTGAAGTCGGCCGGGGACAAGGTCTCGCACGACCTGATCCGTACCGAGCTGGCCCGGTGGCGACCCGGTGACGCGGTCCTGTCGGAGGAGGACGAGGGCTCGCGGCTGGCCTGGGCGGCGGAGGTGAACCCCGCGGCGGTGTCCCGGCTGACCGCCGACCGGGTGTGGATCGTCGACCCGCTGGACGGCACCCGGGAGTTCTCCGAGGAGGGGCGCTCGGACTGGGCGGTGCACGTGGCGCTCTGGGCGCGCAACGCGCCGACGCCGCACGGGCTGGTGGCCGGGGCGGTGGGGCTGCCGGCGCAGCACCGGGTGCTCGGCACGGACTACCCGCCGGCGTACCCGCCGCTGACGTTGGAGGCGGCGACCGCGGGTGGTGGACGGACGCTGCGCCTGGCGGCGAGCCGGAGCCGGCCGCCGGTCTTCCTGACCGACCTGGCGGAGGACGTGGGCGCGCACCTGGTGCCGATGGGTTCGGCCGGTGCGAAGATCGCCGCGGTGGTGACCGGTGAGGTGGACGCCTACATCCACGCGGGCGGCCAGTACGAGTGGGACTCGGCCGCCCCGGTCGCTGTGGCGACGGCCACCGGCCTGCACGCTTCCCGGATCGACGGTTCTGCGCTGAAATACAACGAGGCGGATCCGCGGCTGCCGGACCTGCTGGTCTGCCGCAAGGATCTCGCCACTCGGTTGCTTGCAGCGCTGCAGAGACATTCCGGGTAGCCTGAGCGCTTGTTCTTGATGTATCCGACCGGAAAGGTCTGGAATCCATGAGCGGATCCGCGCCGATCGAGACCGTGTCATGACCGCCCCCGCCCGCTTCTACCAGGTCTCCCACCTCGACGCGCTCGAGGCGGAGAGCATCTTCGTGATGCGTGAGGTGGTCGCGGAGATGGAGCGCCCGGTGCTGCTCTTCTCCGGCGGCAAGGACTCCATCGTCATGCTCCGGTTGGCCCAGAAGGCGTTCGCCCCGGCCAACATCCCCTTCCCGGTCATGCACGTGGACACCGGGCACAACTTCCCCGAGGTCCTGGAGTACCGCGACCAGCGGGTCGCCGAGCTGGGCCTGCACCTGATCGTGGCCAGCGTGCCGGAGGCCCTGGCCAACGGCATGGTCCGCGAGTCCGGCGACGGCATGCGCAACCGGATCCAGACCCCGGTGCTGCTGGACGCGGTGGAGAAGCACCGCTTCGACGCGCTCTTCGGCGGCGCCCGGCGGGACGAGGAGAAGGCCCGCGCCAAGGAACGGGTGTTCAGCTTCCGCGACGAGTTCGGCCAGTGGGACCCGAAGAACCAGCGCCCCGAGCTGTGGTCGCTCTACAACGGCCGGCACCACCCGGGCGAGTCGATCCGGGTCTTCCCGCTCTCCAACTGGACCGAGCTGGACGTCTGGCACTACATCGCCCGCGAGCGCATCCCGCTGCCCTCGATCTACTACGCGCACGAGCGCGAGGTGGTCGAGCGCGACGGCATGCTCTACGCGGTGAACGAGTTCTTCCGCCCCCGTGCGGGGGAGGAGCGGTTCAAGGCCCGGGTGCGCTACCGCACCGTGGGCGACGCCTCCTGCACCGCGGCGGTCCGCTCGGACGCCGACACGGTGGAGAAGGTGATCGAGGAGGTGGCCGCCACCCGGATCACCGAGCGCGGCGCGACCCGCGGCGACGACCGGGTCAGCGAGGCCGCCATGGAGGACCGCAAGCGGGAGGGCTACTTCTGATGAGCACCGAGACCATCGCCGCAGGCGCGGCGGACAGCCGCGCCGCCACCGGGGCCGGGCCGGAGGCCCGGCCGATGGACCTGCTGCGCTTCGCCACCGCCGGCAGCGTGGACGACGGCAAGTCGACCCTGATCGGCCGCCTGCTGTACGACACCAAGTCGCTCTTCACCGACCAGCTCGCCGCCGTCGAGGCGGTCAGCGCGGCCCGGGGTGACGAGTACACCAACCTGGCGCTGCTCACCGACGGCCTGCGCGCCGAGCGGGAGCAGGGCATCACCATCGACGTGGCGTACCGCTACTTCGCCACCCCCCGGCGGAAGTTCATCATCGCCGACACCCCGGGGCATATCCAGTACACCCGGAACATGGTCACCGGCGCCTCCACCGCCGACCTGGCGCTGATCCTGGTGGACGCCCGCAAGGGCCTGGTCGAGCAGTCCCGCCGGCACGCGTTCCTCTGCTCGCTGCTGCGGGTGCCGCACCTGGTCCTCTGCGTGAACAAGATGGACCTGGTCGACTATTCGCAGGAGGTCTTCGAGCGGATCGCCGACGAGTTCACCGCGTTCGCCGCGAAGCTCGACGTGCCGGACCTGACCGTGGTGCCGATCTCCGCGCTCAGGGGCGACAACATCGTCACCCGCTCGGAGAACATGCCCTGGTACGAGGGCCCGTCGCTGCTGCACCACCTGGAGCGGGTGCACATCGCCTCCGACCGCAACCTGGTCGACGTGCGGTTCCCGGTGCAGTACGTGATCCGTCCGCAGTCCACCACCGTCACCGACTACCGCGGCTACGCCGGGCAGGTGGCCTCGGGCGTGCTCAAGCCGGGGGACGAGGTGATGGTGCTGCCCTCCGGCTTCACCAGCCGGATCTCCTCGGTGGAGACGGCGGACGGCCCGGTGGCCGAGGCGTTCCCGCCGATGTCGGTGACCGTCCGCCTGGAAGACGAGATCGACATCTCGCGGGGCGACATGATCTGCCGGCCGAACAACTCGCCGGCGGTGTCGCAGGACATCGAGGCGATGGTCTGCTGGATGGACGAGACCCGCCCGCTCCAGGTCGGCGGCAAGTACGCGATCAAGCACACCACCCGGTCGGCCCGGGCCATCGTGCGCGGGCTGCACTACCGGCTGGACATCAACACCCTGCACCGGGACGAGGCGGCCGGCGAGCTGAAGCTCAACGAGATCGGCCGGGTGCGGCTGCGCACCACCGTGCCGCTGCTCGCCGACGAGTACCGCCGCAACCGCACCACCGGCGGCTTCGTCATCATCGACGAGACCACCAACCGCACCGTCGCCGCCGGCATGATCGTCGACACCGCCTGACCCACCCTCGGGGTTTGCGGACGCACTTACAGAGAAAGAGTGGCTATTCCGACGTGGATAGCCACTCTTTCTCTGTAAGAGGCCCCCGACGTCGGCGGGCGTGGGGGGTTAGTCGAGGCGGGTGGTGCCGGGGGCGGGGAGGACCGTGACGTGGGCGGGGGCGGGGAAGCCGCGGTGGGCGTAGGCGTTCGTCACGGCTCGGGCCACGGGGTCGGCCTGGTCGGCGTCGACCAGGGCGAGGACGCAGCCGCCGAAGCCGCCGCCGGTCATCCGGGCGCCGAGCGCGCCGGCCGTCAGGGCCGCCTCGACCGCGGTGTCGATCTCCGGGACGGTGATCTCGAAGTCGTCCCGCATGGAGGCGTGCGAGGCGGTGAGCAGCGGACCGATCTCGCGTACCCGGCCGGCGCGGAGCAGGTCGACGGTGTCCAGCACCCGCTGGTCCTCGGTCACCACGTGCCGGACCCGGCGGCGGATCTCGTCGTCGTCGAGCCGGGCCAGCGCGGCGTCGAGGTCGGCGACCGGCACGTCCCGCAGCGCCGGCACCCCGAGCAGCGAGGCGGCTCGTTCGCAGGCGGCGCGGCGGGAGGCGTACTCGCCGTCGGCGTGCCGGTGCGGCGCGCGGCTGTCGATGACGAGCATGGCCAGCCCGGCGGCGTCGAGGTCGAACGGGATGTGTTCGACGGCCTCGGTGCGGCAGTCCAGGAAGAGGGCGTGCCCCTCGCGGCAGCGGATCACCGCGGACTGGTCCATGATGCCGGTCGGTGCGCCGACGTAGGCGTTCTCGGCCCGCTGGGCCAGCCGCGGCTGCTTCTCGGCGGGCAGGTCCAGCCCGCCCAGGTCGACCAGGGCGGCGAGCACCGCCGCCTCGATGGCCGCCGAGGAGGAGAGGCCGGAGCCCACCGGTACGTCGGAGGCGATCGCCAGCCGGGCGCCGGGCACGTCGTACCCGGCCTCGCGCAGCGCCCAGATGACCCCGGCCACGTACGCCGCCCAGCCGGTGACCCGGCCCGGCTCGTCGACCTCGGCGGCGCCGAACTCCACCGCCTCGGCGGAGAGCTCCGACCGGACCGTCCACCGCTCACCGGGCTGCGGGGCGGCGGCGACCACGGTCCGCAGGGTCAGGGTTGGCCCGGCCGGGAGCCGCCCAGCGGCCGGCGGGCGGCTCGCCGTACGCGGCGTGGAAGCCGGCGGCGGCGCGGGCCGCGACGTCGCCCGCCGCGGCACCGGGTGGCGCGGTCTGCGCGGCCGGCCCGCTCATCGCTGCCCCAGCACGTGCGCGCGGTAGAAGGCCCAGGCGTCGCCGACCATGTCGTGCAGGGTCGGCTTCTCCGGCGTCCAGCCCAGCTCCTCGCGGGCCAGCGCGGAGGAGGCGACCAGCTCGGCCGGGTCGCCCTCGCGGCGCGGCGCGATCTCCACCGGCAGCGGGTGGCCGGTGACCTCGCGGACCACGTCGACCACCTGGCGGTTGGTGAAGCCGTTGCCGTTGCCCAGGTTGTAGATCCGGTGCCGGCCGGGCACGGCGGCGCTGAGCGCCAGCAGGTGGGCCCGGGCCAGGTCCGCCACGTGGATGTAGTCGCGCACGCAGGTGCCGTCGACGGTGGGGTAGTCGTCGCCGAAGAGTTGGAGCTTCTCCCGCCGGCCGGCGGCGACGTCCAGCGCGATCGGGATCAGGTGGGTCTCCGGGTCGTGCCGTTCGCCGATCGCCAGGTCGTCGCGGAGGTACGCCCCGGCCACGTTGAAGTAGCGCAGCGAGACGGCGGCCAGGTCGTGGGCGATCGCCTCGGAGGTGAGCGCCATGTCGACGGCGAGCTTGGTGGCCCCGTACGTGTTGGTGGGGGCCTTGACCGCGGTCTCCGGGATGGGCAGCTCGGTCGGGTTGCCGTAGACGGCGGCGGTGGAGGAGAAGACCAGCCGGGGCACCCGGGCGGCGCGGACCGCGTCGATCAGGGCGATCGAGCTGACCGTGTTGGCGTGCCAGTACAGCTCCGGGCGGACCATCGACTCGCCGGCGGCGATCAGCGCGGCGAAGTGCAGCACCCCGTCGAAGCCGGCCTCCGGGGTGAGCACCCGGGCGGCCTCGTGGACGGGCAGTTCGACGTGGGTGGCGTCCGGCGCGAGCGCGGCCCGGTGGCCGGTGCGCAGGTCGTCGAGGACCGTCACGTCGTGGCCGTTGTCGAGCAGCATCCGGGTCACCACGCTGCCGATGAAGCCGGCGCCGCCGGTGACGAGCAGTTTCACGTCGGGTCCTCCTGCCTGGCCGCGTCCCGTCGCGGCCGTTCGTGATCACCCTACGGCCGCACGCTGTGCACGCGCTCAGCGTCGCGGCCCCGCCTCATTCCATCACAAACCTTCACGACTGAACAGATCCGAACATCGCCGGTCGGCGGTGACGCGCAGCCTTACCATCTTTTCCATGCGGGAAGCGGGCGGTCCCGGGCTGCGTCGACGCGCGTCGGGGCGGCCCCGACGCCGGCCCGGGCCGATCGCCCGGACGGTGGCCCGGCTCGTCGTCCGGGCCGCCGACGGCGCCACCCGCCTCGTCACCGACCTGCTCGGTGCCAGCCCGGCGGCCGGTCGGGAGCGGATCAGCGAGGACGAGCTGCGCGACCTCGTCGCGGCCAACACCCGGCTCCACCCGGACGAGCGGCGGATCATCGACGAGGTGCTGGTGGCCGGCGCGAGCCTGGTCCGCGAGGTGATGATGCCCCGCACCGAGGTCGTCTTCCTCTCCGCCGGGCTGACCATCGCCGAGGCCGAGCGGGTGGTCCGGGCCGAGACGCACACCCGCTACCCGGTGGTCGACGGCACCCAGGACGACGTGGTCGGCTTCGTGCACCTGCGGGACGTGCTGCTCCGCCCCGACCTCGACCCGTGCACCACCGTCGGCGAGCTGACCCGCGAGGTCAAACAGCTGCCCGGCAGCAAGCGGGTGCTCGCCGCGCTGACCGAGATGCGCAAGGAGGGACACCACCTGGCGGTGGTGGTCGACGAGTACGGCGGCACCGCCGGCATCGTCACGTGTGAGGACCTGATCGAGGAGCTGGTCGGGGAGATCCACGACGAGTACGACGGCGACCCCGAGCCCGCGCACGCGGGACTGCCCGCCGTGGTGGACGGCCGGCTCAACCTCGCCGACTTCGCCGAGCGCACCGGGGTGCCGCTGCCCGTCGGGCCGTACGAGACGGTCGGCGGCTACCTGATGGCGGCGCTCGGCCGGCTGCCGGTGGCCGGCGACGAGGTGCCGGTGTCCCCGGTCGACGCCGAGGCGCCGGACGAGCCGGTCGACGGCTGGCTGCTGCGGGTGCTGGCCCTGGAGGGGCGCCGGGTGTCCCGGGTCGCGGTCTCCGCGGCGCGCCTGCCCGAGCAGCGGCGCGAGGTCACCACCCCCGCCGGGCCGGCGGCGAGCCGACCCGCCGGCCCGTCATGACGTACGCCGGGCGTTGCTGACAGAATTGCCGCCATGTCCGACGTTCCCGCCCGCCCGCGCGTCTTCTCCGGCATCCAGCCGACGGCCGACTCGTTCCACCTCGGCAACTATCTCGGCGCGGTGCGGCACTGGGTGGCGCTGCAGGAGACCCACGACGCGTTCTACTGCGTGGTCGACCTGCACGCGATCACCGCGGGGCACGACCCGGCCGTGCTGAAGCAGCGCTCCCGGGTGGCCGCCGCGCAGCTCTTCGCGGTGGGGATCGACCCGGAGCGCAGCACCCTGTTCGTCCAGTCGCAGGTGCCCGAGCACTCGCAGCTGGCCTGGGTGCTCGGCTGCATCACCGGTTTCGGCGAGGCCAGCCGGATGACGCAGTTCAAGGACAAGTCGCAGAAGCAGGGCAGCGAGCGGGCCAGCGTCGGCCTCTTCACGTACCCGATCCTGCAGGCCGCCGACATCCTGCTCTACCAGGCCAACGCGGTGCCCGTCGGCGAGGACCAACGCCAGCACCTG
Source organism: Micromonospora sp. L32 (assembly GCF_052068055.1). Taxonomy (NCBI): domain Bacteria; kingdom Bacillati; phylum Actinomycetota; class Actinomycetes; order Micromonosporales; family Micromonosporaceae; genus Micromonospora; species Micromonospora sp. L32. Next base: position 386,192 of record NZ_JBQHDD010000006.1, on the reverse strand, counting down.
GAGCTCTCCCGCGACCTGGCGCAGCGGTTCAACTCGCTGTTCGGCCCGACCTTCACGGTGCCCGCCCCGCACATCGTCAAGGACACCGCGAAGATCACCGACCTGCAGGACCCGACGGCGAAGATGTCCAAGTCGTCGTCCTCGCCGGCCGGCATCATCGACCTGCTGGAGGAGCCGGCCCGCTCGGCCAAGAAGATCCGCTCCGCGGTCACCGACACCGGCCGCGAGATCGTCTTCGACACCGAGACCAAGCCGGGCATCTCCAACCTGCTGACCATCTACTCGGCGCTGTCCGGCCGGAGCATCGACGACCTGGTCGCCGCGTACGCCGGCAAGGGCTACGGCGACCTCAAGAAGGACCTCGGCGAGGTGGTCCGGGAGTTCGTCGGCCCGATCCAGGAGCGCACCCGCGCCCACCTCGACGACCCGGCGCAGCTGGACAAGCTGCTCGCCGCCGGCGCCGAGAAGGCCCGCGCGGTCGCCGCGCCGACCCTGCGCGCCGCGTACGACCGGATCGGGTTCTTCCCCCCGGTCCGGTTCGAGTAGCGGCTCCGGGCCGACGGGTACGGGTGGAGGGGTGGCGCGGAGCGTGGATCGCAGGGACGGGGCGCCGGTGGACGGCGGCACCATCCAGATCGGGATCGCGGTGGACGTCCCGGAGCCGTGGGGCGGCATGCTCACCCGGCGCCGGGCCGAGTCCGGCGACCCGCAGGTGGTCCCGGCGCACGTGACGCTGCTCGGGCCCACCGAGATCCCGGTGGCGGCGCTGCCGGCGGTCGAGGAGCACCTGAGCCGGGTGGCCGCCCGGCACCTGCCGTTCACCCTGCACCTGCGGGGCACGGGCACGTTCCGGCCGGTGACCCAGGTGGTGTTCGTGACGGTGGCCGCCGGGATCAGCGAGTGCGAGCTGCTCGCCGCCGCCATCAACGCCGCACCCGAGCTGCACCGGGAGGCCCGCTTCCCGTACCACCCGCACGTCACGGTCGCGCAGGACGTCGCCCCCGAGGCGCTGGACCGGGCGTACGAGGACCTGGCCGACTTCTCGGCCATGTTCGAGGTGGACTCGTTCACGCTCTTCTCGCACAGCGGTGCGACCCGGTGGCAACCCCGCCGGGACTTCCGGCTCGGCGGCTGACCGGGCCGGTGGCCACAGGCCCGCCCCGCGGCGGGAGATCGGTGAGGATGACGTGGTGGACGCGTGGGGCCGGCTGACGGGCGGGATCGACCGCCGGTTCACCACGGCCCGGCACCGGTGGCCCCGCTTCGACCACCTCTGGCGGGCCATCGACCTCTACACCAACGTGCTGGGCGGGCGGCTGGCCGCGGCGATCGCCTACTACGGGTTCTTCGCCGTCTTCGCGCTCGCCCTGGTGGCGTACTCGATCTTCGGGGCGATCCTGGAGGACAACGACGAGGTCAGCGACGCCGCGGCCGACTTCCTGCGGGAGAACCTGCCGTTCCTCGACCCCGAGCAGATCGCCGAGAGCAGCAACACCGTCGGGGTGATCGGCCTGGTCATCCTGGTCTTCACCGGGATCGGCTGGGTGGAGGCGATCCGCTCCTCGCAGCGGCTGATGTACGGCTTCAACCAGCAGCCCGGCAACCTGGTGGTGCGCCGCCTGGTCGACCTGGGCGTCCTGGTGCTGGTCTTCGTGATGCTCGGCGTCTCGGTGGCGGCCGTCGACGCCCTGGAGTCGCTGCTGCGCTTCCTGCTGCGGGCCACCGGCTCGGTCGGGCTGACCACGGTCAGCGCGGCGCTCAGCGTGGTGGTCAACGCGGTGCTGGCGACGGCGCTGCTGGTGGCGGTGCCCCGGCTGCGGATGAGTCGCCGGCGGCTGCGGCCGGTGGTGCTGATCGTCGCGGTGGGCATCACGCTGCTCAACACCGTCGGGCGCTACTACGTGGTGCGCACCGAGCGGAACCCGGCGTACACGGTGGTGGCCGGCGCGGTCGGGTTGCTGCTCTACCTGTACCTGCTCAACCAGTTGGTGCTCTTCGGCGCGGCGCTCGCCGCGACCAGCCGGCACGGGCGGGTGGTCGACCTCTCCGACGGGCCCGTCCCGGCGGACCTCGACGTCGAAACGGACCCGGACACCGATCCGGGGACGCCGGGAGGGGCGGGCTGACGTGCTGATCGAGATCGACCCGGGCTCGGCGGTACCCCCGTACGAGCAGGTGCGCGGGCAGTTGGCCGCGATGGTCGGCGACGGGCGGCTGCCGGTGGGCACCCGGCTGCCGCCGGTGCGCCAGTTCGCCGCCGAGCTGGGGCTGGCGGCGAACACCGTGGCGCGGGCGTACCGGGAGCTGGAGGCGGCCGGGCTGCTGGAGACCCGGGGGCGGCACGGGACGTACGTCGCGCCGGGCCGCGACGACGCGACCGACCGGTTGCAGCGGGCGGCGGCCCGGTACGCCGACGAGGCGGTGCGGCTGGGCGTGCCGCCGGATCGGGCACTCGCCCTGGTCCGCGCCGCTCTCGACGCCGCCCGCCCGGGCTGAGTCGACGGACGAACAGGTCAGGAAACGGACCGATGCGCGAACCGGCAGTTGCCGCAAATGCCCCTCATCTTTCGGCCGTGACCGGCCATGATGAGCGCGTGGGCGCACTCGTGACGTTGGACCTGCCGGACGACTCGCCGATGCTCGGCCTGCCGTGGATCATCACGTTCGGCCCGCTCGGCGACCCCGCGGAGTGGGAGCCGGTGGTCTGCGGCCCGTACGAGCGCCCGCATGCCCTGGCCCTGGCCGAGGCGGTGGTGGCCGAGGAGCAGCTGATGGCGGTGGTCGAGCCGCTGGTGCCGGCGTTGTCGGCCGAGGAGGTGCGCGGCGAGATCGCCGCCGCGCAGATCGCCGCCGAGGACGAGGCGGCCCGGATCGACGAGTCCGACCTCTACGGGGACTTCGAGGACGTGATCGACGAGGAGCTGGAGCAGGCGGCCGCGCGGGCCGAGCACCCGGTCGCGCCGCAGCCGGCACCCAGCGAGGACGAGCTGCGGGCCGGCTTCGAGCGGATCTCGGAGCTGCTGCGGCGCAAGGGCCGCTGATCCGTCAGCCGGGCCGGGATTCCCGGCGCGGGGCCGGGCCGAGGAGGGCGCCGGCGCCCCGGGGAACTCCCCGAGGCGCCGGTGCCACCTCACCCCCCACCACAAGGGGTCGGCAGGCCCAGTCGCCCGTCGGCGCGGGGCACAACGGACGACCAGGTCAATGGCGGGTTACCCGGCTCAGCGCCGTTCGAACCACGCAGCTGCGTCCACCGGCAGGAGATGCCCCGATCCCTGCTCGGTGAGGTTCTCGCTGGCGACGAGCGGTCGGCCGTACCCCTCGACGGGGGCCGGCGCGCCGCTGATGTTGACCACGCAGGTCAGCGTGGTCCCGCCGCCGGTGCGGCTGAAGGCGAGCATGCCGGGCCCGCCCTCCAGCCAGGTCACCCCGCCGGTCGTGCCGGCCAGCGCCGGGTGCTCGTGCCGGATCCGCAGCGCGGCGCGGTACAGCTCCAGGGTGGAGCCGGCGACGCCGGTCTGGGCGGCCACCGAGAGGGCACGCCAGGTCGCCGGGGCCGGCAGCCAGCTCAGCTCGCTGCCGTCCGGGCCGAAGCCGTACGGGGCCAGCTCGCCGCTCCACGGGATGGGCACCCGGCAACCGTCGCGGCTCTCCCCGGTACGCAGGAACGCCGGATCCTGGCGCAGCTCGTCGGGGAGGTCCAGCACCTCCGGCAGGCCCAGCTCCTCGCCCTGGTAGACGTAGGCGCAGCCGGGCAGGGCCAGCATCAGCAGGGCGGCGGCCCGGGCCCGGCGCAGGCCGACCTCGCCGTCGCCGTACCGGGTGACGTGCCGCTGCCGGTCGTGGTTGGACAGCACCCAGGTGGTCGGGGCGCCGACGATGGTGGACTCGGCGAGCGCGGTGTCGATGACCTTGCGGAACGAGTCGGCCGACCAGGTGGCGTCGAGGAAGTCGAAGCTGAACGCCTGGTGCAGCTCGTCCGGGCCGATGTAGCGGGCCAGCCGCTGCGGGGTCTCCGCCCACGCCTCGGCCACCGCCATCCGGCCGCCCGGGTAGCTGTCCAGGATCGGCCGCCAGGCGCGGTAGATCTCGTGCACCTCGTCCTGGTCGAAGTAGGGCAGGCGGCCCTTGCCGAGCAGTTCGGACTGGCGCTGGCCGGTGGTCATCGAGCTGAAGCCGACGTCGGGCAGCCCCTCGGCCTTGATCATTCCGTGCGCCACGTCGATCCGGAACCCGTCGACGCCGCGGTCCAGCCAGAAGCGGAGGACGTCCTCGAACTCGGCGCGCACCCGCGGGTGCCGCCAGTTCAGGTCGGGCTGGGCCGGGTCGAACAGGTGCAGGTACCACTGGCCGTCCGGCACCCGGGTCCAGGCCGGGCCGCCGAAGATGCTCTCCCAGTCGTTCGGGGGCAGCTCGCCGTGTTCGCCCCTGCCGTCGGCGAAGAGGTAGAGCTCCCGCTCCGGCGAGCCCGGGGCGGCGGCCAGCGCGGCCTGGAACCAGGGGTGCGCGCTGGAGGTGTGGTTGGGCACCAGGTCGATGATGATCCGCAGCCCGAGGGCGTGCGCGTCGGTGATCATCGCGTCGAAGTCGGTGAGCGTGCCGAACAGCGGGTCGACGTCGCGGTAGTCGGCGACGTCGTAGCCGGCGTCGACCTGCGGCGAGGTGTAGAAGGGGGTCAGCCAGAGCGCGTCGACCCCGAGGTCGCGCAGGTACGGCAGCCGCTCCCGGATGCCCCGGAGGTCACCGACGCCGTCGCCGTCGGCGTCGGCGAAGCTGCGGACGTAGACCTGGTAGACGACCGCGGACCGCCACCAGTCGGCGTCGGCGGCCGGCGGTGCCGGGTTGGTGGCGTCGGTCATCGGTGACGATCCCCGTTCTGTGGAGCACCCGGAGTGGGCCCGGAGGCGGATGTCAGTGCAGAATGCCGCCCGATTGCTGCAAGAGTCAAGCATTCCTTGCGCAAGAAATGATGGCCCGCCCCCTCCGCTGGGCCTGGCAGCCCGGTGCGGCCGTCCTAGCAAGCGGGACGGCACCGGGGACGGCCGCCGTCGTGGCGGCCGTCCGGGGCGCTCGGGTCGGGTCAGGCCGGGACGGCGAGGGCGGGCGGCGCCGGCCGGTGCCGGGTGCCGCCCTGGACCGGGTTGGCGCCGGCCGGCCGGACGACAGCGGTGGAGCCGCGCACCACCAGCTCCGGGCGGAACTGGTACTCCGAGTGCGGCGCGGCGTGGCCGTTGATCTCGTCGACCAGGGCCCGCACCGCGGCGACCGCCATCGCGGCGACCGGCTGGCGCATGGTGGTCAGCGGCGGATCGGTGAAGGCCATCAGCGGGGAGTCGTCGTAGCCGACCACCGAGAGGTCCTGCGGGACCGACATGCCGCGCTGCCGCGCCGCCCGGATCGCGCCGAGCGCCATCAGGTCGGAGCCGCAGACGACGCCGGTGACCCCGCGTTCGATGAGCCGGCCGGCGGCCGCCTCGCCGCCCTCCACGCCGAAGAGCGAGAGCTCGGCCAGCTCGGCCAGGTCCGGCTCGCCGGCGCCGGCGAGCCGGGTCATCGCGGTACGCCAGCCGGCCACCTTGCGCTGCACCGGCACGAACCGGTCCGGGCCGGTGATCAGGCCGATCCGGCGGTGGCCGAGCGCGACCAGGTGTGCGACGGCCAGCTCGGCGGCCTCACCGTCGTCGCAGGAGACGAAGGGGGCGGCGACGTTCGGGACGTACCCGTTGATCATCACGACGGGCAGCGGGCGGGCGATCAGCGCGCGGTACCGGTCGTGGTTGGCGGCGGTGTCGGCGTGCAGGCCGGAGACGAAGACGATCCCGGAGACCTGCCGGTCCAGCAGCATCTCGACGTACTCGTCCTCGGTGACCCCGCCGGGGGTCTGGGTGCACAGCACCGGGGTGAACCCGCTCTGGGCCAGGGTCGACTCGATGACCTGGGCGAACATCGGGAAGATGGGGTTGTCCAGCTCCGGGACGACCAGCCCGACGAGCCCGGCGCTGCGCTTGCGCAGCCGGGCGGGGCGCTCGTAACCGAGCACGTCGAGGGCGGTCAGGACGGCCTGCCGGGTCTCGGGGGCCACGCCGGGGCGGTCGTTGAGCACCCGCGACACCGTGGCCTCGCTGACTTCGGCCTGCTGGGCGATGTCGGACAGTCGAGCGCGCATGGCGGAACTTTAGCTCACGGGCAAGTTCTTGCGTACGCTCCTGCAAGCCCTTCCATTCCCTGCAACCTCTTGCTAACGTCCCCGCAACATGCGAGAGCAGCGGCGCAGCACCGCAGCGCCGGTTGGCAAGAACTTACAGAGGTTCCCACTGGCGGGCCGCCCTTCCCCCGGCGCTCGCCACAACGACAGGAGTACCGATGCGCATCCGTACCGCGGGTGTGGTCGCCGTTCTCGGTCTGGCGCTCGCGGCGTCCGGCTGCGGCGACAACAGCAAGGACGAGCCGGCCGCCAAGGATTCCCCCAAGGCCGCGAGCGGCAAGCTCGTCATCTGGGCCGACGACAAGCGCGCGGCTGCCCTCAAGCCGTTCGGTGAGAAGTTCGGCCAGGAGAACGGCGTCACCGTCGAGGTGCAGGCCGTCTCCAAGGACCTGCAGACCAACTTCGTCACCGCCTCCCAGCAGGGCAGCGGCCCGGACGTCGTGGTCGGCGCGCACGACTGGATCGGCAACCTGGTGCAGAACGGCGCCATCGACCCGGTGCAGCTCGCCGCCGAGCAGAAGAGCGCCTTCAACGAGACCGCCGTCAAGGCCGTGACCTTCAACGGTCAGGTCTACGGCGTGCCGTACGCGACCGAGAACATCGCGCTGATCCGCAACACCGAGCTGGCCCCCGAGGCGCCGAAGACGATCGAGGACCTGGTCGCCTCCGGCAAGAAGCTCAAGGCCGAGAAGAAGGCCAGCGAGATCCTCTGCCTCCAGTCCGGACAGAACGGCGACGCGTACCACATCTACCCGCTGTACACCTCGGCCGGCGGCTACCTCTTCGGCACCGCCGCCAACGGCGACTACGACCCGAAGGACCTGGGCGTGGGCAAGCCGGAGTCGATCGCGGCGTTCCAGAAGATCGCCAAGCTGGGTGAGAAGGGTGACGGTGCGTTGAAGCGCTCCATCACCGGCGAGAACTCGATCGCCACCTTCACCGGCAAGAAGTGCGCCTACCTGGTCTCCGGCCCGTGGGCGATCGCCGACGCCAAGAAGGCCGGCATCAAGTACGACATCTCCCCGGTCCCCGGCTTCGCCGGTGGCAAGGAGGCCCAGCCGTTCGTGGGCGTCCAGTCGTTCTACGTCGCCGCCAAGGGCAAGAACAAGGCCCTGGCCCAGGAGTTCGTCACCAACTACGTGACCAAGCCCGAGCTGGCCGTGGCGCTGTACAACGCCGAGCCGCGTCCGCCGGCGCTGACCGCCGCCTTCGACCAGGTCAAGGGCACCGACCCGGACCTGGCCAAGTTCTCCGAGGCCGGCAAGAACGGCCAGGTGCTCCCGGCGATCCCGGCCATGGCCGCGATCTGGGACCCGTTCGGCAAGGCCGAGGCCGCCGTCATCGGTGGCGCCGACCCGACCAAGACCGTCACCGCCGCCGGCAAGACGATCTCCGGTCAGATCAAGTAATGAGCGCGTCGCTGTCCGGCCCGGGGTCTGCCACGCAGACCCCGGGCCGGGGGCCCGTCCGCTCCGGGCTCCCGCGCAAGTCCCGTGACGCGCGACACCACGCGCCGATCACCCTGACCGGCCTCGCCGTCAAGGTGGTCCTGCTCGGCCTGGTGGCCGGGATCGCGATCTGGGCGGCCTTCCCGCTCATCGAGGCCGAGAAGTGGGTCGGGCTGGCCATCCTGTCGGCCACCACCGCCGGCCTGTTCTACCTGTACCTCACCCGCCGACACATCCCGGCGAAGTACCTGGTTCCCGGCACGATCTTCCTGATCGCCTTCCAGATCTTCCCGGTGCTCTACACCGCCAGCACCGCCTTCACGAACTTCGGCGACGGTCACCGCGGCGAGAAGTCCGACGCGATCGTCGCCATCCAGAGCTCGTCGGTGAAGCAGGTCCCCGGCTCCACCCAGTACCTCCTCTCCGTCGCCACCAAGGGCGACCCGGCCACCGGGCCGCTGGTCTTCCTGGTGACCGACCCGAAGAGCGGCACCGTCTCCGCCGGCGACGCCGGCGGCCTGACCCCGCTCGACGCCGCCGAGGTCACCGTGGCGCCGGGCGGCAAGGTAACCGCCGCCGAGGGCTACCAGGTGCTCAACTTCGGTCAGGCCAGCGCCCGCAGCAAGGAGATCACCGACCTGGTGGTCCCGACCTCCGGCGGCGCGCTGCGCTCCTCCGGTCTCTCCCGCGCGTACGAGGGCAGGGCGATCCGGGCCTACGACACCGGTTGCGACTGCGTCAAGGACAGCGAGACCGGCAAGACCTGGACGGCGGACGAGGAGATCGGCGCGTTCGTCGCCGCCGACGGCGAGCAGTTGGCCCAGGGCTGGAAGGTCAACGTCGGGCTGAAGAACTTCGATCGGGTGCTCACCGACCCGGCCATCTCCGGTCCGTTCTTCGGCACCCTGGTCTGGAACTTCGCCTTCGCGCTCGGCTCGACCGGCTTCACCTTCCTGCTCGGCCTGGCCATCGCGTTGGCGCTGCACTCGCCGCGGATGCGCGGCACCAACCTCTACCGGATCCTGCTGATCCTGCCGTACGCCATGCCGTCGTTCGCGATGCTGCTGGTCTGGCGGGACATGTTCAACACCGACTTCGGTCTGATCAACAACCTGTTCGGGCTCGGCGTCGACTGGTTCGGGCAGGAGTGGTCCGCCCGAATCGCGGTGATCCTGGTGCAGCTCTGGCTGGGCTACCCGTACATGTTCCTGGTCGCCACCGGTGCACTCCAGGCGATCCCGCGCGAACTCACCGAGGCCACCTCGGTCGACGGCGCGTCGCCCTGGCAGTCGTTCCGCGCGGTCACCCTGCCGCTGCTGCTGGTGGCACTCTCTCCGCTGCTGATCTCGTCGTTCGCGTACAACTTCAACAACTTCAACGCGATCTACCTGACCACCGAGGGTGGACCGTTCCCGGCGGACAACCCGACCTCCGGCGCGACGGACCTGCTGATCACGTACACCTACCGGCTGGCCTTCGGTGCCCAGGGGGCCCAGTTCGGCCTGGCGGCGGCGGTCTCGATCTTCATCTTCACGATCGTCGCGGTGGTCTCCGCGGTCAGCTTCTCGCGGACCCGCAAGCAGGAGGAGGTGTACTCGTGAGCACCCACGCGAACGCCCCGGTCGCCCGGACCGGCGCGGCCGGCAGGCGGAAGAACCGCTGGCTCGCCCAGGTCGGCTGGCGGCACGTGGTCGGGGTGGTGGCGGTGGCGTTCAGCCTCTTCCCGATCCTGTTCGTGCTCTCCGCGGCGCTCAACCCGCTCGGCACCCTCTCCTCCACGGACCTGGTGCCGACCAGCGGCGTGTCGTTCGAGAACTTCACCAACCTCTTCGACCGCACCTCGTTTGGGTGGTGGTTCCTCAACTCGCTGGTCGTCGCCGGGGTGGCGAGCTTCGCCTCGATCTTCCTCTCGTCGCTGGCGGCGTACTCCTTCTCCCGGATGCGCTTCGCCGGCCGTCGGGTCGGGCTGCTCTCGCTGCTGCTGATCCAGATGTTCCCGCAGTTCCTGGCCATCGTGGCGATCTTCCTGATCTTCACCACGGTTACCGACCTGTGGCCGGCGATCGGCTTCAACACGCCGTGGGGCCTGCTGCTGCTCTACCTGGGTGGGGCGCTGGGCGTGAACACCTGGCTGATGAAGGGCTTCTTCGACACGCTGCCGCGGGAGTTGGACGAGTCGGCGACCATGGACGGCGCGTCGCACGCCCAGGTCTTCTTCCGGATCATGCTGCCGCTGGTGGCGCCGATCCTGGCGGTGACCGGGCTGCTCGCCTTCATCGGCACGATCAACGAGTTCCTGATCGCCAACGTGTTCCTCACCAACCCCGAGTCCAAGACCCTCGCGGTCGGCATGTTCGGTCTGGTGGCGGGCGAGCGCAACAACAACTTCGGGATCTTCGCGGCGGGCACCCTGCTCACCGCCGTCCCGACGGTGCTGGTGTTCCAGTTCCTTCAGCGCTACATCGTCTCCGGCCTGACCGCCGGAGCCGTCAAGGGATAAATCGACGGTAGTTAGCACGCTGCGGCAAGGGCGTCGGGACGACGTGCACCGGAGCAGTCACGGGTTGACCGCCGCGGTCGGGAGACCGGCCGCGGCGGGTTGCCCCTCTCGCCCCGTCCGACCCACGCGAAAGGTCTCTCCGTGTCCCCGCAGCCGCACCACGACGGATCCGCCCTGTACGTACCCGAGCAGGAGCCGGCGCTCGGCCAGACCGTGCCGGTCTTCGTCCGGGTCCCGGCGGGCGCCGACGTGCGCACCGTGCACGTGCGGACCACCGGTGACGGCGAGCCCCGGTTCGCCGAGGCGGTCGTCGACCGCACCGAGGGCGGCGAGGTCTGGTGGCGAGCCGACGTCGAGGTCCGCAACCCGGTCAGCAACTACCGCTTCATGCTCTCTCAGACCACCGGCTACCGCTGGCTCAACGCCGCCGGCGTGATCTCTCACGACGTGCCGGACAACGGCGACTTCAAGCTGGTCAGCTACGCCCCGCCGCCGGCCTGGGCGCGGGACGCGGTGATCTACCAGATCTTCCCGGACCGGTTCGCCCGCTCCGCGGCCGCCGCCGGCCGTACGCCGCCGGACTGGGCGATCCCGTGCGACTGGGACACCCCGGTGATCGGACGCGGCTCGGAGACGCCGTACCAGTTCTACGGTGGCGACCTGGACGGTGTCACCGAGCGCCTGGACCACCTGGCCCGGCTCGGCGTGAACACCCTCTACCTCACCCCGATCTTCCCGGCCCGCTCCAACCACCGGTACGACGCGGCCAGCTTCGACACCGTCGACCCGCTGCTCGGCGGGGACGCCGCGCTGGCCCGGCTCGCCGATGCCGTCCGGGCCCGGGGCTGGCGGCTGATCGGCGACATCACCAGCAACCACACCGGCGACGCGCACGAGTGGTTCACCACCGCCGCCTCGGACGTGCGGGCCACCGAGCGGGAGTTGTACTACATCGACGAGGCCACCGGGGACTACGAGTCCTGGAACGGGGTCAAGTCGCTGCCGAAGCTGAACTGGGGCAGCGCCGAGCTGCGCCGGCGCTTCGCCACCGCCGACGACTCGCTGGTGCGGCGCTGGCTGCGCCCGCCGTACGGGCTGGACGGCTGGCGGGTCGACGTGGCCAACATGACCGGCCGGCGCGGCGCGGACGCGTACACCCACGAGGTGGCGCGGCTGCTGCGCGAGGTGGTCGCCGACACCCGCCCCGACGGCCTGCTGCTCGCCGAGCACGGCCACGACCACACCGGCGACCTGGACCGGGACGGCTGGCACGGGACGATGAACTACGTCGGCTTCACCGACCCGGTCTGGTCCTGGCTGCGGCACGGCGACGAGCCGGTGCCGAACTTCCTCGGCACCCCGGGCGGGGTGCGGCGGCGGGACGCCGAGGCCGTGCTGGCGACGATGGACACCTACCGGTCGCTGATCTCCTGGCGCTCGTACACCCACTCGTGGCAGCTGCTCGGCTCGCACGACTCGGCCCGGATCCGCACCGTGGTCGGCGACGCCGCCCGGCAGGAGGTGGCCGCCGGCCTGCTCGCCACCATGCCGGGCACCCCGGTGGTCTTCGCCGGGGACGAGCTGGGGCTGACCGGCACCAACGGCGAGGGTTCGCGGACCCCGATGCCGTGGCACCGGCCGGAGAGCTGGGACCGGGCCACCTTCGCCGCGTACCGCGGGCTGTTGGCGCTGCGCCGCGATGAGCCCGCGCTGCGCCACGGCGGCCTGCGTCGGGTGCACGCCGACGCCGACACGCTGGTCTTCCTGCGCGAGGCCCCGACCGGGGCGGTGCTGGTGCTCGCCCGCCGGGCCGCGGGCCGGCCGGTCCGGCTGACCGGCCTCGGGGCGGGGGAGAACGCGTACGGCGGCGCCCCGGCGCTGCGCCCGGACGCCGACGGCGTGGTCACCCTCCCCGCCGACGGCCCCACGTTCCAGGTCTGGCGGCTGTCCTGACCCGTGCCCAGCCGGCGCGGGGTCAGGCGGCCGGCTGGCCGAGCAGGGTGCGCACGCCGGCGAGGTAGCTGCGGCGGTCCGGCCGGCCGGTGAGCACCTTCTGCATCAGGTAGCCCGGGACCAGGCCGAACAGCGCGGTGCCGACGGCCTCGGGGTCGGCGTCGGGGGGCAGTTCACCCGCCTCCCGGGCCCGCCGGGCCAGCAGCGTGAAGCGGTCGCGGAAGCCGCTGTACGTCGCGTTGACGAAGGTCGCCAGCGCCGGGTCGCGCAGCGACTCGCTCCACACCTGGATCGCCAGCGGCAGGATGCCGTCCTTGCCGGCCTGCGCGTCGACGTAGGTCAGGGCCCGGTCCAGCGCCTCGACCAGGGGCAGCGGCGGCTCGGCGGCGGCCAGCTCGGCGAAGACCGCGTCCGCCCCGCCGATCACCGACTGGGCGATCGAGGTGATCAGGTCGTTCTTGCTCGGGAAGTAGCGGTAGACCGCGCCGACCGACAGCCCCGCCTCGGCGATCACGTCCTGCATCGAGGTGTTGTGGAAGCCGTCGCGCAGGAAGCAGCGCCGGGCCGCGTCGAGGATCTGCTGGCGGCGGGCCGCGAGGTGGGCGTCGGATACGCGTGGCATGACCCACAGTGTAAAACGAACGCTCGTTCTTGACTCCTGACACCTCCGGAGCGCACCCTGGCTTCAAAGAGAACGAGCGTTCGTTTTAAGGAGTGGGCATGTCCCCGTCACCCCGGTCCCCGTTGCTGCTCGCCGTGCTGGCCGCCGTCCTCGCGGTGGCGGCGCAGGCGCTGCTCGTACCCTTGTTCGCGGGGCCCGCCGCGAACCTGGCACCGCGTGACCTGCCGGTCGCCGTAGCCGGGCCGGCGCCGGCCACCGCGGAACTGGCCGGCCGGCTGGCGGCGGCCCGTCCGGGTGCCTTCACCGTCACCGAACTGCCGGACGCCGCCGCGGCCGACCGGGCGCTACGCGACCGCGAGGTGTACGCCGCGTTCGTCGTCGGCCCCGACGGCGTCGGGCTGCACACCGCCCCGGGTGCGAGCCCCACCGTCGCGGCCCTGCTCACCGAGGCCGCGGCCGGGCTCTCCGGCGGACGGCCGGTGCCGGTCACGGCGGTGGTGCCGGCCGACCCGGACGACCCGCGCGGGGCCGGCTTCGCCGCCGGTTTCCTGCCGCTGGCGCTGACCAGCATGCTCGTCGGCGTCCTGCTCACCGTCCTGGTCACCGGCCGGCGCGCCCGGCTGGTCGGGCTGGTCGGCTACGCCCTGCTCGCCGCGCTGGTCGGCACCGCCGTGCTGCACGGCTGGCTCGGGGTGATCGGGGGCGACCCGGCGGCCGAGGCCGCGGCGATCGGCCTCTTCGCGCTCGCCGCCGCCGGTGCCGTCGCCGGGCTGGGCGCGCTGCTCGGCGGCCCCGGGCTCGGCCTCGGCGCGCTGCTGGTCTTCCTGGTCGGCAACCCGCTCTCCGCGGTCAGCGCGGCGCCGGAGCTGCTGCCGCAGCCGTGGGGCACCGTCGGGCAGTTCCTGCCGGTCGGGGCCGGCGGAACGCTGCTGCGCTCGGCCGCCTTCTTCGACGGCGCGGGCGCGGGTCGCTCCGTCGCCGTGCTGGCCGGCTACGCGGTGCTCGGGATCGGCCTGGTGCTGCTCGGCCGGCGCGGCTCGCCCCGGCCGGCCGCCGAGATCACGGTATGAGATCAGCCCGGCGGGGCGGCTACTACAAACTGTCGTTGATGGGGGAGGATGGCCGGCGTGGAAGCTCTTCGGCTGGTACTTCTCTACGTCCATCTGATCGGGTTCGCGCTGCTGCTCGGCGGCGCGATCGCCCAGTACGTCAGCGGCCGGCTGCGGATCAACGCGGCCATGCTCTGGGGCTCGGTGATCGGTCTGCTCACCGGCATCGGCCTCTCCGCACCGCTGCGCGACGGCGACGAGCCGGCACCCGCGAAGCTTGTTACCAAGTTGGTGCTGGCTCTGCTGATCTTCGTCATGGTCTTCTTCTCCCGGAAGCGGGATCAGGTCAACCGCGGGCACTTCCTCGCTATCGTCGGGTTGACGCTGCTCAACGCCGCTGTCGCGGTGTTCTGGAGGTAGCCGGCCGGACCCGCTCGCGGGCCCGGGGAAAGGGACTTTCGGGACAGCGGGCCGGTCACGTACCAGCACTGTGAGTGATCTGCCCCACGCCAGGGTTACGCCGGGATAACAGGCGTTCAACAGTCGTGCACGATTGGCGGCCGGTGGGTGGGCGCGGGCGTACGCTCCCGTCCGTAACGTGGGATGCCGGCAGCGCAGCGCTGGTCGGTTCAAGGGCTGCCACCGCACGAGGCGCGGTGTGCAATGGGAAGGAGACGTCTTGCGCTCTGTGCGTGGGATGCGGATCGCCTCCGCGATCGTGGCGGGTGGGCTCGTGCTGGCCGCCGCCGCGTGTGGTGAGGCCCCCGAGGACGACAACAACGCCGGCAACGGCGCCAAGAAGTACAGCGCCTGCATGGTGACCGACGTCGGCGGCATCGACGACAAGTCGTTCAACACCTCCGCCTGGAAGGGTCTCCAGGAGGCCAAGAAGGCGAACGACAACATCGACATCAAGTACGTCGCGTCGAAGGCCGAGGCGGACTACGAGGTCAACCTGACCGGGTACGTCAACCAGAAGTGCGACTTCATCCTGGCCGTCGGTGGCCTGATGTCGGACGCCACCAAGAAGGCCGCCACCTCGAACCCGAACCAGCAGTTCGGCATCGTGGACGCGAACCCGGGCGTGGACAACATCTACCCGATGCAGTTCGACACCGCCCAGGCCGCCTTCCAGGCCGGCTACCTGGCCGCCGGGATGAGCAAGGCCGGCAAGGTCGGCACCTACGGTGGTCTGCCGATCCCGCCGGTGACCATCTTCATGGACGGCTTCGCCGACGGCGTGGCGCACTACAACAAGGCCAAGGGCAAGAACGTCCAGGTGCTGGGTTGGGACAAGGCGACCCAGAAGGGTCTCTTCACCAACGACTTCGTCAAGCAGGACGAGGGCAAGAAGGTCTCCGACGCGCTGGTCGCCCAGGGCGCGGACATCATCATGCCGGTCGCCGGCGGCGCCGGTCTCGGCACCACCGCCGCGGCCCAGGCCTCGGGCGGCAAGTACTCGGTCATCTGGGTGGACGTCGACGGCTGCGAGAGCACCCCGAACTGCGCGGCGCTGGTGACCACCGTCGTCAAGAACATCCCGGACGCCGTCAAGGAGGCCGTGCTCAAGGCCGCCGGTGGCGAGAAGCTCCAGTCCAAGCCGGGCTTCGTCGGCAACCTGGCCAACAACGGCGTCTCGATCGCCCCGTACCACGACTTCGAGAGCAAGGTCCCGGCCGAGCTCAAGGCCGAGGTCGACAAGATCAAGGCGGACATCGCCGCCGGCACCATCACGGTCACCTCGAAGGCCCAGCCGACCAAGTGACCGCCTCCCCGGCCGCCGCGATGGGATCATCGGCAGCGGAGGCCGGCGGGCACCAGGCATGACGATCGGCCGCCTCGGCGTACGTGGGACACCCCCGTGCGCCGGGGCGGCCGATCCGCTCCACCCGCGGCCGGCCCCGTCAGCCGGCCGACCGGCAGCTAGGCTGCACCATCGCTCGCACTCCAGGAGGTTGCGCTGAGACTCGAACTGCGCGGCATCACCAAGCGGTTCGGTGATCTGGTCGCCAACGATCACATCGACCTGACGGTGGAGCCTGGAGAGATCCACGCCCTGCTCGGCGAGAACGGCGCCGGCAAGTCGACCCTGATGAACGTGCTCTACGGGCTCTACCAGCCCGACGAGGGCGAGATCCTGGTCGACGGCCAGCCACTGAAGCTGAAGGGCCCCTCCGACGCGATCGCGGCCGGGATCGGCATGGTGCACCAGCACTTCATGCTGGTGCCGGTCTTCACGGTCGCCGAGAACATCATGCTCGGCGCCGAGCAGGTCAGGGGCGGCATCGCCGGCTTCCTGGACCGCCGGCGGGCCCGCCGCGAGGTGGCCGAGGTCTCCGAGCGGTACAACCTCCGGGTCGACCCGGACGCGGTGATCGAGGACCTGCCGGTCGGCATCCAGCAGCGGGTCGAGATCGTCAAGGCGCTCACCCGCGACGTCGACCTGCTCATCCTGGACGAGCCGACCGCGGTGCTCACCCCGCAGGAGACCGAGGAACTGCTCACGGTGATGCGGTCGCTGAAGGCCGCCGGCAAGTCGATCGTCTTCATCACCCACAAGCTCGGCGAGGTCAAGGCCATCGCCGACCGGATCACCGTGATCCGGCGCGGGAAGACCGTCGGCACGGCCTCCCCGGAGGCGAGCCGGGACGAGCTGGCCGCGCTGATGGTGGGGCGCAGCGTCCGGCTCACCGTGGACAAGCAGCCGGCCACCCCCGGCAAGCCGATGCTCCAGGTCTCCGGCCTGGTGGTCGACGACGACCGGCGGATCCGCGCGGTCGACGGCGTCGACCTGACCGTGCACGCCGGCGAGGTGCTCGGCGTCGCGGGCGTGCAGGGCAACGGCCAGACCGAGCTGATCGAGGCGATCATGGGCCTGCGCCCGGCGCTCGCCGGCACGGTCACCCTCGACGGCGAGCCGATGCACGGCTGGTCCACCAAGAAGGTGCTGCGCGCCGGCGTCGGCTACGTCCCCGAGGACCGCAGCGTCGACGGCCTGGTCAAGGAGTTCTCCGTCGCGGAGAACCTGGTCCTGGACATCTACGACCGGCCGCCCTTCGGCAAGGGCCTGGCCCTCAAGCCGGACGCCATCGCGAAGTCGGCCAAGGAGCGGATCGCGCAGTTCGACGTCCGTACCTCCTCCGCCGACGCCTCGGTGGGCACCCTCTCCGGCGGCAACCAGCAGAAGGTGATCGTGGCCCGGGAGCTGTCCCGGCCGCTGAAGCTCTTCATCGCCGCCCAGCCGACCCGGGGCGTGGACGTCGGCTCGATCGAGTTCATCCACAGCCAGGTGATCCGCGAGCGGGACGTGGGCACCGCCGTCATGGTGGTCTCCAGCGAGCTGGACGAGGTGATCGGCCTGGCCGACCGGATCGCGGTGATGTACCGCGGCCGGATCATCGGCGTCGTCAGCCCGGACACCCCGCGCGAGGAGATCGGCCTGCTGATGGCCGGCATCACCCCGGACGCCGCCGGCGAGCCCGGCGGTGCCGTGGCCCCCGCCCCCGAAGGCCCTGGTAACGAGGACGAGGCATGACTGACCCAAACCCGGTGTCGGGCTCCCCGGACAAGGAGCCGGCGACCGAGGCGCAGGCGGCGCAGGACGAGGCCGGCAACACCGACCGCGGCGCGACCATGACCGCCCCGAAGCAGCCCACGGAGCAGCCCCGCCCCACCCTGGGCCGGCTCTTCCTGGACAACCTCTGGGCCGCCAACACGGTCACCGTGACGGTGCTCGCCCTGGTGCTGGCGATGCTGTTCGGGGCGGTCCTGATCATCGTGTCCGACCCGGAGGTGCTGGCCACCTACAGCTACATCACGGCCCGGCCCGGCGACGCGATCAACTCCAGCTGGACGGTCGTCAGCGAGGCGTACGCGAACCTGTTCAAGGGTGCCGTCTTCGACCCCGAGGCGTCCGGCTTCCAGGCGGTGCTGAGCCCGATCTCCGAGACGCTCACCTACACCGCGCCGCTGGTCTTCACCGGTCTGTCGGTCGCGCTCGCCTTCCGGGGCGGCCTGTTCAACATCGGCGCCCAGGGCCAGGCGACCATGGGTGTCATCCTCGCCGCGGTGGCCGGGTTCGCCCTGCCGCTGCCGCCGGTGGTGCACCTGCTCGTCGCGTTGATCGCCGGCGCCGTGGGCGGTGCGGTCTGGGGCTTCATCCCCGGCATCCTCAAGGCCCGGACCGGCGCGCACGAGGTGATCAACACGATCATGCTCAACTACGTCGCGGTCTACTTCCTCTCCTGGGTCATCATCCAGAACGGGGTGCAGAACCCGGACCGCTCCGACGCGATCAGCAAGCCGGTCGACTCCTCGGCCCAGCTGCCCCGACTGCTCGGCGACGACCTGCGGGTGCACACCGGCATCCTGCTCGCGGTGCTGGTCACCTGGTTCGTCGCCTGGCTGCTCAACCGCTCCACGCTCGGCTTCGAGCTGCGCGCCGTCGGCGCCAACCCGGACGCCGCCCGCACCGCCGGCATCAGCGTCACCCGGACGTACGTCCTGATCATGGTGATCTCCGGCCTGCTCGCCGGCCTCGGCGGCAGCCAGATGGTGCTCGGCTCGACGGCGAACGCGCTGACCCCGCTGGTGGTCGCGCAGATCGGCTTTGACGGCATCCTGGTGGCCCTGCTCGGCCGGGTGAAGCCGTGGGGCGTGCTGCTGGCGGCGCTGCTCTTCGGCGCGCTCCAGGCCGGCGGCAACCGGATGCAGTCGTACTCGGGGATCTCGCTGGAGCTGGTCACCGTGCTCCAGGCGCTGATCGTCATCTTCATCGCCGCACCGGCCCTGGTGAAGGCGATCTTCCAGCTCCGGGCCGCCCGCGCCGCCCGGTTGCAGACGAGCCTGGCGAAGGGCTGGTAAGGCATGTCCACCATGGCTGTCCCCGACGTCGCCGTCGCCACGGTCGACGAGGGGTTCTGGACCCGCAACCGCAAGATCGGCGCGGTCCTGCTGGCGCTGGGCGTGCTCGCCGCCGCGCTCTTCGGGGCGCTCGCCACCGACCGGCAGGCGCGCTTCACCCTCAGCGAGACCGAGGGCGGCGCGGCACTGGAGATCAACGGCACGATCGGCGCGATCCTCTTCGGGATCATCGCCGCCGCGGCCGGCGCCGCCCTGCTGGCCGGGATCCCGAAGCGTTGGTTCACCCTGGCGCTCGGCGTCGGGCTGGTCGCCTTCGTGCTGAGCTTCCTCTGCTGGCAGGTGTCGGCCGCCCCCGAGGGCCGCAACTTCATGCCGCTGGTCAACATCGTCCGGGGCACCTTCATCCTGGCCCTGCCGCTGATCTTCGGCGCGCTGGCCGGCGTGCTCTGCGAGCGCTCCGGCGTGGTCAACGTGGCGATCGAGGGACAGCTGCTCATGGGCGCCTTCAGCGGCGCGCTCTTCGGCAGCATGTTCAACAGCGTGTGGGTCGGCCTGGTCGCGGCGGCGATCGGCGGGGCGTTCATCTCGCTGCTGCTGGCCGTCTTCGCGATCCGCTACCTGGTCGACCAGGTGGTCATGGGTGTCGTGCTGAACCTGCTGGCGGTCGGCATCACCGGCTTCCTCTACGAGCGGCTGATGCAGACCAACGCGCAGAAGTACAACAGCGCTCCCCGCTTCACCAACTGGGAGATCCCGCTGCTCAAGGACATCCCGCTGATCGGGCCGGCGCTGTTCCGCGGCAACATCTTCCTCTACCTGGGCCTGCTGCTGGTGCTGGTCATCCACATCGCGCTGTTCCGCACCCGGTGGGGCCTGCGGACCCGCTCGGTGGGCGAGCACCCGACCGCGGCGGACACCCTCGGCGTCAAGGTGCTGGGGCTGCGCTACCGCAACGTGCTGCTGGCGGGCGTGGTCGCCGGCATCGGCGGTGCCTCCTACACGCTGGCGCTCTACAGCTTCACCAAGAACATGATCGGCGGTAAGGGCTTCATCGCCCTGGCCGCGCTGATCTTCGGCCGGTGGAGCCCGACCGGGGCGCTGCTCGCGGCCCTGTTCTTCGGCTTCGCCGACCAGCTCGCCACCTACCTGGGCGCGATCGGCAGCAGCATCCCGAGCCAGTTCCTGGCGATGCTGCCGTACCTGGCGACGATCCTGGCGGTGGCCGGCCTGGTCGGCCGGGTGCGCGCTCCCGCAGCCGACGGCAAGCCGTACATCAAGGGCTGAGCCTCCGGCAGAGG
The DNA here is from genome assembly GCF_052068055.1 of Micromonospora sp. L32. Classification (NCBI taxonomy): domain Bacteria; kingdom Bacillati; phylum Actinomycetota; class Actinomycetes; order Micromonosporales; family Micromonosporaceae; genus Micromonospora; species Micromonospora sp. L32. Next base: position 366,257 of record NZ_JBQHDD010000006.1, on the reverse strand, counting down.
CCAGATCCGTGCCCGGTGGGGGATACCCCGCCGGGCACGGTCGTTTCCGGGCCGGGCGGGTGCGGGCTGGTGTCGGCGGACACCAGGGATACCCCTTCCCGCGCCCGACCAGGGTGACTTGGGCAGAATGGTGGGATGACCGAGATCGACTGGGAGCGACTGCGGGCCGCCGCCACCGAGGTGATGCGGCACGCGTACGTGCCGTACTCGAAGTTCCCGGTCGGGGCGGCCGCCCTGGTCGACGACGGCCGGGTGGTGACCGGCTGCAACGTGGAGAACGCCGCGTACGGCGTCACGCTCTGCGCCGAGTGCGGGGTGGTCTCCGCCCTGCACGCCAGCGGCGGTGGCCGGCTCGTCGCGATGTCCTGCGTCGACGCCACCGGCGAGCCGCTGATGCCGTGCGGGCGCTGCCGGCAGCTGCTCTGGGAGAACGGCGGGCCGGAGTGCCTGGTCGAGTCCAAGGGCCGGCCGCTGCGCATGGCGGAGCTGCTGCCGCACGCCTTCGACGTGGCCGACATCGAGGCGGTGACCGGGGAGCAGCCGGTTCCGGTGGTGCCGGAGCGGCTGGCCGCCTGGCGGGGGCGGGGCACCGTCTTCGTGCACCCCGACATGTCCGCCGGGCAGCAGGTCTGGACGGCGTACTGGGAGCGGTCGGCGGGGGACGCCGAGGGCGCCGAGACCGGGGTGCTGGAGGAGGGCCCGAGCTGGGACGAGCCCGCCGAGGCGATCACCTGGGGGCACGCCCGGACGCCCCGGGTGGTGGTGGTCGACGCGAGCGGCACCATCTTCTGGGCCGGCGAGGGCGAACCGCCGATGGAGATCCCCACCCGCTGGCCCGCGGGCTGAACCCCTGCGCGGCGTACCGCCGATCAGCAGAACCAACAAGCAGAGGAACTCGACGATGAGTGCGTTCACGGCGGTCGACGTCATCCGTACCAAGCGGGACGGGGGAGTGCTGAGCGACGCCCAGATCGACTGGGTGGTCGACGCGTACACCCGGGGGCTGGTCGCGGACGAGCAGATGTCGGCGCTGGCCATGGCGATCCTGCTGCGCGGGATGACCCCGCCGGAGATCGCCCGGTGGACCGCCGCGATGATCGCCAGCGGCGAGCGGCTGGACCTCTCGCCGGTCTCCCGGCCGACCGTGGACAAGCACTCCACCGGCGGGGTCGGTGACAAGATCACCCTGCCGCTCACCCCGCTGGTCGCGGCCTGCGGCGGCGCGGTGCCGCAGCTGTCCGGGCGCGGCCTGGGGCACACCGGCGGCACGCTGGACAAGCTGGAGTCGATCCCCGGCTGGCGGGCGGCGCTGAGCAACGACGAGTTCATCTCCCAGCTGCGCGAGGTCGGCGCGGTGATCTGCGCGGCCGGCGAGGGGCTGGCCCCGGCCGACCGCAAGCTGTACGCGCTGCGCGATGTCACCGGCACCGTCGAGGCGATCCCGCTGATCGCCAGCTCGATCATGAGCAAGAAGATCGCCGAGGGAACCGGTGCGCTGGTGCTCGACGTCAAGGTCGGTTCCGGCGCGTTCATGAAGTCCGTCGACGACGCGCGGGAACTGGCCCGGACGATGGTCGAGCTGGGCGGCGCGCACGGCGTGCGGACCGTCGCCCTGCTCACCGACATGTCCACCCCGCTCGGCCTGACCGTCGGCAACGCGGTCGAGGTGACCGAGTCGGTGGAGGTGCTGGCCGGGGGCGGCCCGGCCGACGTGGTGGAGCTGACCCTGGCACTGGCCCGGGAGATGCTGGACGCGGCCGGCCTGCCGGACGCCGACCCGGCCGCCGCGCTGCGCGACGGACGGGCGATGGACGCCTGGCGCAGGATGATCCGCGCCCAGGGCGGCGACCCGGACGCGCCGATGCCGACCGCCAACGAGGTCGAGGTGGTCCGCGCCCAGGCCGACGGCTTCGTCGAGTCCGTCGACGCGTACGCGATCGGGGTGGCCGCGTGGCGGCTCGGCGCCGGGCGGGCCCGCAAGGAGGACCCGGTCAGCGCCGCCGCCGGCGTGGTGCTGCACAAGCAGCCCGGCGACCGGGTCCGGGCCGGCGACCCGCTCTACGAGCTCCGCGCCGACCAGGCCACCCGGATCCCGGCGGCGCGGGCCGAGGTCGAGCTGGCGGTCCACCTGGCGCCCACCGCGCCGACCCCGTCGTCGCTGGTCATCGAGCGGATCGGCTGAACGGCCGACCGCCCGAGACCGGTCGGCCGGTGGGGGAACCTCGGCATGGTGCCGACCCGCCACGGGCGCTATTCTCCCAGCCCAGGGGGAGAGGCCGGCGGTGACGCCGGCGCGAGCAGACAGGGACTTCGACCGTGTTGGTACCCGCCCCCGATCCCCGGGAAGTCCGTGAGGCGAGCCTGGACGAGCTGTCCCGGTTGCGCCTGCCGTTGCCGCCTCCCCAGTTTCCGTTGGTGTGGGAGCCGGGCGACGAGATCGAGTTGCGTCCCACCGGGGAGATCGAGGCGCGGATCGCGGTCCTGCACCTGATCCTGGCCCGCTGCTTCGGGATGCCGCCGCAGGCGGCGATGAGCTGGCTGCTCGACTCGCACCTGGTCGAGATGGTCACGCCGCCCGAGTGGCAGTTCGTGATGGGCGGCAAGGGCGACCACCGCTCGTTCGTGCTGCACCACGACGCGCTCTTCTCGCTGGCCTGGGTGCTCGGCCTGAGCAAGCAGCTCGACCCGACCATCCCGGTCGACGAGCGGTTGGTGGAGCGGATGCCGCACCTCGCCGGCGGGGAGACGTTCGGCCAGTGGCGGGCCCGGATCCTGGCCGCGCCGCAGCACCCGGCCGACGCCGCCGCCCTGCTCGATCTGCACTACTGCCTGGACTGGGCGTACCTGGAGGCGGAGAAGCGCGGTCAGCCGCTGCCGGGGCTGGTCGACGCCAACGCGATCGGCCAGCGGCGCTGGGCGCTGGAGTGGGCGGTGATGCTGCGCGGGCCGTACCACGACGAGCCGCCGGGCTGGGAAGAGGTCGACCTCTCCACCTGAGCCCGGGTCAGCGCGGGCGCCAGACGGTGAGCCGGACGGCGGCGGTGACCGCCACCGGCTCCGGCAGCGCGGCGATCCGGGCGGCCAGCCGTTCCGGGTCGGTGTGCCAGGCGCTGGGGCCCATCCCGACCAGGGTCGCCACCTCGGCCCGGCTCAGCCGCAGCCGGGCGGTGTGCGCGGCGCCGCGCTCCTCGGTGAAGTGACCGGCCAGGCTGTCGGCGACCCGGTCCGCCTTGGCCGGGTCCACCCGCAGCAGGTCGAGCGCGTCGACCAGCTCGGCGAGGTGCGCGTCGGTCGGGGTGACCACCAGCAGCGCCCCGGCCGGGTCGAGGACCCGGTGGAACTCCGCGCCGTTGCGCGGGGCGAAGACGTTCAGCAGCACGGCGGTCGAGGTGTCGGCGAGCGGCAGCCGCTGCCAGGTGTCGGCCAGCGCCGCCGCAGCCCTCGGGTGGGCCCGGGCCGCGCGGCGCAGCGCCGGCTTGGAAACGTCCAGGGCCAGACCCACCGCGTCGGGCAGCGCCGCCAGCACCGCGGCGAGGTGCCGGCCGGTCCCCGCCCCGGCGTCCACCACCAGCGGGTACGCCCCGACGTCCGGCTCGCCGTCCGCCCGCCGGCCGGCGCTCGTCGGGCCGACGACCCGGGTGGCCGCCTCGGCCAGCGCGGCGGAGATGACGTCGTAGTGCCCGGCGGCCAGGAAGTCCGCCCGGGCGGCGACCATGTCGGCGGTGTCGCCGACGTGCGGGGCGCGGCCGGTGAGCAGGTTGACGTACCCCTGCCGGGCGACGTCGAAGCTGTGCCGGCGCGGGCAGCGCAGCGCGCGGGTGTCGGGGGCCGTGGCCAGTGGTTCGGCGCAGACCGGGCAGCGCAGCCGGGCCAGCACGGCCGGGGGCATCCCGGCCTCGGGCGGGTGCGGCGCGGTCACCCGGTGAGCCTACGGGAGCGGCTCGGGGCCCCGGCCGGACGCGCGCCCGGCGTCGCCGCTCCCGGCCAGCCGGTCGACGACCCGGTGGGTGAGCCGGTCGAGCGCGGCCAGTTCGTCCGGCTCCAGCAGGTCGATCAGGTGCCGGCGGACGGCGGCGACGTGGCCGGGGGCGGCGGCCTCGATCGCCCGTCGGCCCTCGGCGGTGAGCACCACCACCGAGCCGCGGCCGTCGGTGGCGCACTCCTCGCGAACGACCAGCCCGCGCTGCTGCATCCGGCTCAGGTGGTGGGAGAGGCGGCTGCGTGACCAGAGCATCCGGTCGGCCAGCTCGCCCAGCCGCAGCCGCCCGTCCGGTGCCTCGGAGAGGTCGGAGAGCACGTCGTAGTCGGGCTCGGAGAGCCCGGCGTCGCGCATCAGGTCGCGGGCCAGCTCGAGGTCGAGCAGCCGGCGCATCCGGCGGTAGCCGCGCCAGGCGCGGTCCTCGCGGTCGTCCAGCCAGCGGGGTGCGTCCATGGCGGTCAGCCTAGCCGGATGGTTGACACGTCATCTACATCGCTCCTAGGTTGGTGACATGTCAACCAGATTGTGGGAGCTTTTCGGTGAGCGGGGTCGCGGCGTCCTGGTGACGCTGCGCCGCGACGGCCGGCCCCAGCTGTCCAACCTCGACTACCTCGCCGAGCCGGGCCTGATCCGCTGCTCGACCGTCGGCGACCGGGCCAAGGCGCGCAACCTGCGCCGCGACCCCCGGGCCAGCTTCCACGTCACCACCCCCGACGGCGGCGCGTACGCCGTCGCCGAGGGGATCGTCACCCTCACCCCGCCCGCCGCGACCGAGGACGACGCCACCGTCGAGGAGCTGGTCGAGGTCTACCGCCGGATCCGGGGCGAGCACCCCGACTGGGCGGAGTACCGGGCGGCGATGGTCGCCGACGGGCGGCTGGTGATCCGGCTCGCCGTCGAGCGGGTCTACGGCTGGCGACCCTGAGCCGGCTCACCGTCGCGTCCCTGAACCCGGTCGACCGGCCCGGTCAGCGGGGGCCGCTCCCGCTCGGGGCCGGCTCGTCGAACGACCGGTGCGCTCCGGCGACCACGCAGCCGGGCCCGGGCAGCCGATAGAACGCCCAGCCCGAGAGATAGCTGCCGTTCGCCTCCTGCTGGCGCAGATGCACCGCGAGCATCAGCCCCGCCGGGATCCGGTCCGGATGGATCACCAGCAGCCCGGCCCCGGGCTCGGCGAAGGTCACGGCGGCGTTCGGCCCGAGCCCGACGGCGAGGTCCGGTCGTACCTCGGTGCCCCGGTCCCCGGGCGGGCAGGCGGCCTCCGGTCGGGTCTTGACCAGCGTCGCCCGGGCGCCGATCCGGCGCAGCTCGTCGTTGACCCGGGTCGGGTCGGCGGTGTCGGCCACGGTCACCGTGACCGTGCCGTCGGAGGCCGACGCGCTCGCCGACGGCGTCGTCGCCGTCCCCGCGGGTGCGTGCGGGCGGCCGGCGACCACCGCCGCCGTGCCGGCCGCGGCCAGCGTCGCGAGCCCGACGGCGACAACGGCGAGTCGCCGTCGCGCGGCGGTCACCGGTCGGCGGCGCGCCGGGGCGATCTCCCGGAGCAGCGCGTCACGGCGTACGCGGACCCGTTCGGCGGGCAGGTGCGGCAGGTCCGGGCGGAGCGGACTGTGGTCCATCGGGTCGGTCCTCCATCGCGAGGTCGGCGAGCACGCCGGTGCGCAGCTGACGGTGCGCCCGGGCCAGGCGGGACTTGACGGTGCCCAGCGGGATGCCGAGCGTGACGGCGGCCTCGGCCTGGGTCTGTCCGAGCCAGACGCAGGCCTCCACCACCTCCCGGTCCCGGCGGGCGAGCCCGGCGAGGTGGCGGTGCACGGCGGCCACCCGTCGCTCGGCGTCCACCCGCTCGACCACCGCGTCGGCGTGGTCGGCGGCGGGCTCGGGCGGCGGCACCCGGTCCAGCGCGGCCCGGTGCCGCCGCAGCGACCGGTGGTGGTTGCGGCTGACGCCCAGCGCGATGCCGTAGAGCCAGGGCAGGACGCTCGCGCCGTACGGCACCATCGCCCGTCTTCGCCGCCAGGCCTCCAGGAACACCACCGAGACCAGGTCCTCCGCGGCCGACCACGCCCCCGTACGCCGCAGGCAGTAGCCGAACACCGCGTCCGCGTGCCGCTCGAAGAGCGTGCCGAAGGCCGTGGTGTCACCGTCGAGGCTCCGGGCCCAGAGCTCTCGGTCGTCAGTCATGTCGCGCCCTCCCTGCCCCTGTCATGTCCGTACGGGGTGGTGCGGTTCACGGCGACTCGCCGGCCCGGCGGTCCCGTCCCTGGGTCGGTCGGGGGCTGACTAGGGTCTGAGCATGGTCGCAATCCGATACGAGGACATCGTCAAGGTCCCCAAGGCGCTGCTGCACGATCATCTCGACGGCGGCCTGCGGCCGGCGACGGTCGTCGAACTCGCCGCCGAGGTCGGTCACGAGCTGCCCACCACCGACCCGGAGGCGCTCGGCCGCTGGTTCGTGGAGGCGGCGAACTCGGGTTCGCTGGAGCGCTACCTGGAGACCTTCGCGCACACCGTCGCCGTCATGCAGACCGCGCCGGCGCTGCGCCGGGTGGCCCGGGAGTGCGCGCTCGACCTGGCCGCCGACGGGGTGGTCTACGCCGAGGTGCGGTTCGCCCCGGAGCAGCACCTGGAGCAGCACCTCACCCTGGACGAGGTGGTCGAGGCGGTGGTGGCCGGCTTCGTCGAGGGCAGCGAGCAGGCCGCCGCGGCCGGCACGCCCGTCCGGATCGGCACCCTGCTGACCGCGATGCGGCACGCCGCGCGCTCGCAGGAGATCGCCGAGCTGGCGGTGCGGCACCGGGACACCGGGGTGGTCGGCTTCGACATCGCCGGCGCCGAGGCGGGCTTCCCGCCCACCCGTCACCTGGACGCCTTCGAGTACCTGCAGCGGGAGAACTTCCACTTCACCATCCACGCCGGCGAGGCGTTCGGGCTGCCCTCGATCTGGCAGGCCATCCAGTGGTGCGGCGCGGACCGGCTCGGGCACGGGGTACGGATCGTCGACGACATCACCTCCGGGCCGCCGCCGGTGCTCGGCCGGCTGGCCGCGTACGTGCGGGACAAGCGCATCCCGCTGGAGCTGTGCCCGTCGTCGAACGTGCAGACCGGTGCCGCCGCCTCGATCGCCGACCACCCGATCGGGCTGCTGCGCGACCTGCGGTTCCGGGTCACGGTCAACACCGACAACCGGCTGATGAGCGGCACCTCGATGTCCCGGGAGATGGCGCTGCTGGTGGACGCCTTCGGCTACGGCTGGAAGGAGCTCCAGTGGTTCACCATCAACGCCATGAAGAGCGCCTTCATCCCGTTCGACGAGCGGCTGCGGATCATCGACGAGGTGATCAAGCCGGCGTACGCGAAGCTGCTGGCCTGATCAGTGGTGCGGGTGGCTGGCGACCAGGCCGGCCACCCGCCGCAGCACGTCGCGCGCGCGGGCGGCCTCGGCGCCCAGCCCGGTCTGCCGGCGCAGCACCGCCGGCTCGGCGCGCAGCAGCGCCACCCCGCGCCGCAGCAGGACCTTCGGCGCCTTGCGCTGCTCGGCGAGGTCGCGGGTCAGCCGGCGGACGAAGGTCGTGCCGCGCGGGCGCCGCAGCGCGTACGCCCCGGCCAGCAGCCCCCGGCGGCGGCACTCCTCGACGATCTCGGCGGCGAAGATCCCTTCGGCGACGAAAAGTGGCGATCCGGCCACCTCGAATGGCCGGGTGGCCACCCGTCGGTCGGCACCGATCGCATAAACCGGCACTTCGGCCTTGCCCTCCTGGGCCAGTCGGGCAATTGTGTCCACGGCCGTCCCGGCATCCCACGAGTCGGGCGAGTCCCAGTCCACCTGTCCGTTCTGGCGCGGCAACGTAGGGTCATCGCCGTCCTTGTAAAAGTCGTCCAGGCAGAGCACCGGAAGTCCGGTTCGATGGGCTATATACGACTTTCCAGAGCCGGAGGGGCCAGCGAGCAGGACAACGCGGTGACGATATTCCATTACGTTCGGTAACTCCGGCCAGACGGATTGCTATCAAATTGCATCAACATCTCATCACACCTTCGGCGACCGCCAACCTGGGCTTTCTCTTTCCGGGGCGGCGTGATGGAATCTCGGAGGTCCGACCCGCCGGGTCGGTCGCTGGGCGTTGCCCGGGGCAACGCGGGGACGCTGCAATCGCGAGGGCGGTGACGTGAGCAAACGGCCGAAGACGGCGGGCTCCTTCCTGTCGCGGCTACGCCGGCCGGCTGGCCGGCTCCGCGACATGCCGATCTGGTCCAAGCTCGGTCTCATCATGATCGTGCCGACCATCGCCACGGTCGTCGTGGGCACCAGCGGTCTGGTGGACCACCTGCAGACGCTCAACAATGCCAACCGGGCGGGCGAACTGGCCAACCTGGTCGGGTACTCGGGTGACCTGGTCAACAGCCTCCAGGACGAGCGCACCGCCGCCGTCCTGCTGCTGGGCGCGCCCAAGGGCCAGCCCCGGGACCAGTACCAGGAGGCGTACAACCGGGTCAACCAGCGGGTCGACCGGGCCAAGGCGCCGTACTCGCAGCAACGGCTGGAGATCGATGATCTCCCGGCCAGCCTCGAGACGCTGCTGGACCGGATCGACCAGAATCTGAGCGACCTGCCCGGCACCCGGAGCCAGGTCTACAACGGCAAGCTCAGCCTCAGCAACGCGATCGGGTCGTACCAGGGCCTGATCGACCAGCTGATGAGCGTCCGCGACTCGACCACCCAGCTCGCCGGCGACAACGACCTGAGCGACCGGATGCGGGCCGCCGCGGCCGTCGCGCGGGAAAAGGAGTTCCTGTCGCTGCGCCGGGTGGCGGTGCACCGGGTGCTCCTGCAGAAGGCGTACATCGCTCCGCTGCGCGACGACTTCATTCGCAGCCAGCAGGGCGGGGAACTGGCGACACAGACCTTCCAGTCGGTCGCCAACCAGTCCGAGCGCGAGCTGTACCGGCAGACCGTCGCCGGCTCCGACCTGCGTCAGGCGCAGGCCTACAGCGGCTTCATCAAGTCCCGTGACACCGAGAGCATCGCTGGGGTCGAGTTCGGCACGGACCAGTGGGACGCGGCCATGGTTTCCAACGCCGCGCTGATCCGTGCCGTCGAGGTCAAGCTCGACGGCAACGTGGTCCGGCAGGCCGACGAACTCCGCTCCGACGTGCAGCGCCAGGTCTTCCTGGAGACCGGCCTGCTGCTGAGCATGCTGCTGCTGGCGATCCTCTTCGCGTACCTGGTCGCCCGGTCGATGGCCCGCTCGCTGCGCGACCTGCGCCAGGGCGCCCTGTCCATCGCCCAGTACGGCCTGCCGCAGGCGGTGGCCCGGCTGCGCGACCCGCAGGTCAGCGGCCAGCTCTCCCCGGCGCAACTGGCCAACCAGATCGCCGAGCCGCTGCCGGTGCGCAGCAAGGACGAGTTCGGCCAGGTGACCGAGGCGTTCAACGCGGTCCACCTGGAGGCGGTCCGCACCGCCGCCGAGCAGGCCGCGCTGCGCTCCTCCGTCGCGACGATGTTCGTCAACCTCGCCCGCCGTTCGCAGATCCTGGTCGACCGGCTGATCGGTCACCTCGACCGGCTGGAGCGCGGCGAGGAGGACCCGGACCGCCTGGCCGAGCTGTTCCAGCTCGACCACCTGGCCACCCGGATGCGCCGCAACGACGAGAACCTGCTGGTCCTCGCCGGTGCCGACTCCACCCGGGTGCAGCGCGAGCCGGCCGCCCTGATCGACGTGCTGCGCGCCGCGCAGTCCGAGGTCGAGCACTACACCCGGATCGAGTTCGGGATCATCGACCGGGACATCGAGGTCGCCGCCCACGCGGTCAACGACATGGTGCACCTCGTCGCCGAGCTGTTCGACAACGCGACCGCGTTCTCGCCGCCGGACTCGCAGGTCATGGTCGAGGCGCGCCGCATTGGCGACCGGGCCACCCTCTACGTCGAGGACCACGGCATCGGCATCAGCCAGGAGCAGCTGGGCGACCTCAACGAGCGGCTCGCCACGCCGCCCCAGGTCGACGTCGCCGTCTCCCGGATGATGGGCCTGGTCGTGGTCGCCCGGCTGGCCTCGCGGCACGGCGTCAAGGTCGAGCTGCGTCCCGGCTCCGACCGGGGCACGGTGGCCGAGGTCACCATGCCCACCTCCGTGCTGGTCCCCCGGGCGCTCACCGGTCGCGGCCAGCCCGCCCCGGCGCTGCCCGCGGCCACGCCCAGCCCGCAGCAGTTCGGTGCGGCCCCGACCTTCGGCGCGGCCCCGGCCTTCGGCGCGCTGCCCGCGCTGGGCAACGGCCCGACGCCGACCCCGCGTACCGGCGAGTCCGGCAACCAGGTCACCCTCGGCGGGCGGGCGTTCGACCCGGCCCCGCACGGCTCGCCGGCCAACGCCGGCGGGGGGCGCTCCATGCCGGCCTGGTCGGACCTGACCGGTGCCAGCGCGCTCAACGGTAACGACGGCTTCACGCCCCGCTCCACCAACGGGCAGCAGATCGACCCGCTGCCGCAGCGGCGGTCCGGCGACACCGACCCGGTCACCGGCCAGCAGCCGGTGATCCCGCGGCAGCTGCCGAGCAGCCCGGAGGCCCGCCCCTACAGCGCGCCGCCGGTCCCGCCGGTGTCCGCGCCGCCGCTCCCGCCGGTCTCCGGCGCCCCGGTCTCGGGTTACCCGGTCTCGGCCTCGCCGTACTCGGGCCCGCCGGTGTCGGCCTCGCCGTACTCGGCGCCGCCGGCCTCGCCGTACTCCGCACCGCCGGCCTCGCCGTACTCGGGGCACCCGGTCTCCGCCCAGCCGTACTCGGGTCAGCCCGTGTCGGCCGCCCCGGTCTCCGCCCAGCCGGCGTCCGCGCCGCCCCGGCAGAGCCCGCCGAGCCCGGCCGCCCCGCCGGCCTGGCCGCCGGTGCCGAACCAGGAGCAGGCCGCCCCGCCGGTGCCCGAGCGGCTCGCCGCCGCGCTGGACATGACCACGGAGCTGCCCCGGGTCGCACGCCCCGAGCCGACCCAGCAGACCGCGCAGCCGTCCGCGCCGGCCACCCCGCCGGCCGTGCGGCAGCCCGCCGCGCCGCAGGTCCGCGCGGCGCAGCCGGCCCCGGTGAACCGGCCGCCGACTCCGCAGGAGACGGCGAACCGGCAGCGGTACGCGGACGAGACGATGGAGCTGCCGATCTTCCGGGAGCTCGAGTCGGCCTGGTTCCGTACCTCCCGCAAGCCGGGTCCGGAGGAGGCGGCCGCTGCCGCCGCGGCCGCCAAGCCGGCGGCCAATGGCACCGCGACCCAGCAGATGCCCGCCGTCGACGCCCCCGGTCGCTCCGTCCCGAACACCGCACCACGGACGACAGGTAACGCACCGATGGCAAACACTCCGATGGCCGGAGGGACGCCGCGCGACAACGGCTCGGCGACCAACGGCGGCGGCCGCCCCGGTCAGGCCGAGGGTCTGCCCACCCGCCGGCCCACCGCCCCGCAGTCGGCCGGCTGGCAGACCGCGGCCGACGACGGCTGGCGTGCCGCCGTGGCGGCCTCCGAGGTGCCGGTGGCGGCCACGACCGAGACCGGTCTGCCGAAGCGGACGCCGATGGCCCAGCTCGTCCCGGGCGCGGTGGAGAAGCCGACCATCTCGGCGCAGCGGCGTACGCCCGAGGCGGTGCGTGGTCTGCTGTCGGCCTACCACCGCGGCGTGCAGCGCGGGCGCAGCAACCCCTCGGACAGCAACCCCACCAGCTCGGAGGCGACTCCGGGAGGGCAGCAATCCTCGCAGTCTGGCTCCGGCCCGGCGGCCGGTAGCGGGCAGAAGGAGCAAGAAGGATGACAACTACGCAGGATCTCGGTTGGCTCCTCGCCAACTTCGCCGACCGGGTGCCCGGTGTCGCGCACGCGGTCGCCGTCTCCGCGGACGGCCTGCTCCTCGCGTCGTCACGGGACCTGCCGCGCGACCGGGCCGACCAGTTGGCCGCCATCGCCTCCGGTCTGGTCAGCCTCACCCAGGGCGCGGCCCGCTGCTTCGAGGGTGGCGCGGTGTTGCAGACCGTCGTCGAGATGGACAACGGTTTCCTGTTCCTGATGTCCATCTCCGACGGTTCCTCCTTCGCGGTGCTGGCCGCCCGCAGCTCTGACGTGGGCCAGGTCGGCTACGAGATGGCCCTGTTGGTCGACCGGGTGGGCGACGCGCTGACCCCGCAGCCCCGCACGGCCGTCGGGATGATGGGCTGACCGAGCTGACCACCGGGTCGGCACGGCAGCAACGACACGACAACAACGACGAGTTCCACCGGGCGAGAGCCGGTGCCGGGTACGAAGGAGGTGAGCGGCGACATGGCCGATCGTGACGAGCCAACCGGAGCGTTGGTCCGTCCATACGCCGTGACCCGTGGTCGTACCCGTCCCCGGCTCGACATCGCCATGGAGGCGCTCGTCGAGACGACGGTGCGCGGTCGCGCCGCTGCCAGTGGCAACGGCGGTCAGGGCCGCGAACACCAGTACATCGCCGCGCTGTGTGACGGACGCGTGCAGTCGTTGGCCGAGATCGCGGCGCGAATGCAGCTTCCGTTGGGTGTGGCCCGGGTGCTCATCGCCGACATGGCGACGGATGGCCTGGTCGCGGTCCACGAGCCGACCATCCTGGACGACTCCGACGACGCGGTGGGCACTGAACTGCTGGAGAGGGTGCTGAGTGGACTTCGCAGGCTCTGACATGTCGCACCGGCCGCCGGCCCCGAGCGGGCGCGTGACGTCGGCGAAGATCGTTATCGCCGGTGGATTCGGCGTCGGCAAGACGACCTTGGTCGGCTCGGTCTCGGAGATCACGCCGCTGACCACCGAGGCCATCATGACCAGCGCGGGCGTGGGCGTCGACGACACCCGGCAGGTGCCGGGCAAGACGACGACCACGGTGGCGATGGACTTCGGCCGGATCTCGATCGACCGGGACCTGATCCTGTACCTGTTCGGTACGCCGGGCCAGACGCGGTTCTGGTTCATGTGGGACGAGCTGGTACGCGGCGCGATCGGCGCCGTCGTCCTGGTCGACACCCGCCGGCTGGCCGACTGCTTCGCGGCGATCGACTTCTTCGAGCACCGGCGGCTGCCGTACCTGGTGGCCATCAACTGCTTCGACGGGATGCAGTACCACGACCCGCAGGATGTCCGGGACGCGCTGGCGATCTCGACGGACGTGCCGGTGGTGGCCTGCGACGCCCGGAACCGGGAGTCGACCAAGCACGTGCTGATCTCGCTGGTCGAGTACGTGCTGACCATGCGCCGCTCGCGCGCGGTCGCCCCGGCCTGACCGGCCTCGACGCGCCCGGTGGCGGCTTCGGCCGACGCCGGGCGCGTCTGCGCGTCCCGGGCCGGCCGGAACTCGATGTGGCGGCGCTCCGCTGCCTGCTGACCCGGTCCCGAGTGGACGCACCGACAGCCCCGAGCGCCGTAGCCCCGCGCGCGCCGCAGCCCCGCGCGCCGGTGGTGCCGGTGCCCGGGGCTGCGGGTGGGAAGAGGGTCGGGAGAGGGCTTGGCCGAGGGTCAGGAGACCCGGGCCCAGCTGCCCTGGGTGAGCTGGTAGACGCCAGCGAGTCGCGCTCCATCCCGCCGTGCGGATCGGCGCGAAGGCGTACCACCCGGCCAGCAGGTGGAAGGCGCTTTACCCGGGTTCAGGAACGGTAGCCGGCCGACCGGAACTCGTACTCGCGGTCGTCGTCGCGCTCGGCCGGGTCGCGGCTGAAGTCCCAGCCGCCGGCTGACTCGCGACCCGGTCGCCCGCCGACCGCGAACCCGCCGATCTCCTGGCCGCGACGCCAGCCGCGGAAGTAGCCGGTGGTGTTCTCGGCGAGGCTCGCCGCGTCGCGGACGATCCGCAGCGGACGCTCCTCGCGCAGCGGCGAACCGGGCACCAGGTTGGCCTGCGGGACCCGCTTGGGCAGGCCGGCGGAGGTCTCCGCGCCGACCGCCGGGCGAGCCGCCTGCTCGGCGGCCTGCCAACCGGTGTCGGCGGTGGTCGACCAGTCCAGCTCGGACTCCTCCTCGCTGTGGCCGACGAACCAGGCGGACCTGGCCTGCGCGAAGATCAGCAGGTCGCCGTCGCCCTCGTCGGAGATCGGCGGGGGCCGGTGCTCCATCGGCGCGGGGCGGCGCTCCGCCGGCTCGGGCCGGCGCTCCGGGGCCGGGCGGTCCGCCCGGGAGGCACGCCCGGAACGGCTCGCCTCCTCGCGGTCGACCAGCCGCAGCGGGGGCGTCTCCAGGCGCGGGTCGCCGCCCGGGGCCGGACCGTCGCGCAGGGCCCGGTCCGCCAGCGGCGGGGGCTCGACCAGCCGCAGCATCGGCGGCTCCGGCGGCAGGTCGTCGGCGAGCCACGGTGGGGTGACCCGACGCTTCGAGCCGGGGTCGGTCGGCGCGTCCACCTGCCGGCCCGCGCGCTCGCCGTACGACGGCACGACCGGGTTGTTGGCGGAGCTGTCGGCCGGGTCCTCCGGGTTGTTGACCAGCGGCCAGTTCGCCCGGGAACCGGGCGGAGCGGACTCCGCCTCGGGGCGCGGGGTCGGCACCGGGATGCTCAGGTCGGTGGCGCTGAAGCCGCCGGTGGGCGCCGACAACGCGCCGTTGGTCTTCGGGCGGGGCGGGATGACCGTGCGCTGCCGCTCGGCGCGGGCGCTGTTGATCGCCGCCGTGGTCAGGGTCGGCCGGAACGGCTCGCCCGCCTCGGCGGGGGGCACGTTGCCGCGCTGCGCCGGGGCGATCGGCGTGATGCCGGGCGGCGGCGGGGGCGGTGCGGAGACCGGACGGTTGGTCGGGGGGTCCCGGCGCACCACCGGCATGGCGGGATCGGTGCCCCGGCGCACGGCGGGCATGGCCGGGTCGGTGCCCCGGCGGACCAGCGGCATGCCCGGGTCGGTGCCGCGGCGCGCGGCGGGCATGGCCGGGTCGGTGCCCCGGCGGACCAGCGGCATGCCCGGGTCGGTGCCGCGGCGCACGGCGGGCATGCCCGGGTCGGTACGCGACGGCGGCGCCGAGGTCGGGCTGGCCGCGGCGGCGGGAGTGACCGGCGCGGGCGCGACCGGTGGCGGCGCGACCGGGGCCGGTGCGACCGGCGGCGGACCGAGCGGCCGGGGGATGGACGGCAGTGACCCGCCGGAGACCGGCTCGGGCCGGCTGCGCCGGCCGGTGGGGGTGGGGCGTTCGGGCTCGGCCGGCCGGACGGTACGCAGCCCCGTCGTGCCGCCACCGAGGGCGGACAGCTCGCCGACCGGCTCGCCGCGTCGGGCGGCGGCCCGCCGGCCGGGTGCCGGAACAGGCGTGGTGACCCGGGCGCTGAGCGCGCCCACCAGGGCCTCGCAACCGGCGTCGCAGGCCCGTACCGCGGCGACCGCCTGACGGACGGTCTCCGCGACGGCGGAGGTGAGCGCCCGGTTGACGGTGGCCCGGCGGGGGGTCTCGGAGATGGCCACCCGCAGGGCGGTGACGGCGGCATCGATCTCGTCGGGATCGGCCACGCCGTCGGCGGCCAGGTGCGCGGCCACCGCCTCGGCGGCGACCGAGATGTCGCGCCCCTGGGCGGTCGTGCCGCCGAGCATGCCGGGCTCGGGGAGGGCGTCGAGCACCGCGAGCGACACCGGCTCGGCCGGGTCCGGGTACGCCCGGAGGGCGGCCGGGTAGAGCTCGCGCAGCACCTCGCGCAGCGCCACGGCGGCCGAGTGGCGACCGGTGGACAGGGCGGCGTGCGCCGCCAGGACCTGCTTGAAGCCGGCCAGGTCCCGGGGTGCCGGCAGGGTGACCGCGGAGAGCGCCCCGGCCTGCAGGGCGCGGGCCAGGCCCACCGCCCGCCGCTCGGCCGGCGGCGACTGCATCTCCTCCAGCGAGTCGTCGTCGGCGAAGCGCTCGGCGAAGTCGTCGACCGAGTCGTCGTCGGCGATCGCGAGTGGACGCCCGGCGGCGCTCAGCAGCGAGGTGACGGTGTGGTCGTCGCTGTCGGCCGCGATCGCCGCGCCACTCGGTCCGCCCGACCGCTCCACGAGCAGCGCGACCAGCTGGGCGTAGCCCGTCGGGTCGTCACCGATCTCGCAGACATGCAGCAGCCGGCCTGCGTCGTCGACCACAGCGGACGTCAGCGACGATCCGGCCGATGCCGGTCGGTCGGCCGGATCCGCCGAGGCCAGACCGCAGTACACGCGCACGAGCGCCACGGCGTCGTCCTCCTCCCGGGACACAGGTCTTTTCTCTGCCAGAGACTGATGCTCCCCGCTCGGGGTCAGTCGCGCCAGTCCACGACAGCAGAGATCTTGCCGACAATGGTGCGCCAACCCAAGCTTGCGGTTTGTGCCCCGATTTTCTTGAGCCGCCGCCGGCCGAGGAAACCACCGATTCCGCCGTTGACAGATGCCCTCAGCGCCTCGTCCAGGTCGTCCAGGCTGGAGCCGGCGGAGAGCATGTCGAGCACTGCGGGTAGCCGCAGCGCGTACGACAGGTCACGGGCCACCTCACCGGCCTCGATCAGCAGCGTCGGGTCCCACGTGTCGTGCCCGCCGCGCAGGTTCTCCACTACCAGGTCCAGCTCGTACATGTCCTCGTCGAGCGGCGCGATGTCGGCCGGTTCCACCCGTTCGGACAGTTCATTCCAGCTGTCCAGTTGGGACATGTCGTTGGGCGCGCCGGAACGGATGAAACTGACCAGCGCCTCGGGGGTCTTGAAGAGCAGCAGCCGCCCCTTGTGGGTGAGGAAGACCGGCACCTCCTCGTCGGCCGCCGCGTCCTGCTCCTCCTCCTCCTCCGCCTCGGACTCCTCGTCCTCGGCGTCGGCCTTGCGCTTGCGACCCGCGGGCCGGCCGGCCTCCTCGTCCTCCTCGGCGGAGAGCGCGGCGAACTCCTCGTCGAGGATCACCACCTCCTCGTCCTCGGCGTCCTCGGCCTCCACGACCTGGCGGCGGGCGAGGAACGGGTCGTCCTCGTCGCGCTCGGCGACGTCGGTCGGGGTCAGCTCCCGGGCCGGCCGGTACGCGCGCAGCGTGAAACCGGTGCCGGCGGGGAGAGCGATCTCCACCGGGTCGATCCGCAGCTCGTCCCAGAGGGAACGGTCGGCCGAGCCGCGCTCCACCTCGGGCTCGACCGGCCCGTCGGTGGCGTCGAGCTCGGGCTCGTCGGCGTCGGGCCGTTGGGGCGACTGGCGGGCCACACTGACCTCCGGGTGCGTCGGGTTGCCCACTCGCCGACACTTCCGGTCGGCTAGTGACTCTGGGCACATACCCTAGTGGTCAGCCCGGCGGGACCGGACCCCGCACCCCGCTGGCGATCCGCACGGCGGACAAGTAGCGTTACTACGTATGAGGGCTCAGGCGCTGCACGGACACCTCGACGCGCTGCTGCTCGCGGTGCTGGAGCAGGGCGCACTGCACGGCTACGCCATCATCGAGGCGCTGCGGGCCCGCAGCGACGGCAACCTCGATCTGCCCACCGGCACCATCTACCCGGCCCTGCGCCGGCTGGAGCGGGCCGGGCACGTGGCCAGCTCGTGGAGCACCGTCAGCGGCCGGGAGCGGCGCACGTACGAGCTGACCGACTCCGGCCGCCGGGCGCTGGCCGGCGAGCGGGCCGGCTGGCGCGAGTTCAGCGCGACGGTCGGCCGCTTCCTCGGCCCCGACACGCCCCCCACCGCCCCCGCCTGACCGCACCGCCCCGGCTCGCCGACCCGCCGCCCACCGGCGCCGCTCCCGCAGCCTTCGTCCGTCATGATCGTCTGCACTTCTCCGGCTCGACACGCCGGCTGGCCCGTCGGAAAACTGCAGACGATCATGGACCGGCTCACGCCGTGCCGGTTCGGTGCCGTGCCGGGCCAGGCGGCCGCAGCGTCGCGCCAGGCTGGGCCGGGCGGGCGTCGAGGCGGCGGGTCAGTGGGCGGCGCGCAGCCAGCCGCGGGCGGCCCGGGCGAGGGAGAAGTAGCCGGCGCCGACCAGCACCGCGCCGATGATCATCGGGGGCCAGCTCAGGGCGGCGTCCCAGAGCTGCACCGACCAGGCGAACAGGGCGACCCCGACGACCGCGCCGAGCGCCAGCGCGCCGGTCAGGCCCAGCCCCACCAGCCGGCCGGCCACCGGCACATCGGCCCGACCGCGCCGTGCCGCGCCCGCCCCGAGCACCAGCGCGGCCAGGGCGAAGCCGGCCACGCCGAGCCACACCCAGTTCACCGAGGCGGAGAGCAGCTGGTAGCCGGCGGGCGGTGGCGGGCCGCCGCTCCAGCTGGAACCCCGCCAGGTGAGGTCACCGGCGACCAGCAGGACCAGGGCCACCGCGAACGCCCGTACCGACAGCCCCCGCAGCGCTGCCGCCGCCAGTTCCGCCTGGTAGGCCGGCGCCAGCTGGGCCGGTGCGCCGAACTCGGCCACCGCCCGTCGCTCCGCCTCCGCCGCCGACAGCCCACCCTCCCGGTACGCCTCGGCGGCGTCGTCCAGCGCGTCCCGCAGCTCGACCATCAGCTCCGCCTTGAGCCGGGCCGGCCCGCGCAGCCGGTCGTCCAGCTCGCGCAGCCGGTCCGCCACCCGTACGTCTTCGCAGCCCCGCATGTGGCCACCCTGTCACGTCGACGGGGCGGCCGCGTCGGGGAGATACCCGGAACCGGGCTCAGGGGGCCAGGGCGAGGTACCCCCGCTCGGCCGCCGCCTGGAGCAGCCACTGGTCGCGGTACCAGCCGGGGGTGGCCATCAGCTCGGCGTGCCGGCCGCGCTGGACCACCCGCCCGGCGTCGAGCACCACGATCTCGTCCAGCCCGTCGAGGCCGCTGAGCCGGTGGCTGATCAGCAGCACCGTGTGCCCGGCCGGGGTGGCGGCCAGCGCGGAGGCGAGCACCGCGTCGGCGGCGGCCGGGTCGAGCCCTTCGGTGGGCTCGTCCAGCACCAGCACGCCCGGGGCGGCGAGCAGCGCCCGGGCCAGGGCGAGCCGCTGCCGCTGCCCGCCGGAGAGCTGGCCGCCCTCCTCGCCGACCACCGTGTCCCAGCCGTCCGGTTGCTCGCGTACCCAGTCGAGCAGGCCGGCGGCCCGGGTGGCGGCGGCCAGTTCCTCCTCGTCGGCGGCGGGCCGGCCGAGCAGCAGGTTGTCCCGGACGGAGGCGTGGAACACGTACGCCTCGGCGAGCAGCCCGCCGATGGCGCGGGGCAGTTCCTCGGCCGGGTACGCCGACAGGTCCACCCCGTCCAGGGTGACCCGGCCGGCGTCGGGGTGCACCGCGCCGGTGAGCACGGCGGCCAGGGTGCTCTTGCCGGCGCCGCTCGGCCCGACCACGGCGACCCGGCGGCCGGCCGGAAGATCCAGATCGACGCCGTCCAGGGCCGGGGCGGCACCCTCCCGGTACCGCACGGTCACCCCGTCGAACCGCACGTCGTGCCCGGCCCGGGAGGCCACCGTCGCCCCGCCGTCGGGAGCGGTCGGGGCCGGCGCGGTGTCGAGCAGCGTGGCGACCCGGTCGAGGCCGGCGCGCAGCTGGGTGCGCTGCCGGGCCGCGCCGACCAGGGCCAGCGCGATCTCCACCGCGGCCAGGGTGCCGACGGCCAGCACGCCGACCAGCACCCCGTCGACTCCGGCGCGCAGCGCGGTGAGCACCACGCCGGCGGCGGTCAGCCCGGCGACCAGCACCCCGGCCGCGTCGACGGCGAACCCGGTCCGGGCGAGCCGGCGTTCCAGCCGGGCCAGCCGGTCGGCGCGGTCGGTTGCGGCCCGCAGCGCGTACCCGGTGGCGCCGAAGGCGGCCAGGTCGGCTGCGCCGTGGGTGAGGTCGACGGCGTCGGTGGCGAGCGCCCCGCGCAGCGGCGCGACCTCGTCGGCGGCCCGCCGGGTCAGCGCGGTGGCCAGTACGGGCAGCGCGACCCCGGCGACCAGCAGGCCCACCGCGAGCACCCCGGCCGAGGGTGGCGAGACCAGCGCGGCCCCGCCGACGGCCAGCAGGCTCACCAGCGCGGCGGCGGCCCCGGGGACGAGCACCCGCAGCAGCAGGTCCTGGACGGCCTCGACGTCGGAGACGAGCCGGCTCAGCGCGTCCCCGGACCGTTGTTCGGCGGGCCCCCGACGGGCAGCGAGGGTGGCGAAGACCCGGGCCCGCACGTCGGTGATCATGCGCAGCACGGCGTCGTGGCCGGCGAGTCGTTCGGTGTAGCGGAACACGCCCCGGCCGATGGCGAGCGCCCGGACGGCGACGATGGCGACGGTGAGCCGGTCCAGCGGCGGTCGGCCGGCGGCGCTCATCAGCAGCCAGGTGGCGGTGGCCATCAGCGCCAGTCCGGCGAACTCCGTCGCCGCGGCGAGCAGCCCCGCGCCGACCAGCCGGCCGAGGTACGGCCGGGCCAGCCGCAGCACGGTCCGCTCCGCGCCGGTACGGACGGTGCCGGCGCCGGCCGGTGGTGGCGGCACCTCCGCCGGGGTCGGGCCGCCGGTGTCGCGGCCCTCCGGGTGGACTCCTCCGGTGCTCATCGGGTCGCCTCCCCGGCGGGGATCGGGGTCAGCTCGGTGACCCGGCCGTCCTCGATCCGGAGGATCCGGTCGGCGTCCGCCAGCAGCGCGGGCCGGTGCGCGACCAACAGCGCGGTACGCCCCGCGACGAGTCGCCGGGTGGCGGCCAGCACCACCGCCTCGCTGGCGCTGTCGAGCCGGGCGGTCGGCTCGTCGAGGAGCACCAGCGGGGCGTCCCGGAGGAAGGCCCGGGCCAGCGCGACGCGCTGCCGTTGCCCGCTGGACAGGCCGTGCCCGCGCTCGCCCAGCGTGGTGGAGAGCCCGTCGGGCAGGTCCGCGACCACGTCCTGGAGCGCGGCGTCGGCGACCGCCGTGGCGAGCGCCGCGTCCGGGGTGTCGGGGGCCCCGAGGCGGATGTTGTCGGCGAGCGAGGCGGCGAAGAGGTGCGCCCGCTGCGGCACCCAGGCGACCTGCCGGCGCCAGGCGTCCCGGTCCACCTCGGCCAGGTCGACGCCGTCGACGGTGACCCGGCCGGAGGTGGGGGTGACGAAGCCGAGCAGCAGGCCGAGCAGGGTGCTCTTGCCGGCGCCGCTCGGCCCGATGACCGCGATCCGCTCGCCGGGCCGGATGGTCAGGTTGACCTCGCGCAGCGCGGTGGTCCGCTCGTACGCCACGGTCACGTCGGTGAAGCGGATCTCGCCGTGGCCGTCCGGCGCCGGGGCCGGCTCGCCGGCCGGTGCGGCGGCGGCCGGGGCGGCGGAGACGGTCAGCGCCTCGTCCAGCGCGGTGAGCCCCTCCATGCTGGCGTGGAACTTGCTGCCGGCGGCCCGCAGCGGCAGGTACGCCTCCGGGGTGAGCAGCAGCACCAGCAGCGCGGTGGAGAGGGTGATCCCGCCGCTGAGCAGCCGGATACCGACCGGCACCGCGACCAGCGCCACCGACAGGGTGGCGACCAGCTCCAGCACCAGCGCGGAGAGGAAGGCGATTCGCAGGGTCTTCATGGTGGCGACCCGATGCCCGTCGGCCATCCGGCGCACCACGTCGGTCTGGGCCCGGGCCCGGCCGAAGGCGCGCAGCGTGGGGAGCCCGGCGACCATGTCGAGGAAGTGCCCGCCGAGCAGCGACAGCCGTCGCCACTGGCGTTCGGTGGCGGCCTGCGCCTGCCAGCCGAGCAGCGCGCCGAAGACCGGGATCAGCGGGATGGTCAGCGCGATGATCAGCGCCGACCCCCAGTCGGCGAAGACCAGCCGGGCCAGCACGGCCAGCGGCACGGTCACGCTGAGCACGAGCTGCGGAAGGTAGCCGGTGAAGTAGGCGTCCAGCGCGTCCAGGCCCCGGCCGGTGAGAGTGGCGAGCTGACCGGCGCGCTGCCCGGCGACCCAGCCCGGCCCGTGCCGGCCGACGGCGGCGAGCAGGTCGGCGCGGAGCGTCGCCTTCACGGTGGCCGCCGCCCGCGCCGCGACGGTGCCCTGCCCCCAGGCGACCAGCGCGCGTGCGCCGACGGCGGCGACGAAACCGGCCAGCGCCACCGTGTCGAGCCGGCCGTCGATCGCGGTGGCCAGCAACGCGGCGAGCGCGGTGGCCTGGGCCACGACCAGCAGCGCCGTCAGCCCGCCGAGAACCGCGAGCACGGCGAGGTCGCGCCGGGCCGCGGGGACCCGACGCAGCAGACGCGGGTCGAAGGGACGGCGGTTCACCAGTACACCGGTGCCCTGCCGTCGGTCCGTCCCCGGAAAACCCACCAGCACATCGCCTGAAAGCCTAGTAGGGCCGGCAGGAGCGGCAGCGTCAGCCAGCCCAGCAGCCGCAACGTCGGGCCGCTGGCCGCCGCGTCGGCGACGCCGAGCGAGGCGGCCGGGTCGACGGTGGAGACCAGCACCGAGGGCCACAGGGTCGCCCCGACCAGCGCCACCGGCAGCGCCAGCGCCACGCCGGTGGCAGCGAAGGCCACGCCGGGCCGCCCCCGGCCCAGTGCCGCCCGCGCCACCAGCATCGCCGCGACCAGCGACAACGGCAGGAGTACGGCGAACAGCGGGCGCGCCGCGGCGGCGCGTACCCGGTCGGAGAGCAGGCCCAGGACGGTGGCCGTGGCGACCGCGGCGAGCGCCACCGGGATCAGCCGGCGGGCCAGCCGGCCGACCGCCGCGGCGTCGGCGGCCGGCAGCCGGAGGGTGAGGAAGCTCGCACCGTGCACGGCGACCAGGGCGAGCATCGCGAGCGCGGCAGCGGCGGCGAACGGGGTGGCCAGGTGGGTCACCCCGGCGACGTGACCGTCGGCGTGCCGGGGTACGCCCTGGAGCAGGCCGCCGAGCAGCGCGCCCCAGCCCAGCGCGGCGAGCGCGCTCCCGGCGACCACCACCCGGTCCCAGCGGGCGCGGGTCGCCTCGGCCGTGGGTCGGCTGCGCAGCTGCACCCCTGCGGTCACCAGGATCACCCCGACCAGCGCCCCGACCACGGCCGGGTAGAAGCCGGAGAGCAGCTCGCCCTCCAGCGTGGGGAAGGCGCCGAAGAGGATGCCGACGGCGGCGACCAGCCACACCTCGTTGCCGAGGAAGAACGGGCCGAGCGCGGTGAGTGCCGCGCGCCGGCGGGCCGGGTCGGTGCCCCGGGCCAGCAGCAGCCCGACGCCGTAGTCGTAGCCGCCGAGGACCAGGTACGTGGCGAAGAAGAGCCCGAGCAGGGCGTACCAGGCGAGTTCCACGGTCGTCTCCTCAAGCGAAGGCGGGTTCGGGGCGGGCGTCGTCGTCCCGGCCGCCGGGCGGGCGGCCGAGCGCGGGGTCGGCGGCGCCCCGGGCGGCGTGCCGGGCGAGCAGCGTCCAGTTGGTGACGGCGAGGGCGCCGAGCAACAGGCTGAAGCCGACCAGGGAGGCGAGCATCATCCCGGCGTCCACCCCGGAGACGGCCTGCCCGGTGGGGAGCAGCCCGTACGCCACCCAGGGCTGGCGGCCGACCTCGCGGGCGATCCAGCCCAGGATCACCGCGACGAAGGGCAGCGGCAGGGCGAACAGGATCAGCCAGAGCGGGAAGCGCAGCCGGATGACCCAGTCCCGCCAGAGCAGCGGCAGCAGCAACCAGACGCAGCCGATCGTGAAGCCGATCAGGATCATGAAGCCGAGCCCCACGTTGGAGAGCACCGGCGGGCTGTAGTCGCCGGGGCCGAACCGGGCGGTCCACTCGGCGACCAGGGCGTCGGCCTCCGGTCCGCCACCGAACTTGGTGGGCTGCACCTGCGCGACCGGGCCGAACTGGGCGAAGCCGAAGCCCTGCACCAGGGTCACCGCGACCGCGGCGGTGACCAGCCCGATCCGCAGCGAGGTGCGGAACAGCGCGAAGTCCGGCGTCCGGCGGATCAGGTGCCAGGCGCTGACCGCGGCCATCAGCACCCCGCCGGTGAGCAGCGCGGCGGCGACCACGTGCCCGAACGCCATGCCGAGGGACGGGTTGGTCAGCAGCGCGGTGAAGTCGGTGAGGTGGGCGACGCCGTCGCGCAGTTCGTAGCCGACCGGGTTCTGCAACCAGGAGTTGGCCACCATGATCCAGAAGGCGGACGCGTACGCGGTCAGCGCGACGCCCCAGAGCAACGCGAGGTGCACCCCGCGACGCAGCCGGTGCCAACCGAAGATCCACATGCCGAGGAACGTGGACTCCAGGAAGAACGCCACCAGCGTCTCGATCGCCAGCGGCGCCCCGAAGACGTTGCCGACGTAGCGCGACAGGCCGCTCCAGTTCAGCCCGAACTGGAACTCCATCACGATGCCGGTGGCGATGCCGAGCACGTAGTTGATCACGTAGAGCTGACCCCAGAAGCGGGTCAGGCGCTCCCAGGCCGGGTTGCCGGTGAGGAACCAGGCCGTCTGCAAGCCCACCAGCAGCGTGACCAGGCCGAGGGTGACAACCACGAAGAGGAAGTGGATCGAGGTGGTGGTGGCGAACTGCAGGCGCGCGAGGAGCAGGGTGTCCATGACCGCTCTCCAGGGTTGGCTCGCTTGTCGTAGCGATCCTACACGTAGTTTCTCTACGCATATCTACTACGCACTGTCGTAGAAGATGCTACGACAGTGCGTAGTAGATATGCTGCTGAGCTGGCCCCGAAGATGTGGCTCGATCGCCATCACGGTCGGTGGGCGCGCGAAGATCGGGCTCTGCTGGCGGTTGAACGTCCGGCTCGGCCGGGGAGGGAGGCCCGGGTCAGCTGAGGAAGAGGGAGACCGGCAGCGCGACCAGGGTGGTCGCCACCGCCAGCGCGGCGGCCCCGATCAGGCGGGGCGGGCGGTCGGCCACCATCAGCCGCTGCACCCGGGCATCCAGGTCGCGGTCGCCCATGCCCAGCGCCCCGGCCGGGGTGATCCGGTCCCCGCAGGCCGCGAAGCGGCGCAGCGCGCCCGCCAGCGGCGCCTCGGCGTGCAGTTCGCGGGCCTTGTCGTCGGCGCGCATCTCGACCAGCAGGGCGACCCGCTCGTGCGCGTCGCGTACCCAGCGGAACCAGGGCAGCGCGCGGCAGAGCGCGGTGAACGGCAGCAGCACCAGGTCGTGCCGCTCCTGGGCGTGCGCCCGCTCGTGGGTGAGCACCGCCGCCAGTTCGGCCCGGTCGAGCAGGCTCAACGTGCCGGCGCTGACCACCACGCGGGGCTTCACCCCGGGCAGGCAGTACGCCGCCGCGCTCGGGTGGTCCAGCACCAGCGCGCCGGGCACGGTGGGATCCCGGCGGGCGACCAGGGTGAGCAGGTCCCGGTGGCGGCGCTGCGCGCGGACGCTGGCGTGGATGCTGCGGACGGTCGTGGTGAGCAGGACGGCGCCGATGCCGAAGCCGACGCCGACCAGCCCGAGGTGCACGGTGCCCAGCCCGGCCGGGAGCGTGCCGTGGCTCAGGTCGGTGGCCAGGGCGAGCAGGGCGCTGCCGGTCGGCCGGTCGTACGGGGCCAGGCCGAGCGCCATCGGCAGGCCCATCGCGGAGAGGCCGAGCGCCAGCCCGACCGCCTGCCAGCAGACGATCGCGACCCGGGGGGCGCGCCACGTCCAGGTGGACCCGGCGAGGACCTGCGCGGTCAGGTAGCAGGCCAGCATCGACGCGGCGAAGTGCACGGCGAAGGCCACGGCTGTCGCCCCTACCTGTCCGTGGCCTCGTCGGCCAGCCTGGACCGGCCGGCCCGTGGGTCCTCGACCCGGTCGGTCAGCCCGGCCTCGGCGCCCAGCGCCGCGCGGAGCACGTCCGCCTCCGTCCCGGTGACCGAGCGCGCGAAGCGGACCAGCGCCGCGTCCCGGCTGCCGCCGAGGTCCAGCGCGTCGAGCATGAGCTGGGCGATGTACGCCTCGCGGCTGGCCGCGGCCCGGTACCGCCAGGCCCGCCCCTCCCGCTCGCGCTGCACCATGCCCTTGCCGGCGAGCCGGTCCAGCACGGTCATCACCGTGGTGTACGCCAGCTCACGGCCGTCGAGAGCGTCGGCGACCTCGCGCACGGTCACTCCGTCCGACGTGGCGGGGACCGAGTCCCACAGCACGTCCATCACCGCACGTTCGAGATCACCCAGCCGAGTCACCCCGTAATCCTACCCCCCGTAGTAGAACCCTCCCAGGGCAGGAGTCGCGAGCTGAACATTCCCCGCGGGCCCGGCAGGCCGAGGTTTTCGGGGGAGCCCCACCCGCGCAGGGATCAAGCCTGACCGCCCGGAGCGGGTGGGGCTCCCCCGAAAACCCCACCCGGACCCGCGATCACACCCCCTTGGGGTGCCAGACCGTCTTGGTCTCCAGCAGCGTGGTCATCCGGGTGATGCCCGGGTCGGCGGTCCAGTCGTGGCCCGCCGGGGCGGGACGCAGCACCCGCTTGAGGTTCTGCGCCGCCTTGACCTCCAGCTCCGCCGCCAGCTCGGCGTCGGTCACGCCGCTCAGGTCGAGGGCGTTGACGTCCATGTGCGCGGCCAGCGTCGGCACCGTCTCGGTGATCTTCCCGGTGAGCAGGTTGACCACCCCGCCGGGCAGGTCGGAGGTGGCCAGCACCTCGGCCAGGGTCACCGCCGCGAGGGGCTGCGTCGGCGAGGTCGCCACCACCACCGTGTTGCCGGTGACGATCGCCGGGGCGATCACGCTGACCAGGCCGAGCAGCGCCGGCGACTCGGGGGCCACCACGGCCACCACGCCGGTCGGCTCGGGCGCGGACAGGTTGAAGTACGGGCCGGCGACCGGGTTGGCCCCGCCGTACACCTGGGGGAGCTTGTCGGACCAGCCGGCGTACCAGACCCAGCGGTCGACCGCCGCGTACACCTCCTCGTCGCTGACACCCAAGGCGCCGAACTGCTCGCGCCGGCCCTCCAGCATCTCGGCGACCCGGTAGAGGATCTGACCCCGGTTGTACGCGGTCGCCCCGGCCCATCCCTTCACCGCGGCGCGGGCGGCGAGCACCGCGTCCCGGGCGTCCTTCCGAGACGCCAATGACACGTTCGCGTCCTGCACGAGATACGACCGCCCCGACTCGCTGCGTGGGAACTTCCCGCCGATGAAGAGCTTGTACGTCTTGCGTACCGCGACCCGCTCAGACATTGAGGTAGCCCTCCAGCCCGTGCCGGCCGCCCTCGCGACCGTAGCCCGACTCCTTGTAGCCGCCGAACGGCGAGGTGGGGTCGAACTTGTTGAACGTGTTGGCCCAGACCACGCCGGCGCGGAGCCGGTCGGCCATCCAGAGGATCCGGGAACCCTTGTCGGTCCAGATCCCGGCCGACAGCCCGTACGGCGTGTTGTTGGCCTTCTCGACGGCCTCGGCCGGGGTGCGGAAGGTCAGCACCGACAGCACCGGCCCGAAGATCTCCTCGCGGGCGATCCGGTGCGCCTGGGTGACCCCGGTGAAGATGGTCGGCGCGAACCAGAAGCCCCGCTCGGGCAGCTCGCACGGCGGCGACCAGCGCTCGGCACCCTCGGCCGACCCGGCGTCGGAGAGCTCGCGGATCCGCTCCAGCTGGGCGGCGGAGTTGATCGCGCCGATGTCGGTGTTCTTGTCCAGCGGGTCGCCGACGCGCAACTGCGCCATCCGGCGCTTGAGCGACTCCAGCACCCGGTCGGCGACGTTCTCCTGGATCAGCAGCCGGGAGCCGGCGCAGCAGACGTGCCCCTGGTTGAAGAAGATGCCGTTGACGATCCCCTCGACCGCCTGGTCGACCGGGGCGTCGTCGAAGACGATGTTGGCGGCCTTGCCACCCAGCTCCAGGGTGAGCTTCTTGCGGGTGCCGGCGACCGAGCGGGCGATCGCCCGGCCGACCTCGGTCGAGCCGGTGAAGGCCACCTTGTCCACGCCGGCGTGCTCGACCAGCGCCCGGCCGGTCTCGCCGGCGCCGGTGACGATGTTGACCACGCCGGCCGGCAGCTCGGCCTGCTGGCAGATCTCGGCGAAGAGCAGCGCGGTCAGCGGGGTGGTCTCGGCCGGCTTGAGCACCACCGTGTTGCCGGCGGCCAGCGCCGGGGCGATCTTCCAGGCCAGCATCAGCAGCGGGAAGTTCCACGGAATGACCTGCGCCGCGACGCCGACCGGCTTCGGGTCCGGCCCGAAGCCGGCGTACGGGAGCTTGTCGGCCCAGCCGGCGTAGTAGAAGAAGTGCGCGGCGACCAGGGGCAGGTCGACGTCGCGGGACTCCTTGATCGGCTTGCCGTTGTCCAGCGACTCCAGCACGGCCAGCTCGCGGGAGCGCTCCTGGATGATCCGGGCGATCCGGTACAGGTACTTGGCCCGGTCGCGGCCCGGCATCGGGCCCCAGACCTTCTCGTACGCGGCCCGGGCGGCGCGGACCGCGCGGTCCACGTCCTGCGCGCCGGCCTCGGCGACCTCGGCGAGGACCTCCTCGGAGGCCGGGTTGATCGACTTGAAGGTGCCGCCGTCGGTCGGGTCGACGAACTCGCCGTCGACGAAGAGCCCGTAGGAGGCTTTCAGGTCCACCACCGAGCGGGACTCGGGGGCGGGAGCGTATTCGAACATCACTCTCAGTCCAGGGTGAAGTAGTCGGGACCGGAGTAGACGCCGGTCGTCAGCTTGGTGCGCTGCATGAGCAGGTCGTTCAGCAGGCTGGAGGCGCCGAAGCGGAACCAGTCCGGGTCGAGCCAGTCCGCGCCGACGGTCTCGTTGACCATGACCAGGTACTTGATGGCGTCCTTGGTGGTCTTGATGCCGCCCGCCGGCTTCACGCCGACCTGCCGCCCGGTGGCGGCGCGGAAGTCGCGGACCGCCTCCAGCATCACCAGCGTCACCGGGAGGGTGGCCGCGATCGGGACCTTGCCGGTGGAGGTCTTGATGAAGTCGCCGCCGGCCAGCATGGCCAGCCAGGAGGCCCGCCGCACGTTGTCGTAGGTGGCCAGCTCGCCGGTCTCCAGGATGACCTTGAGGTGGGCGTCCCCGCAGGCTTCCTTGGTGGCCACGATCTCGTCGTAGACCTCCTTGTAGCGCCCGGCCAGGAACGCGCCCCGGTTGATCACCATGTCGATCTCGTCGGCGCCGGCCTCGACGGCCGCCCGGGTGTCGGCCAGCTTGATCTCCAGCGGCGCCTGACCCGAGGGGAAGGCCGTCGCCACGCTGGCCAGGTGCACGCCGGATCCGCGCAGCACCTCGGCCACGTGCGGGACCATCGCCGGGTAGACGCAGACCGCCCCGACGTGCGGGCAGGTCGGGTCGGCCGGGTCGGGGCGCAGCGCCTTGGCCGCGAGCGCCCGCACCTTGCCGGGGGTGTCCGCGCCTTCCAGGGTGGTCAGGTCGACCATCCGGATGGCCAGGTCGATCGCCTGGGCCTTGGCGGTGGTCTTGATGGAGCGGGTGCCGAGCTGTGCCGCCCGCTGCTCCGCGCCGACCTGGTCCACGCCGGGCAGGCCGTGCAGGAAGGTCCGCAGAGCGGTCTCGGATCGTCCCAGCTCGGAGAGGTCCGACCGGGCCGACGTCGCTGTCGCCGTCATGCCCCGAATACTACGCATCCTGGGGGGCAGTGATCATGGTCACGCCGGCCCTGCCGGCGCCGCCGCACGTGAGCGGGGTCGCTGGTCACCCCGCACCCGCAGTGCGGGCGCGGGCGGACCGGTAGGTTGAGCGATCGTGGACGTACACGTCATTGACCACCCGCTCGCACAGTCCCGGCTGACCGCCATGCGGGACGCCCGCACCGACTCGTCGTCGTTCCGGGCCGCGCTGCACGAACTCACCACCATGCTGGTGTACGAGGCCGCGCGCACCTTCCCGGTCGAGAGGTACCCGGTGCAGACCCCGGTCACCGGCACCGAGGGCACCCGGCTGGCCAACCCGCCGCTGCTGGTGCCGGTGCTGCGGGCCGGTCTGGGCATGGCCGACGCCGCGCTCGGCCTGCTGCCGGAGTCCTCGATGGGCTTCGTCGGCCTGGCCCGCGACGAGCAGACGTACGAGCCGCGCGCGTACATGGAGTCGCTGCCGCGCGACCTGACCGGCCTGCCGGTGCTGGTGCTCGACCCGATGCTGGCCACCGGCGGCTCGCTGGAGCACTGCTGCCGGCTGCTCGCCGACCGGGGCTGCACCGACATCACCGTGCTCTGCGTGCTCGCCGCGCCGGTCGGCATCGCCCGGCTGGAGCAGTCCGGCCTGCCGTTGCGCCTGGTCACCGCGGCGATCGACGCGGGGCTCAACGACAACATGTTCATCGTGCCGGGGCTCGGCGACGCCGGCGACCGGCAGTTCGGCGGCATGCCCCGGTTCTGAGCCGGTCACGGTCCCGGGACGGATCTCGGCGGGTCGGCGCGCGGGTGTGCGCGCAACCGCTACCGTCTCGGGCCATGACTGGTGTTGCGCTCGCCGAAGAGCTGCTGCTGCTGGCGTACGACGACGAGACGGGCCGGGCGACCATGCCCCGGATCAGCCTCGACCTGGGGATGGCCGCCGCCGTCCTGGTCGAGCTCGCCCTGGCCGGGCGGATCGCGTACGCCGACGGGTCCCTGACGGTGACCGACCCGACGCCGGTCGGCGAGCCGATCATCGACGGGGTGCTCGGCCGGATGGCGGCCGACACCCCGCACAGCCCGTCCTCCTGGGTGCAGCGGCTGCGGCACGGCCTGCGCGACCGGATCCTCGGTGACCTGGTCGCCCGGGGCGTGGTCCGGGACGTCGAGGAGACCGAGCTGGGCTTCATCGTGGTGCACCGCTACCCGGTGGCGGACGCCTCGGTGGAGGACGACAGCCGGCGGCGGCTGGCCGAGGCGCTCGCCGGCGGGCAGCTGCCCGACGAGCGGACCGCCGCGCTGGCCACCCTGGTCGCGGTGCTGCGGATGGAGCCGGCGCTCGGCCTGAGCGGCGACGCCGCCGTCGACGCCCGCCGCCGGCTGGAGGAGATCGCCGGTAGCGCCGGCTTCGCCGGCAACGTCAGCCTCGACGACTCCGTCGTCCGCCCCTCCGTCGGCCTGGTCGTCGCCGCCCTCGCCCAGGCCGTAGACCAGGCCCTCGGCAAGCGCCCCTGACCCCCGCCCCGCCCAGCCGGCGTTGATCATGAAGTTGGCGGTGCCGGAAAACGCTCTCCTTGCCGCCAACTTCATGATCAACGGTTGGTCCGGGGGTTAGAGGTTGAGGGCCGTTGCGATCTCGGTGCGGAGGGTGGTTACCGCAGTGTGGGCGCGGGTGCGGGCCGCGGGGACGTCGCCGTCGACGACGGCCTCGACCACCTCCAGGTACGCCTTGAGCTTCGGCTCGGTGCCCGAGGGGCGGATCACGACCCGGGCGGCGTCGGTGCGCAGGATCACCACGTCGGAGGCGGGGAGCAGGTCCTCCGCCTCGCTGACCGGCTGCCCGAGCAGGGTGGTTGGGGTGGCCGCCCGGATCCGGGCCATCGCGGTGGCGATCTCCCGCAGGTCGTCGACCCGTACCGAGAGCTGGTCGGTGTGGTGCACGCCGAACTCGGCGGCCAGCTCGTCCAGCCGGTCGGTCAGCGTCCGGCCCTGCGCCTTGAGGCCGGCGGCCAGCTCGGCGACGGTCAGCGCGGCGGTGATGCCGTCCTTGTCACGGACGTGCTCCGGGGCGACGCAGTAGCCCAGCGCCTCCTCGTACCCGAAGACCAGCGGGTGCGCCCCGCCACCGGCCCGGACGATCCACTTGAACCCGGTCAGCGTCTCGTCGTACGGCAGGCCCCGCGCCGCGCACATCGCCCGCAGCAGCGACGACGAGACGATCGTGGTGGCGTACAGGCCGGTGACGCCGCGCCGCATCAGGTGGTCGGCGAGCAGGGCGCCCACCTCGTCGCCGCGCAGCATCCGCCAGCCCGTCCCACCGTCGCGGACGACCACCGCGCACCGGTCCGCGTCCGGGTCGTTGGCGATCGCGATGTCGGCGCGGGTCGAGTCGGCGAGCGCGACCAGCCGGTCCACCGCGCCCGGCTCCTCGGGGTTGGGGAAGTTCACGGTCGGGAAGGCCGGGTCCGGCTCGGCCTGCTCCGGCACCACCCCGGGCACCGGGAAGCCGGCCCGGGCGAAGGCGGCGGTCAGCACCGCCGCGCCGACCCCGTGCAGCGGCGTGTACGCCACGGCCAGGTCGCGCGGGCCGTCCGGCGCGACGACCTCGGCGGCCCGCTGGACGTACGACGCCACCAGGTCGTCGCCGAGCACCTGACCGGCCGGGCCGAGCGGCACCTCGGCCAGCGGGCCGACCGCCCGGATGGCCGACTCGATCCCCGCGTCGGCCGGCGGCACGATCTGCGCCCCGGCGCCGAGCGCCCCACCGAGCTGGGCCCCCAGGTAGACCTTGTAGCCGTTGTCCTGCGGCGGGTTGTGGCTGGCGGTGACCATCACCCCGGCGACCGCGTCGAGGTGCCGGACCGCGTACGCCAGCACCGGGGTGGGCAGCGGCCGGGGCAGCAGCAGCGCCCGCCGGCCCGCGCCGGTGGCCACCTGGGCGGTGCGCTCGGCGAACTCCCGCGAACCGTGCCGGGCGTCGTACCCGATCACCAGCGGACCCTCGCCGCCCTGGGCGGCGAGCCAGCCGACCAGCCCGGCCGCGGCCTGGGTGACCACGGCGAGGTTCATGCCGTTGGGGCCGGCGCGCAGCGGGCCGCGCAGCCCGGCGGTGCCGAAGGTCAGCGGCCCGGCGAACCGGTCGGCCAGCTCCGGCGCGCTCGCCGGCAGCCGGTCGAGCACCGCCCGGAGCTCGTCCCGGCTGGCCGGGTCGGGATCGTCGTCGAGCCAACGCCGGGCCCGGTCGCGAATGTCGTCAAGGTCAGTGGTTTCCGCCGCCATTGCCTATGGATAGCACGGCGGCGGATCACCACGCCCCGGTGGCCTCGACTCAGCTGGCCGCCGTGAGCTGGAACGACTTCACCATCTCGTCGAAGATCGGCTTGCTCTCGGCGAACGTGGCATCGGTGGCGGAGAGGTAGAACGAGTACATCTTCCCGTCGCTGAGCACGCCCCGCCACACGCCGTGGCGCTTGGCGTCGCCCTCGCCGCAGGTGTACTCGAACTGGACACCCGGCTTGCCGGCGGTGTCCTGCTCGTCCATGGCGACCTGCTCGTAGGGGTCCCCGCAGCTGGTGCTCCTGGTCTGCAGGAAGTTCTGGGCGCTCTCCGCCCACCGGGTCGGGGTGCCCTTCCACTTCTCGGCGAGGATGCGGACCTTGCGACCGTCGTCCTGCGGGTCCACGTAGTCGACGTAGGAGCCGCCGGTCGCCTTCTTCCAGCCCTTGGGCACCATCACCCGCACGCCCCTGGCGTTGTGCTCCTGCATCTCGGGCAGCTCGCCGCCGGCCGCGGGCGCGCTCGGCTGGACCTGCGTCGGCGTACCGGGCTCCTCGTCGCCGCCGCTGAACATCGCGATCATGCCGATCAGCAGCACCACCGCCAGGCTGCCGGCCGCCGCGAGCTGGAGCTTGCGGGGCCAGCCCTGCACCGTTGCGACCAGCTTGCCGCCGGTGCCCCGGACCTTGTCGAGCGCCCCACCGCCGGTGGCCCCGGCCGGCGCGGTGGTCGGTGAGGTCCACGACTGGCCGGTGCCCGGCACCGACCACTGGCCCCCGCCGTACACCGGCTGGGTCGCGTCGGGGTGGCCGCCGATCCGCTGGGTGGCGTCGGAGCGCCCACCGCCGATCCGCTGGGTCGTGTCCGGGTGGCCGCCGATGCGCTGGGTCGTGTCCGGGTGCCCGGTGCTGAACCGCTGGGTGGCCTCCGGCGCCCCGCCGTACGTGGTGCCCGGCGGGCGGCCCGCCGACGGCATCGCACCGGTCGGGGTGTGCAGCGGGCCGGCCAGCGCGTCCGCGCTGGTGTCGTCGAGCCCGGCGGCGGACGCGGCCGGGCTCGGCCGCTCACCCCGGCGCAGCGCGGCCAGCCGGTCGGTCAGCGACTCGTCGGGAGCCAGCATGGCCCGGCCGCCGATCTGCCCGCTGGGCTTCGGCTCCGGCTCGGCCGCCGGGGGCGGCGTCGACGGGCGCTGCACCGGGACCACCGCGTACGGGTCGGTGACCGAGTTGACCGCGGTGGCGGTGCTGGTCAGCGGCCCGGCGAGCAGCTCGCGGAGCATCGCCCGGGCGGTGTGCACGTCCAGGCGGCGGCCCGGGTCCTTCTCCAGCAGGCCCATCAGGACCCGGGTCAGCGGCCCGCTGCGCTGCGGCGTGGCCGGCGGGTCCTCGACCACGGCGTGCATGGTCTCGATCGGGTCGCCCTTGTCGAACGGCGGCCGGCCCTCCACGGCGGTGTAGAGCGTCACGCCGAGGGAGAACAGGTCGCTCGGCGGGCCGAACTCCTGGCCCATGGCCCGCTCGGGGGAGATGAAGTGCGGCGAGCCGAGCACCATCCCCGGGGTGGTGAGCTGGACGTCGGTGGGCATCCGGGCAACCCCGAAGTCGGTCAGCACGCAGCGGCCGTCGGTGCAGATCAGCACGTTGGCCGGCTTCACGTCGCGGTGCAGCACACCGTTGGCGTGCGCCACCTCCAGCGCGCCGAGCAGCGCGATGCCGATCTTGGCGACGGCGCGGGGCGCGACCGGCCCGTCCTCGATCACCATGTCGGCGAGGCTGCGCGCGTCCAGCAGCTCCATCACGATCCACGGCCGGCCACCCTCGGTGACCACGTCGTACACCTGGACCACGGCCGGGTGCTGGATGGCCGCGGCGGCGCGGGCCTCGCGCAGGGTGCGCTCGTACATCGAGTCACGGTCGCTGGGGGCCAGCCCCGGGGGCAGGACGACCTCCTTGACCGCCACGTCGCGCCGCAGCAGCGTGTCGGTGGCACGCCAGACCGTGCCCATGCCGCCGTTGCCCACCGCGGACCGCAGCGAGTAGCGGCCACCGATGATCGTGCCGGGTGCCGCGCGTCCGTTGGGAGGACTGACCGGTCCGCCGCTCCACGTTGGGATCTGAGTCACAGAAAAGCCACCGGGGGATATCGAGGGGGCTGGGACACAACCCCCCTATCTTGCTGGTTCCGACGCCCGATGCGAAACCCGACGCGGCGCACCTTTGCCTACCGGACCGTATGTGCCCGCGCGCTCACCTGCCGTCGACCGGGGTGTGCGCTATCCCTCACCCATCGACACGCTCGCGCGTCCTACCATCCGGTGATGAGCGAACGGCGGTCCAGCGAGTCCGGTTTCCCCATCAAGGGCGTCTACACGGCGGCCGACCTCCCCGAGGAGCTGGAGACCCGACTGGGCGGCCCGGGGGAGTATCCGTACACCCGTGGGGTCTACCCCACCATGTACACGTCCCGCCCGTGGACCATGCGGCAGTACGCCGGCTTCGGCACCGCCACCGAGTCCAACGCCCGCTACCACCAGCTGCTGCGGGCCGGCACGATGGGGCTGTCGGTCGCCTTCGACCTGCCCACCCAGATGGGCTACGACTCCGACGACCCGATCGCGCACGGTGAGGTGGGCAAGGTCGGGGTGGCCATCGACTCGATCGAGGACATGCGGATGCTCTTCGACGGCATCCCGCTGGACAAGGTCTCCACCTCGATGACCATCAACGCGCCCGGCTCGGTGCTGCTGCTGCTCTACCAGCTCGTCGCCGAGGAGGCCGGGGTCGCCGGCTCCGCGCTCAACGGCACCATCCAGAACGACATCCTCAAGGAGTACATCGCCCGGGGGACGTACATCTTTCCGCCGAAGCCCTCGCTGCGGCTGGTGGCCGACACGTTCGGCTACTGCCGCAAGGAGGTGCCGAAGTGGAACACCATCTCCATCTCCGGCTACCACATGGCCGAGGCCGGCGCGACGCCCGCGCAGGAGATCGCGTTCACCCTGGCCAACGGCGTCGAGTACGTCCGCGCCGCGCTGGAGGCCGGGCTGGCCGTGGACGACTTCGCGCCCCGGCTGTCGTTCTTCTTCGTCGCCCGGACGACGCTGCTGGAGGAGGTGGCGAAGTTCCGCGCCGCCCGGCGGATCTGGGCCCGGCTGATGCGCGACGACTTCGGCGCCAAGGACCCGAAGTCGATGATGCTGCGCTTCCACACCCAGACCGCCGGCGTGCAGCTCACCGCCCAGCAGCCCGAGGTCAACCTGGTCCGGGTCGCGGTGCAGGGGCTGGGCGCGGTGCTCGGCGGCACCCAGTCGCTGCACACCAACAGCTTCGACGAGGCGATCGCGCTGCCCACCGAGAAGGCCGCCCGGCTGGCGCTGCGGACCCAGCAGGTGCTGGCGTACGAGACGGACCTGACCGCCACCGTGGACCCGTTCGCCGGGTCGTACGTGGTGGAGGCGATGACCGCCGAGATCGAGGCGGCGGCGGTGGAGCTGATGGACCGGGTGGCCGACCACGGCTCGGCGGTGGACGCCATCGAGGCGGGGTTCCAGAAGCGCGAGATCGAGCAGTCCGCGTACCGGATCGCCCAGGAGATCGACTCGGGCGAGCGGGTGGTGGTCGGCCTCAACCGCTTCACCGTCGACGAGGAGGAGCCGTACGAGCCGCTGCGGGTGGACCCGGCGATCGAGGCGGCCCAGGCGTCTCGGCTGGCGAAGCTGCGCGCCGAGCGGGACAACGGCGCGGTGGAGCGGGCCCTGGCGGAGCTGCGCGCGGCGGCCGAGGGCACCGAGAACGTGCTCTACCCGATGAAGGAGGCGCTGCGGGCCCGGGCCACGGTCGGCGAGGTCTGCGGGACGCTGCGCCAGGTCTGGGGGAGATACCAGCCCAGCGACCGCTTCTGACCAGCGCGTGAACGGCGGCCTCCGCCGGTGCCCCGGGCGCCGGCGGGGGCCGTTGTCGTATGCGGTCGGGGTCGACAGGGGTCGTCAGGGCTGCCCCGCCGGAGCTACCGTCGGTGCAGGTACCCGGTGCGGCACGGAGCTCCTCGAGGCTCCCGTGGGCGCCCGGGCAGCGTGGCCTTCCGGGCGGGCGTGTGCCGCGTGGGTTCCTGGGTAACCCGGACGGGTGAACGGGACGGACAGCGTGTCCGGCCGCGCGCGGGACGATCGTGTCACCGTCGGGAGTCGCCTGGTCGCCGGCTGTCGTCGGTTAATTGTCCGAGCGGCAGTTAATTGCGGCGACTAATGCGACAATTCGGAACGACGGCCCCGGATCGATGCCGATTTCGCGACCGCCCAATCGGTTACGCGTTGTAGGAGGGGTGGGGCAGATGACGGCGTTCGAACGCGATCTACCTGCTGTCCCGCAGATATTCGAGCCCTCTCACCAGGGCTTACGTGACGCTGTGCGGTCCGATCACTACCGTAACGAGGTTGCCCAGCGTCACCGTCGGAGGTCTAGGCTGTCTGCTGTCCTCCCCGATGATCCGTCCATTCCTAGTGATCGAGAATTCGACGTGACGAGTGCGTTGACGCTGCCGAACGGCAGCCAGCTGGCGTCGTCCTGGCCGGAGGCG
This sequence comes from Micromonospora sp. L32, assembly GCF_052068055.1. NCBI lineage: Bacteria > Bacillati > Actinomycetota > Actinomycetes > Micromonosporales > Micromonosporaceae > Micromonospora > Micromonospora sp. L32. The sequence continues at coordinate 329,100 of NZ_JBQHDD010000006.1, read as the reverse complement.
CCATCCGGGTCCCAGCCCCTGCCCTACGAGCTCGACCATCTGCTCGCCCTGCGGGTACCCGGCCTCATCGCCACCCGTCGCCACATCCACTCCCACCCGGAGCTCTCCGGCGAGGAGTTCGAGACGGCGGCGCTGATCGCGCGGGAGCTCTCCCTGGCCGGCCTGCACCCGCGGCTGCTGCCCAAGGGCAACGGGGTCATCTGCGACATCGACGGCCGCCCCGACGGGCCGGTCATCGCGCTGCGCGCCGACATCGACGCGCTGCCGCTGACCGACGTCAAGGACGTGTCGTACAAGTCCACGGTGGAGGGCGTCTGCCACGCCTGCGGCCACGACGTGCACACCACGGTGATGCTCGGCGTCGGCATGCTGCTGGCCCAGCTCGCCGACGCCGGCCAGCTCGACGGCCGGGTGCGGCTGATCTTCCAGCCGGCCGAGGAGATCCTGCCCTGCGGTTCGCTGGAGGTCATCGAGGCCGGCGGCCTGGAGGACGTGGTCCAGATCTTCGCCGTGCACTGCGACCCCAACCTGCCGGTGGGCAAGGTCGGCCTGCGGGTCGGCCCGATCACCGCCGCCGCCGACAACGTCACCGTCCGGCTCACCGGCCCGGGCGGGCACACCGCCCGGCCGCACCTGACGGTCGACCTGGTCGACGCGCTCGGCCGGCTGGTCACCGAGGTGCCGGCGCTGGTCAGTCGGCGGGTGCCGGCCAACAGCGGGCTGCTGCTGGTGTTCGGCCACGCCTCGGCCGGCACCCGGTACAACGTCATCCCGTCCGAGGCGTGCGCCTCGGGCACCCTGCGGGTGATGGACCGCGACACCTGGGAGCTGGCTCCCAAGATCGTCGCTCAGGTGGTCCGGGACGTCATCGCGCCCACCGGCGCCACGGTCGACCTGGAATACCTGCGCGGCCGTCCGCCGGTGAGCAACGACGCCCGCGCCATCGGGGTCCTCACCGCCGCCACCGCCGCAGCGCTCGGCCCCGAGGGGATCGCCGAGACGCCGCAGAGCATGGGCGGCGAGGACTTCTCCTGGTACCTGGAGTACGTCCCCGGCGCGTTGGCCCGCCTCGGCGTCGGCCGGTCCGGGCCCAACGTGGACCTGCACCGGGCGTCGTTCGACGTCGACGAGCGGGCCATTCCCGCCGGGGTGCGCCTCATGGTCCAGACCGCGCTGCGGGCACTGGCGGCGGTGCGGTAGGCATCGGCGGACGCGGTGCGCCGACCGGCGTGGTGGGCGGTGCCGGTGGCGCGGGCCGCCCCCGACGCCGCCGGCGCAGCACCGCCAGGAACACCACCAGGGGTACGCCGAACGCCAGCAGCCAGGGCAGCACCGCCCCGAGCACGGTCAGCAGGATGGTCATCGAGGCCACGAAGACCTTCCAGCCGCCGCGCAGCCCGACCATGAAGCCCGTCTCGGTCTCCTCCTCGGCGGTCGAGGCGTCCAGCCCGACGAACGTCACCGTGATCGTGGAGAGCGCGGTCAGGTCGGCCAGCCGACGCTTCTTCGCCTCCAGCGAGGCGAGGTCGGCCTCCCGCCGGGACACCTCGTCCTCCAGCGACACCAGCTCCGGGATCGAGGTGGCCCGGGACAGCAGCTTGCGGGCACTGTCCACCCGGGCCCGCTGGGTGGCGATCCGGGCGTCCAGGTCGACCGTCTCCTCGGTGACGTCCTGCGTCTTCACCTCCCGTCGCTGCTGCTTGCCGTACGTCGCCAGTTCGTCGATGAGCGCGGTGAACTTCGCCGCCGGCACCCGCAGCTCCAGTTCCGCCTCGGCGTCGGCGGCCACGCTGCGCCGGTTGTCGCCGCCGACGAACCCGCCGGCCGCGACCACCGCGGCGACCGCCCGACGGGCGGCGCCCTCGACGTCGTCCACCTGCACCCGCATCGTTCCGGTGTAGATGATCGATCGCTGGTCCACCCGCAGGTCCGGCGCGCCCGCGCCGGCCTTGCCCTGCTCGGCCGCCCCACCCGCCGGCGCTCCGCCGGCCGGGGCCTCGGCCGCCGAGTCACCCGTCGAGGTCGAGCGGTCCGCCGCTCCGCAACCGGCCAGCAGCAACGCCGCCAGCCCCAGCGCCGCCAGGGCCCTGCCCCGGCGTCGTGTCGTCTGTCTGTCCATCCCCGCTCCGTCCTCTGACTACCCCGGTCCCGGGGCGATAGCTCGGACGCGACGCGACACCGCGCCGGTTCCGGCAGACTGCGCTGAGGACGTCACGATTCGATAATCGAGGAGTCACGTATGCAGCTCACCAAGTACTCCCACTCCTGCCTACGGCTGCAGCACGACGGCGGGGTGCTCGTCGTCGACCCCGGCGTGGTCAGCGAGCCGGCGGCGTTGGACGGGGTGGACGCGGTGCTGATCACCCACGAGCACCCGGACCACGTGAACGTGGAGGCGCTGACCCGGGCGCTGGACCGCCGCCCGTTCACCGTCCACGGCCCGGCCTCGCTCGCCGGCGTCCTGGGTGACGCCGCGGAGGTGCTGACCGTGGTCAACCCCGGGGAGTCCTTCACCGCCGCCGGCGTGCCGGTCCGCGCCCACGGTGGCCGGCACGCCGTCATCCACCCCGACATCCCGGTCGTGGAGAACATCGGATACCTGTTCAACGACGTCGTCTACCACCCGGGAGACGCGCTGTTCGTGCCGGACGACGTCCAGGTGGACACCCTCTTCGCGCCGATCCACGCGCCCTGGTCGAAGTTCTCCGAGGTGCTCGACTTCATCCGGGCGGTCGCGCCGCGCCGCGCGTACGCCCTGCACGACGGTTACCTCAACGACAACGGGCTCGCCGTGCTCGACCGGCAGTACACGGCCCTGTCCGGGACCGACTACCGGCGGCTGGAACCGGGCAGCCGGATCGACGCCTGAAAGCCGTGCCCGCGCTCCCCTCCGACCTGGTCCAGCGGCTGTACCGCACGCCCCCGGACCGGTTCGTCGCCGCCCGGGACGCCGCCGTCGCCGAGGCCCGCCGGGCCGGTGACGCCGCCGGCGCCCGCGAGATCGCCCGGCTCAAGCGCCCCACCGTGGCGGCCTGGCTGGTCAACCTGCTCGCCCTCGAACGCCCCGAACTGGTCGCCGACCTGGCCCAGCTCGCCGACGCGCTGCGCACCGCCCAGCGCGACCTCAAGGGGCCGAAGCTGCGCGAGCTCTCCGCCCAGCGGCGCGCGGTCGTCGCCGCCCTGGTCGCCGAGGTACGCCGGATCGCGGCCCGGAACCGGGACGCCCCGTCCGCCGGGAAGCTCCCGCTGGGCGAGGTGGAGGCCACCCTCAACGCGGCGCTCGCCGATGCCGAGGTGGCCGAGCAGGTCCGTGCCGGCACCCTGCTGCGGGCCGTCCACTACGCCGGCTTCGGCGAGGTGCCCCGGCCGCAGCTGCGGCTCGTCACCGGTGGGGCGGAGGAGCCGCCACGGGCACCGGACCGGGCGGCGGAGCGGGCCGGGGAGCGCCGGGCGCGCGACGAGCGGGCGGCGGAGCGGGCCGCCCGGGCCGAGCGCGCGAAGCGGCGCCGGGCGCTGGAACGGGAGCTGGCGTCGGCGCGTACCGAACAGGGGCGGGCGGAGAAGGACCTCGACGGCGCGGCGGCGGCCGAGCGGGACGGCGGCGCCGCGCTCGAGGAGATCGAAGCCGAACTGGCCGAACTGGAGCGTCGCCGGGCCGCCGCCGAGCAGGAGCTGAGCCGGTCCAAACTGGCCCGCCGGGCCGCCGAACGGTCGCTCACCGCCGCGCGTCGCCGCACCGGCGAGGTGGAGGCGGCGATCGAGGCGCTGGACGCCGAAGAGGAGGATGTCGCCTCCGGCGACGGCGAGGCACACTGAGCGCGATGGATGCGTGCAGCGGGCGGTCGGGATGACGCCGGAACAGGTGGCAGCCGCCAGCAAGCCCGCCGTGCTCGAACTGGGCGAGTTGTTCAGCCGCTGCCCGGGGACGCTGCGCCGGGCACGGCTGCTGGGCATCTCCGGCTGGGCCTTCTACATCACCGGGCGGGCCGGCGCGCTCGGCGACGTCCGCGCGGAGACCGTCGCCGCCGCGGTCGGTTTCATCGCCCCGGACGCGGTCGCCGACGGCTGGGACGCCGCCGCCCGGGTGGTCCGTCCGCTGGAGGTGGCCAACGCCAACCTCGCCGAGTGCTGCCGCTGGGGCGCCCAGCACCTGGACGACCTGCCCGGGGTGCCCCGGCTGGCCGTGCTGCTGGAGCGGGTGGTCGCCGCGGCGGACGCCACCGGGATGCCGCTCTTCGCCGCCTGGCGGGCGATGCCGGTGCCGCAGCACGCCGCCGGCGCCCGCGCCGCCGTGGCGCTGCTGCTGCTCCGCGAGCACTTCACCGGGGCGTACCTGCTGGCGGTGCGGGCGGCCGGGATGACCCCGCTGGAGGCGGTGCTCGCCGGGCCGGAGGGGGAGGCCGGCGCGTCGGCCTGCGGCTGGTCGCCGCCGTACCCGCCGGTCGGCCCGCTGGTGCGGCGGCGGCTCTGGGCCGAGGCGATGACCGACCGGTTGACCTCCACCGCCTTCCGCACGTTGCGCCCGGGGGAGGGCACGGAGCTGGTGGAACTGCTCACCGCCACCCGGGCCCTGCTGGCCGGCGCCCCCGCGCGCTGACCGCCGCCGGTGTCCGGGTCTCCGGCGGGCGGTCGACCGCGGGGCCAGGTGATCGACCCCCGTTTGCGGCGTGTCGCGGTGTCGTGCGGGCCGGACACCGCGACACGCCGCAAAGCGAGTGGATCACGCGGCGGGAAAAACCGGCGGCGCCGGACCCGCCCGCCCTGCCAGGATCGCGCCGTGACGCTTCCCGCCGGTTGGACCGCCCGCCGCCCCACCCTCGACGACGTTCCCGCCATCCTCGCCGTGGTGCACGCCGCCGACACCTTCGCCGTCGGTTACCCGGACTTCGACGCCGAGGACGTCCGGGCCGCGCTGACCGCTCCCTTCTTCGACCCCGCCCGCGACTCCTGGCTGGTCACCGACCCCGACGGAACGGTCGTCGCCTGGACGGCGGTGGACAACCCGACCGGGGTGGGCCGCGACTTCGTCGAGGTCTACGTCGACCCGGAGCGCGGCGCGGACCTGCGCGCCCCGCTGCTGGCCCGGATGCTCGACCGGGTCGCCGAGCGGGCCGCCGAGCGGGACCTGCCCGCGCTGACCGTCCGGTCCACCGTCTTTCCGCCGGAGACCCGCTGGGCGGCGGAGCTGACCGAGGCCGGCTTCACCCGGGTCAAGCGGTACGTGCGGATGACCCGCTCGCTGGCCGGGCTCCCCGCCGAGTCGCCGCCCCCGCCGGGGGTGACCGTCCGCCCGCTGCGCGCCGACGACGAGGCGGACCTGCGCCTGTTCCACCGGATCTTCGACACCGCCTTCCGGGACACCCCGGACTACGAGCCGGTCGGCTTCGACCGCTGGCGGGAGCAGATCCCGGCGTCCGGCAAGGTCTGGGACGAGTGGTTCGTGGCCGAGGTCGACGGCGAGCCGGCCGGCGCGCTGCAATCCTCCGACCAGGCGCTGGATCAGGACATGGGCTGGGTCCGCACGCTGTCGGTGCTGCCCGCGTACCGGCGGCGCGGGGTGGGCGCGGCGCTGCTGTGGCGGGCCTTCACCGGCTACGCCGCCAAGGGCCGCGCCGCCGCCGGGCTCGGGGTGGACCTGACCAACCCGACCGCCCCGGTGACCCTCTACCGCTCCGTGGGGCTGGTCGAGGTGCGCTGGACCGACATGTACGAGCGGATCGTCCCCGCCGCCGGTGTGTGATGGACGACGCCGCCCGGGGCCGGCGGTGACGGTCCGTGGCGTCGGGAGCAGACTGGAGGCGTGCGATACGCGCTACGCCGACGCGGTGCCGGTGGGGCGGGAGCGCAGCTCGGTGACGTAGTCGTCCGGCGCGCCCGCCTTCTCGGCCGCGTTCGCGATCTCCGACAGGTACCAGGAGGTCGGCAGGCCGCCCTCGTACCCGTCGAAGACGTAGATCCACGCGGTGACGTCGCCGTCCAGGGTCGAGACGCGGACGTGCAGCTTGCGGTACGTGCCGGCGGTCACGCCCTCGATCTCGTCGAGCTGCGCGGCGTCGTACGGGTGGATGTCGTACAGCGCCACGAAGACCCGGTCGCCCGGGGACTCGACGACGGTGCTGACGGAGCCCTCCCAGCCGATCACGTCCTCGCCCGCGAAGGTCAGCCGCCAGCCCTCCAGCCAGCCGGTGCCCACCATCGGCGAATGCGGACAGTAGGCGCGCATCCGGGCGGGGTCCAGGTTTGAGCCGTAGGCGGCGTAGTGACGCACGGCGATGACGATAGCCCGGCGGGCGGGTGGGGGAGAATACGACGGTGCGTGTCGGACACGTTCGGGAGAAGAAAGTCACTGTGAACATCGACGAGGGGCGTGCGCTGTGAGCCGGATCGTGATCATCGGCGGGGGACCGGCCGGCTACGAGGCGGCGCTGGTCGCCGCGCAGCTGGACGCCGACGTCACCGTGGTGGAGGCCGAGGGGGCCGGCGGCGCCTGCGTGCTCTCGGACTGTGTCCCGTCGAAGACGTTCATCGCCAGCTCACAGGTGGTCACCGGCTACCGGGACACCGAGGAGTTCGGGGTGCACTCCGACGGGCTGGAGGCGGTCACCGTCGACGCCCGCGCGGTCCACGAGCGGGTGAAGCGGCTCGCCCTGGCCCAGTCCGACGACATCCACACCAAGCTGGTCAAGGCCGGGGTGACCTTCGTGGCCGGGACCGCCCGGCTGGGCGAGGACACGCTCGGTCACACCCACCGGGTGATCGTCACCCCGGCCGACGGTGGCGCCGAGCAGTCGATCGCCGCGTCGACCGTCCTGGTCGCCACCGGGGCCACCCCGCGCCAGCTGCCCACCGCCGTGCCCGACGGCGAGCGGATCCTGACCTGGCGGCAGGTGTACGACCTGCCCGAGCTGCCCGAGCACCTGATCGTGGTCGGTTCCGGCGTCACCGGCGCGGAGTTCGCCAGCGCCTACCTGGCGATGGGTGTCCAGGTCACCCTCGTCTCCAGCCGGGACCGGGTCATGCCGCACGAGGACGCCGACGCGGCGATGGCCATCGAGCGGGTGTTCCGCAACCGGGGCATGACCATCCTCAACAACTCCCGGGCGGACGCGGTCCGCCGCACCGACGACGGCGTCGAGGTTCAGCTCTCCGACGGTCGGCTCGTGGCCGGCTCGCACGCGCTGATCGCCGTCGGCTCGATCCCCAACACCGCCGACCTGGGGCTGGCGGAGTACGGCGTCGAGCTGGCCCGGGGCGGTTACGTCACCGTCGACCGGGTCTCGCGCACCAACGTCCCCGGCATCTACGCCGCCGGCGACTGCACCGGAGTGCTGCCGCTGGCCAGCGTCGCCGCGATGCAGGGCCGGATCGCGATGTGGCACGCGCTCGGCGAGGCGGTCCGGCCGCTGCGGCTGCGTACCGTGGCGGCGAACGTCTTCACCGACCCGGAGCTGGCCACGGTCGGCGTCTCCCAGGACGAGGTGGACGCCGGCAAGGTGCCCGCCCGCCAGGTGATGCTGCCGCTGTCGGGCAACGCCCGGGCGAAGATGGACGACCTGGCCGACGGGTTCGTGAAGCTGTTCTGCCGCCCGGCCAGCGGCCAGGTGGTCGGCGGCGTGGTGGTGGCGCCCAAGGCCAGCGAGCTGATCCTGCCGATCACCATGGCGGTGGAGAACAACCTCACCGTCAACGAGCTGGCCCAGACCATCACGATCTACCCGTCGCTGTCCGGGTCGATCACCGAGGCCGCCCGCCAGCTCATGCTCCACGAGCTGGAGTGAGTCCCGGGTCGCCGGGCCGGCCCGCCGGCCCGGCGCTGCCCGGTCCCCGGCGGACCAGGGCGGTGGCGACGACCGCGAGCAGCCCCACCTCGACCAGGATCAGCAGCCGCTCGGCGAGCCCGATCAGCAGCCGGTCGCCCGGGTAGGCCGACCAGATCATGGCCCCGGCGAGCGCGAGGCTGACCAGCGCCAGGGCGCGCAGCCAGGGCGCGGTCCCGGGCAGGGCGTCCCGCCGGGCGAGCAGCCAGCCACCCACCGGCAGCGCCACGAAGGTCACCACGGAGGCGTACCGGTGCAGGTAGGCGGCGGCGTCCATGGGCAGGCCGGGCTCGTTCGTGGGCACCACCGCGGCCAGCAACAGCCCGCCGGCCGCGGCGGCGAGCGGTAGCTCGCCGACGGTCCGGGACCGGCGGACGCGGCGCAGGGCGGGGACCAGCACGGCGGCGGCGACCGCGAGCGCGACCATCGCCACGTCGATGACGCCGCCCCGGTCGGACACGGCGAAGTCGCTGACGGTCAGCGACCAGGGATTCAGGTCGTCGTTCACCTCCAGGTGGCCGATCACGGTGAGCAACGCCGCCAGGGCGATCGCACCGAGGGCCACCAGGCCAAGGTTCCGGGTCGTGGGCATGCCGCCAGCCTGTCGCCGGAGCGACCCGAAGCGGATCGGGGACGCCCACCGAGATCGCGGCCGGGGTCCACCCCTAGTGCCGGGTCAGTGGGGGGAGACGGTCCGCCGGTGCGGAGGTCACCCCGTCGCTCGACGCTGTGGAGCTGATGACACCAACGACTCACGCCACCCACCGGGCGATCCGTTGACGTCATCAGCTCCACAGCGCCGAAGGGGTACCCCCGCCGAAACAGGGCGCCGCGCGGTAACGGGCGCCGCGGTGAGGGGCATCGCGCGGTGAGGGGCGCCGCGCAGTGACAGGGTTGCCGCGCAGTGAGGGGCGCCGCGCCCAGACCGAGCGGGGCGGGCGTCAGTCGACGGGTACCTCGCCGCGGGTGCGGGCACTGACCAGCGTCATCGCCCAACCCGCCGCCGCGAACCCGGCCGCCGCCGCGGCAGCGATCAGCGCCAGCCGCCAGGCCGACTCGGTCAGCGCCGTGCCGCCGAGGTGGCCGACCAACCCGCCGTAGGCCGCCCATCCGGTCGCCGCGGCGCCCTCGTAGAAGAGGAAGAGCCGGTAGGGGTACCTGCTGCGGCCGGCGGAGAAGCAGGCCGCCATCCGGCCGCCAGGCACGAACCGGCAGAGCAGGATGACCAGCGGACCCGGCTGGCGCAGCCCCCGGGTCACCCGGCCGGCCATCCGGCGGGCCCGGCTCGGCTCGGCGTGCCGGGGCGCGTGCCGGTCGGGGGCGCTGCGGCCCAGCAGGTAGCAGGCCAGGTCGCCGGCGAAGACGCCGAGCGCCCCGACGCCGATGGTCACCGGCAGGCTGAGCCCGCCGTAGACGGTCAGCGCGCCGCTGGTGATCATCACGACCTGGGTCGGGATGACCGGCACGAACGCGTCGGCGATCAGCAGGCCGAGCAGTGCGACGTACGCCCACGTCGGCGAGGCGACGTCAGTGAGAAGTTCGAGCACGACTGCCACCTCGCCGGTCAAGGCCGATCAGATCCCCCGAGCCTGACGGCGTGTCCGCCGTCACCGGGGACAGGCCCGGCCGGTGGTGACGGTGGACACGACAGGGCCACTTGGGTACAACGACGCAGTTCGGTCGGGGGTGACGGGCGGAACGGGTCGAATCCGGGCGGGATGCGGACGGCGGATCCCCGCTCCTCGGCGTACCGTTGTCGGCGCGCGGCCGCACGCGCGTCGGGCCCCCCGTTCCTGACGAGCCGGCCGCCGCGGGTCGCCGGCAGGTCCCGTGCCGGCGACCCGCCCCCTTTCTCAGTTCACCCCGACGCCCGTCCGGGCGGCCGGCGTCGCGAGCCGGAAATGCGCTGGCACCGCCGCGCGCCGGGACCGTACCGTCGGGGCATGCGCAGCGCGGTGGTGACCACGACGCCGGGAAACCCCGGCGCGCCGCACTGACGTTCGACGTCGACGAGGCCCCGGGGCGATCCGCCCCGGGGCTTCGCGGCGTCCGTGGCGAGGTCGCTCCCGGGTCATGACCCGCAAGGAGAGCGACATGATCGACCACCGCAGGCTCGGCCGGGAGCTGGACCTGTTCGTCTCCGACCCGCTCGCCGGCGCCGGGCTGCCGATCTGGCTGCCGGCCGGCGCCGCCGCCCGGCACGCGGTCGAGGAGTACGTCCGCGACCTGGAACGACGGGCGGGCTACCAGCACGTCTACTCGCCGTCGCTGGGCAAACGGGAGCTGTTCGCGCTCTCCGGGCACCTCGGCTACTTCGCCGACGACATGTTCCCGCCGCTGCGGCTCAGCGCCGACGACGAGTTCGTGCTGCGGCCGGCGCTCTGCCCGCACCACGCGCTGGTCTACCGGGCGCGCGGCCGCTCCTACCGGGAGTTGCCGCTGCGCATCGCCGAGCTGGGCGGGATGTACCGGGCGGAGCGGTCGGGCGTGCTGGGCGGCCTGTCCCGGGTCCGCGCCATCTCGCTCAACGACGCGCACAACTTCTGCGCACTGGACCAGGTCGGCGAGGAGGTGCGGGAGATCCTGCGGCTGATCCGCGAGGCGCACGTCGCGCTCGGCGTCCGCCCGGCCGGGTTCCGGCTGTCGCTGCGCGGGCCCGGGGAGAAGTACGTCGGCGACGACGCCCAGTGGGCGCGGGCCGAGGAACTGCTGCGCGCGGCGCTCGACGGGGTCGACTTCACCGAGGCCCCGGGCGAGGCCGCCTTCTACGGCCCGAAGATCGATATTCAGATCGTCGACGCCGCCGGGCGGGAGTCCACCCTCTCCACCGTCCAGCTCGACTTCGACAAGCCGGAGCGGTTCGACCTGTCGTACACCGACGCGTCCGGCGCCCGGCGGCGGCCGGTGATGGTGCACCGCAGCCTGGTCGGCAGCATGGAACGGCTCTTCGCCTACCTGATCGAGGTGCACCAGGGCGCCTTCCCGCCCTGGTACGCCCCGGTGCAGCTGGTGCTGCTGCCGGTGGACGCCGGCCAGGCGGGGGCGGCGGCCGAGCTCGCCCGCCGGGCGGTCGCCGCCGGGCTGCGGGCCGAGGTCGACGCCGGTGGCTCGCTGGGCGCCCGGATCCGCGACGCCGCCCACCGCCGGGTGCCGTACGTCGGGGTGGTGGGCGCCCGGGAGGCGGCCGACGGGTCGGTCTCGCTGCGCCTGCGCGACGGCCGGGGGTTGGCCCCGATGCCGGTCGCGGACGCGGTGGGGCTGGTCGGAGCGGTGGTCGCCGCCCGCTCGACCGACCTGCTGCCGGCGGCCGCCTGAGCCGATCATGAGGAGAGCGCCCCCTGGACCGACGGGGTCCGGGGGGCCGCCCCGTCGCCCTCGTCGTCCACCAGCGCGCCGACGAACTGCGACCGGTACAGCCGGTGGTAGGCCCCCTTCGCGGCGAGCAACTGCTCGTGGGTGCCCTGCTCGACGATCCGGCCGTGCTCCATCATCAGGATCAGGTCGGCGTCGCGGATGGTGGAGAGCCGGTGCGCGATGACGAAGCTGGTCCGGTCCGAGCGCAGCGCCGCCATCGCCCGCTGGAGCAGCACCTCCGTGCGGGTGTCCACCGAGCTGGTGGCCTCGTCGAGGATCAGCAGCGACGGCTCGGCCAGGAACGCCCGGGCGATCGTGATGAGCTGCTTCTCGCCGGCGCTGACGTTGCTGCCCTCCTCGTCGATGACGGTGTCGTACCCGTCCGGGAGGCTGCGCACGAAGCGGTCCACGAAGGTGGCCCGGGCGGCGGCCAGGATCTCCTCCTCGGTCGCGTCCGGCCGGCCGTAGGCGATGTTGTCCCGGATGGTGCCGCCGAAGAGCCAGGTGTCCTGGAGCACCATGCCGATCCGGCTGCGCAGCTCATCCCGGGGCATGCTGGTGATGTCCACCCCGTCGAGGGTGATCCAGCCCGCGTCCAGCTCGTAGAAGCGCATGATCAGATTGACCAGGGTGGTCTTGCCGGCGCCGGTCGGGCCGACGATCGCCACGGTGTGACCCGGCTCGGCGACCAGCGACAGGTCGTCGATCAGCGGCTTTTCCGGGTCGTACCGGAAGGAGACGTGTGCGAACTCGACCCTGCCGGTGACCCGGGACGGTGCAACCCTGTCCTGGCTCTGCTCCTGGGCGTCGAGCACTGCGAAGACCCGCTCGGCGGAGGCCACCCCGGACTGGAGCAGGTTCGCCATCGAGGCGATCTGGGTGAGCGGCTGGGTGAACTGCCGCGAGTACTGGATGAACGCCTGCACGTCGCCGAGGCTCATCGTCCCGGAGGCCACCCGCAGCCCGCCGACCACGGCGATCGCGACGTAGCTGAGGTTCCCGACGAACATCATCGCCGGCATGATGATCCCGGAGATGAACTGAGCCCCGAAGCTGGCTCGGAACAGCTCCTCGTTCTTCGCGTGGAAGGCGGCTTCCACCTCGGGCTGCCGACCGAAGACCTTGACCAGCTCGTGACCGGTGTACGCCTCCTCGATCTGGCCGTTCAGCTCACCGGTGTGCCGCCACTGGGCGATGAACCTGCGCTGCGACCGCTTGGCGATCCGCTGGGTGACGATCACCGACAGCGGCACCGCGACCAGGGCGACCAGCGCCAGCAGCGGCGAGATCCAGAACATCATCGCCAGCACGCCGATCACGGTCAGCAGCGAGGTGAGCAGCTGGCTGAGCGTCTGTGACAGGGTCTGCGAGATGTTGTCGATGTCGTTGGTGACCCGGCTGAGCAGTTCGCCCCGGGGCTGCCGATCGAAGTAGGGCAGGGGCAGCCGGTGGAGCTTCTCCTCCACCTCGGCGCGCAGCCGCAGCACGGTCCGCTGCACCACCCCGTTGAGCAGCCACCCCTGCCACCAGATCAGCACACTGGCGGCCAGGTATAGCACCAGGGCCAGGACGAGCACCCGGCCGAGGGCGGTGAAGTCGATCCCGGCGCCCGGCACCACGTCCATCCGGGCGAGCATGTCGGCGAAGTTGTCGTTGCCGGCGGCCCGGGCCGCCGCCGCGGCCTGCTCCGTGGTGGTCCCGGCGGGCAGTTGCCGACCGATCACCCCGTTGAAGATCAGGTCGGTGGCGTGGCCGAGGAGCTTCGGCCCGATGACGCTGAGCCCGATGCTCGCCACGGCGAGCGTGATCACCGCGGCCAGCTGGAGCCGGTGCGGCCGCAGCCGGCCGAGCAGGCGCCGGGCCGACGGACCGAAGTTCATCGACTTCTCGGCCGGCATCGCGGCGCCCATCCACGGCGGACCGCCGCGCTGGCCGCCGGGGGGCAGCCGCTTCGGCGTCCGTCCCTCCGGGGCCTTCTGCTCGGGTACGGGCGCCCGGCCGTCACCAGCCTGCGTGGTCCGCTCGTCGGGCTCGCTCACGCCGGCACCTCCGCCGTCTGCTGGGACGCGACGATCTCGGCGTACGTCGGGCAGCTCACCAGCAGTTCCTCGTGCCGTCCCGTGCCGACGACGCCGCCGTCCTCGAGCACGATGATCTGGTCGGCGTCGACGATCGTGGAGACCCGCTGGGCCACGATCACCACGGCGGCGTCCGCGGTGACCGGCCGCAGCGCCGCCCGCAGCCGGGCGTCGGTGCCGACGTCCAGCGCCGAGAACGAGTCGTCGAAGAGGTAGATCTCCGGCTGGCGGACCAGCGCCCGGGCGATCGCCAGCCGCTGCCGCTGACCGCCGGAGACGTTCGTGCCGCCCTGGGCGATCGGGGCGTCCAGCCCGCCCGGCATCTCGGCCACGAAGTCCCGCGCCTGGGCGATCTCCAGCGCCCGCCACAGCCCCTCGTCGGTGGCGTCCGGGTTGCCGTACCGGAGGTTGCTGGCGACCGTTCCGCTGAACAGGTACGGCCGCTGCGGCACCAGCCCGATCCGGCGCCACACCTCGTTCGGTTCCAGCAGCCGCACGTCCACCCCGTCGACCAGCACCGCGCCGGCGGTCGGGTCGACCAGCCGGGGGATCAGTGTGAGCAGGGTGGTCTTGCCGGCGCCGGTGGACCCGATGATGGCGGTGGTCCGGCCCGGCTCGGCCCGGAACGAGATGTCGTGCAGCACCGGAGCGCTCGCCCCGGGGTACTGGAAGGCGACGCGGCGAAGCTCCAGCTCGGCGCGCCTGGTCATCGCGATCAGCGGATCGGCCGGCGGCACCACCGACGACTCGGTGTCCAGCACCTCGACGATCCGCTCGGCGCACACAGCCGCGCGCGGCACCATCATCAGCATGAAGGTGGCCATCATGACGGCCATCAGGATCTGCATCAGGTACTGCAGGAACGCGGTCAGCGCGCCGATCTGCATCTGGTCGGCGTCGACCCGCTGCGCGCCGAACCAGAGCACCGCGACGCTGGAGACGTTGAGCACCAGCATGATCACCGGGAAGATCAGGGCCATCAGTCGGCCGACCCGCAGCGCCGTCGCGGTGAGGTCGGCGTTGGCGACGCCGAACCGGTCCGTCTCGTACGGCTCGCGGACGAACGCCCGGATCACCCGGATGCCGGTGATCTGCTCGCGCAGCACCCGGTTGACCGTGTCGATCCGGGTCTGCATCTCCCGGAATCCCGGCACCATCCGTCGGACGACCAGGCCCAGCGCGATCGCCAGCACCGGCACGCAGACCAGCATCAGCCAGGAGAGCGCGAGGTCCTCCCGGAGCGCCATCACCACCCCGCCGACGCACATGATCGGCGCGGCGACCAGCATGGTGCAGCCCATCAGCACGAGCATCTGCACCTGTTGCACGTCGTTGGTGTTGCGGGTGATCAGCGAGGGTGCGCCGAACCGGGCGACCTCCCGGGCGGAGAAGCGGTTGACCTGCGTGAAGATGGCGGCCCGGGCGTCCCGGCCGAAGGCCATCGCGGTCCGCGCGCCGAAGTAGACGGCGGCCACCGAGCAGGCGATCTGGACCAGGCTGACCAGCAGCATCAAGCCGCCGGTACGCATGATGTAGTCGGTGTCGCCCCGGGCCACGCCCTGGTCGATGATGTCGGCGTTGAGGCTCGGCAGGTAGAGCGAGGCCATCGTGCCGACGAACTGGAGCAGCACCACCCCGGCCAGTGGCCGGCGGTACGGGCGAAGGTGATCGCGCAGTAGGCGGATCAGCACGGGCGGCCTCCCGGTCTCGCCTCGTCGGATTCCTGGTCTGCCGGGTTCAACCTGGTGTCCTCCCCGTCGGACATGGTCACAATCAACTCGGTCAGGAACTCGCGGATCACCGCCTTCTTCGCCGGGTCGGCGTCGACCGAGGTCAGCGGGGTGTCGCTGTGGATCAGGTCGAAGAGGGCCTGCACGTGCTCGCGTCCCTTGTCGGTCAGGGCGAGCTGCACCGTGCGGCGGTCGGCACCCGCTCGGTGCCGCTCGACGAAGCCGTCGCGCTCCAGGGTGTCGACGATCCCGGTCAGGGTGGCGGGCCGGACGAAGCAGCGCTCGGCGACGTCCCGGTGGGTGGTCTCGCCGGTGTGGGACAGGGTGAACAGCACCCGCATCCCGGCAGTCGTGAGGCCGTGGTGTTCGGACAGGTAGCGACCCCAGCGCTGGTTGACCAGGTGGCCGGCGACCGAGACCAGCCGCCCCATCGGCACGCTCCGCAGCGCGTCCGGGAATCGGGCCAGGGGTTCCATATGCACGGTGCTGACGTTAGCCCCCGGATCGTCAGGGGCCAAACTAATATCCGACATTGCATCTTGTCGTTGGAAAGTTATGCTGCCCGGCATGACGACGCGCGGCTACCACCACGGCGACCTGCGGCGGGCCCTGCTCGACGCGGCGGTCCAGGCGATCGAGGAGTCCGGGTCGGCCGCACTGAGCCTGCGTGACCTGGCCCGCCGCGCCGGCGTGTCGCACGCCGCCCCGGCCCACCACTTCGGCGACAAGGCCGGTCTGCTCACCGCGCTCGCCGTCGAGGGGTACGACCGCCTCGCCGACGAGCTGGGCGGGGCCGGCGACGACCTGCTGGAGGTCGGGGTGGCCTACGTCCGGTTCGCCGTCGAGCACCGGGCCCACTTCGAGGTGATGTTCCAGCCGGACCTCTACCGGGGCGACGACGCCGAGGTGCGGACCGCCCGGGACCGGGCCCGCGCGGTGCTGCGCGGCGGACTGGCCGCCCTGCCCGCCGCCGAGCCCGACCGGGACGCCCTGGCCGCCTGGTCGATCGTGCACGGGTTCGCCACCCTCTGGCTGGCCGGCGCCCTGCCGCCCGAGGCCGGCCGGGACCCCGAGCAGACCGCCCGCGCGGTCATCCGCCGCCTCTTCGAGTGACCGCGACCGCCGCCCGGGATGATCCACCCCGGTTGCGGCGAGTCGCGGTGTCCCGTCACCCGGACACCGCGACACGCCGCGACCGAGGTCAACCGCCCGCGTCGGGCGGGCTGATCACCAGCTGGTGGGCAGCGGCATGCCCTCGGTGTAGCCGGCGGTGCTCTGCACGCCGACCAGCGCGCGCTCGTGGAACTCGTCCAGGTTGCGGGCGCCCGCGTAGGTGAAGGCGCTGCGCACCCCGGCGATGATCTCGTCGATCAGGTCCTCGACGCCGGGCCGGGTCGGGTCCAGGTACATCCGGGCCGAGGAGATGCCCTCCTCGAAGACCGCCTTGCGGGCCCGGTCGAAGGCGCTGTCCTCGGCGGTACGCGCGCTGACCGCCCGCGCCGAGGCCATGCCGAAGCTCTCCTTGTACCGGCGGCCGTCCGGCTCGGTGTAGAGGTCGCCGGGGGACTCGTAGGTGCCGGCGAACCACGACCCGATCATCACGTTGGACGCCCCGGCGGCGAGCGCCAGCGCCACGTCCCGGGGGTGCCGCACGCCGCCGTCGGCCCAGACGTGCCGGCCGAGCGCCCGGGCCGCCGCCGCGCAGTCGAGCACCGCGGAGAACTGCGGCCGGCCCACGCCGGTCATCATCCGGGTGGTGCACATGGCACCCGGACCGACGCCGACCTTGACGATGTCGGCTCCCGCCTCCACCAGGTCGCGTACGCCCTCGGCGGTGACCACGTTGCCCGCCGCCACCGGCACCGCCGGATCGAGCTTGCGTACCGCCCGCAGCGCGGAGATCATCCGCTCCTGGTGGCCGTGCGCGGTGTCCACCACCAGGGTGTCCACCCCGGCGGCCAGCAGCGCCTCCGCCTTGCCGGTCACGTCGCCGTTGATGCCGACGGCGGCGGCGACGCGCAGCCGGCCCCGGTCGTCCACGGCCGGCCGGTAGAGGGTGGCGCGCAGCGCGCCCTGCCGGGTCAGCACGCCGATCAGCCGGCCGTCGGCGTCCACCACCGGAGCCAGCCGGCGCCGCCCGGCCGACAGCCGGTCGAAGCCGGTACGCGGGTCCGCGTCCGCCGGCACGGTGTGCAGCTCGGTCGACATCACGTGCCGCAGCTGGGCGAAGCGGTCCACGCCGACGGTGTCGGCCTCGGTGACCACGCCGAGCGGGCGGCCCGCCTCGTCGACCACGATCACCGCGCCGTGCGACCGCTTCGGCAGCAGGTGGATGGCGTCGCCGACGGTGTCGGTCGGGCCGAGCGTGATGGGCGTGTCGTGCACCAGGTGCCGCTGCTTGACCCAGGCGACGACGTTGGCCACCACCTCGATCGGGATGTCCTGCGGGATGACCGCGATCGCGCCGCGCCGGGCGACGGTCTCCGCCATCCGGCGGCCGGACACCGCCGTCATGTTGGAGACCACCAGCGGGATGGTGGTGCCCGTGCCGTCGCCGGTGGCCAGGTCGACGTCGAGTCGCGAGCCCACCTCGGAGCGGGCCGGCGCCATGAAGACGTCGTTGTAGGTCAGGTCGTGCGCGGGGACCGCGCCATGAAGGAACCGCACCCGGCCATCATTCCTGCTCGCGGTCCCATCCGCCGCCGCTGGTGGCCCAAACCACCCCCGCCGATGGTGGGTGTCGCGTCGGCGTGTCGCGGCGACCGGGCATATGACTGGTCAGCGATATGCCTGGGAGGCATAAATATGACTCCCAGGCATATGGCTCACAGTGGTGTGGCGCCCCCGGCGCACCGGCGAAGGGGCGTGCCGACCGGGGTCAGGCGATGGTGCAGATCGCCGCGCCGGCGGTGATCACCGCGCCGACCTCGGCCGACAGCCCGCTGACCGTACCGGCCTTGTGGGCGTGCAGCGGCTGCTCCATCTTCATCGCCTCCAGCACCACCACCAGGTCGCCCTCGGCGACGGTGTCCCCGTCCGCCACGGCGATCTTGACGATGGTGCCCTGCATCGGGGAGGCGAGCGCGTCGCCGCTGACCGCCGCGCCGGCCTTGGCGCCGCCGCCCCGGCGGGCCGGCTTGCGGGCGGCGGGCGCGGCGCTGGTCGTACCCGCGCCGAGGCCGGCGGGGAGGCTGACCTCCAGCCGCTTGCCCGCCACCTCGACCACGACGGTCTCCCGACCGGCGGGCGCCTCGGCGGCGCCGGCGGCGGCGGTGAACGGCGGCACGGTGTTGTCGAACTCGGTCTCGATCCACCGGGTGTGCACGGTGAACGGCTCGGTGGTGAACGCCTCGTCGCGGACGACCAGCCGGTGGAACGGCAGCGCGGTGGCCATGCCCTCGACGACCATCTCGTCCAGCGCCCGGCGGGCCCGCTCGATCGCCTCGGCCCGGGTCTCGCCGGTGATGATGACCTTGGCGAGCAGCGAGTCGAAGTTGCCGCCGATCACGTCGCCGGCCGAGATGCCGGTGTCCACCCGCACGCCCGGCCCGGTCGGCAGGCGCAGGGCGGTGATGGTGCCCGGGGCGGGCAGGAAGTTGCGGCCCGGGTCCTCGCCGTTGATCCGGAACTCGATGGAGTGCCCGCGCGGGGTCGGGTCCTCGGAGAACCGCAGCTTCTCGCCGTCGGCGATCCGGAACTGCTCGCGGACCAGGTCGACGCCGGCGGTCTCCTCGGTGACCGGGTGCTCGACCTGGAGCCGGGTGTTGACCTCCAGGAAGGAGATGGTGCCGTCCGCGCCGACCAGGTATTCCACGGTGCCGGCGCCGTGGTAGCCGGCCTCCCGGCAGATCGCCTTGGCGCTCTCGTGGATCTGGGTGCGCTGCGCGGCGGTGAGGAACGGCGCCGGGGCCTCCTCGACCAGCTTCTGGTGCCGGCGCTGCAGCGAGCAGTCGCGGGTGCCGACCACGATCACGTTGCCGTGCTGGTCGGCGAGGACCTGGGCCTCGACGTGCCGGGGCTTGTCCAGGTACCGCTCGACGAAGCACTCGCCCCGGCCGAAGGCGGCGACCGCCTCGCGGGTGGCCGACTCGAACAGGTGCGGGATCTCCTCCATGGTGCGGGCCACCTTGAGGCCGCGCCCGCCGCCGCCGAAGGCCGCCTTGATGGCGACCGGCAGGCCGTGGTCGACGGCGAAGGCCATCACCTCGTCGGCGTTGCCGACCGGGTCCGGGGTGCCGGGGACCAGGGGCGCGCCGGCGCGCTGGGCGATGTGCCGGGCGGTCACCTTGTCGCCGAGGTCGCGGATCGCCTGCGGGGTGGGGCCGATCCAGGTCAGCCCGGCGTCGATGACGGCCTGGGCGAAGTCGGCGTTCTCGGAGAGAAAGCCGTAGCCGGGGTGCACGGCGTCGGCGCCGGACCGGCCGGCGACGTCGATCAGCTTGTCGATCCGCAGGTACGTCTCGGCCGCGGTGTCGCCGCCGAGGGCGTACGCCTCGTCCGCCAGCGTGGCGTGCAGGGCGTCCCGGTCGGAGTCCGCGTAGACGGCGACGCTGCCCAGGCCGGCGTCGCGGCAGGCGCGGATGACGCGGACGGCGATCTCGCCGCGGTTGGCGATGAGTACCTTGCGCACCTTGAGGGCTCCTCCCGGGAGGTCGTTGACCGGGAGTGTATCGGTCACTCTGATGGCCCTAACGATCGCTCAGTGTGGGATGGCGCACTGTTCCGGCCGCGCCCTAGTCAAACTTGTTTATTACGCTTGCCCGGTGTCTGCGACTCGGATGATGATTCTGGGCCTGGTCCGGTGGATGCAACCGGTGCACGGCTACGACGTGCGCCGCGAGCTGCTCAGCTGGAACGCCGACCGGTGGGCCAACGTGCAACCCGGATCGATCTACCACGCCCTGCGCAAGCTGACCGAGGAGGGGCTGCTGCGCGAGGTGGCGACCGAGCAGGTCGGCGCCCGCCCGGCCCGCACCACGTACGAGGTGACGCCGAAGGGGGAGGACGAGTTCGAGACGCTGCTGCGCGGCCTGTGGTGGCAGTTGCACGAGACGCCGGACCCGTTCGTCGCGGCCTTCTCCTTCCTGCCGGCGATGCCCCGCGAGGAGGCCGCCGCCGCGCTGCGGAACCGGGCGAACCTGCTGCGCGCCGGTGTCGAATCGATGCGTGCCTCGTTGGACTCGGACTGGATGCGCAACACCAAGCCGGTGCACGTGGCGTGGATGTTCGAGCTCTGGGCGGCCCGCGCCGAGGCGGAGGTGGCCTGGTGTGACCGGATCGCCGAGCGGATCGAGTCCGGGGTGTCGTACCTGCCTGCTGGACTCGCCGGGGCGGAGGGCTGGCCGGGGTGGACCGACGGCGCGCCGCCCCGCGAGGTGAACACGGAATAATCAACGTTGACCACAAGAGCTATATCGCGTTAGCCTCTTCGCGCACCACGGGGGAGCGCGCCGTCCGGCGGCCCCGGGGGACAGGCGGCCGGCGCGTCCGGCCCGGACGACCAGGAGCAGACATGATCGAGACCAGGGGGCTGCGGAAGTCGTTCCGCTCCCGCGCCGGTCGGGAGACGAAGACGGTCGACGCCGTACGGGGGGTGAACCTCCAGGTCGCCGAGGGCGAGATCTTCGGCTTTCTCGGCCCCAACGGCGCCGGCAAGACCACCACCCTGCGGATGCTCGCCACGCTCATCGAGCCCGACGGCGGCGAGGCCACCATCGCCGGCGCCGACCTGCGCAAGGACCCGGCCGAGGTGCGCCGCCGGATCGGCTACGTGGCCCAGGGCGGCAGCACCTGGGACGAGTCCACCGCCCGCGAGGAGCTGGTGCTGCACGCCCGCATGTACGGCATCGCCAAGGCCGAGGCGCACCGCCGCGCCGCCCGCGCCCTCGACGCCTTCCAGCTCACCGAGTACGCCGACCGCAAGTGCAAGACGTACTCCGGCGGCCAGCGGCGCCGGGTGGAGATCGCCCTCGGCATCATCCACGAGCCGAAGATCGTCTTCCTGGACGAGCCGACCACCGGCCTCGACCCGCAGAGCCGCGCGCACATGTGGGACGAGATCCGCCGGCTGCGCACCGAGGGCATGACCGTCTTCATCACCACGCACTACCTCGACGAGGCGGACGCGCTCTGCGACCGGATCGCGATCATGGATCACGGCGAGGTGGTCGCCGAGGGGACCCCGGCCGAGCTGAAGCGGGAGATCTCCGGCGACGTGGTGCTGGTCGGCCTCGACGTGGCCAGCACGCCGCAGGCCGCGCAGGTGCTCGACGGCGAGGAGTTCGTCAAGAAGCTGGAGACCGCCGACGAGGGCGGCCTGCGCCTCTACGTCGACGAGGGCGCCACCGCCATCCCGCAGATCCTCCGCCGGCTCGACAGCGCCGGGCTGACGCTCTCCTCGATCGAGCTGCACCGCCCCAGCCTCGACGACGTCTTCCTCACCAAGACCGGCCGCTCGCTGCGCGAGTCCTGAGCATCCACCACAGGAGAATCGTCATGAAACTCGCCCGCGACACCTGGCTCATCTTCCAGCGCCAGATCCAGCTGCTGCTGCGCAACCCGGTCTGGGTCTTCGTCGGCATCTTCCAGCCGGTGATGTACCTGCTGCTCTTCGCCCCGCTGCTCAAGCCGGCCCTGAACGCGCCCACCCAGGCCGCCGCCTACAAGATCTTCGTACCCGGCCTGCTGGTGCTGCTGGCCATCTTCGGCGGCCTGTTCCAGGGCTTCGGCCTGATCGCCGAGCTGCGCGCCGGGGTCATCGAACGCTCCCGGGTCACCCCGGTCAGCCGGCTGGCCCTGCTGCTCGGCCGCTCCCTGCGGGACGTGGTCTCGCTGCTCGTGCAGGCGGTCATCATCACCCTGCTCGCGCTCCTGTTCGACCTGCGCGTCTTCATCGGCGACCTGCTGCTGGCGTACCTGATGCTCGCCCTGATCGCGCTGATGACCTCGGCCGTCTCCTACGGTGTCGCGCTCAAGGTCAAGAGCGAGGACGCGCTCGCCCCGCTGATGAACACCGTCGCCCAGCCGGTGCTGCTGCTCTCCGGCATCCTGCTGCCGCTCACCTTCGCCCCCGGCTGGCTGCAGGGCATCGCCGACTGGAACCCGTTCTCCTGGGCGGTCGACGGCACCCGGGCGCTCTTCGCCGGGGACCTGGGCAACGACAAGGTGTGGCAGGGGCTGACCATCACCGCGGTGCTCGCCGTCGCCGGCGTCATCTGGGCCGCCCGGCAGTTCGCCCGCAGCGTCCGCTGACGAGAGCTGCCTCTCACCAAAGGCGGGGCACCGGCCAGGCGCTTGTAGCGTAAGGCCGGTGCCCCGCCTCACCCGTGACAGGACCACCTGGCTGACCTACGCCCAGCTGGGGCTCTGGGGCTTCTTCCTCTACGGGTTCGGCCCCGTCGTACCGCTGCTCCGCGACGAGCAGGGCACCAGCGCCGCCGTTGCCGGCCTGCACAGCACCGCCATCGCCGTGGGCGCGCTGCTCGGCGGGGCGCTCTTCGCCCCGCTGGCCCGCCGGATCGGCCGGGCCGGGGCGATCTGGGCCGGGCTGGCCGGGGTCGCCGCCGGCGTCACCGCGTTCGGCCTGCTCCGCCCGCTGCCCGCCACCCTCGCCGCAGTCGCCGCCGTGGCCACCGCCGGCATGATCGTGGTCAGCGGCGTCGCCGTCGTCCTCACCGCCCGGCACGGCCCGGCCGCGCCCGCCGCGCTCACCGAGGCCAACGCCGTCTGCGCCGGCATGGGCATCCTCGCCCCGCTGGTCATCGGCGCCAGCGTCGACGCCGGCTTCGGCTGGCGACCGGTGATGGCCGTCGAGGTCGGGCTGATCGCGCTGGTCGCGCTCGCCGCCCGCCGCTCCCGGGTACGCCCGCCGCAGGCCGCCCCCGCTGCCGCGGCTGCCGC
This sequence comes from Micromonospora sp. L32, assembly GCF_052068055.1. Taxonomy (NCBI): domain Bacteria; kingdom Bacillati; phylum Actinomycetota; class Actinomycetes; order Micromonosporales; family Micromonosporaceae; genus Micromonospora; species Micromonospora sp. L32. Next base: position 306,222 of record NZ_JBQHDD010000006.1, on the reverse strand, counting down.
CGACCCCGCCGGGGCGACCGCCTCGGCGGCGGCGCCCGCCGATGTGGCCCGAGCCGACGACGTCGCCGTACCCCTCAGCGGCCGTGCCGGCGCAGTCGAGCGCGTGGCCGGGCGGCTGCCCAGGGCGTACTGGATCGCCTGGGTGCTGATGTCGGTCACCGGCTCGATCGAGGTCTGCCTGTCGCTCTGGACCGCCGACGTGCTCCGCTCGCACGCCGGGATGACCGCCGCCTCCGCCTCGGCCGCCGTCGCCGCGATCGTCTGCGGCATGTTCCTCGGCCGGCTGACCGGCGGCCGGATCGCCCTGCGCTGGCCGCCCGCCCCGCTGCTGCTCGGCGCGCTGACCGTCTCGCTGGCCGGGTTCGTCCTGTTCTGGCTGGCGCCCGTCGGCTGGCTCGCCGTCACCGGCCTGGTGGTGCTGGGACTCGGCAACGCGCTGCACTACCCCCTCGCGATCTCGATCGCGCTGGCCGTCGCCGGGCCGGCCGCCGACAAGGCGGCCGGCTGGTCCGCGTACTCGATGGGGGTGGGTTTCGGGATCGCGCCGGTGGCGCTCGGCGCGGTGGCCGACGGGGTCGGACCGCACCTGGCCTTCCTGCTGCTGCCCGGCTTCATCGCCGCCGCCCTGCTGCTGACCGTGCGACTCGGCCGCGCCCTGCGCGCCACCCCGACGGACGACGACCGCGCCCCGACCCTGGTCGGCGCCTGACCCTCGGCGCGGCGTCGTGTGCGTGGCGCGGCGCTGTGTGGGCTGCGCGGCGCGGTTTGCGGTGTGTCGCGGTGTCGAGTCGCCGGGATACCGCGACACGCCGCAAGGTGCGTCAGTGGACCCGGGCGAGGGTCACGCCGTCGGCGATGGGGAGCATGACCGCCTCGACGCGCACGTCGGCCAGCACCTCGTCGTTGAACGCGGCGATCGCCCGGTCGTCGGCGTTCTGCGGGGCGAGCACCCGGCCCCCGCGCAGCGTGTTGTCCACCGCGATGACCGCACCCGGACGCATCCGGGGCACCAGCTCGTCCCAGTAGACCGGGTAGCCCGTCTTGTCCGCGTCGATGAAGGCGAAGTCCAGGTGCCGCTCCTGGGGCAGCTCGCGCAGCGTCTCCCCGGCCGGGCCGATGCGCAGCTCGATCCGGTCGGCGACGCCCGCGCGCTCCCAGTACCGCCGGGCGATGCCGGTGTACTCCTCAGAGATGTCGAAGCAGGTCAGCCGGCCGTCCTCGGGCAGCCCCCGGGCGATCGCCAGCGAGGAGAGCCCGGTGAAGGTGCCCACCTCCACCGCCCGCCGCACGCCGAGCAGCCGGGTGAGGAAGGTCAGGAACGCGGCCTGCTCCGGCGCCACCTGCATCATCGCCTCATCGGGGAGGGCGGCCAGCGTCTCCTCTGCCAGGTCGCGGATGATCTCGTCCGGCGGCGAGCCGTGGGCGACGAGGTAGGCGTGCAGTTCCGGAGTCAGCGGCAACGGCTTGGTGGTCATGAACGGACGCTAGCCGAGATTTTCGACCTCCTGGCCCCCCGGCGCGACCTTCGTCCACAGGTCCGTGATGCTCAGCTCCAACTCGCCGAGGAGTCGACGCAGCAGCGGCAGCGAGAGCCCCACCACCGTGCCCGGGTCGCCCTCGATGCCGGTGAGGAACGCCCCGCCCAACCCGTCGATGGTGAACGCCCCGGCGACCGCCAGCGGCTCGCCCGTCGCCACGTACGCGGCGATCTCCTCGTCGCTGATGTCGGCGAAGTGCACGACCGTCGACGCGACCGCCTCCGCTCTCGCCTCGTGCGTCACGTCGATCAGGCAGTGCCCGGTGTGCAGCACCCCGCTGCGCCCGCGCATCCGTCGCCAGCGGTCCGTGGCGTCGGCGGCGTCCGCCGGCTTGCCCAGGATCTCCCCGTCGAAGGCCAGCACCGAGTCGCAGCCGAGCACCAGCGTGCGCTCGTCCGGGGTGGCGCGCAGCCGGTCGAGCACCGCGAGCGCCTTGAGACGGGCAAGCTCCAGGCAGAGATCCTCCGCCCGATCGGCGACCACCTGGGACTCGTCGACGCCGCTCACCAGCACGTCGGGTTCGATCCCGGCGGCTTGGAGGAGCTTGCGACGGGCAGGACTCTGGCTGGCGAGCACGAGGCGCAGTGGCAGGGAGTTCGGCACGATTCCGACGCTACCGGCTGGGCTGGGGAGACGGGCGGGCGACCGGCCGGGCGTCAGGACTCAGGGAGGACATGCCCTGCCCAGACCCGACCCGTGTGAGCCAGCGCGGCGTCCTCCCTCGAGACCACGAGGAGGTGCTGACCGGTGCGTTGTGTGGTCGGGGTGGGAAAGTCGACGCCGATGACTCGGACCGGCGCGCCGGTCAGCTCGTCCACGAAGCTGAGCCCGCTGACCAGTGTGCCGTCCAGCATGGTCCCGCACGCGACGAGCCCGCGCCGGGCGGTCAGGTCGAACACTTCATCCACCCGGAAACGGCGTGCGCCGGTGGTCAACGGCTGATCCGTGGCGGCGGGTCGTCAGTGTTGCGACGTCGCAGCCAGAGCAGGTAGCCGCCTGCCGCCGCCACGATCACACCCAGCGTGGCCAGGCCCCGGGCGGTCGAGTTGTCGTCGCTCCCGCCGCCAGCAGGCTCGGCCGCCACCGTCGTGGCTGGTGTGTTGTTTTGGGGTGGGCTCGCCGTCGCCCAGTCGGGCGGGAGCGGGGGTATGTCGGCGGTCAGCGCCGCCATCAGGTCGATGACGCCGTAGCCGTACTCGTCGTCTCGGCCGGGTGGGCCTTTGTCGACAGCGGTGGCGGTGAGTCGGTGCACGACTTCAGAAGCGGGCAGGTCCGGGTACTTGGAGCGAACAAGGGCGGCTGCTCCGGCAACGATTGCAGTGGAATCTGAGGTACCGGTGCCCTTGCGGTAATTTCCGGAGTGGCTTGTACTGATTATGTCTACGCCTGGTGCTGCGACGTCCACTTCTGGCCCTGAAACGGATATGTCGGCGTGTTGGCCACTACGGTTAACGCCCGCCACCGCCAACACCCCAGCCTCGCTGGCAGGATAACCAACGAACTGCTCCCGCGGACGATTTCCTGCGCCTGCCACGACCACAATGTTGGAAGCAAGGGCTCGCCGAACGGACCGTTCCAATTCGGGGCTGGAGTCGCCTCCGCTGGAGATGCTGATTACCTGGGCTCTGTGTGCGACTGCATAATCAATGCCTCTAGCAAGTGCGTCAGGTTGTCCGTCTCCGTTTGGCGGCGTTACCAAGATCGGCAGAATCTTGGCTTCCGGAGCAATCCCCAAGGCGCCCAGGTTTCCCGGTCGCCCGTGTGCGGCGATCAGTCCGGCCATACCCGTGCCATGGCTGTCTCGGTCTCCGATTCCAGTACCGCGGCCGCCGTCTATGGTGTCCGTGCCAGAAAGTAAATTGCCGCTTAGATCAGGGTGGGGATCGACTCCCGTATCCGGGACAGCGACCACGACTCCCCTGCCCTGAGTTAATCGGTGTGCCTCTGATACTTCGAGGAATCCCAGGTGCCACTGCTGATTTCGCACCCACTCCCCGCCGGGCGGTTTGGGGGCGGCGCTTACATCAGCGCCGGGTGCGGCGATCACCAAGAGTAGTGCGACGGCGCCCGACGCTGCAAAAACTTGCCTCAACGGCGGAACCCAATAGCCGGACCCGGGTCTATCGGGCCTTCTTCGTCCGGCGGTCGTACAACTGGGGCAACACCCTCATCAACCTCCCAAGGGTGCTCTGGGTCCCAACGCCGGGATTCGTCGTCCATTTTGGATCGTCTTGGTTGACCCGTAATCCCAGTGCTTGCGTTTGAGCCTGGGCTGCCTCCAAGCGGGGGCATCCCGTAAGTGCCGCCCAAGAGCATGCCTCGCCCTCCGCCGGGACGAGAGCCTGCTGCGCCGGTAGGTGCCGTCCCGGCGCCACCGCCGCCGATAACACCGCCGACGGGATTGACTCTGCGGGAAGGTTGCGTGCCTCCTGGCTGGTGAAGGTTCATCCCTGGGGTGCCGCCTATGAGTCCGCTCGATGGAAAGGGCCGGGGCGAAGCGTTCGGCGCGATTGGATTGCGGTTGACTGCACTAGATGGCGGCGGGAAAGGGCTGCGGTGAGTTCCGGTCGTAGCTGGCCGGCTCGCCTTGCTGGGAAGAGGCGGGAAGCCTGGGGGTGGGCCGACGTTTGGCGTTGGCGCAGTGGGGGAGGGCGGCGGGACGGCAATAGGACCAGATCTCGTCGGTGCTTGCGCCAGTCCTGCTCCGGTGCCACCAAGCACTGGCCCAACATTGGAGGCCTGAGGAATCGAGACAGCACTTGCTGGAGTCGCCGACCTGGAGTTAGTAGCGGTTGCAGGAGCTATTGGCACGGGAACGATTGGCGGGATGAGGGGTGCAGACGAAGCGCCGGGGCCCTGTATCGCTGGGTCAGCGTCGTCGATACGCGGACGTATCGGGGGCGGCTTCTGAAGCATCACCTGGGCCTGCTGGAGTTCGCCGCTCAACCCGTACATGATCCCCCGGGCCTTGGTGTTCAGCTGCTCCAACTCCACGTCCGTCACCGGCGGGTCGACCACCCGGCTGCCCGCCGCCGCCTTCGGATCCGCCAGCGTCGCCTCGTACGACCGCTTCTGCTGGAGCTTGGTCGAGTACTGCTCGTAGAGCCTCTTCAACTCGGGCCGGGCGCTGTCGATGGCGCGGGTGGCGGCGGCGAGCGCGTCGTGGTTGGCGGCGGCGGCGTCATGGGTGTGCTGGACCCGGTCGATGAGCTGGTCGAGTTCGGCCAGGTATGCCCGCGCGGCCGCGTTGGTCTCCGGGGGCCATGCCTCGGCCAGGCCGCGCCGGTACTCGTGCAGCCGCCGCAGGTGGTTCATCGCGAGGTCGCAGACCTTGCGCCAGCCGGCGACCTGCTTCCAGTGCCCCTGGGTCTCGTGGTCCTGGACGCAGGCCCACATGCTGAGCACGTCCATCAGTTGCCAGTCGGTGAGGCCGGACGTCCGGCCGCTGCCCCTGTCGATCACGGCAGCACCACCGGCCCGCCGTTCGGGCCGGTGGGGTCGGGCAGCCGGGCCCGGCCACCGGACATCGTGGAGTACGGGTTGGCGAGCGCCGCCTCCACGTCGGCGACCCTGGCCGAGGCGAAGGCGTCGGCGCCCCGGTAGTCGGAGGCGATCCGGCCGGCCGCCGAGGCCAGGTGGCCGGTGGCTCCGCCCAGGTCGTGCACCATGTTCGCGGTGGCCTGCTGGGTCTCCCAGTGGGCGTGCAGGAACTGCACCAGCTCGACGAAGGCGTCGCACGGGTTGGGTACGGGTGCTCTCATGTCGTCGGCGATGTACGACAGGTGTGGCGCGTAGTTGCGTTCGACCTCGGCCTGGAGCCGGTCGGCGAACTCGCTCATCTGGCGGATGTCGGCCTCGATGCCGCCGTAGTCGCGCAGCCAGGAAGCTGGCCGGTCCTCCTCAGGGATCATCGATCCTCCCTACCTGTCACGGCCCCGTTTCCCAGAGTGAGGTTAATGGGTGCGGAGCGATCTCGGCAGTCCTGAGGACATCACGGTGGTTGCGCCCCAGCTCAATCCGGTCGGATTGGCGGAAGGGTCAGCGGGGGAGGCCGGAGGCGCGCCACGCGCCGGGTCCGGCGGAGGGCGCCGCGACGGTTGGTCGGGCGCTGCGCGCCCAGGCGGACGTGGTCACCGGCGCGGGCGCGGCGGCCGGTCGGGACCGGACGACGATCGCACCCACCAGCGCGGCCAACTCGTCGGCGGTCGGGACGCCCCGGACGACTCGGAACAGCGGCTCTTCGGCAGACATGGCGTCAGCGTACGCGTCGCGAACTTGACCTTCGACGCACAGTGGCGTGCCGGCGGTGTGAGCATCGGTGGCGCCGGGTACCGTCTCTCCGATGTCTGACGCGCTTCCCCAACTTGTCGCTGACCGGTACCGGCTCATCTCGCCGCTCGGTCAGGGCGGCATGGGCCGGGTCTGGAAGGCGCGTGACGAGGTGCTGCACCGGGACGTGGCCATCAAGGAGCTCGTCCCGCCACCCAGTCTCACCAACGACGAGCGCCGCGAGATGCGGGAACGCTCCCTGCGGGAGGCCCGGGCGATCGCCCGGCTGAACCACGTCAACGTGGTCCGCATCTTCGACGTGCTGCGCACCGACGGCGACCCGTGGATCGTCATGGAGTACGTCGCGTCGAAGTCGTTGCAGGACACTCTCGCGGAGGACGGCCCGGTGTCGCCGGCACGTGCGGTGGAGATCGGGCTCGGTGTGCTCGGCGCGCTGAAGGCGGCGCACAAGGCCGGCGTGATGCACCGCGACATCAAGCCCGGCAACGTCCTGCTCGGCAACGACGGCCGGGTGGTACTGACCGATTTCGGTCTGGCCACCATTCCCGGCGACCCGAACGTGACCCGCACCGGCATGGTGCTCGGCTCGCCCGCGTACATCGCGCCGGAGCGGGCCAAGGACGGCACGGCCGGTCCGGAGGCGGACCTGTGGTCGCTGGGCGCGACGCTCTACGCCGCCGTGGAGGGCAAGTCCCCGTACGCCCGGCCGTCGGCGATCGCCACCCTGGCGGCGCTGGCCACCGAGCCGCTGCCGCCGCCGAAGAACGCCGGGCCGCTCAAGCCGGTGCTCCAGGGCCTGCTCCGCAAGGACCCGACCGAGCGGATCACCGCCGAGGTGGCCGAGCGCCTGCTGCGCCGGGCCGGCGGCAAGCGCGCCAAGGGGATCTCGCTGCTGGACGGCGTACGCCGGCCGGGGCCGAACGGTCCGCGCGAGCCGCGCAAGCCGCTGGTGCCGGCCCCGCGCCCGCCCGAGACGAGCGCCGAGTCGACGCCGAAGCCCCCCGCGCCGCGAGCTGAGGCCACGCCGCGAGCCGCCGAGGCTGCGGCCGGCGCCGCCGGGGTCGCCGCTGCCGCCGAGGACGAGACGAGCACGACGCCGGCGGGCGTGGACGCCGAGCCGACCGCCAAGGTCGACCCGCCGCGTCCGGCCGCCGACGCCGAGCCGACGACGAACGTGCAGGACCCGCCGAAGCCGAGCACCCCCACGTCGGTCATGCCGGCGCCGGTGAGTCCCGCGCCGGCGTCCGCCGAGCGCCTTCCCGGTTCGGTGTACGACGGGACGAAGCGCGGCAGGCAGAAGCGGAACCTGCTGATTGGCGCGGTGGTGCTGGTGCTGCTGGTCGGTCTCGCGGTGCTCGTGCCGCTGCTCGGCCGGGGCGGGGACGACCCGGAGCGGGGCGGGCAACAGGCCGGCGATCCCACCGGCGCCGCGGCGACCTCGTCGGCCGCCGCCCCGACGTCGGCTCCGGGCGCGCCCGCGCCGACCAGTGCCGCCCCGCCCAGCCCGACGCCCTCGGCCACCCCCTCGACGGACCCGAACGCGCTGCCCGCGGGCTGGACCCTGCACAAGGGACCGACCTTCTCGATCCCCCTGCCGCCGGGCTGGCGAGTCAGCCGCACGGGTTCGGACACGGTCGTGTTCTTCCAGCAGGGCGGGGTGGGCGAGATGCTCGTGCAGTGGACCCCCAACCCGAAGCCCGACGCGGAGGCGGACTGGAGGGCGATCGAGCCGGACCGCCGCAAGTTCGTCAACAACTACGAGCTGCTCGGCATCGAGCGTTGCGACTGGCACCGGACCTGCGCCGACTGGGAGTGGCTGGAGACCCGGGACAACACCCGCATCCACGTGCGCAACCGGGGCTTCGTGACGGCGAGCGACCGGGGCTACGCCATCCGGTGGGAGGTCGCCCAGAAGGACTGGCGGGCCCAGCTCGCCAACTTCGACGTGATCGTCAAGGGGTTCAAGCCCGACCGTCAGGGCTGACGCGCGGGAATCGCGTCCGTGTGAAATGGATTCGCATGACCTTCCCTCGTCCGGGGTATCTCTCCCGTGACGACGGAAGGAGGCACGACATGGGTTACCGACGCAAGGACGCCCGCCCGCGGCTGGCACTGTGGATGCTCGTCGCCCTGGGCGACATCGTTCTGTTGCTGGTCAGTGTCGGTATGCCGGCGCTGGTCGCGCTGCTCGCCGTCGTGACGGTCACCGCCGCCGGAGTCGCCGCCTGGCGCCTCGCCCGGCGGAGCGCACTGGCCGGCGAGGATGCCGTGCCGGTGCCCGTGACCGCGCGACGCAGGGCCTGATTTGACGTAGGACGGCGGCGGCAGCCGGACCAGTCATCGACCGTACGGTGACCGATCCCGCTGCCGCCGACCTGTGTCCGGCGCCGGTCAGGTGTTGTTGGCCAGCGCGATCAGCCGCGTCCGGTCGCCGTTCCAGTAGTTGCGGTCGACGTTGCCGCTGATCCCGGAGACGGAGCCGGTGCTGGTGTACTGCCAGAAGCTCCAGAACGGGGCGCCGGCCGGCAGGGTGCCGGGGCTGGTGGACCAGCGGGCGATCCAGAGCGGGTGGTTCGCCCAGGGGCCGGTCCAACTGCCGGTGCACTGGTTCCAGAAGCTGGTGGTGGTGTAGATGACCGCGTACCGCCCGGTCCGCGAGCGGTAGGTGTTGAGGAAGTCCTGGACCCAGTTCCGCATGCCGGTCGTGCTCAGCCCGTAGCAGTAGCCGCCGCTGTACGGGTTGGCCTCGAGGTCCAGCGCCGCCGGGAGCGTGCGGCTGTCGGCCGACCAGGCGCCACCGTTGGAGGCCAGGTAATTGGCCTGGGTGGCACCGGAGGAGATGTTCGGCCGGGCGAAGTGGTACGCCCCACGGATCACCCCGGCGTAGTAGGAGTTGGTGTAGTTGGCGTTGAAGTTCGGGTCCTTGTAGCTCGTACCCTCGGTGGCCTTGATGAAGGCGAACTGGATGCCGGCGTTGCGGACGCTGGTCCAGTTGATGGAGCCCTGGTAGTGGGAGACGTCGATGCCGGGGGTGGTGGCCGCGGCCGCCGGTCCGGCGGTCCCGACGAGGGCCGCCGCCGCGGTGGCGACGACGGTGAGGCCGGCGGCGAGGAGCCGGCGCAGCGAAAATGTGGGACGGGTCATGGATGCCTCCAGGGACGCCGATTGATTGACGCCAATCCTTGGAGGTAGTTGCCCTAGATCGCAAGAGGGGTTAAGGAAATTTTCATCGACGCTCGTATGTGGCTGGCCGCCTGATCGGTATCGGTCAGCGGAGCGAGGTGGGATCGATCTGCCAGCGGAACGGCTCGGTCATGGTCAGCGTCTCGCCGGCCTTGGCCACCCGGTCCTCGACGTAGTGCTCGCCGTCGAGCCGGTACAGCCGCAGCGCATGCGTCTCGCCGTCTTGTTCGACCAGCAGGTACCACGGGATGCGCGCGATCGCGTAGAGCTGCATCTTGAGCACCCGGTCGGCGGCGGCGTTGCCCGGGGACACGATCTCACCGACGAGAGACACCTGGCCAGCGTCGAGAAAGGTTCCTTCGTCGTCGGCGTCGGTTACGACGAGATCCGGAATGACGATCCGGTCCACACCCAGCCGAACATTGATCGCATCGTAAACCGAGAGTCCTCGAGGCTCTGCCGCGACCTCGATGCTGTTCGCCAGTCGACGCGCCACCCGCTGGTGCCGCCGACTCGGGGCAGGGCTCACGAGCAGACTCCCGTCGAGCAGTTCGATCCGGTCAGGCGTCTCGCCCAAAGCGAGGTAGTCGGCCTCGGTCCACAGGCCGACGTGGTGTTCCAGGGGAGCCGCGCTCACCGCCGTTCACCTCCCGCTCCGCTCGCCACCCGATCAGTCTCACACGATACGAGGCCGCACCCGCCGAACGACACCAGCCCGGGCCGGTAGGCTCCCCGCCCATGGTGTCGATCAACGGGCTGGGCGACCTCTGGGACAAGCTCCTCGGCGCGCAGCCCGACCCACCCCCGCTGCTCGTCCTGGTCACCGCCGTCGTCGCGCTGGTCGTGGTCGCCACCCGGCTGCCCTGGCGGGTCGCCCGCAACGCGGTGACCATCGCGCACGAGGGCGGCCACGCCCTCGCCGCCCTGCTCACCGGGCGCCGGCTGCACGGCATCCGGCTGCACTCGGACACCTCCGGCCTGACCCTCTCCGCCGGCCGCCCCACCGGCCCCGGCATGATCCTCACCCTGCTGGCCGGGTACGTCGCCCCGTCGCTGGTCGGCCTCGCCGGGGCCTGGCTGCTCGGCGGCAACCGGATCACCCTGCTGCTCTGGCTCGCGGTGGCGCTGCTGCTGGCCATGCTGGTGCTCATCCGCAACGTCTTCGGCGTGCTGTCGCTGCTGGTCACCGGCGGGGTGGTGCTGGCCGTCTCCTGGTACGCCTCGCCGCAGGTGCAGGCCGCCTTCGCCTGGACCGGCGTCTGGTTCCTGCTCCTCGGCGGGGTACGGCCGGTGGTGGAGCTGCAACGGTTGCGCAGCCGGGGACGGATGCCGCAGTCCGACGCCGACCAGTTGGCCCGGCTGACCCCGTTCCCCGCGCTGTTCTGGGTGACCGTGTTCGCCCTGGTGAACCTGCTCGCCCTGGCCGTCGGCGCGGTGCTGCTCGCCGGCCCGATCCTCACCGACGCCGGCCTGACCCTGTAACCGGTCGGGAGAGCAGAATGGCCGCATGCGGTACGTGATCATCGGGGCGGGTGCGGTCGGCGGCACCATCGGCGTACGGCTGGGAGAGGCCGGCCACGACGTGACGCTGGTGGCCCGCGGCGCGCACCTGGACGCGATCCGGCGGCGCGGGTTGACCCTGCGCACCCCGGACCGCACGGCGACCTGGCGCGGGCCGGCCACCGACGCTCCCGGGGAGCGGCCGCTGCCCGCCGACACCGTCCTGGTGCTCACCGTCAAGTCGCAGGACACCCCGGCCGCGCTGGCCGACTGGGCGGACGCGCCGGTCGCCGGTGGCGGCACGGCGGGGGAACGGCTGCCGCTGTTCACCGCCCAGAACGGGGTGGCCAACGAGCCGGCGGCGCTGCGGCTCTTCGCCCGGGGTGTCGGCTCCACCGAGGTCGACCACCTCAACGGCGAAATCGTCCTGCTCGGTCGGCTGCACGGGGTGCCGACCCCGGCCAACGCCGCCGTCGCGTACGCGGTGCGCCGGGCGGCCCGGGAGCGGATCCCGGCCGGCGGCTTCCCGCCCGCGGAGCTGGCGAAGATGATCGGCTGATCCGGCAACCGGCGTGGTGCCGCCGCGCGTGTCCCCTCCGAACGCCACGGGAGGTGAGCGCGTGCCCGACGTCGACGGGTTCGACGAGTTCTACCGGGGCAGCCGGCAACGCCTGCTCGGCTTCGTCTACGTGCTGACCGGCAACGTGACCGAGGCGCAGGATGCCGTCCAGGAGGCGTACATCCGGGCCTGGCAGCGCTGGTCGACGGTGAGCGGGTACGACGACCCGGAGGCGTGGGTGCGGGTGGTGGCGTCCCGCATCGCGGTCAGCCGCTGGCGCAGCCTGCGCAGTCGCGCCCGGGCGTATCTGCGGCACGGCGCCGAGGAGAGCGTGCCCGGCCCCGGCGTCGACACGGTCGAGGTGGTCGCCGCGCTGCGTCGCCTGCCGGAGGAGCAGCGCACCGCGCTCGCCCTGTACTACCTGCTCGGCATGCCCGTGGCCGAGGTGGCCCGGCAGACCGAGGCCCCCGTCGGCACGGTGAAGGCCCGGCTCTCCCGGGGGCGCGCCGCGCTGGCCGGGCTGCTCGCCGTCTCTGACCTGGAGGAGGCCTGATGCGTGAGGACCTGCACTTCGTCGACCGGCTGCACCGGGACCTCGGTGGGGTCCGCTGGGCCGAGCCGGAGGAGATCCGCGCCCGGGCCCGGCGACGCAGCCGGCGTACGGCGGCGCTGGCGGCGACCGCCGTACTCGCGGTGCTCTCCGGTTCCGGGTACGTGGTGGCGGGCCGGTCAGGGGCGACGGTGCCTCCCGCGCCGCCGGTGGCGGCCGTCTCCGCGTCGACGGCGACCGCCGGGCCGGCCGAGATTCCGCGGGAGGCGCTGCTGTCCGCGCGGGACGTGCGGCTGAAGACCGGCACGCAGATCGGTGCGGCCGGCCTGGGTGAGGCGGTGCGGGTCGATCCGGTGCTGGAGGCGTGCGGCCGGGAGCGCGGTGTGCCGTCGGCGGCGACGTCGCGCTATTCGCGGTCGCAGACCCTGCTGCGGCCGGTCGACGGGGTCGCGCCACCGCTGCTCACCCAGGACGTCTACCGCATCGACCCGGGGCAGAGCCGGCTGCTCTTCGGCGCCGTCGCCCTGCTGCTCGACGCCTGCGCCCAGTGGGAGATCACCGGATCGGGGCAGGTGGGCGGCAGGACGGTGCCGACCGTGACCCCGCACCGGTGGGAGCGGTCGGTCAGCGGGTTCGCCGGCGACGAATCCGTGCTGCTGCGCCATGTGTCGCTGCCGCCGGCCAGCGTCGCCGACGGCACCGCGATCAAGCTTGCGCCAAAGGTCGAGGCCACCATGGTGGTACGGGTCGGTGACCTGGTCACCGTGATCACCACCGGGCCGACCACCCTCAAGGCCGACGGCACCGGTCCCGGCCCGGGCCTGAGTCAGGCCGACCTGGAGGGGCTCGGTCGCACCGCCGCCGGTCGGCTCTGCGTCGCCGCCAACCCGCGCTGCTGAAACCGGAAGATCCCCGCGACCACGAGGGACGCGGGGATCTCCGGGTACACCCGCTACAGCGGGATGTTGCCGTGCTTCTTCGGCGGCAGGGTCTCCCGCTTGGTGCGCAGCACCCGCAGCGCGCGGACGATCTGGGCGCGGGTCTCGTGCGGCGGGATCACGCTGTCGACGTAGCCACGCTCGGCGGCGATGTACGGGTTGGCCAGGGTGTCCTCGTACTCGGCGATCTTCTCGGCCCGGACGGCGGCCGGGTCCTCGGCGCCGGCCAGCTCCGAGCGGTAGAGGATGTTCACCGCGCCCTGCGCGCCCATCACCGCGATCTGCGCGGTCGGCCAGGCGAAGTTCAGATCCGCGCCGAGGTGCTTGGAGCCCATCACGTCGTACGCGCCGCCGTAGGCCTTGCGGGTGATCACGGTGACCTTCGGGACGGTCGCCTCGGCGTACGCGTAGATCAGCTTCGCGCCGCGCCGGATGATGCCGTCCCACTCCTGCCCGGTGCCGGGGAGGAAGCCGGGAACGTCCACGAAGGTCAGCACCGGGATGTTGAACGCGTCGCAGGTACGCACGAACCGGGCGGCCTTCTCGCTGGCGGCGATGTCCAGGGTGCCGGCGAAGTGCATCGGCTGGTTGGCCACCACGCCGACCGGGCGTCCCTCGACCCGGCCGTAGCCGATGACGAGGTTCTGCGCGTAGAGCGGCTGCACCTCGAGGAACTCGCCGTCGTCGAGCACGTGCTCGATGACCCGGTGCATGTCGTACGGCTGGTTGGCCGAGTCCGGGATCAGCGTGTCCAGCTCCCGGTCCTCCGCGGAGATGTCGAGGTCGGCCGGGGCCTCGTACACGACGGGCTCGTCGAGGTTGTTCGACGGCAGGTACGACAGCAGGGCCTTGACGTACTCGATCGCGTCCTCCTCGTCGGTGGCGAGGTAGTGCGCGTTGCCGCTGCGCGAGTTGTGGGTGCGGGCGCCGCCCAGCTCCTCCATCGCCACGTCCTCGCCGGTGACCGTCTTGATGACGTCCGGGCCGGTGATGAACATGTGCGAGGTCTGGTCGACCATCACGGTGAAGTCGGTGACCGCCGGGGAGTAGACCGCGCCGCCCGCGCACGGGCCCATGATCAGCGAGATCTGCGGGATGACGCCGCTGGCCCGGACGTTGCGGAAGAAGATCTCGCCGTAGAGCCCGAGGGAGGCGACCCCCTCCTGGATCCGGGCGCCGCCGGAGTCGTTGATGCCGACCACCGGGCAGCCGATCTTCATGGCCAGGTCCATCACCTTGACGATCTTCTCGCCGAAGACCTCGCCGAGGGAGCCGCCGAAGACGGTGAAGTCCTGGGCGAAGACGCAGACCTGCCGGCCGTCGACGGTGCCGTAGCCGGTGACCACGCCGTCGCCGTACGGGCGGTTCTTCTCCAGCCCGAAGGCCGTCGAGCGGTGCCGGGCCAGTTCGTCCAGCTCGACGAAGGAGCCCTCGTCGAGCAGCAGCTCGATCCGCTCCCGGGCGGTCTTCTTACCCCGCGCGTGCTGCTTCTCGACCGCGCGCGCCGACCCGGCGTGCACCGCCTCGTCGACCCGTCGCTCCAGGTCCGCCAGCTTGCCCGCGGTGCTGTGGATGTTGATCCCGGTCTCGGTAGTCACCCAGGGAATATAACGATGGTTCAGGACGACGCCGCTGTGCAGTACGCCTCAATACCGTCCGTCGCCGGGCCCGTAGGCTGACGGGATGCCGGGCTCGCCGTACACCGATCTGGACCGCCCGCCGCTGTCGGCGGCGCGGCTGGCCCGCGCGCTGACCGGGCCGCACGGGCCCTGGCGCCGGCTCGACCTGCGGGCCGAGACCGGTTCCACCAACGCCGACGCGGTGGCGGCCGCCCGGGCGGGCGAGCCGGAGGGCCTGGTGGTGGTCGCCGAGCGGCAGACCGCCGGGCGCGGCCGGCGGGGCCGGGTCTGGCAGTCGCCGGCCCGCGCCGGCATCGCGACCAGCGTCCTGCTCCGGCCCGGCGAGGCCGTCGCCGACCGTGGCTGGCCGCCGGCCCCCGCCACCGGGTACGGCTGGCTGCCGCTGCTCGCCGGCGTCGCGCTGGTCGAGGCGGTGGCCCGGCTGGCGGAGCTGGATGCCCGGCTGAAGTGGCCGAACGACCTGCTGGTCGACGACGCCAAGTGCGCCGGCATCCTGGCCGAGGCGGTGCCGGGCACGTCCCCGGCGCAGCCGCCGGCGATCGTGCTCGGGATCGGGCTCAACGTCACGCTCCGTGCCGACGAGCTGCCGGAGAACCCGACCGGCCTGCCGGCCACCTCGCTGCAACTGGCCGGCGCGACGGCCACCGACCGGGATCCGCTGCTGCGTGCGCTGCTCCGCTCGCTGGCCGACTGGTACGACCGCTGGCGCACCGCCGGCGGCGACGCGGTGGCCAGCGGGCTGCGGGAGGCCTACGTCGCCTCCTGCGCCACCGTCGGCCGGCGGGTGCGGGTGCTGCTGCCCGACGGCGCCGAGCTGACCGGCCTGGCCACCGGCGTGGACGCCGACGGCCAGCTGCTGCTCGACACGGGCGCCGGGGAGCGGCGGTTGGCGGCCGGGGACGTGCTGCACCTGCGCTGAGCGCTCGGGTGGCGGCCCGGTTCGGGCGCGGCGCCGCGATCGGGGCCGCGCGGCTGATCCGGCGGCTCGCGGTGACCGGTTACGGTCAGCGCGTCCGATCCGTGCCGAGGAGGTTCCCCGTGGCGTTTCCCGAAGACGTGCTCACCGAGGACGAGCACGTCGTCCTGCATCTGCACCCGCACTGGAAGGCGCTGCTGCGGCCGATCCTGGTGCTGGTCCTCGGCGTCGCCGCCGTGGTGGCGGGCTGGGTCCTGCTGCCCGACGGCGACGGCGCCACGATCGCGCTGTACGTGATCGCCGGGCTGGCCCTGGTGCTGGCGCTCTGGCTGGGCCTCTGGCCGTTCCTGGTCTGGCGCACCACGCACTACCTGTTCACCGACGAGCGGGTGCTGCTCCAGCAGGGCGTGCTGTCCCGGGACCGGCGGGACATCCCGCTCACCCGGATCAACGACCACGCGATGAGCCAGCGTTTCGTCGAGCGGCTGCTCGGCTGCGGCACGCTCACCATCGAGTCGGCGGGCGAGCGCGGCCAGTCCGTGCTGCGCGACGTCCCGTCCGTGGGCCAGGTGCAGACCAAGCTCTACGAGCTGGTCGAGGCCCACCACGACAAGCACTCGTTGGGCGACGGGGAGATGCGCGACATCCTGGCCGACATGCGCGAGGGCAAGCCGCTGCGCGACCCCACCAGCTGACTCCTGGCCCGACTCCGGCCTGATCGACCCCGGTTCGCAGCTGTGGCGGTGTCCGTCGGACACCGCCACCTGGCGACATTCGGGTGCCCGGGTCGTCCCGGGCGGCGGGGTCAGCGGCGGGGGCGGCGGGTGCCGGCATGCAGTTCCGCGGCCAGCTCGGCGTCGAGGTCGGCGCCGACCGTGCTGCCCAGCCCGGCGTCCAGCGGGGCGGGACGTCCGGTCGGCTGCGGGAAGACCGGTTCGGCCTTCAGGCGGCCGGGCCGCTGCGCCGCCTGCTGCTGGGCCTCCTCCAGCTCGCTGACCGACTCGGCCAGCTCGGCCACCGGGTCCAGCTCGGCCATGGTGTCCCACTCGTCCCGGTGGATCGTGTGCCAGGTCTCCTCGGCGTGCGCGGGCACCGGCTGGAACACGAACGTCCGGTACGACCAGAACCGGAACATGGTGGCCAGCAGCACGCCGCCGGTCTTCGCCACGTTGAGCGCGAGCAGGCTGTTCACGCCCAGGCCGTACTTGGCGGCGGCGAGGACGCCCAGCTCGATCAGCAGGCCGGTGGCGTTGAAAAGGAAGAACAGGACGTATTCCCGCTTCAACGCGGATTTCGGTCGATCCCGGTACGTCCAGTGCCGATTCATCAGATACGACGTGATCGTCGCCACCACGGTGGCGATCACGGTCGCCTTCAGTTGACCGTTGACAAAAACGGTGAGTGCCAGGACATTGAACACCGCGTAATTGATGACGGTGTTGATGCCACCGACGACGCCGAATTTGAGCGCCTCGTGGATGAACTTCTGCCAGCGCTCGGGCAGCAGACGGACAAGACGCATGCGGAACACCTTAGGGCAGTGGTTGGGGCCGGCAGGTCCCGGCCGGACGAGGTGGGCGGCAGGTCACGCCCCCGGCGGCCGGTCGTGCGCCGCCTCCGGAACCGGGGGGTTTCCCGCTTCCACGAAGACGAACCGTCGGTACGACCAGAACCGGAACAGCGTCCCCAGGCCGGTGCCGACGATGAAGCTGGCGATGTTGTCGGCCAGCGGGGTCTGGAACACCTCCGGCCAGATGCTGCCCAGGCCGTACCGGCTGAACGCCAGGCAGGCCACGGCGATGCCCAGGCCCACTGCGTTGAAGAAGAAGAACAGCGCGTACTCGCGGGCCGGGTTGGAGCGCTTGCGGTGGCGCCAGGTCCAGAACCGGTTGCCCACGAAGGCGACGCTGGCCGCGACGACGGTGGAGATCGTCTTGGCGGTCACCTGCTCGACGTCGCGCACGGTCGTCAGGTAGTTGAAGAGCGTGAAGTCGATGAGGAAGGCGATCCCGCCCACCGTGGCGAACTTGCTCAGCTCGCGGACGAGGTGACCGAAGCGGTCCAGCAGAGTGCGGGCCAGACCCGGGCGGGTCGGCGGAGACCCTGGTTGGTCCCCGGTCATCGTCGCGGCCACCCGCCGAGCGTACCGGTCGGGAGCGAGCCGGACGCGCAGCAACGGCGAGCCGGCCCGGATCGCTCCCGGCGCGGGTCGTAACCGGCCCGTCCGCTGCCGCCGCAGGTGAGCAGAGCGTAACTCTTTGTGGACCGATCGTCGATCGGTTCGCCCAATCGACGTGGCCGTCACCGGAAGCCCGGTTCCGCTGTCCGTCATCGTCCGTTCCGGTGGCCGACAACAGTTCGCCGCAGGATTTGCGTGAAACTGCGCGGGAAAGCGGGTATTAGCTCGTGATGCCGCAGCCGGGCCGTACCTTGTGCAGTTCTTCACAACCAGTCCCACTGACTCACGGCTCGGCCCGGTTTACGCTGAGCGCAATCCCAGGTTTCCACGATGGCGACGCGGCTCGCGCCCGCCAGACTCGTGCATCCATAGAACGGTCAGCGTCGACCACAAGGAGATGTGTCATGGTTGCTCCGGCTACTGTTCGGGGTATCGATCAGGCCCCGACTACCCACCCCAAGCTGCTCGCCTGGGTCAGAGAAGTCGCGGAACTGACCACCCCCGACCGCGTGGTCTGGGTGGACGGGTCCGATGAGGAGTGGCGGCGCCTCACCGACGAGCTGGTCGAGTCCGGCACCCTGATCCGGCTCAACCCGGAGAAGAAGCCCAACTCGTTCTACGCGCGCACGGACCCGACGGACGTCGCCCGGGTCGAGGAGCGCACCTACATCTGCTCCGTCGACGAGGCGGACGCCGGCCCCACCAACAACTGGATGGCGCCGGCCGAGATGAAGCGGACGATGACGGAGCTGTACCGCGGGAGCATGCGCGGGCGCACCATGTACGTCATCCCGTTCTGCATGGGCCCGGTGGAGGCCGAGAGCCCCATGTTCGGCGTCGAGATCACCGACAGCCCGTACGTGGTGGCCTCGATGCGGATCATGACCCGGATGGGCGCCAAGGTCCTCGAGGCGATGGGCGACGACGCCGACTTCGTGCACGCGCTGCACTCCATCGGCGCCCCGCTCGCCCCCGGCCAGCAGGACGTCGCCTGGCCGTGCAACGAGACGAAGTACATCTCGCACTTCCCGGAGACCCGGGAGATCTGGTCCTTCGGCTCCGGCTACGGCGGCAACTCGCTGCTCGGCAAGAAGTGCTACTCGCTGCGGATCGCCAGCGTGATGGGGCGCGACGAGGGCTGGCTCGCCGAGCACATGCTGATCCTCAAGATCACCTCGCCGGAGGGCAAGGTCTACCACATCGCCGGCGCGTTCCCGTCAGCCTGCGGCAAGACCAACCTCGCCATGGTGGAGCCGACCATCCCGGGCTGGAAGGTCGAGACCATCGGCGACGACATCGCCTGGATGCGCTTCGGCGAGGACGGTCGGCTCTACGCGGTCAACCCGGAGTACGGCCTCTTCGGCGTCGCGCCCGGCACCGACTGGAAGACCAACGCCAACGCCATGCGGACGCTCGACCGCGGCAACTCCATCTTCACCAACGTCGCCCTGACGGACGACGGGGACATCTGGTGGGAGGGCATGGGTGAGCCGCCGGCGCACCTGATCGACTGGAAGGGCAACGACTGGACGCCGGAGAGCGACAGCCTCTCCTCGCACGCGAACAGCCGGTTCTGCACCCCGATCACCCAGTGCCCGATCCTCGCCGAGGACTACTACGACCCGAACGGCGTGCCGATCGACGCGATCCTCTTCGGCGGCCGTCGCCGGGACACCATCCCGCTGGTCACCGAGGCCCGCGACTGGGTGCACGGCGTCTACATGGGCGCCACGCTCTCCTCGGAGACCACCGCCGCCGCGTCCGGCGCGGTCGGCGTGGTCCGCCGCGACCCGATGGCGATGCTGCCGTTCATCGGCTACCACGCCGGCGACTACTTCCGGCACTGGATCGAGATGGGCAAGGGCGCCGACGGCGACGAGGCCAAGCTGCCCAAGATCTACTACGTGAACTGGTTCCGCAAGGACCCGGAGGGCAGCTTCCTCTGGCCGGGCTTCGGCGAGAACTCCCGGGTGCTCAAGTGGGTCGTCGAGCGGATCGAGGGCACCGCCGACGCGGTCGAGACCCCGATCGGCATGGTGCCGGCGCAGGACGCGCTGGACGTCGAGGGCCTGGACATGACCCCGGAGGACGTCCGGATCGCCCTCAAGGTGGACCCGGAGGAGTGGCGCAACGAACTCCCGCTGGTCACCGAGTGGTTCGAGAAGTTCGGCGACAAGCTGCCGGGCGTCCTCTGGGCCGAGCTGGACGCGCTGCGGGCCCGGCTCGACGCGGAGCAGCCGCAGAAGTAGGTGTGACGGTTGCCCGTACCGGGCACCATCGGATCCCATGAGGACGGCCGTCGAGACCACCGAGGTCCGGCGGCCGTCCGCCGTCCGGGCGCTCACCACGCTGCTCGCCGTGACGGCGGCGGCCACCGTCGTGGTCGAGCTGCTCAACTGGTGGTACGCCCCGGAGCAGGAGTTCGGCCTGGCCGTACGCACCGGCTGGGCGATGCTCCGCTCACTCGCCTTCCTGGTGCTGATCGGGCACGTCAACCGCGGTCGTACCGTGGCCCGGCCGTTCGGGCTGATCCTCGCGGTGACCACGATCTTCGCGGTGGGCCGGCTGGTGGTGCCCCGGCAGGGGGTGCCGCCGCTGCCCGGGCTGCTCGGCTTCGCCCTGCTCACCGCGCTCTGCGTGAGCGTGGTCGCGCTGCTCTACCGCTCCGAGGCGGTCGGCGCGTACCTCGTCCGGCACCGCAGGACCCTGGTGGTCTCCGGCGGCACGATCTCCTGGCGGGAGGCCGCCCCGAAGCGGCCGCCGGTCACCGGGTGGCTGCTCACCAGTCGGGTCGCCGCCTTCACGTACAGCCCGTTGATGCTGGTGCCGGCGCTGGTGGCCGGGGGCGCGATCCTGGACGGCCGGCTGGCCGCCGCGCCGGCGGTGGTGTTCTGGTTCCTCGCCGGCATCGCGGTCAGCTACGCGGTGCTCCTCTGCACCGCGTTCCTGATGCGCGGCCGGCGCTGGGCCCGCACCCTGCTGGTGGCGATCACCGTGGGCGTGCTCGCTGTCGACCTGCCGCTCTGCTGGTGGCTGCTCGGCGTCGACGGCCTGGTCCGGGACGGCGGCCCGCTCGTCGCCGCCGCCGTCCTCGCCCTCTACGGCCTCTGGCGCGCCACCCGCGCCGAAGCACCCCCACCCTCCACCTGAACCCCCGCCACGCGTGGGTGGGTCGGTGCGGCGGCGGGGTTCGGGGGCGTGGGGCGGGCAGGATGGGCCGGTGGGCGGCTGCGGGCGGGAGGCGACGCGGTGAGCGACGAATTCGACCTGATCGTGGTCGGGGCGGGGCCGGCCGGGGCGGCCGCCGCGCTGGCCGCCCGCCGGGCCGGGGCCCGGGTGCTGCTGCTGGACCGGTCCGACTTCCCCAGGGACAAGGCCTGCGGGGACGGCATCGCGGCGCACGCGCTGGACGTCCTCGCCGGGCTGGGGGTGACCGACGCGGTGGCCGGGTACGCCCCGCTGCCCGCGCTGCGGCTGGTCGGCCCGGGCGGCCCGGCGGTGGCCCGGGCGCTGCCCCGGCCCGCGTACACGGTGCCCCGCGAGGTGTTCGACGCCCGGCTGGTCGCGGCGGCGGTGGCCGCCGGTGCGGTGCTGTGCCGGCACACCGTCCGTCGGGTCGAGCCGCGCGACGACCGGGTGGTGCTGGACGGGGAACTGGCCGCGCGGGCGGTGGTCGGCGCGGACGGGGCCGGGTCGATCGTCCGCCGCACGCTCGGCCACCCGCCGAACCCGGACCGCCACCTCGCGCTCGCCATCCGGGGGTACGCCCCGGCGCTGCCCGGCCCGCCCGAACAGTTCATCGTCACCTCGGGGCCGCGCTGGCCGGCGTACGCCTGGTCCTTCCCGATCGGCGACGGTCGCGCGAACGTCGGGTACGGGGAGGTGCTGCGGGGCGAGCCGCTGAGCCGCGCGCACCTGCTGGACCGGCTCGCCGCGTTGCTGCCGGCGACCGACCCGGCCACGGTCACCGGGCTGCGTGCCCACCACCTGCCGCTGTCGACGCACCGGCCGTCGCCCGGTCGGGGTCGGGTGGTGCTGGCCGGCGACGCGCTCTCCCTGATCAACCCGTTCACCGGCGAAGGGATCTTCTACGCGCTGCTCTCCGGGGCGCTGGCCGGCGCGGCCGCCGCGGCGGCACCCGACCGGGCGGCCGACCGGTACGCCCAGGCGCTGCGCCGGCGGCTCGGTACGCACCTGCGGCACAGCTCGGTCGCCGCCTGGCTGGCCCGGCACCGGCGGGTGGTCGACGCCGCCGTCCGGGCGGCCCGCCGCGACGACCGGGTCTACCGCAGCGTCGTCGAGTTGGGGCTCGGTGACGGCCGGCTGGACGCCCGCACCCTCGCCATGATCGGCATCGGTCTCTCGGCGCGTAGTTAACCTCCGAGGTCACCATCGGCCGGGCGGGTCGCTACCCTGCAAGGTGATGACTCTGCGGAACCTCCTCTACTCCGTGTACGAGCGCCGGCTGACGGCGTCGCTCGCGGGCAAGCCGGTGCCCCGGCACGTCGGTGTCATGTGCGACGGCAACCGCAGGTGGGCGCGGGAGATGGGCTTCGTCGACCCCAACGACGGGCACCGGATGGGCGCCGAGCGGATCAAGGAGCTGCTGCGCTGGTGCGACGCCGCCGGCGTGGGCCACGTCACGCTCTGGCTGCTCTCCACCGACAACCTCTCCCGGCCGGCGGAGGAACTGGATCCGCTGCTCCAGATCATCGAGGACCTGACCACCGAGCTGGCCGAGGAGGGCAACCCCTGGCGGCTGCGGATGGTCGGCGCGCTCGACGTGCTGCCTTCGCACCACGCGCAGGCCCTCAAGGCCGCCGAGGAGCGCACCCGGGACCGCGCCGGTGGCGCCCAGGTCAACATCGCCGTCGGGTACGGCGGCCGGCGCGAGATCGCCGACGCGGTGCGCTCCCTGCTGCTGGAGCACGCCGCCACCGGCGGCACCATCGAGGAGCTGGCCGGCGCGCTGGACGTCGACCACATCTCCGAGCACCTCTACACCAAGGGCCTGCCGGACCCGGATCTGATCATCCGGACCAGCGGTGAGCAGCGCCTCTCCGGCTTCATGCTCTGGCAGTCGGCCCATTCGGAGTTCTACTTCTGCGAACTCAACTGGCCCGACTTCCGTCGTGTCGACTTCCTCCGCGCCCTGCGCTCCTACGCCAACCGCCAGCGCCGCTTCGGCGCCTGACGGGCTCGCCCGCGCCCACGGCGGCGGCCGCCGGTCAGGTCAGGTGGGGCAGCGCCCTGGTGAGGAAGTCGCCGAGGGCGGCCGGTGAGTCGAGGGTGAGGTCGGCGGCGTCGGCCACCTCGTGACCGGTCTCCGGGTTGGCCACGGCCACGCAGACGCCGAAGAAGTCCGGGTCGGCGGCGGCGCGGGCCCGCAGCGCGGCGAAGGCCTTGATGTCGGAGACGTCGTCGCCGAAGTACCAGGCGCCACCGGCGTCGCGAACGATCTCGCCGATGACCAGGCCCTTGTCCCGGTCGACCGGGGGCTTGAGCTCCAGCACCATCCGGCCGGCCTGCACCTTCAGCCCCAGCCGCTCGGCCTGCGCGCGACCCCACTGCTCGACCTGCGGCCCCAGCCCCGGCGCGGTACGCCAGTGCAGGGCGACGCTCAACCGCTTGAACTCGACCAGCGTGCCGGCCGGCAGTTCGGCCCGGGCCAGGTCGGCCAGCTCCGCCATGGTCGGCACCCAGGGCAGGGCGGCCGGCTCGGTCACCGTCTCGCCCCCGGAGTGGCTGTGCTCCAGCCCGTACAGCCCGTACAGGTCGATGCCGGCGAGGCCACCGAGGTGGTCGCGGAGGAAGTCGACCGGGCGGGCGGAGACGATCGCCACCCGCTGCACCACCGGGGCGAGCGCCTCCAGCGCGGCGAGCACCTTGGGCGCGGGCTGCACGGCGGTGGGGTCGTCGTCGACCGGCGCCAAGGTGCCGTCGAAGTCGAAGAAGAGCACCGTGTGGGCCGCCCGCGCGGCGGTGGCCCGCCAGGCGTGTTCGGCGTCCAACGGAGTCTTCGGCTGCTGGTTGCCCAGATTCAACGGCGGCACGCGCGACAGCGTACCCCGGCGGCTGCGGCTCATTCGTGGCCGCGAGATGACGCCTTCTCGCCTCCGGCGGTGGGCGATTTCGCAGGTGGTCGGTCAGCGTTCGGCGGCTCCCCGGCGCGGGCGCCCGAACGGCACCACGTCGGCCTCCTGGCCGTGGCTGAGCAGGTAACCCTCGACGAATCCGGTGTTCCGGTCGCCGGCCTGCGCCTCGATCTCGCTGAGCCGGGCGACCAGGAACTCGGTCAGTGCGCTGACCCGGTCGTTGAGCCGCTCGTGCAGCTCGGCGACCACGGCCAGCACCACCGCGGTGCCGGCGGTGGTGAGCGCGAGGAGGTTGACGACCAGTGGCATCTGCTCGCCCTCGACCGCGCCTATCGCGACGTTTGCGGTCACGAACGATGTCACCGACACCGCCGCGACCACGACTGCCCACCATTTCAGGGTCATGGACAGACCCCTCCTTCTGTCCCGCAGGGCTGGGTTCGGCCTTGTCCCGTCCCCCCGCCGACGACGAGCCCAAGCAGTACGAATACGGACGCTAGCGCGCCCGTTCCTGGCCCGTAGCGAAACGAAGAGGTCTGACCAGGCGTTCTTTCGCCATCTGAGGAACTAGCCGGCCTGTTCGTCTCGCTTTCGGACATCGGCCGGCAGAGTCGGGCGATAAGCGAGGTAACGAATGGTTTCTCGAATGTGGAACTTCTCCGCTTCCGAGACGGCGGGATCGACCAGCCGGCGCAGCAGGGCCTCCACGTCCGGGTCCATCGGGGGTGGCGTCGCCGCGGTGCGGGGCGCGGCGGCCCGGTCCCAGCCCAGCGCGGCGAAGGCGGCGGCGGGGTTGAGCCCGAGCCCCTCGCAGAAGGCGACCACCCGCTCCACCTCCGGGTCGCTGGCCCAGTCGCCGCGGACCCACCGGTTGATGGTCTGCCGGGAGACGCCGGTGCGGCGGGAGACCTCGGTGCCCGTCCAGGCCCGCATCGCCCGGGCGTCGTCGAGCGCCCGGCGGACGAAACTGGCGAAGGCGATCTTCCGGGCGGGGGCGGTCTCGGTCACCCCGTGACGGTACGGCCGGACGGCCGCGGTGGGGAGTCCGTGCGTACGGGTGTCACGCGAACGGGACGACTCTCTCCGGGCGCGTGTTAACGATCCAGGGGCCTTTCCGAGGGGTGTCACCTGGGCAGAATAGGAGGACTTAGGTGCGGCGGTAACCGGACGAAAAGCTGATACTGTCACGCTCGTGGGACAATCTACGGTGTGTCACGTGCATGAGACGATTAGTGCTCACATGCGTCACGCCCCCAGCGCGCGGGAGGTGCGGTGACCGAGCTCGCGACCCGTGCCCAGGCCTTCGGCCTGATCGCGGAGGGGGTGGCCGCGGGACTGAGCGCGCCCTGGCGCCTGTACCTCGCCCGAGGGTGCCGCTACCTGTCCCTGAGCGTGGGGGACCGGGACGAGTGGGACGCCTGGCGTACCCATCTCGGTTGTCCGGAGCTGAGCGTCCGGGTCTACGACGCCGGCGGCGAGATCCGCCGCTCCTCGGTCGCCGAGATCGTCCTGGACGGGTGCCGGATCAGCGTCGAGCTGGTGGAGGAGGTCAGCACCGACGACCTGGAGCGGCTCCTGGTCGTCGACCCCACCACGATCGAGCCGGAGGACCGGTGACCGGGCCGGCGCGGCGCGGCGGAGCCGCCGGATGAGCCCGTTCCTCGCGGTCTTCCTCGTCCTCGTCCTCGGCGCCACCAGTTACGCGGCGGGCCGGCTGCACGGCCAGCTCAGCTACCGGATCGGCTATCGCTTCGGCTACCGGCAGGGCTACTTCGACGGCGACCGGGGGGCGTGGAACCGACGACGCCGCGACGCCCAGGCCGCGATCGCCTCGGCCCTGGCCGGGCCGGTGAGCGGGCCACCGGTGGTGACCACCGCGACGGTCACCACCACCGCGGTCGCCCGGCAGGGCACCACGTACACCGGCTCCTCGTTCACCGCCCCGGTCCCGCCGGTCACCGGCCGGCACCCGACCGGGACCCTCGTCCGGCGGCAGGGCTGACGACCCACGCCGGCACCGACCCGGTGCGTCGTCCGCGGCGGGCACGCACCGTCGGGGCCACGTCAGACCGGTGACGGTGGCCCCACCGGCCGGGATGCGCGCAGGGGGCATGCATCCCGGCCGGTCCGCCGCCGACGTTCACGTCCCGGTCGAGGGAGATCCACCTCCACCTCTAGCCGAGGTGGCCCGGCGCCGCTAGCGTCTAGGCATGGCACGGGGTTCTCCCGGGCCAGCCGGTCCGCCCGGAACTGCGACCTCGCGCACGGGGTTCCGCATCCGACCCCGTGTCCCCGGGCACCGGAGGAGGCGGAACACGGGTGGCGGGTGCCCATCCGTCGGAGCAGGCCTGTGACGACTCGCCGTACGCCCGCCGGTGCCGACCAGACCCCGGCCGCGACTGCCACGACCCGCCGAGCCACCCGGAGCCGCCGTACGCCGGCCGCCGCCCCGGCCGGCACCGAGGAGCCCCGACCAGCCGGCCAGGCGTTCGTCCTGGACACCTCGGTGCTCCTGTCCGACCCGGCGGCGTTCCACCGCTTCGCCGAGCACGAGGTGGTCCTGCCCCTGGTGGTCATCTCCGAACTGGAGGGCAAGCGCCACCACCCCGAGCTGGGCTGGTTCGCCCGGCAGTCCCTGCGCATGCTGGACGAGCTGCGGGTGCGGCACGGGCGGCTGGACCGTCCGGTGCCCGCCAACGACGCCGGCGGCACGCTGCGGGTGGAGCTCAACCACTCGGACGACGGCGTGCTGCCGCCGGGCTTCCGCAACGAGTCCAACGACGCCCGGATCCTCTCCGTGGCGTTGAACCTGGCCGCCGAGGGTCGGGAGGTGACCCTGGTCAGCAAGGACATGCCGCTGCGGGTCAAGGCCGCCTCGGTCGGGCTGCGGGCCGACGAGTACCGGCACGGCCAGGCCAGCGATCCCACCTGGACGGGCATGGCCGAGCTGGAGCTGGGCGAGGAGGAGATCGGCCGGCTCTACGCCGGTGAGACCCTCGACCTGGACGCCGCGGCGGGCCTGCCCTGCCACACCGGCCTGGTGCTGCACTCGGCCCGCGGCTCGGCCCTGGGCCGGGTGCTGCCCGACAAGACCGTCCGGCTGGTGCGGGGCGACCGGGAGGCGTTCGGCCTGCACGGTCGCTCGGCCGAGCAGCGCGTCGCGCTGGACCTGCTGCTGGACGAGTCGATCGGCATCGTCTCGATGGGCGGGCGGGCCGGCACCGGCAAGTCCGCGCTGGCGCTCTGCGCCGGCCTGGAGGCGGTGATGGAACGCCGCCGGCACAAGAAGGTGATCGTCTTCCGCCCGCTGTACGCCGTCGGCGGCCAGGAACTCGGCTACCTGCCCGGCTCGGAGTCGGAGAAGATGTCGCCCTGGGCGCAGGCGGTCTTCGACACCCTCGGCGCGGTGGTGCACGAGAACGTGCTGGAGGAGGTCACCTCGCGGGGGATCCTGGAGGTCCTGCCGCTGACCCACATCCGGGGCCGGAGCCTGCACGACGCCTTCGTGATCGTCGACGAGGCGCAGTCGCTGGAGCGGGGCGTGCTGCTCACCGTGCTGTCCCGGATCGGTCAGGGGTCCCGGGTGGTGCTCACCCACGACGTCGCCCAGCGGGACAACCTGCGGGTGGGCCGGCACGACGGCGTGACGGCGGTGATCGAGGCGCTGAAGGGTCACCCGCTCTTCGCGCACGTCACGCTGAGCCGTTCGGAGCGGTCGCCGATCGCCGCGATGGTGACTGATCTGCTGGAGGACATCCCGCAGTAGTCGTCTCGGGCGTCCGTTGCGCCCACTTCCGTCCGCATTCACCTTGTGGCGCAGGTCACAAATGGGTCTGTTGGTTTCCCATCAGTCTCACTGTGCGCGATGGTGTCCAACGAGCGCCCGCGCCCCGACAAGATCGTCGAGTATCGTTCGTCCCACCCCAGGACGAGCCCCGGCGAGAGTCGGTGCGTCGGATGCGACCGGCTCCGGTCGGGGCGCTCGCGGCACGACCGCGTCCGGAGACGGCCGGCCCGCGCCGCGTCCTTGCCCCCGACGAAGGGACCACTTCGTGAGTCGGCTGTGGAGCCGGTTCGGCGCCCGTACGGCCGCCGTCGCACTGCTCTCCGTGGGCGTTGCCGGCGGCTTCTATCTGGGCGAAGACCGGGAAACCCAGCAACAGGGCCTGACCGCGCAGGTCGGCCTCCAGGTCGACCAGGCCGAGTACGACTACCAGCGCGAGCGGCAGGCCGACCACCAGCGCAGCTCCGCCAAGCAGCGGGCCGCCGAGTACCAGGCGAAGCTGCGGGCCGCCGCGGCCGCCAAGGAGGCCGCCGAGCGGGCCCGCGAGGCCGAGGCCGCTGCGGCGTCCCGGAAGAAGGCGCGGGAGGCGGCGGCCAAGGAGGCCGAGGCCAAGACCCAGCCGTTCACCGGTCCGATCCCCGCGTCCTGCAACGAGTTCAGCGGCAACCGCGAGATCGGCTGCGCGCTGCTGCTCGACGCCGGCTTCAAGATCGACCAGATGCCGTGCCTGGACAAGCTCTGGACGAAGGAGAGCGGCTGGAACCACAAGGCCAGCAACCCCTCCTCCGGGGCGTACGGCATCCCGCAGGCCCTGCCGGGCAGCAAGATGGGCACGGTCGCCGACGACTGGCGGACCAACCCGGCCACCCAGATCAAGTGGGGCCTGGGCTACATCGAGGGCCGGTACGACAACCCCTGCGGCGCCTGGGCGCACAGCCAGAACGTCGGCTGGTACTGATCGTCGCGAACGAGGGCGGGGCGGGTGGGCGACCACCCGCCCCGCCCTCGTCGTGGTCCGGGCCGGCGCGCCGCCCAGGTGGCGGTCGGCCACGAATGCTGATACCCCTGTCAGGGTGACCCTGCACCCAGCGGGCGGCGACCCGACCCGGTTCGGCACCGACGCGTTCTACGCCGCCCTCGGCCGGGCCTTCGTCGCCATGTGCGCGGTCGTGCCGTTCCTCTTCCTCATCGAGGCCCTCGACCAGGGGCTCGACTTCGGCCTCGACGTGGCCGCGGGGATCATCCCGCACCGCATCCAGGGCCTGGACGGGGTCTTCTTCTCGCCGTTCCTGCACCACGGCTTCGAGCACCTCTACAGCAACAGCATCCCGCTGATCCTGCTCGGCACCTTCGTGCTCGCGGCCGGCACCCGGCGCTTCCTCTGGTCCACCCTGATCATCGTGCTGGTCAGCGGGCTCGGCGTCTGGTTCACCGGCGCGCCCAACTCGGTGGTCGTCGGCGCCAGCGGGGTGATCTTCGGCTACCTCGGCATGCTGCTGACCCGGGGCCTGGTGGAGCGCAGCTGGTGGAACCTGGCGGTGGTGCTGCTGGTCGGCTTGCTCTACGGCTGGCAGCTGCTCGGCATCCTCCCCACCGACGAGCGGATCTCCTGGCAGGGGCACCTGTTCGGGCTGCTCGGCGGGGTGGTCGCGGCGATCCTGTTCCGGCGCCGCCGGCCCGAGCCGGGCGGGCCGTACCACTCGGAGTCGACCCTCACCATGCCCTGAGTCGGGCGACCCGCCGCTGGGCCACCGGAGATCGGGACATGCTTGCCCGGCCGGTGCGTCGGGCCTACCGTCGGCATCAGCACGCGTTGATCCGCCAGCGGAAAGCGACGGTACGCCCATGCGCGAGGTCGATGTCGCGGTGATCGGGGCCGGCCCGACCGGCCTGTTCGCCGCGTACTACGCCGGGTTCCGCGGGCTGTCCGTGGCGGTCGTCGACGCGCTGCCCGAGCCGGGCGGGCAGATCACCGCGATGTATCCGGAGAAGCTGATCCTGGACGTCGCCGGCTTCCCCGCCGTCAAGGGACGGGACCTGGTGGCGAACCTGGTGGCCCAGGCCGCGCCGTTCCACCCGGAGTACCTGCTCGGTACCCGGGCGGAGAAGCTCGCCTACGTCGACGGCAAGCCGGTGCTCGGGCTCGCCGGCGGTGACCAGCTGCGCTGCGGCGCGGTGGTGATCACCGGTGGGCTGGGCAGTTTCACCCCGCGCCCGCTGCCGGTGGCGGAGAGCTTCGTGGGCGGCGGGATCGTCTACTTCGTACCCGAGCCGACGGCACTGGCCGACCGGGACGTGCTGATCGTCGGCGGCGGGGACTCGGCCTTCGACTGGGCGTTGACCCTGCAACCGCTGGCCCGCTCGGTGACGCTGGTGCACCGGCGGGAGAAGTTCCGGGCGCACGCGTCGACGGTCTCCCGGGTGCTGGCGCTGCCGGTGCGGGTGATCGTCAACGCCGAGCTGACCAGGCTGCACGGGGACGCCACGGTGACCGCCGCCGAGATCACCGTGCGCGGCGGCGACGCCGAGACCCTGCCGGTCGACACGGTGGTGGCAGCGCTGGGCTTCACCGCCGACCTCGGACCGCTGGCCGAGTGGGGGCTGCGGCTGGACCGCCGGCACATCGTGGTGGACAGCGCGATGGCGACCAACCTGCCGCGCGTCTTCGCCGCCGGGGACATCACGGAATACCCGGGCAAGGTGCGGCTGATCGCCACCGGCTTCGGCGAGGCGGCCACCGCGGTCAACAACGCCGCCGTCGCCATCGACCCGAGCGCCCACCTGTTCCCGGGCCACTCCTCCGACGCCGGCTGAGGCGACCGTCAGCGGGGCAGGCCGATGAGGTCGGCCATCAGCCCGGTCTGGTGGTCGAAGTACGCGTCCCGGTGCGGGACCGCCCGGTTGAGCCGGCCGAACAGCTCGAAGCTGATCAGACCGAACAGCTGCGTCCAGCCGGCCATGCCCCGGGCCAGCAGCGACTCCGGCAGGCCGGGGAAGAGCCCGGCGGCGATCTCGGCCAGGTCGGCGCGCACCGGTTCGGGCAGCTCGTCGTCGGGGGCGGCCAGCCGCCCGTCGACCAGCCCGTCGTGCAGGATGCCGACCAGGGTCACCGGCGGGCGCTGGGCCGGCAGGACGGTGTCGTCGGGTGCGGCGTACCCGGGCACCGGGCTGCCGTAGAGCAGGGCGTACTCGGCGGGGTGGGCGAGCGCCCAGTCCCGGGCCGCCCGGCACACCGCGTGCCAGCGGCCGCGCAGGTCCTGCCGGTCGGCGCCGGCGTCGGCCGACTCCACCGCGTCGCCGAGCGCGTCGTACGCCTCCAGGATCAGCGCGGTGAGCAGGTCGTCGCGGCTCGGGAAGTAGCGGTAGATGGCGGAGGAGACCATCCCCATGTCCCGGGCGACCGCCCGCAGCGAGAGGTTGGCGCCGTCGGTGGCGAGATGGCGGCGGGCCACCGCCTTGATCTCGTCGAGCATCTCGGCGCGGACCCGGGCGCGGATCGAGGAAGCGGGCATGGGTCCACTCTGCCACGGACTGGAGCGGCAATCAAAAAAGAGAGCACCGCTCTTGACGACTCGGCGGGTGGGCGGGCATGCTGGTGTCGGCAAGTGAGAGCAGTGCTCTCGGTTCGTATCCCCGCTTCGAAAGGCGTTCCCATGTCGCTGCACGTGATCGTCGGCTCCGGTCCGGTCGGCACGGCCACCGCCCGTCTCCTCGCCGAGCGGGGTGAACGCGTCCGGGTGGTGACCCGCCGGGGCAGCGGGCCGGAGCACCCGTCGTCGAGCGGGTCACCGCCGACGCCGCCGACGCCGACCGGCTCACCGCGCTGACCGAGGGCGCGGACGCCCTGTACAACTGCGCGAACCCGGCGTACCACCGGTGGCCGACCGACTGGCCGCCGCTGGCCGGCGCGCTGCTCACCGCCGCCGAGCGGACCGGCGCCGTGCTCGCCACGGTCGGCAACCTCTACGGGTACGGGCCGGTCGACGGCCCGATGACCGAGCAGACCCCGCTCGCCGCCACCGGCACCAAGGGCCGGGTGCGCAACCGGATGTGGAGCGAGGCGCTCGCCGCCCACCGGGCCGGCCGGGCCCGGGTCACCGAGGTGCGCGGTTCCGACTACCTCGGCGCCGGCGGCACGTCCCTGCCGATGCTGGTGCTGCCCCGGGTGCTCGACGGACGGCGGGTCTTCCTCCCGGTCGCCTGGGACGCCCCGCACACCTGGACGTACATCCCGGACGTCGCCCGTACCCTCGTCGTCGCCGCCGCCGACGCGCGGGCCTGGGGCCGGGCCTGGCACGTGCCCAGCGCACCCGCCGCCGGCATGCGCGAGCTGGCCACCCGCGCGGTGGCGCTGGTCGGCGCGCCCGCGCCGAAGCTGACCCGGATGCCCTACCCGGTGCTCTGGCTCGGCGGCCTGACCGACCCGTTCGCGCGGGAGCTGCGCGAGACCGCCTACCAGTTCGACCGGCCGTATCTGATGGACTCCACCGCCGCCACCGCCACCCTCGGCATCGAGGCGACGCCGCTGGACCGCGCGATCGAGGAGACGGTCACGGCCCTGCGCCGCTGACCCGCCGGCACCCGCCGCGAGCCCGGCCCGGGCTCAGCGGCGGGGCGCCGGGCCGAGCGCGGCCACCAGCACCGCCACCAGGGTCAGCGCGGCACCCGCCAGGGTCGCCGGCCCCGGGTGCGAGGCCGCGGTCGGCAGGACCAGGTCCAGCAGTACGGCCCCGACGACCTGCCCCGCGATGGTGGCCAGCCCGAGCAGCAGCACCCCGGTGAAGCGGACGATCGCCGCCGCGATCGCGATGAACACGATGCCGATCGGCCCGCCCAGGTAGAGCCACGGCTCGGCGGGCAGGGCGCCGGTCGGCCAGCCCCGGACCGCGCCGTCGACTGCGAAGGTGACCAGCAGGGCGGCCGTGCCGACGGTGAAGTTGACCAGCGTGGCCGCCAGGGCGCTGCCCGAGGCGACCCGGACCTGACCGTTGACCGCCTGCTGCCAGGCGATGCCGACCCCGGCCAGCAGTGGCAGCAGGGCCAGCATCAGGGCTCCCGGGTCGCCCAGCCGGTCGCCCACCGCCAGCAGGACGGCGAGCACGGTCAGCGCCGCACCGGCCAGCCGGCTCGGCGTCACCGGCTGCCGGCCGGCCGGGCCCACCCCGGCCCGGTCCACCGCCAGACTGCTCGCGGACTGGCCGGCCACCACCGCCACCGTGAAGACGGCCACCCCGAGCGTGCCGATGGTGAGCCCCTGGGTGGCGACCAGGAACGCCCCGCACAACCCGCCCAGGCACTGCCACGGGCGCAGCGAGCCGTCCCGCAGCGCCGCGCGCAGGTCGCGCAGTCCCCGCCGCCCACCCGGGGTGGCGGGGACCAGCACCAGCAGCACCAGCAGGCCCAGCCCGAACGAGACCACCGCGGCGGCGATCCCGTCGGCCAGGCGTACGCCCAGTTCGCCGTTGATCCGGGACTGCACGGCCACGGTGACCCCCGAGGCGGTCGCCAACCCGGTCGCGACGATCCGCCGGGACCCCGGGACGGTCGGACGGACCGCCGCCCCGGCCCTACTCACTCCTGCTCGGCCAGCGGCCGGCCGTCGAAGTCGACCGCCGAGTAGAGGGCCAGCTTCTCCAGCCGGTGGTACGAGTCGATCACCCGGATCGTGCCGCTCTTGGAGCGCATCACGATCGACTGGGTGTACGCCCCGCCCGCCCGGTAGCGCACGCCGCGCAGCAGGTCACCGGAGGTGACACCGGTGGCCACGAAGAAGCAGTTGTCGCCGGTGACCAGGTCGTCGGTGCTGAGCACCCGGTCCAGGTCGTGCCCGGCGGCCAGCGCCTTCTCCCGCTCCTCGGCGTCGCGCGGCCAGAGCTTGGCCTGCATCGCCCCGCCCATGCACTTGAGCGCGCAGGCCGAGATGATCCCCTCCGGCGTGCCGCCGATGCCCATCAGCACGTCGACGTCGGACTCGCCCCGGGCGGCCGCGATCGAGCCCGCGATGTCGCCGTCGGAGAT
The DNA here is from genome assembly GCF_052068055.1 of Micromonospora sp. L32. Taxonomy (NCBI): domain Bacteria; kingdom Bacillati; phylum Actinomycetota; class Actinomycetes; order Micromonosporales; family Micromonosporaceae; genus Micromonospora; species Micromonospora sp. L32. The sequence continues at coordinate 273,032 of NZ_JBQHDD010000006.1, read as the reverse complement.
GAACCGGATGCCCGCCCCGGTACGCCGGATCTGCTTGACCAGGTCGTCGTGGCGGGAGCGGTCCAGCACGCAGACCGTCACCTCGGAGACGTCGGTGCCCTTGACCTTGGCGATCCGGCGCAGGTTGTCGGCCACCCCGGCGTTGATGTCCACCACGTCGGCGTACATCGGACCGACGGCGAGCTTCTCCATGTAGAAGACCGCGCTCGGGTCGAACATCGCGCCGCGCTCGGAGACCGCGAGCACCGCCAGCGCGTTCGGCATGCCCTTGCTCATCAGCGTGGTGCCGTCGACCGGGTCCACCGCGACGTCCACCTCGGGTCCGGTGCCGTCGCCCACCTCTTCGCCGTTGAAGAGCATCGGCGCGTTGTCCTTCTCGCCCTCGCCGATCACCACCACCCCGCGCATCGGGATCGAGTTGATCAGCTTGCGCATCGCGTCGACGGCTGCCCCGTCGCCGCCCTCCTTGTCGCCCCGGCCGACCCACCGGCCGGCGGCCATCGCCGCTGCCTCGGTGACCCGGACCAGGTCGAGGGCAAGGTTGCGGTCGAGATCCTGGGGGATCCGCGTCCTGGTGTTCGTCGTCATGACGGCTTCCTCCTCGCGACGTTGCGGGGTGGACCGGCAGGGTGCTGCGGTCGCCGCTGCCGGCTTTGTCGCTGATCCTCACACGATGACAGGTCCGGTGTCGGGGCGGGGCGGTGGTGGGCGGGATCGGTCACCCGCGCGGCTGCGAGAATGGACGGGTGGACCCCGCACAGCCTGCCGACCGCGTACCCGCCGACCAGACCCCGCCCGACGGCCAGCCGCCGGTGCCCCCGACCGGGGCGACCGACGCGGTGGCCGGGTCCGGCCCGTCGAAGGGACCGGCCGGCGGCGGCTCGGCCACCGGGGCCGGCACCGAGGCGGCGCTGGTCGAGACGACCGCCGGCGCTGGCGGCGGCGGCGAGCCGGCGCTGGTCGAGCCGACGCCCGACGCCGCCGCAGTGGACGCCGACGTGCCGCCGGCGCGGCCGGCCGCCGGCGGGCGGCCCGTCGGCAAGGAGAAGTCCCGCTCCGAGCGGTCGCCGAAGGACATGGCGCTCTCGCTGCTGGTGCTCCTCGTCCCGATCGCCCTGCTGGTCGCCTTCTACCGGGGTTTCCTCGGCGGCGAGCAGCCGACCGTGATCGACGCCGCGCCCGCCTACGAGCAGGCCCGCGCGGCGAACGCCTTCCCGGTCAGCGAGCCGGCCGGGCTGAGCTCCGGCTGGCGTACGGTCAGCGCCAGCTACCGCACGGTCGAGGGTGGCGCCAACCTGCGCGTCGGCTATCTCACTCCGGAGGGGCGGGGCGTCCAGCTGGTGCAGAGCAACGTGCCGCCGGAGAGGCTGCTGCCCGCCGAGCTGACCGCCGAGGGGCAGCCCCAGGGGCCCACCGACCTGGGCGGGCGCAACTGGCAGCGGTACACCGGCCGGGGCAACGACCAGGCCCTGGTGCTGCTCGAACCGAACCGCACGATCCTGGTGATCGGCGACGCCCGGGAGAACGAGCTGCGGCAGCTCGCCGGCTCGTTGCGCTGACGCCGCGAGGCCTGGGCGGGCTTGTGCAGAAGCCCCCGGCGAAGCAGGTCGTCGAGGCGTCCGACCAGGTCTACGAGATGTTCAAGGACTGACTTCCCGGGGTGGGGTGCGGCGTGCTGCGCCGCCCCACCGAGGAGTGACGTTCCATCAGGTGGACCGGACAGGGATTGCCGAACGCGGCGTCAGGGAACAGAAGGTATGCGACCTCGCCGGCTCGTTCCGTCGGCCGGACGGGACTCGTGCGGCGGGGCAGGTGCAAGGCCTCGACGCCACGCCTCCGGCGCCCCCGCGGGCCGGACGACCCACTTGAGAGGTTCACGTGACCATTCGGCGCTTCAGCGCGGCGGTCTTCGCCGCGACGCTGCTCACTCCTGGGCTTGCCGCCTGCAACAGCACCGGGACCGGCGAGGCGGGGGCCTCCGCGTCCCCCACGGTCTCCGGCAGCGCCTCGCCGGGGGCCTCCGGCGCGGTCAACGGCGACGCCAAGCAGGCCCTGCTCAACTCCACCAACGAGATCAGGAACGGCAACTTCCGGTTCACCATGTCCGGCGCCGGTTCGAGCGCCGAGGGGCAGGTGCACGAGCCGAGCCAGAGCGCCGAGATGCGCGTCCTGATCGGTGACGCGTCCTCGGACCTGTCGATGAAGCTCGACCTGATCCACGCCAAGCCGGACAGCTGGGTGAAGCTGGAACTGGGCGGCAAGTCCGCCGGCAGCATCCCGGGCGCGCAGAAGCTCAACCTCGGCAAGTACCAGCACCTCGACCAGACCCGGATCAAGGGCAACAAGGCGCTGGGCTTCGACTTCGACAAGATCGACCCGGCCGGCAGCGAGGTGCTGACCCAGGGCATCACCGAGGTACGGCAGACCGGCGAGGGCACCTACGCCGGCACGCTCGACGTGTCGAAGGCCGCCGAGGCCGGCTCGGTGGACCAGTCCGTGATCACCGCGCTCGGCCCGCAGGCCAAGTCGGTGCCGTTCACGGCGAAGCTCGACCCGCAGGGCCGGCTCAGCGAGATGGTGGTCCAGATTCCGGCCGCCGGCCAGAACGCCGCGCAGGACATCAAGGTCACCTACTCGGACTACGGCAACGCCGCCGCCGCGCAGAAGCCGCCGGCCGACCAGGTGGTCGAGGCGCCCAAGGAGTTCTACAACCTGTTCAACTGAGCCGTCGACTCCGGTGGCGGGGCGGCTGTCGGTCGCCCCGCCGCTGCTGTCCGCTGCCCAGGGCAGGCGTCAGGAGTCGGCGGCCTGCCGGGCGGCGTCGATGCGGGCCCGGGCGCCGTCCAGCCAGCGCTGGCAGACCTCGGCCAGCTTCTCGCCGCGCTCCCACAGCGCCAGCGACTCCTCCAGCGAGGTGCCGCCGGCCTCCAGCTTCTCGACCACCTGGGCCAGCTCGGCGCGAGCCTGCTCGTAGCTGAGCCGCTCGTCCTTCGTCTCGTCGGTCATCGCACCCATCCCACCACACTCCTCAGCCGTCGACGGTCGCGGTCAGCTCACCGTCGGCGAGGCGCACCCGCAGGGGGTCGCCCTTGGCCACCTCGGCGGCGGCGCGGACGACGTGGCCGTCGGCGCGCTGCACGATCGCGTACCCGCGGTCGAGGGTGGCCGCGGGGGAGAGCGCGCGCAACCGGGCCAGGGTGTGCCGCAGGTCGTCGTCGGCGGCGCCGAGCCGGTGGTCCAGGCAGCGGCCGGTCCGGTCCCGCAGCGCGCTCACCTCGGCGGCCCGCTGGTCGACCATCACCTGCGGGCGGGCCAGCACCGGTCGGGAACGGAGCAGGGCGAGCCGGTGCGATTCCCGGTCGACCAGGTTGCGGACCGCGCGTTCCAGCCGGGACCGGGCCTGGCCGATGAGGCGGACCTCCTCGGTGAGGTCGGGCACGACCCGCTTGGCCGCGTCGGTCGGCGTGGACGCGCGGACGTCGGCGACGTAGTCGACCAGCGGTGCGTCCGTCTCGTGGCCGATCGCGCTGACCACCGGGGTGCGGCAGGCGAAGACCGCCCGGCACAGCGCCTCGTCGGAGAAGGGCAGCAGGTCCTCGATGCCGCCGCCGCCCCGGGCCAGGATGATCACGTCGATGCTCGGATCGGCGTCGAGCACCTTCAACGCGTCGACGATCTGCGGCACCGCGCTCGGCCCCTGCACCGCCACGTTGACCGTGCGGAACTCCACCGCCGGCCAGCGCCGCCGGGCGTTGGTCAGCACGTCCCGCTCCGCGGCCGAGGCGCGCCCGGTGATCAGCCCGACCCGCTGCGGCAGGAACGGGGGGCGGCGCTTGCGGGACCGGTCGAAGAGCCCCTCCGCCGCGAGCAGCTTCTTGAGCTTCTCCAGCCGGGCCAGCAGCTCGCCGAGCCCCACCTGGCGGATCTCGTCGGCGCGCAGGCTCAGCGTGCCGCGGGCCGCGTAGAACTCCGGCTTGGCGTGCAGCACCACCCGGGCGCCCTCGCGCAGCTCCGGCGCGCCGGAGTCGAGGACGTCCCGGTTGGTGGTGACGGTCAGGCTGAGGTCGGCGGACGGGTCGCGCAGGGTGAGGAAGACGGTGCTGGCGCCGGGGCGCCGGCTGATCTGCGCCACCTGGCCGTCCACCCAGACCCAGCCGAGCTTGGCGATCCAGGCGCCGACCTTCTGGCTGACCACCCGGACCGGCCAGGGCTCCTCGGGGGTGCTGCGCGGGGCGTCGGTCACCCGCCCACCCTACGGTCAGCCCCCGACGACCTGCGGCAGCCCTGACAGCGCGTGCCGCTCGCCGGGGCGGGGCCCCACGGGCCCTGCTCGGTGATCGCCACGGTGTTTTCCCAGGGCGCGGCGGTCGCGCCGTCGACCGTGCTGATCGTCCAGCCGTCGTCGGCGACCGTGAGGCCGAGCGCGCCGAAGGGCGAACATCGGCGGGTCTTCTGGATCACCATCGCGCGTCCTTTCGTACCCGAAATGTGGGTTTCGGCTGGTGGCCGGCGGCCGTGGGCGCTGCCGGTCCGCCATTTCTGCCAGTCCCCGGCCCCGGCTGTGGTGAGGGTCGCAGCCGCTGCCGGCGGAAAACCCGGCACGTACGATGGTCGGGTGACCCAGGCTGAGACGACCCCCCGGACCGGCAAGCGCGTGCTCCTGGCCAAGCCCCGCGGCTACTGCGCGGGCGTCGACCGGGCGGTGCAGACCGTGGAGGAGGCGCTCAAGCTCTACGGCGCCCCGATCTACGTGCGCAAGCAGATCGTGCACAACAAGCACGTGGTGCGGACGTTGGAGGCCCAGGGCGCGATCTTCGTCGAGGAGAACGAGGAGGTGCCGGAGGGCGCCACCGTCATCTTCTCCGCGCACGGCGTCGCCCCGGAGGTCTACGAGCAGGCGAAGGCGCGCTCGCTGAAGGCGATCGACGCGACCTGCCCGCTGGTGACCAAGGTGCACCAGGAGGCGAAGCGGTTCGCCGCCGAGGACTACGACATCCTGCTGATCGGCCACGAGGGGCACGAGGAGGTCATCGGCACCGCCGGCGAGGCCCCCGCGCACATCCAGCTGGTGGACGGCCCCGACGGCGTCGACAAGGTCACCGTGCGGGACCCGAACAAGGTCGTCTGGCTCTCCCAGACCACCCTGTCGGTGGACGAGACGCTGGAGACGGTCGCCCGGCTCAAGTCCCGGCTGCCGCTGCTCCAGTCGCCGCCCAGCGACGACATCTGCTACGCCACCTCCAACCGCCAGCACGTGGTCAAGGAGATCGCCCCCGAGTGCGACGTGGTGATCGTCGTCGGCTCGCGCAACTCCTCCAACTCGGTGCGCCTGGTCGAGGTCGCCCTGGACGCCGGCGCCCGCGCCGGGCACCTGGTCGACTTCGCGCACGAGATCGACGACGCCTGGCTGGCCGGTGCCGGCACGGTCGGCGTCACGTCCGGCGCGAGCGTGCCGGACGAGCTGGTGCAGGACGTGCTGACCCACCTCGCCGCGCGGGGCTTCACCGACGTCGAGGAGATCACCACCGCCAACGAGCGGCTGACCTTCTCGCTGCCGCAGGAGCTCAAGCGCGACATGAAGGCCGCCGCCGCGCGGGCCTGACCGGGAACGGATCGCCCGCCGGTCACGTCCCAGTGGGCATGAAGACTCCTCGGATGGTCCTCGCCGCACTGGTCGCCTGCGCGGCGCTGACCGCCTGCGGTGGCCAGGACGGCGACGACCGGACGGGCACCCCCAGCCCCTCGGAAGGATTGCCGGTGACCAGCGCGCCCAGCAGCGGCCCGGCGCAGCCGGGCGACCCGACCGCCGTCCCGCCGACCGCTCCGCCCCCGACCGCGCTGCCGCCGACCAAGCGGCCGCCGGTCGGCCCCAGCGTGCCGCCCGGCCCGGGCGCCACCACCATCACCGGCACCGTCCAGGCCGGGGTGGAGCCGAACTGCCTGCTGGTCGAGGGCTACCAGCTCATCGGCGGCCCCCGGGACGTGCTCGCCGTCGGCGCCCGGGTCACCGTCACCGGCCAGCCCAAGCCGGACATGATGACCACCTGCCAGCAGGGCACCCCCTTCGTCGTCGAGTCCGCCCGCCGCTCCTGAGGCAAGCGCCGACCGTCCGGGGGCAGGGGACCTGTCCCGCTCGCTTTGCTCTGCTGCCCTCCCGGCGACGGCGAAGCGCTCCCAGTGTCGCCCCCGCCGCAGCAGAGCAAAGGGGGGAAGCGGGGAGCCCGCCCCCGGGGACCGGGGACGGGCTCCTGTGGTGCTCGGCGGTCCGGAGACCGCCGTCAGGCGGTGCTCAGTTCACCGCGCCGATCGCGACCGAGCCACGGCCGACGACCGCGCCCTCGGTCGTGGTGACGGCCAGGTCGCCGTAGAGCTCCCGGCCGGCGGCCGGGGCGGACAGGGCGGTCACCGTACCGGTCAGGGCGGCGGTGTCGCCGTTCTGCAGCGGCAGCGGGGTGGTCGGGGCGGTCAGCGTGCCCAGCGACGGCGCCGAGAACGAGTCCCGGTAGTCGTAGGCGGTGCTGGTGCCCGGACCGTCGACGGCGTACCCGTCGACCACGACCCGGTAGGTGCCGGCGGCCGGGTCGGTCAGGGTCACCGCCTCCTCCGAGTCACCGTCGGCCGACCGGCCCACGCGGGTGGCGCCCAGGAAGACCGACAGGTCCAGGTCGGCGCCGAGGTCGGCGGTGTTGCCGATCCGGGCGGTGAAGCTGGTCGCCCCGGCCGGCACCGTCACGGTGTACTCCTGCTGCGCGCCCTGGGCGATGGTCGGCCGCTCGGCGTGCACGCTGGACAGCGCGCCACCCTGGCCGGCCACCGACACCGGGCCGAAGGTGTTGGTCAGGCCCCAGGAGACCTGGGTCGGGGTGCCGGCGGTCACCGACGGCAGTTCCACCACGGCCGGCTCGACCTTGACGCCCTGCACCCGGGCCTGGAGCTGGTACGGGTTGTTCAGCGCCGGCGAGGTGCGCCGGGCCTCCACCTCGATCTCCCAGACACCCGGGATCGGGTTCTGGTAGTCCCGCTCCTGCGGCTTGCAGGCCGCCGGGTTGGAGAAGTTGGTGTAGCAGGCAGTGCTGGCGGTGCTCTCCACCGGGATGCCGTACGGGTTGATGGCGATGAACCGGGTCTGCGAACCGGTGGCGATGCCGGAGAGGTTGACCTGGAGCGCGCCCGCGCCGGCCGGGACGGTCACGAAGTACGAGGTGAAGCTGTTGCGGTCGACCGAACCCTCGGTGGACCACGAGTAGTCGGGCTTCTTCACGTCGTTGGAGACGACCACCACGGTGGAGACCTCGAAGTCGACCACGTTGGTGGCCGGGTCGTCGATGGTCAGGAGCGCGCCGTGCGCCCCGTCGGTACGCGGCTTGGCGACCACGTTGACGGTGACCGCCTTGTTCAGCGGCAGCACCACCGACTTCGGCGCGGTGAACGTGCCGTCGTCGCCGCGCAGTTCGACGTCGTGCCGGATGTTGCCGGCCGGTCCGCTGGTACGGGTGACCTTGACCTTGTAGGTCTTCGTCTGGTTGACCTTCTGGCCGCCCTGCCCGGCGGCGCAACGGTTGTAGACGCCCGTGCCCCGGTCGGGGTTCGGCACGAACGTGCCGGTGCCGGCGTCGTAGCGGGTCAGGTTCGCCGACAGTTCGGTGCAGACCGGCGCGTCCGAGGTGTACGAGCGGGCCTCGACGCCCTGGTCCAGCAGCTCCCAGGCGCCCGGCACGTTGAACATGCCGTAGCCCTGGGCGTAGGTGGCGACGCCCTCGATCGGCTGGGCCGAGCTGTAGATGGCCCGGCGCAGCGCGGCCGGGGTGACCCCCTGGTCGTTCGCCTTGGCGGCGGAGAGCAGCAGCGCGGCGGCGCCGGCGGCCTGCGGGGCGGCCATCGAGGTGCCGTTGAGCATCTGGTAGCCCGGCGGCAGCGGGTAGCCGGCCTCGGCGACCGGCACGCCCGGCAGCCAGGTCGGCGCGGTGGAGATCGCCGAGCCGGGGGCCGCGATGTTCGGCTTGGAGCCGCCGTCCTCCCGCGGACCGCGCGAGGAGAAGTTGAACAGCGCGTTGTCCTTGCGGACCACCGAGCCGTAGTTGGCCAGCCAGGTCTGCTTGCTGATGCTGGCCGCGACGCTGACCGCGTTGGACGCCACCGACGGGTCGCCGATGGTGTTCAGGCCCGGGCCGGAGTTGCCGGCCGAGAGGAACAGCTGCACGCCGTAGGTGGTGATCAGGCTGTTGTAGAGCTGGGCGCGGGCGTTCGAGCCGTCGTTGAGCGCCGGCAGGCCGCCGATCGACATGTTCACCACGTCGACCTTGCGGTTGATCACCAGGTCGGCCATGCCGGTGGTGAGGGCCGCGGCGGTGCAGCCGCCCGTCCAGGTGCAGGCGCGGGAGGAGACCAGCTTGGCGCCGGGGGCCGCGCCGTCGAAGGCGCTGTTGCCGAGCATGTCGTTGGCGGCGGTGATGCCGGCGACGTGCGTGCCGTGGGTGGCCTGGACGATGCCGACGTTGACGAAGTCGGCGTACGGGCCGGGCTGCCCGTCGCCCGGGTTGGTGTCGACGTCCTCGCGGTACTCGACGACGAACGGGATCTGCTCGCGGACGGCGGTGGCGGGGTTGTCCGTGCCGAAGTGGCCGACCTGGAACTTCTCCTTGTACGGGCGCATCAGCTCGTCGTCGGTGAAGTCGCGGTTGCCGTTGACGTCCACCCGGATGTCGTGGGTGTCGGTGGCGTAGAGGATCCCCCACGAGTCGGTGGTGTCACCGTCGCGGTTGACGTCACCGCCGACCTCGCTGGTCGCGCCGGCCGGAGCGGTGATCGACTCCCGGAAGGTGGCGAACCGGTAGCTGCCGGCCGGGGCCGTCCAGGCGGTGGTGCCGATGGTGAAGGTCGGGCCGGTCACCTCGGTGATCATCGCCCGCCAGGTGGCGTCCTCGAGCGGGTCGGTCGAGGTGACCCAGTCGACGATCTTGCGCTCCCCGGTGGTGGTCTTCTGCAACGCCGGCTGGTCGAGGTCGACACCGGAGTCCATGATGCCGATGGTGACCCCGCGCCCGTCCCACTCGGGGTGGGCGGCCTTGAAGGCCTCCGCGCCGGTCTCGTTGGTCGGCATGTACGGGTTGACCGCGCCGGTGCCGGCGCCCGGCCCGGCCAGGGTCTCGCCCTGCTCCGCGGCGGTTGCGCCGTTCGGCGCGGACTCCGGGGTCGGGTCGGGGAGCTGGATGGTCTCGTCGAGGTCGACCGCGGCGACGCCCGGCAGCGTGGCGGCCTTCAGCACCTTTGCGGTGGGCACCTTGGCCAGCACGTAGCCGATCGAGTCGAAGCGCTGGCTGACCGTGCCGCCGAGGTCCTTCATCGCGGCGGCGACGTCCTTCGCCTCACCCTTCTCGGTGGCGACGATCAGGGTCACGGTCGGCGCGTGCTTCGCCTCGGCCTCGGCGAGCAGCTTGGCGTCGTGCGAGCCGAGCGCCTCGACGGCGTTGGCCGGGGCGTCCGGGGTGGTGGCGGGCGCGGCGCTCGCGGTGGCGGCGCCGCCCGCGCCGGCCATGGCGCCGGCGGCCACGACCGAGGCGAAGAGCCCGGCGGAGGTACGCCGGCTCAGGTTGCGGGGTTTGCTCACGTTCTCTTTCCTCCAGAGAACAGGGCCCTGAGATGACAGGGCACGCGTGAGCGAATCCTTTGTGCTGCGTTGTGGCGGTGTCACTACCGAACGCTGCCTTGTGACCACTTCGTGACATGCGCAGGTGCGCACTGTCACATCCAGGACGCTAGCTGGACCGGTCCAGGGTGGACGTGCCATCCAACAGCTCCGGGGCCTGCGGCTGCCGGGGCGCCACCTCGACCTGGGCCGGGGCGGCCAGCTCCTGGTCGGAGACGCCCAGCTCGGCCAGCTTGCGGGCGCTGACCAGCACCCGCGCCTCCAGTGAGCCCACCGCCCGGTTGTAGGCGGTGACCGCCCCACCGAGCGAGGTGCCCAGCTTGCCGACGTGGTCGCCCAGGGTGGACAGTCGCCCGTACAGCTCGCGGGCCAGCGAGTGGACGGCGACCGCGTTGCGGGCCAGCGCCTCCTGCCGCCAGGAGTAGGCGACCGTGCGCAGCAGGGCCACCAGGGTGGCCGGGGTCGCCAGCACCACGTCGCGGGCGAAGGCGTGCTCCAGCAGCGTCGGGTCGCGCTGCAACGCCACGTCCAGGAACGGGTCGGCCGGCACGAAGAGCACCACGAACTCCGGTGTCGAGTCGAACGCCGCCCAGTACGACTTCGCGGCCAGCGCGTCGACATGCGCCCGCAGGTGCCGCGCGTGGGCGTCGAGGTGGGTGTCCCGCCCCCGCTCGTCGCGCGCCTCCATCGCGGTCAGGTAGGCGTCGAAGGGCGCCTTGGCGTCCACCACCACCGTCCGGCCGCCGTGCAGCCGGACCACCAGGTCGGGGCGGACCCCCTGGTGGTCGGTGGCGGCGGTGACCTGCTCGTTGAAGTCGCAGTGCTCCAGCATGCCGGCGGCCTCGACGATCCGGCGCAGCTGGTGCTCGCCCCAGCGACCCCGCACCTGCGGCGCCCGCAGCGCCGCCACCAGCTGCTTGGTCTCGGTGCGCAGCTCGCCGGAGACCGTGCTCATGGCGCGGACCTGCTCGCGCAGCTCGGCGTAGGCGTCGACCCGGTCGCGCTCCAGCTGGCCCACCCGCTGCTCGTAGCGGCGCAGGGTGTCGTGCAGCGGGGCCACCGCCCGGGCCACCGCCTCCTGCGACTGGGCGGTCGCCTCGTAGCTCAGCGCCCGCATCGACTGCTCCAGCCGCCCCTCGCCCTCGCGGGTGGCCGCCAGGGTGGCCTCCAGGCGGGCGATCTCGGCGGCCGACCGGGCCCGGGCGGCGTACCAGCCCGCCGCGCCGCCCCCGGCCAGGCAGACGACCACCACGGCCAGCGTCGAGAAGTCCATCACCAGAGCTTGCCAAACGGGTACGACCCGACGCCTGCGGGTAGGTTCAGCGGCATGGAACTTCTGCTCGTGGCGATTCTCGTGGCCCTCCTGGTCGGCGGGTTCGTCTGGTGGCGGCGTGAACAGGCCGCCCGCGAGGCGCGCAGTCTCGCCGACGTGCGCGCCGACGCCCAGCGCTGGTACGAACGCCTCGGCGGCCAGGTGATGAACCTGCACGGCGACGCCCCGGCCGTCCGCCAGGCGCTGGTCGACGCGGCGGAGCGCTACAACGCCGCCGGCAGCCAGCTCGAGCAGGCCGGGACCGTCCAGCAGTACCGGCTGGCCCGGGAGACCGCGCTGGAGGGGCTGGCGTACGCCCGGGCGGCGCGGGTGGCGCTCGGCCTGGACCCGGGGCCGGAGCTGCCCCCGCTGGCCGCCGCGCAGGGCGCCGGCGAGTTGACCAAGGAACGTCAGGTGCAGGTGCAGGGGCAGACGTTCAAGGCCGGCCCGCAGCCGGGCCAGGACACCCCCTACTACTACCCCGGCGGGCGCTACCAGGGGCGGCCGGTGCCGGCCGGCTGGTACTCCACCCCCTGGTGGAAGACCGCGCTGGGCGCGGGCGCCGGGGTGCTCGGCGGGCTGCTGATCGCCGACGCGCTCTTCTCACCGGCCTTCGCCGACCCGGGCTACGGCTACGAGGCCGGCAACCAGGAGGGCTTCGGCGACGGCGCCGACCAGGGCGCGGACGCCGGCGACCAGGGCACGGACGCCGGTGACCAGGGCGACTTCGGCGGCGCCGACCAGGCGGGCGACTTCGGCGGAGGGGACTTCGGCGGCGGGGACTTCGGGGGCGGGGACCTCGGCGGTGGCGGCGACTGGTGACCGCCGGCTGAACGGCACGCGAAAGGCCCCGGTCGGCGTGACCGGGGCCTTTCGCGTCGCTCGTCAGCCGGTGTTGCGCATCCCGGCGGCGATGCCGTTGACCGTCGTGAGCAGCGCCCGCTCCAACGCCGTACCGTCGCTCGGTGCGCGGCGGCCGCCCGGCGCGGTCGCCATCGCGCGCCCGGCGGCCCCGGAGTCCCGGTACTGCCGCAGCAGCGCCACCTGGAGGTGGTGCAGCGGCTCCAGGTAGGTGTCCCGGACCGCGAGGGTGCGCTGGAGCACCGGCGAGTTCTCCAGCAGGGCCGGTGCGGCGGTCACCGCCAGCACCTCCTGCTTGGTCAGCTCGTACTCCTGCTCGATCTTGTCGAAGATCGGGTGCAGCTTCTTCGGGACCAGGGTCTCCACGTAGCGGCGGGCGATGCTCAGGTCGGTCTTGGTCAGCATCATCTCGACGTTCGACAGGAACGTGCGGAAGAAGTGCCAGTTGCGGTTCATCTCGGCGAGCACGTCCTCCAGCCCCGCCGCCCGCGCCGCCGCCAGCCCGGAGCCGACCCCGAACCAGCCCGGCACGATCTGCCGGGTCTGCGTCCAACCGAACACCCACGGGATGGCCCGCAGCCCGCCCAGCCCCGCCCCGGTGTTGGGCCGCTTCGCCGGCCGGGAGCCGATGTTGAGCGCGCCGAGCAGCTCGGTGGGGGTGGAGGCCCAGAAGTACGCCGGCAGGTCCGGGTCCTCGACCAGCCCCCGGTACGAGCGGAACGCCGACTCGGAGACCACGTCCATCGCCGCGTCCCAGCGCTCCAGCATCTCGGCCGGCTGGCGGGGCGCGGTGTGCAGCAGCGTCGCCTGGAGCACCGCCGCCACGGTCAGCTCCAGGTTCTCCCGGGCCAGCGCCGGCAGCGTGTACTTGTCGGAGATGACCTCGCCCTGCTCGGTCACCTTGATCGCGCCGTCCAGGGTGCCGTACGGCTGGGCCAGGATCGCGTCGTGCGTCGGCCCGCCGCCACGCCCGACCGTGCCGCCCCGGCCGTGGAAGAGCCGCAGGTGCACGCCGTGCCGGGCGGCCACGTCCCGCAGCGCCCGCTGCGCCCGGTGGATCGACCACTGGCTGGTGGTGATGCCGGCCTCCTTGTTGGAGTCGGAGTAGCCCAGCATCACCTCCTGCACGTCGCCGCGGGCCGCGACCAGCGCCCGGTACGCGGGCAGCGACAGCAGCTCGTCGAGCAGTTCGCCGCCGGCGTTCAGCTCAGCCGGGGTCTCCAGCAGCGGCACGAAGCCGATCCGGGCCCGGCCGCTGTGCACGTCGATCAGCCCGGCCTCGCGCCCCAGCACCACGGCGGCGAGCACGTCGTCGACGCCGAGGGTCATCGAGATGATGTACGACTCGATCACCTCGGCGCCGAACCGGTCCTGCGCCTCGCGGATCGCGCCGAACACGTCGAACGTCTTCTGCGCGTTCTCGGTCAGCGGGGTGTCCAGCGTCGACAGCGGCCGGCGGCCGGCCAGCTCGTCGGCGAGGAGCTTGGTCCGCTCCAGCCGGGTCAGCGACGGGTAGTCCGACACCTCGCCGACCGCCGCGTAGAGCTGGGCCAGCACCGCGTGGTGCGCCTCGGCGTGCTCGCGCACGTCCATGGTGGCCAGGTGCAGGCCGAACGCGGAGACCGTACGGATGGTGGAGGCGAGCCGGCCGACGGCGGTGAGCTGCCCGGAGTTGCGCGCCAGCGAGGCGCGCAGCAGCTCCAGGTCGGCGATCAGCTCGGCCGAGCCGCGGTAGTCCCGCCCCGGCACGTGCGGGGTGCCCCGGCGCAGCCGCTCCCGGGTGTTGGCCAGCTTCGCCTTCACGCACCGCGCCTTGAGCCGGTACGGCTCCTCGGCGTTGACCCGGCGGAACCGGGGCGCCACCTCGGGCAGCGCGTCCAGGTCGGCGGCGAGGCTGGCGGAGAGGTCCAGCGACACCGCCCGCAGCCGGCGGGAGACCGAGACCTCGTTGATGAGCTGGTCCATCGCCTTCTCGGTGGCGCTGATGCCGTGCTCGTGCTGGATGTGGAGCACCTCGCGGGTGACGGTCGGGGTGACGAACGGGTTGCCGTCCCGGTCGCCGCCGATCCAGGTGCCGAAGGTCAGCGGACGGGCCGTCGGCGAGGTCTCCACGCCGAGGGTGCGCAGGGTGTCGGCGAGGTCGTCGAGCACCTGCGGGGCGGCCTCGGCGTAGAGGTCGCGCAGGTAGTAGATGGCGTTGCGGGCCTCGTCGGTCGGGTCCGGCCGGTCCAGCCGCAGCTCGTCGGTCTGCCACATCAGGTCCAGCAGCTCGGCCAGGCGCCGGTTGGCCGGGCCCTCGTCGCTGGCGCCGTAGAGGATCGCGTTGGTGGTCTCGGTGTCCAGTTCGTCGGCGATGGCGCGCAGCTTGGACAGGATCGAGCGGCGGGCCGCCTCGGTGGGGTGGGCGGTGAAGACCGGGCGTACCGCGAGCCGGCGGGCCGCCGCGGCGATCTCCTCGGCCGGCACGCCGCGCTCGGCGATCATCTTGGCCGCCTGGTCCAGCCACCCACCGTGCGCCGCCCGGCGTCGGCGCAGGTCCCGGGCGCGGTGCACCTGCTCGGTGATGTTGGCCAGGTGGAAGTAAGTGGAGAAGGCGCGGGCCAGCTTGGTGCCGGTGGTGACGTCCAGCCCGCCGAGCCGCTGCGCGGCGGCGGGGGCGTCCGAGCGGACCTGGGCGCGGATCTCCTCGACCAGGTCGAGCAGGGGGCGGCCCTCCTGGCGGGCCAGGGTCTGGCCGAGCAGAGTGCCGAGGCGGCGGATGTCGGCCCGCAGGGCGGCGTCGGGGCCGTCGTGGTCGTGCTGGTCGGTCACCATGCGCTCCTTACGTGAGTACGAAGGACAGCGCTGTCCGACTCCGTCGATCGTATCCGTGGGGACCCGCCGGTAAGGAGGGGGCCCGCAATGTCACCTTCCCCACGATCTCCGCCGGGTTCACGCGTCCGGCCTGGTGTCCAGCTGGCGGGCCGGCCGTCGAGCGGCCCGGCGGCCCCGCACCAGGGTGGCGGTGAGCAGGCCGACCAGGCCGAGCGCGACCCAGACCAGCAGCCCGGCCAGCGGCCACCGGGCGGACCGCAGGTCGAAGTAGACCGCCGACTTGACCAGGTCGGTGGCCAGCCCGGGGACGTTCCAGCGGTGCATGCCGCGCAGGAACGCGGGCAGGAACTCCGGGGCGTAGATGCCGCCGGAGCCGGGGTTGCCGAGTACCACCAGCACCAGGATCACCAGTCCGGTGCCGAGCAGGCCCAGCCAGGCCTGGACGGCGGCGGCGACCATCGCGGCGGCGAAGGTGGTGAGCATGCCGACGGCGGCGAGCGTCGGCAGGTCGTGGTCCCAGACGTCGAGCACCGGCCCGACCAGCAGCGTGGCGAGGACCGCCAACAGCACGGCGTGCACCGCCAGCGAGGCGATCCGCAGGCCGGCCCGGCGGAGACTGTGCGGGGCGGTGCCGAGCGAGATGCCCAGCGCGGTCGACCCCAGGTAGCCGCCCAGCACCAGGCCGACCGCCAGGTAGAACGGCACCACGCCGCGCGGGTCGCCGGCGGCGACCGGCACCTCGTCGGTGACCTCGATCGGGGTCTGCGCGCGCCCGGCCGCGGTGGTCAGCACCTGCGTGACGAGTTCCGTGGCGGCGGGCGCGGACGCGGTGGCGGTGGTCAGCAGGAGCTTTCCCTGGGGTGTCGAGCTGAGCACCGCGTACACCTCGCGGCCGATCAGGCCGTCGTCGGCCGCGGCCGGGTCGTCGTACTCGATGGGTTTGATCGTGTCGGTCCGGCCGCGCACCCCGGCGAGCACGGCCTGGGCGCGCTGGTCACCGAGGACCACGCCGACCGGGACGTCGCGCGGGGTCGGCTGGTGCAGCGCTCCCACGTAGGCCGCGATGAACGCCGTGGCCAGGGCCAGGGTGCCGACCAGCAGGGCCGCCGTGCGGGGTAACCACTCGCGGGTCCGCAGCTCCGGCTCCTCCTCCACCTCGCCAGCCTAGGGCCCTGCTTGCCCGTGTTCGGGGCGTTTCGCCCGCCCTGCCTGGCGGGGGCCCGCCACCTGATCAAGGTTGGCCACACGACCGGAAAACCCGTTGGCCGCGCTCGGTAGCGTCCGGACATGACCTTCCCGACCTACCCGCGCAAGCCCCGCCCCGGCGACCGGGTCGCGGTCGTCTCACCCTCCGCCGGCCTGCCGGATCTCTTCCCCCACGTGTACGAGTTGGGCCTGCGTCGGCTGCGCGAGGAGTTCGGCCTGGAGCCGGTGGAGTATCCGACGACCCGGACGATGGGCGCCGACCCGAAGGACCGGGCCCGGGACCTCACCGCCGCCTTCGCCGACCCGACGATCACCGCCGTGCTGGCCACCGTGGGCGGCGACGACCTGATCACGGTCACCCCGTACCTGGACGACGCGGTGCTGCGGGCCAACCCGAAGCCCTACTTCGGCTACTCGGACAACACCAACGTCCTCAACCACCTCTACCGGCTGGGCATCGTGGCGTACCACGGCGGGTCAGTGCTGGTGCACCTCGGCCGGTCCGGCCGGCCGCACCCGCTCACCCTAGACTCGCTGCGCGCCGCCCTCTTCACCTCCGGCTGGTACGACCTCACGCCCGCGCCGGAGTGGGGCGACGAGCCGCGCGACTGGCGCGACCCGGCCACCCTGGCGCAGGAGCCGGTGATGTTCCCCGGCACCGGCTGGCACTGGCAGGGCCCGTCGACCGTGGTCCAGGGACGCACCTGGGGCGGCAACCTGGAGATCCTGCACTGGCTGATGGCCGCCGACCGGGTCCCCGCCGCCGCGGAACTGACCGGCTCGGTGCTGGTGCTCGAAACCTCGGAGGAGCTGCCGAGCGCCCAGGAGGTGTTCCGGATCGTGCGGAACATGGGGGAGCGCGGGCTGCTCGCGGCCTTCCCCGCCGTCGTCGTCGGCCGCCCCAAGGCGTGGGACTTCGACAGCCCCCGGTCGGTCCCGGATCGGCTGGCGTGGGCCGAGGCGCAGCGGGAGGCGGTCAGCCGGGCGCTGGCCCCGTACCGCCCCGACGCGGTGGTGGTCTTCGACGTCGACCTCGGCCACACCGACCCGCAGCTGATCATCCCGTACGGCGGGGAGATCCGGGTGGACGCCGTCGAGCGCCGAATCTCGGTCCGGTACTGAGAAGCCGGCCTTCCCAGCCCGCACCTTGTTCCGTCGGTGCCTGCGTCCGGCCGACGCCTGGGGGAGTCGGGTCAGCCGACGACGGCGAAGGCGCGGACCGGGAAGGTGCCCATGCCGGCCACCATGGGCGGGGCGGCGGTGAAGCGGAACCCGTCCGGGGGCAGGGCGTCCAGGCCGGTCAGGTGCTCCACGATCGGGATGCCGGCGGCCAGCAGCGCGCTGTGCGCCGGGCGCTCGCCCCCGGACGCCGGGCTCATGTCGTCGATGTTGATCGAGTCTACGCCGACCAGCGCGGCGCCCGCCTCGACCAGGGCGCGGGCCCCGTCGCCGGTGAGGTACGGGGCGTCCGGCGCGCCGTACCGGTCGGTGCCGAAGTGTGCGGACCAGCCGGTGTGCAGCAGCACCGCGCGCCCGGCGACGTCGTACGGCGCCAGCAGCAGCCGGTCCACCGCGCGCGTGCCGGCCGGCACCCGGACCACCAGGCCGGGCAGGTCGGCGAGCCGGTCCAGCGGGACGCCGGTGAGGTCGGCGCCCTCGGCCCAGCGGTGCGCGGGGGTGTCCAGGTACGTCCCGGTGTTGGCGATCATGTCGATCCGGCCCACCTGGAACTCGGTGCCCGGTGCGTAGTTCGCCCGGGACGCCTCGCGGGTCAACCACTCGCTGATCCGGGGGCCCGGCCAGCCGGGCAGGGTGGTCATCCCGTCCGTGATCACGTGACTCAGCTCGACCAGGCGTCGACCCGTGTCGCCCGGATCGGCGGTGACGCCCCGGCCGCCCTTGTGCGGCTCCTCGATGATCGTCCGGCCGGTGATCCGTACGTCGGCGACCATCAGCAGCCCGAGGTGCCGGACGAAGAGCGCGGCCAGCGCCTCGTCGTCGATCTCCCGCCCCGGGATGTCCAGCCGGAACCCGTCGGTCCGCAGCCCGCCCCCGTTGGCGAACGTGACCTCAGCGTCGAACTGCGCCCGATACTGCTCTCCCATCCACCCACCCGACCACGCCCACCCACCCCAGTCAAGATCCACCCGACCCGGCCGCCCGTGCAAGATCCGCGCACTTTCGGAGAACTCGTGGCCTCCGCCGCGCTTGGGCTCGCTTTCCGTGAATCTGCGCCCTGGAGCGGCGCGTGGGCGGTGGGGGGCACCTTTGCTCCCGTCGCCGCGGCCGCCGCGGATCCGGTACCGGCCCGGCCGCCACGGCTCCAGCCCGGATCGTCTCCCGAGCGGGATAGTCTCGACAGGTGCACCCCCCGTCCGGCTGGACGCGGGGCCGTCGCCGTGTGTCGATTTCCTGGAAGTGATCACAGATGCTCACCGGACTCTTCTCCGCCGCCCTGGCCGACCCCGGGCTGGCCCGGGCGCGTGACCTGGCGCGCTCCGGTGCCGCCCAGGTCGACGGCCTCGACCTCACCGCCCCGGCGGCGCTGCGCCCGTTCGCCGTCGCCGCCGTCGCGGCCGATCCGGTCGACGCCGGCGCCGGCCGGCCCGTGCTCGCCGTGACCGCCACCACCCGCGAGGCCGACGACCTGGCCTCGGCGCTGGGCAGCCTGCTCCCGCCCGAGCAGGTGGCGGTCTTCCCGTCCTGGGAGACGCTGCCGCACGAGCGGCTCTCACCCCGCTCCGACACCGTCGGCCGCCGGCTGGCCGTGCTGCGCCGGCTGGCGCACCCGCGGTCGGCCGACGCGCACGGCCGTACCGGCCCGCTGCGGGTGGTCGTGGCGCCGGTGCGGTCGCTGCTGCAACCGCAGCTCAAGGGGCTCGGCGATCTCGAACCGGTGCAGCTCACCGCCGGGGACGAGGCCGACCTGGAGGAGGTGGCCCGCCGGCTCACCGACATGGCGTACGCGCGGGTCGACCTGGTCACCAAGCGCGGCGAGTTCGCGGTGCGCGGCGGCATCCTGGACGTCTTCCCGCCCACCGACGAGCACCCCTCCCGGGTCGAGTTCTGGGGCGACGAGGTGGAGGAGATCCGCACCTTCGCCGTCGCCGACCAGCGCACGATCGAGCAGGTTCCGCAGCTCTGGGCGCCGCCCTGCCGGGAACTGCTGCTCACCGGATCGGTGCGGGAGCGGGCCGCCGCCCTGGCCCAGGAGCACCCGGAGCTGGCCGAGATCCTCGACAAGCTGGCCGAGGGCATCCCGGTCGAGGGGATGGAGTCGCTGGCGCCCGCGCTGATCGGCGCCGACTCGATGGAGCTGCTGCTGGACTGCATGCCGGCCGGCACCCACGTACTGCTCTGCGACCCGGAGCGGATCCGTACCCGGGCGCACGACCTGGTCCGTACCTCGGACGAGTTCCTCCAGGCCAGTTGGGCCGCGGCCGCCGTCGGCGGCCAGGCCCCGGTCGACCTCGGCGCCGCCGCCTTCCGGACCCTGGCCGAGGTACGCGCGGCGGCCCGCACGCTGCGCCAGCCCTGGTGGACCCTCGCCCCGTTCGGCCTGGTCGAGGCGGACGCCGCCGCACCGGTCCGGCAGCCCTGGGAGGACGAGCCCACCGAGGTCGACGTCACGCCCGACGACGCGATCGCGGTGAGCCTGGCGGCGCAGCCCGCCCCGCTCTACCACGGCGAAACCTCCCGGGTGGTCGACGACCTCAAGCGCTGGGCCGGCGAGGGCTGGTCGATCGCGCTGGTCTTCGAGGGGCACGGCCCCGCCCAGCGGGCCGTCGAGGTGCTCCGCGACGCCGGTCTGGGCGCCCGGCTGGTCGAGGAGGTGCCGGCCGCGCCCGCCCCCGGCGAGGTGCTGGTCAGCTGTGGCTGCCTGACCGCCGGCTTCGTCGACGAGGCGTCCCGGTTCGTGCTGCTCACCGGCAACGACGTCACCGGCGGCCGGGGCACCTCGACGCGCGACATGCGCAAGATGCCGAGCCGCCGCCGCAACACCATCGACCCGCTGGAGCTCAAGGCCGGCGACCACGTGGTGCACGAGCAGCACGGCATCGGCCGGTACGTCGAGCTGGTGCAGCGCACCGTCAACGGCGCCTCCCGGGAATACCTGGTCATCGAGTACGCGCCGAGCAAGCGCGGCCAGCCCGGCGACCGGCTCTTCGTCCCCACCGACCAGCTCGACCAGCTCAGCCGCTACGTCGGCGGCGAGCAGCCCACCCTGCACAAGATGGGCGGCTCGGACTGGCAGAAGTCCAAGGCCCGCGCCCGCAAGGCGGTCAAGGAGATCGCCGCGCAGCTGATCCAGCTCTACGCCGCGCGCAAGGCGTCCAAGGGGCACTCGTTCGCACCCGACACCCCGTGGCAGCGGGAGTTGGAGGACGCCTTCCCCTGGCAGGAGACGCCGGACCAGCTCGCCGCGATCGAAGAGGTCAAGCGGGACATGGAGCAGACCGTCCCGATGGACCGGCTGATCTGCGGCGACGTCGGCTACGGCAAGACCGAGATCGCCGTCCGGGCCGCCTTCAAGGCGGTGCAGGACGGCAAGCAGGTGGCCGTGCTGGTGCCCACCACGCTGCTGGTGCAGCAGCACTACAACACCTTCGCCGAGCGGATGAGCCAGTTCCCGGTGACCATCCGGCAGCTGTCCCGCTTCCAGACGCCGAAGGAGTCCGAGCGGACGTTGGAGATGATCGCCGACGGCACTGTCGACATCGTCATCGGCACCCACCGGCTGCTCCAGACGGCGACCCGGTTCAAGCAGCTCGGCCTGGTCATCGTCGACGAGGAGCAGCGGTTCGGCGTCGAGCACAAGGAGCACCTGAAGAGCCTGCGCGCCTCGGTGGACGTGCTGAGCATGTCGGCCACCCCGATCCCGCGGACGCTGGAGATGGCGATCACCGGCATCCGGGAGATGTCCACCATCGCCACCCCGCCGGAGGAGCGGCACCCGGTGCTCACCTTCGTCGGGGCGTACGACGACCGGCAGGTGGCCGCCTCCATCCACCGCGAGCTGCTCCGCGACGGGCAGGTCTTCTACCTGCACAACCGGGTCGAGTCGATCGACAAGGCGGCTCGGCGCATCCGCGAGCTGGTGCCCGAGGCGCGGGTCGCGGTGGCGCACGGCCAGATGGGCGAGGACGCCCTGGAGAAGGTGATGGTCGGCTTCTGGGAGAAGGAGTTCGACGTCCTGGTCTGCACCACGATCGTGGAGTCCGGCATCGACATCCCGAACGCCAACACCCTGATCGTGGAGCGGGCCGACCTGCTCGGCCTGGCCCAGCTGCACCAGATCCGGGGCCGGGTCGGTCGCGGCCGGGAGCGGGCGTACGCGTACTTCCTCTACCCGCCGGAGAAGCCGCTGACCGAGCACGCCCACGAGCGGCTGGCCACCATCGCCCAGCACACCGAGCTGGGCGCCGGCATGTACGTGGCGATGAAGGACCTGGAGATCCGGGGCGCCGGCAACCTGCTCGGCGGTGAGCAGTCCGGCCACATCGAGGGCGTCGGCTTCGACCTGTACGTCCGGATGGTCGGCGAGGCGGTGTCGGCATTCAAGGGCGAGCGCCAGGAGGAGGAGGCCGACGTCAAGATCGACCTTCCGATCGACGCGCACCTGCCGCACGACTACGTCGGGGTGGAGCGGCTGCGGCTGGAGATGTACCGCAAGCTGGCCGAGGCCCGCGACGAGGAGCGGCTGCGCGAGGTGGTCGCCGAGATGACCGACCGGTACGGCGAGCCGCCCGCCCCGGTGCAGAACCTGGTCGCGGTGGCCCGGTTCCGCCTGCTGGCCCGCCGGTACGGCCTGACCGACGTGTCGATGCAGGGCAAGCACCTCCGGTTCGGCCCGCTGCCGCTGCCGGATTCCAAGCAGCTGCGGCTCAAGCGCTACCACCCGGACTCGGTCTACAAGCAGGCCACCGACCAGGTCAGCGTGCCGCGGCCGAGCACCCGCCGGGTCGGCGGCGAACCGCTGCGCGACCAGGCACTGCTGGAGTGGTGCGCGCAGCTCCTCTCCGATGTCCTGGGCGAGCCCGAGGAGCGGGCCGGTTCTGCCCGCCCCGCAGTGGCGAGCGGAAGGTGACACGGCGAACCGGCGGCGCTGGCCGGGGCGTCGGCGTGAGGCGGCCCGCCCGTGGTGGGCGGCGTCACACCGCCGTACCGGGCATGAGAGAGTGACCCGCATGCGTGCACGCCGTCTCATCGCCGCCGCCAGCGTCGCGGCTCTCGGTGTCCTCTCCCTCGCCGCCTGCGGGAAGTCCTCGCCCGACGTGGCCGCGTACGTCGGTGACCGGACCTACTCGGTCGACCGGGTGGACGCGATCTACGACGACGCCCAGGCGAAGTTCGCGGAGGCCGTGCGCCAGAGCGCGACCCAGGCCGGCGTCACCCCCGACGCGGAGCAGCTCCGCTCCCGGGTGACCCGGCAGGACGTGGTGAACCTGCTGGTCAGCATCGACCTGGGTAAGCGGGTCGTGGCCGAGCAGGCCATCCAGGTGTCGGACCAGGTCACCCCGGAGCAGCTCGCGCAGCAGCTCCAAATGCCGCCGCAGGCCGAGTTCGCCAAGCTCTGGGGCGAGTGGGCCGACATCTCCATGGTGCTCAGCCAGAAGCTGCCGCCGGCCGAGCTCAGCGACGCCTCGGTGATGGCCGTCTACCACGCGATCGAGGAGACCGGCGGGATCCAGTCCGGGCTCTCGGTGGGCGAGGTGCGGCAGCTCTTCGGCGAGGGCGGCTTCGTCCGTACCGCCTCGGCGCTCAGCGCGGCGCTGGAGGAGGAGGCCGACAAGGTGGACCTGTCGGTCAACCCACGCTTCCGGCCGCTCGGCGTCCCGTCCTGGGTCAACAAGGGCCAGGAGCTCGTCTTCTACGCCCTGCCGTACGTCGACGCCAGCGGCCCGGTGACCGACATCTCGACCCCCGAGCCGGTCGTCACCCCGGCGGAGCAGGCCGGGTCGGTGGCCCCCTGAGCATGTCCGCACGGATCGTTCTGCTGGTCACGTCGCCCCGGCTGCCGGCCGGCCTGCTGACCGCGGCCGCCTGGGACGTCGTACGCTCCGCGCCGGTGCTGGCCGGCGGGGAGAGCGCGCTGACCACGGCGGTCCGGGCGGCGGGCGCCGAGGTCAGGGTGGTCGAGGCCGGCGCGACGCAGGCGCTGCTCGACGCGGTGGCGGCGCACGGCGCGGCGGTCTGGCTCGCCGGTCCCGCCGGTGACGAGGCGCTCGCCCGGGAGCTGGGCCTGCGGCTGGCCCGCCAGCCGGGGCTGGCCGAGCTGGAGCTGATGTACGGCTCGTGGGACCCGCCCGGCGCGCGGCTGCTCGACGCGGTCGAGGTGATGGACCGGCTCGCCTCGCCCGGCGGTGACCCGTGGAAGCGCTCGCAGACCCACCGCAGCCTCGCCGGCTTCCTGCTGGAGGAGTGCTACGAGGCGTACGACGCGATCAGCGCCGACGACACCGACTCGCTCCGCGAGGAACTGGGCGACGTGCTGCTCCAGGTGCTGCTGCACGCCCGGCTGGCCGAGGAACTGCCCGAGGGCGAGCGGTGGAGCGTCGACGACGTGGCCGGCGGCCTGGTGGACAAGATGGTCCGCCGCAACCCGCACGTCTTCGCCGGCGCGGAGGCGGGCACGCTGGAGGAGATCGAGGCGAGCTGGGAGCGGATCAAGCAGGCCGAGAAGGCCCGCGCCTCGGTGCTGGACGGCATCGCGCTGAGCCAGCCCGCGCTCGCCCTGGCCGCCAAGATCCTCGACCGCGCCGGCCGGATCGGCCTCGCCGTTCCGCCCCCGCTGGCCGACACCCAGGTCGACCCGGAGGCGCGACTCGGTGCCAGCCTGCTGGCCACCGTCGCCGCCGCCCGACAGGCCGGCATCGACCCCGAGGCCGCCCTGCGCCGTGCCACCCTCGCCTACGCCGACGCCGTCCGCACCGCCGAGCGCACCACCCGCGACTGACCCCCGCGTCGGCGCTCCTCCCGTCACTGCCCTTCCCGCGCCGGCGCACGTCCGTCCCGGGTCGTGATCGACTCCATTTGCGGCGTGTCGCGGCCTCCCGCGATCCGGACACCGCGACACACCGCAATTCGTGCAGGGGCCAGGGGCCAGGGCCGGCGGTCGGTGGGCGGTGTCGGGACGGTGCGGTCGGTAGGGTCGGGGAATGGAACAGTTCGTGCCGCTGGCGGAACGGATCGTCGAGGCGTTGCTGGAGAGCCGCCCCGGGCTGGCCACCTCCGCCGGTGACCACCGGTACGACGACCGGCTGCCCGATCTCTCCCCCGAGGCCGTGAAGGCCGACCAGGCGATGCTGCGGGAGGCCGCCGACGCGCTCTCCGAACTCGACCCCGACGCGCTGGACGTGGAGGAGCAGGTCGACCACGCGCTGCTCAGCGCCCTGGTCGACCGGGAGCTGTTCGAGCTGGGCGAGATCCGCGGGTACGAGTGGGACCCGCTGCGGCACAACCCCGGCCCGCTGCTGCACGCGGTGCTCGCCCGCCCGTACGCCCCGGTCGAGGAGCGCCTGACCCACCTGGTCGGGCGGCTGTCGGCCGTGCCCGATGCCCTGGCGACCGCGCGCGCGACGCTGCGCGACATGCCCCGGATCCACGCCGAGACGGCGGTCGGGCAGTTCACCGGCACGGCGGCGCTGATCCGCGACGAGGTGCCGCTGCTGCTGGCGCAGGCACCCGCGCTGTTCGACCGGGTGGAGCCGGCCGCCACCGCGGCGATCGCGGCGCTGGAGGAGTTCGTGGCGTGGCTGCGCATCGGCCTTGAGGCCGACGCCGGGCCGGGGCGTGACCCCCGGCTGGGGCGGCGGCGCTGGGAGGCGCGGCTGTGGCACACCCTCGACACCGAGTTGGGCGCCGCCGAGGTGCAGCGCCGCGCCTGGGCCAACCTGGACCGGGTCACCGAGGAGATCCGCGCCGCGGCCGTCGAGCTGGTCGGCGGCCGGGCCGACGACGAGACGGTACGCCGGGCGCTGGACCTGCTCGCCGCCGAGCACCCCGACAACCACTCCATCGTGGACCTCGCCTCGACCACCCTGGACGAGGCCGTCGACTTCGTTCGGGACCGTGACCTGGTCACCCTGGTCGACGACCCGTGCGTGATTGAGGAGATGCCCGAGTTCGCCCGGGGCGTGGCCGTCGCCTACTGCGACTCGCCCGGCCCGCTGGAGACGGCGGCGCTGCCCACCTTCTACTGCATCTCGCCCACCCCGGCGGACTGGCCCGCGCACCGGGTGGAGTCGTTCTACCGCGAGTACAACGACCACATGATCCGCAACCTGACCGTGCACGAGGCGATGCCCGGCCACTTCCTCCAGCTCGCGCACGCCCGCCGGTACGCCGGCCCGACCCGGGTCCGCCCGCTGACCGAGTCCGGCGTGTTCATCGAGGGCTGGGCGGTCTACACCGAGGAGTTGATGGCCGGCCTCGGCTTCGGTGGCCTGCCGGTGCGGTTGCAGCAGCTCAAGATGCAGCTGCGGATGACCATCAACGCGCTGCTGGACCAGCTGGTGCACTGCGAGGACCTGCCCGAGGCGGAGGCGATGGCGCTGATGACCGGGCGCGGCTTCCAGGAGGAGGGTGAGGCGGCCGGCAAGTGGCGGCGCGCGCTGCTGACCTCCACCCAGCTCTCCACGTACTTCGTGGGCTACAGCGAGATGGCCGACATCGCCGCGGCGCGCCCCGACGGGGTGTCGGTGCGCGAGTGGCACGACGCGATGCTCGCGCACGACTGCCCACCGCCGCGCCACCTGCGGACCCTGCTCGGCGTCTGACCCGGCTCAGCGCCGCCCGGCGGTCACCGCCGCGTCGATCAGCCAGCGCGAGATGGAGTACGCCGGCGGCAGCTCCGCCGGCAGCGCGTCCACCGGGAACCAGCGCGCCTCGGTCAGTTCCCGCCCGTCCACCATCGGCTCGGCGGACGGGTCGGCAACGGTGGCGGTGAATCCGGTCAGCAGCGTCCCCGGCCCGGACATCGCCCACGGCTGGCTGCCGAAGTAGGCCAGCCGGTCGACGGTCAGCCCGACCTCCTCGCCGACCTCCCGGCGTACCGCCGCCTCCAGCGTCTCGCCGGCCTCGACGAACCCGGCGACCAGCGCCCACAGCTCCGTCGGCCCGTACGCGTGCCGCACCAGCAGCAGTTCGTCGGGGCCGCCGGCCGGGCCGGGGCGGGTGATCGCGGTGAGCACGGCGGCGGAGAGCCGCATCGGCACGTACAGGTCGCAGCCGGGGCAGCGCCGGGCCGTCTCGCCGGGCACGTCGGCCAGTTCGGCCCGGCACGCCCCACACCACCGGTGGGTACGTCGCCAGGTGACCACCGCCAGCGCCCGCCCGGCCGCCGTGGCGAACGGCTCCGGCAGCTCGGCGGCGAGCGACCGCCAGCTGCGCCAGCGCCCCCACGACTCCGCGGCCTCGGCGCTGTCGACCGCCCACACCGGTACGCCGTCCAGCGTGCCGACCGGTATCCAGTCGGTGTCGGCGGGCAGCTCGCCGACGCGGGCGAACCGCCCCTCGGCGCGGGTGAGCACCCGGCGACCGGAGACCGGCAGGGCCAGGTCGCCCGGCGAGGGCGGGGCGGCGCGGTCCGCCCCGGGGAGGAACCCGCCGCGAACGGGCGTCGCCGGCGCGGCGGGTGGCACCGGTTCCCCGGCTGCGGACGCCCCGGGGGCGGTCGGGTCAGCGGTCTGGGCGGGCGCTCCGGTCGCGGACGCCCGTTCGGCGGGGAGGCCGGGGGGCGGCGCGGTCACGAGGTGGCCGGTCGGCGGTCCACCACGCCCGCGCCCGACGGCACGTCGAAGGCGGCCGGGTCGACCGTCTCGGTGTAGCGGGTCAGCGCCACCTCGGTCGACGTGCCGTCGAGGGCGCCGGTGAAGCTGCCCAGCAGCCCCTCGGTGGTGACGCAGGTGGTGAAGTCGCCGGCCGAGCGCCGCACGTCGACGCAGGTGGCGTGGTGGCCGGCGACGGTGGTGTCGCTCTGGGTGACCTGGGCGTCCGGGTCGAGGGCGGCCTCGGTGAGCAGCGCCATCACGGCCGGCGGGGTGACCAGGCCCCGCTTGTCCGCCTCGGTGTAGACGACCACCGACGGCTTGCCGGCGGTCAGCTCCGGCGGCAGCACGGTGCAGGCGGTCCGGCCGCCGGCGTTCTCGCACCGGGTGACCGCGTCCTGGGTCACCGTGATCTTGCCGTCCGGCCAGGTGTAGGCGGAGCGCAACGGCTCCTGCGTCTGCGCGATCGAGGCCGTCCGCCCGCCGGCGAACCGGTAGTCCGCGGCCCAGGTGCCGGTCAGTGCGCCGTCCAGCCGGGCGGCCAGGTCGTTGACCAGGTCGGCCCGGCCCAGCGCCCGGCCGGCGTCGTCCAGGGTCTGGCATCCGGTCACCGTGAGCGACGCGGCGACCGACACGGCCAGCACGCGGAGGGTGGTCGATACGGCGGGCATGGCGACCAGCGTGGTCGATCGGGTCCACCCGACGCAAACCCGTTGCCGGTTGAGGCCCGAGAATCCGGGAATGTCCGTCTCACCCCGCACGCCGGTGGGCATTCGGGGCGCGGGACGAACGGCGGGCGACGACGTGCGGCCGGCCGTCGCCCGATACGCTGCGTTCAACACCTGCCCCAGCCGCACCGTCGCGGCCCATACCGGATTCGCACACACGAACGAGGAGCGACTCAGTGGCAACCATCGAGGGAATCGTCGCCCGGGAGATTCTCGACTCGCGGGGCAACCCGACGGTCGAGGTCGAGGTCGGGCTCGACGACGGCACGATCGCCCGCGCCGCGGTGCCCTCCGGCGCCTCCACCGGCGCCTTCGAGGCGATCGAGCTGCGCGACGGTGACTCCGACCGCTACCAGGGCAAGGGCGTCGAGAACGCGGTCGCCAACATCGAGGACAAGATCGTCGACCAGCTCATCGGCTACGAGGCGAGCGAGCAGCGGCTGATCGACCAGAAGATGCTCGACCTCGACGGCACGGACAACAAGGCCGAGCTGGGCGCCAACGCCATCCTGGGCGTCTCCCTCGCGGTGGCGAAGGCCGCCGCCGGCAGCGCCGAGCTGAGCCTCTTCCGCTACCTGGGCGGCCCGAACGCGCACCTGCTGCCGGTGCCGATGATGAACATCCTCAACGGTGGGGCGCACGCCGACTCCAACGTCGACATCCAGGAGTTCATGATCGCGCCGATCGGCGCGCCCAGCTTCCGCGAGGCACTGCGCTCCGGCACCGAGGTCTACCACGCGCTGAAGTCGGTGCTGAAGAAGAAGGACCTCTCCACCGGCCTCGGCGACGAGGGCGGCTTCGCCCCGAACCTGCCGACCAACGCCGCCGCGCTGGACCTGATCGCCGAGGCGGTGGAGAAGGCCGGCTACCGGCTCGGCACCGACATCGTCTTCGCGCTCGACGTGGCCGCCACCGAATTCTTCGACAACGGCACCTACACCTTCGAGGGCAGCGCGAAGTCCGCCGAGGAGATGAGCAACTACTACACCAAGCTCATCGGCGACTACCCGATCGTCTCCATCGAGGACCCGCTGTCCGAGGACGACTGGAGCGGCTGGGCGACCCTGACCGCGGCGATCGGCGACCGGATCCAGATCGTCGGCGACGACCTCTTCGTGACCAACCCGCAGCGCATCGCCCGGGGCATCGCCGAGAGCGCCGCCAACGCGGTGCTGGTCAAGGTCAACCAGATCGGTTCGCTGACCGAGACCCTGGACGCGGTGGACCTGGCCCACCGGGCCGGCTTCAAGTGCATGATGAGCCACCGCTCCGGCGAGACCGAGGACACCACCATCGCCGACCTGGCCGTCGCCACCGGCTGCGGCCAGATCAAGACCGGCGCCCCGGCCCGCTCCGACCGGGTGGCCAAGTACAACCAGCTCCTGCGGATCGAGGAGGAGCTGGCCGACGCGGCGCGGTACGCCGGCGCGGGCGCGTTCCCGCGTTACCGTTCGGCCTGACCCGCTGAGCCTCGGGGGAGGGGTGTGACGATGCAGCAGCGCCGCACACCGGGCGGTCAGCGCCCCGCCCGTCGACCGACCGGTCGGCCGGGCGGGGCCCGTGGCGCCCGGCCGACCGTGCGCGACGGCGGGGTCCGCGCCGAGCCGCGGGCGGCCGCCGGCCGGGCGCGGGGCGCCGAGGGCGTACGCTCCGCGAGCCGTCCCGCCGCCGCCCGTCGTACGGCGGCCGGCGGCACCATCAAGCGGCTCACCGCACCCCACCCCCGACGCTTCACCGGGCGGGCCACCGTGCTCTTCGCGGTGCTGATCGCGCTCGCCCTGGCCTACACCTATCCGGTCCGGGTCTACCTCGACCAGCAGGTGGACATCGAGCGGTTGGAACGCTCGCAGGCCGCCCAGCGGCAGGAGATCTCGAAGCTGTCGGCCGAGGCGGCGAAGTGGCAGGACCCGGCGTACATCGAGATCAAGGCCAGGGAACGGTTCTACATGGTCCGGCCGGGCGAGACGCCGGTGATCGTGCTGAACGATCCGGAGGGCGCGGCCCGGGACGCCAACGCCGGCAAGCCACCGGTCCCGCCGAAGACCCCCGACCCCTGGTACGACACGCTCTGGTCCAGCGTGCGGGCGGCGAACGGCGAGCGCCCCGAGAAGTGAGCACCACCCGAGCACCGAACGAGAGATGGGCACCGTGACTGTCGTACCACCGCAGGAGCCGGCGGCGGACTCCGTACCCCTGCCGCAGCGGGAACCGGCCACCGAGGCCGACCTGGCCGCGGTGGCCGCGCAGCTCGGACGCCCGCCGCGCGGCACCCGGGCGGTGGCCCACCGGTGCCCGTGCGGGCTGCCCGACGTGGTGGAGACGACGCCGCGGCTGGCCGACGGCACGCCCTTCCCGACGCTGTTCTACCTGACCTGCCCCCGCGCGACGGCGGCGTGCAGCCGGCTGGAGTCGGCCGGGCTGATGAAGGAGATGGCCGACCGGCTCGCCGAGGACCCGGAGCTGGCCGCCCGCTACCGCGCGGCGCACGAGGACTACCTCGCCCGGCGGGAGGCGATCGGCCAGGTGCCGGAGATCGCCGGCATCTCCGCCGGTGGGATGCCGGGCCGGGTGAAGTGCCTGCACGTGCACCTGGGGCACGCGCTCGGCGCCGGGCCGGGGGTCAACCCGTTCGGCGACGAGACGCTTGAGCTGGTGGAGAAGTGGTGGGCGGCCGGGCCGTGCGTGGACGTGCCGGCGGAGTGAGATGAGCGCCGCCGACGAGATCGTCGTACGCCGGGCGCGCACCGGTGACGTGCGGGGCATCCGGCGGCTGGTCGACACGTACACCGACGACCGGCGGCTGTTGAGCAAGGCCACTGTCACCCTCTACGAGGACGTGCAGGAGTTCCGGGTCGCGGTGACCGGCGACGGCACCGTGGTCGGCTGCGGCGCGCTGCACGTGATGTGGGAGGACCTGGCCGAGATCCGGACGGTGGCGGTGGACCCGGTGTGCCGGGGCCGGAAGATCGGTCACCGGATCGTGGGCGAGCTGATCGACGCCGCCCGGGAGCTGGGCGTCGCGCGGATCTTCGTGCTCACCTTCGAGACCCGGTTCTTCGGCGCGTTCGGCTTCACCGAGATCGACGGCGCGCCGGTGCCGCAGCCGGTCTACGAGCAGCTGCTGCGCTCGTACGACGAGGGTGTCGCGGAGTTCCTGGACCTGGAGCGGGTCAAGCCGAACACACTCGGCAACACCCGGATGCTGCTGCGGCTGTAGTCGGTGCGCCCTCGGCGTGCTGCCGGGCCACGCCCTCCGGATGCGGCCACGCCGTCGAGGGTGATACCTCAGAGGCATCAAGATGACTCTGAGGTATCACCCTCGACGAGGTGATGCCGCCGACGGCGACCGACAGGTCGGGACGGCGGGGCTGCCGTAGGGTTGCTGCCGTGACGACGCGTGTGGCCGCCATCGACTGTGGGACCAACTCCATCCGCCTGCTGGTCGCCGACCTGCCCGACCCGTCCGCCGGGGCGCAGGCGCCGCTGGTCGACCTGACCCGCCGGATGGAGATCGTCCGGCTCGGCCAGGGCGTCGACCGGACGGGGCGGCTCGCCCCGGAGGCGATCGAGCGGACCCGGGTGGCGCTGGCCGACTACGCCGCCGAGATCGAGAAGCTGGGCGCGGAGCGGGTGCGGATGTGCGCCACCTCCGCCTCCCGGGACGCCGCCAACGCCGGGGACTTCCGGGCCATGGTCGAGCAGACCCTCGGTGTCGCGCCCGAGGTGGTCACCGGCGACGAGGAGGCCCGGCTCTCCTTCACCGGCGCGGTCCGGGGGCTGCCCGCCGACGCGGAGCCGCCGTACCTGGTGGTCGACATCGGCGGCGGCTCGACGGAGTTCGTCGTCGGCACCCGCGAGGGCGGGGTGCAGGCGGCGATCTCGATGGACATCGGCTGCGTCCGGATGACCGAGCGGCACCTGCACGGCGACCCGCCCACGCTGGACGAGATCGCCGCCACGCAGGCCGACATCGCCGTCGCGGTGGACCGCGCGCTCGAGGCCGTCCCCGGCCGCCAGGCCGCCACGCTGGTCGGCCTCGCCGGGTCGGTCACCACCGTCGTCGCCATCGCCCAGGGCCTCACCGAGTACGACCCGGAGCGCATCCACCACGCCCGGGTGGCGTACGACCGGGTGGCCGACGTGACCGCCGACCTGCTGGCGAAGACCCGCGACGAGCGGCTGGCCGTCCCGGTCATGCACCCCGGGCGGGCCGACGTGATCGGCGCGGGCGCGCTGGTGCTCCGCGTGATCATGGAGCGGGCCGGCATGCCGTCGGTGGTCGCCTCCGAACACGACATCCTCGACGGCATCGCCTGGAGCCTCGCCCCGCGGGACCAGCGTCAGTAGTTCACCGCGTCGGCTGGCGCCTCCAGTCCGACCACTGCCCGCGCCCGTCCCCGGAGCCGCCCGCCAGCGAGCCGGCCCGGTCCGAACGATCGGGCCGGTCCGCACCGCCGGTCCCCACCAGTTCCGGCTCCGGCGTCGGGTGTGGCGTGCCCAGGCCGAGACCGTCCACGCCGAGTGGGCGGTCCCGTCCCGCTGCGGGCGGGATGATCTCGTCCGGTACCAACGCGGCGGGTGCGTCGGCGGCGGGCTGCGGCCAGCGCTGCCAGCGGCGGATGCTCACGACCCCGACGAGCAACAGCGAGCCCACCAGCAGTGTCGTCCCGGTCCGTACCGGGGCCGCCAGGTCGACCTGGAGGCCGTTCAAGGTCAGTTTGTGGTCGAGCAGGCTCATCAGCGCGGCCGGGCGGATCAGTAGGCCCAGGTAACTGGCCGAGTAGACCAGCCCGGTCAACGCCGCGCCCAGCGGGGAGATCCGGAGCGTGGCGATGAGCCCGAGCAGGATCCCGGCAGCCGCCAGCACCAGGGCGGGTCGCACGAAATCACTGCTGTCCAGCGCGCCGCCATCCTGTGCATTGGCGAACGCCTGTGCTGATCGATCCTGGCCGAGGGCGAACAGGATCCAGGCCAGCGGACCCACGACGGCTGCGGTGATCACGGTTCGGATGTGTCGCATCCGGGCAAGGTACCGATCTTGCTCGTGGATCAGCAGGCCAGCTAAGCGAAACTTAATTCGACGGATTGAACCGCGGCGAGGGCGTTGACGGTACTACGCAATCCGCACTACTCTCGAATCCGTGGATACCACACAGCTCCTGAAGGGTGTGCTCGATCTCGCCGTGCTCGCCGTGCTCAAGGACGAGGACGGCTACGGTTACGACATCCTGCGCCGGCTCCGCGAGGCCGGTCTCGACGAGGTCGGCGACGCCTCGGTCTACGGCACGCTGCGCCGGCTCTTCGGTGCCGGCCTGCTCACCACGTACGTGGTGCCCAGCGAGTCCGGGCCGCACCGCAAGTACTACGCGCTGAACGCCGCCGGCCGGGACCAGCTCACCCGCTCCGGCAAGACCTGGCGCTCGTTCGCCACCACCATGGACACGCTGCTCGACGATCGGGGGATGGCGGCATGACCGTCACTGGGCAGGAGATCACGGACTACGTGGAACGGGTGCGGGCCGCGCTGGCCGACCTGCCGCCGGCGGTCCGCGAGGAACTGACCGAGGACCTGCCGGAGCATCTCGCCGAGGTCGCCGCCGAGGACGGCGGCTCGCTGGTCGAGCGGCTGGGCGAGCCGGAGGCGTACGCGGCCGAGCTGCGTGCCGCGGCCGGCGCGGGCGAGCGGTCCGCCGGCCGACTCGGCCTGGAGCAGCGATTCGGCGCCGTCGCGGGCCGGGTCCGCGGCCGGCTCTCCGGCCTGGACACCCGGCTCGGCCCCCCGCTCGGGTACGCCTCGGCGAGCGAGTTCCTCCGCCTGCTCCGTCCGGCATGGTGGGTGCTGCGCGGCTACCTGACGGCGTCGCTGCTGGGCGCGATGACCGGCGCGCCGCTGGCCGTGGTACCTCGGGTGGGCAGCAGCGCGATGGCCGGGCTGGTGCTGCTGGTCGGCTGCGTGCTGGCCTCGATCTGGCTGGGCCGCCGGGCCGGCGAACTGCGCCGCTGGCCGCGCCTCCTGCTGCTCGCCGGCACCCTGGTGCTCATCGTGTTCGCCCTGGCCGCCCTGGTGCAGGTGGACGAGCGGGCCCGCTGGCACGGCGACTACGGCTACGACCCGATCTCGGTGCGCAACCCGTACGACGAGGTGCAGGACGTCTACGTCTACGACAGCGAGGGGCGGCTGGTGGAGAACGCCCGGCTCTTCGACCAGAACGGCACCCCGATCCGGCTCGGCTGGCCCTCCTGCGCCGACCCGGCCCTGCCCGACGTCAACCCGGTGCAGCGCGGCTACCCGTACTGCCCGGAGCAGGCGCCGTTCCGGCCCCGCCCGCCGGCCCAGGTGCCGGTCCCGCCGGGCACCGCCCCGACGTCCGCCGCACCTTCGGCCACCGCGACGCCGACCGGTGCCGCACCGACGCCGACCGTGAGCGCACCGACGCCGACCGTCAGCGCACCGGCGCCGACCGGGGGCGCACCGGGCCCGACGGTGACCGCGCCGGCCGGGCCGACCGCTCCGGCGCCCGTCCCGACGAGCTGAGGATCGATCCTGGGAAATAGCTGAACGGATGAGGGGAACGGGACAGCGCATCTCGATCTTGGTGGCTACCAAGATGCGGGCCAGTGCTCCGCCGTTTAGGGGGAAGGCCCGCGCGGGTGGGCCTTCAGGCCCGAGCGTGCTCTAACCGGGACGTTGTTGCTGCTCGATGTACTGGCGCAGGACGGTCAGGGGTGCGCCGCCGGGGGAGCCGGCGAAGTCCGAGGCTGACCACAGCTTGTTGGCTCGGTAGTAGTGGCGGACCAGGTCGGGGAACTCGTGTCGCATCCGCCGTGAGGACATGCCCTTAAGGCTGTTGACCAGCTTTGACAGGGCCACCTCGGGCGGAAAGTTGACCAGCAGGTGTACGTGCTCGCCCTCGCCGCTGAACTCGACCAGGTCGGTCTCGAAGTCGGCGCACGCCGCCGGCATGATTTCCTCCAGGCGGGTCAGGTGCCGGTCACCGAACACCTTGTGCCGAAACTGGTCACGAAGACCAAATGGGCGTACAGGGGTGAAGACAGTGTCTGCCAGTGCGAACGTTCGAGAACTCCGTCACAGGCCAGTGACAGACTGTCCCCTGTGCAGCTTCGGTACAACTACCGCGTCTACCCGACGCCCGGTCAGCAGGCTTCGCTGGCGCGGGCGTTCGGGTGCGCGCGGGTGGTGTTCAACGACGGGCTGCGCGCACGCCAGCAGGCGCGTGAGGCAGGCGAGGCGTACCTGTCGGATGGTGACCTGTCGAAGCGGGTCATCACCCAGGCCAAGCAGACGCCTGAGCGGGCGTGGCTGGGCGAGGTGTCGGCGGTGGTACTCCAGCAGGCCCTCGCGGACCTTAACGTCGCGTACCGGAACTTCTTCACCTCGATCAGTGGCAAGCGCCAGGGCCGCAAGGTCGCCCCGCCGAGGTTCCGGTCCCGCAAGGACAACCGGCAGGCGATCCGGTTCACCGCGAACGCCCGGTTCAAGGTGCTCGACAACGGCCGGCTCAGGTTGCCGAAGATCGGCGACCTTGCGGTGCGTTGGTCCCGGCATCTGCCGGCCGCACCAACCTCGGTCACGGTCATCCGGGACGCGGCTGGTCGGTACTTCGCCTCGTTCGTTGTGGTCGCCGCCGACGACCCGCTGCCTCCGGTCGACGCCGAGGTGGGCATCGACCTCGGGTTGACGCACTTCGCGGTCCTGTCCAACGGCAAGAAGGTCGCCGCCCCGAAGTTCTTGCGTCGGGCGGCCCGCAAACTGCGCCGGCTGCAGCGGGATCTGTCCCGAAAGCAGCGGGGCAGCAACAACCGCAGGAAGGCCGTCGTCAAGGTCGCCCGCGCGCACGCTCGGGTGGCCGACACCCGGCGGGACTGGCAGCACCAGCTCTCGACACGGATCATCCGCGACAACCAAGCGGTGTACGTCGAGGGACCTGTGCGTCGTCGGTCTCGGCCGGACCCGGCTGGCCACATCGGTGCACGACGCGGGCTGGGCGCAGTTCGTGCAGATGTTGGAGTACAAGGCCGCCCGGCGCGGGCGGACGTTCGCAAAGACCAACCGGTTCCTGCCCACGTCGCAGACATGCTCGACGTGCAGCCGGATCGACGGACCCAAGCCGCTGTCCGTCCGGTCGTGGACCTGCCCGTGCGGGGCCGTCCACGACCGGGACGTCAACGCGGCCAGAAACATACTCGCGGCGGGACGCGCCGAGAGCCTAAACGCCTGTGGAGCGCAGGTAAGACCGGCACCCCTGCCGGCACCGCGCCGAGAAGCAGGAATCCGCCCCGACGCTGCGCGGTCCACGCGCAGCGTGGAGGGAACCTCCGTCCCTTAGGGCGGAGAGATCGTCAAGTCTTCTACAACATCGCCCCGGGCGGCAAGGGCTACCTGCTTTGCCTGACCAGGAAGGCCTGACCGGCCGGGACCACGAGGGCCGGATCGGCCTCGGCACGACCGTCGGACGGCGGCGCGGGAAGCCCCCGCGCCGCCGTCGTCGTACGCCGGTTCACCATGCGGTGAACGGG
This sequence comes from Micromonospora sp. L32, assembly GCF_052068055.1. Taxonomy (NCBI): domain Bacteria; kingdom Bacillati; phylum Actinomycetota; class Actinomycetes; order Micromonosporales; family Micromonosporaceae; genus Micromonospora; species Micromonospora sp. L32. The sequence continues at coordinate 237,158 of NZ_JBQHDD010000006.1, read as the reverse complement.
AGGTATATGCCACTGTTCTCGCGTCTTCCCGGCGCGCTCACGGCGTGGCAGGCTACCGGCACGTAGGACCACTGGGCGACCAGCCAACGATGACTGACCGCTAGGAGGACGGCCGATGGGCGAGATGGTGAGCTACGCCAGCAACGGTGGGACGAGCGAGGGGTATCTCGCGATACCCTCCGGCGGTGCGGCCAGCCCCGCGGTCATCGTCATCCAGGACTGGTGGGGTCTGGTGCCCCACATCCGGTCGGTCGCGGACCGCTTCGCCGAGGCGGGCTTCGTCGCCCTCGCCCCGGACTTCCGGCACGGTCAGCCGGCCAGCAAGCCGAGTGAGCCCCGGCAGATGCTGAACAGCGCGCAGATGGACGAGGCGGCGGCGGACATCGCCGTCGCGGCGGACTACCTGGCCGGTCGTCCCGAGGTCACCGGCAAGGTCGGCTGCGCGGGTTTCTGCGCGGGAGCCAGCCTGGCCCTCTGGGCGGCCAGCCGGTCCGAGCGGATCGTCGCCACCGCCGCCTTCTACCCGCGGCTGCCGTGGGAGGCGATGCGCTCCGAGTGGAGCGACTACGCCGGCAAGGCGGCGGTCATCCACTGCTCCGAAGCGGACGGTCTCTCCGCCGCGGACGGCGTACAGACCGTCCGCCGGGCCATCGAGACGGCCGGCGGCACCTGCCAGACCTACGACTACCCGGGCACCGCGCACGCGTTCTTCAACGAGGACCGGCCGGAGAACTTCGACCAGCGGGCCGCCGCCACCGCCTGGGCGCGCACCCTGGAACTCTTCCGGGCCAAGCTTGGCTGAGCCCCGTACCCCCGTGGAGGTGGTCGCCCGCGCCGCGCGGGCGACCGACCTGGCCGACCTCGACGGCGCGGTCAGCAACTGCTTCGCCTGCCCGCGCCTGGTCTCCTGGCGGGAGGAGGTCGCCCGGACGAAGCGGGCGGCCTTCCGCGAGCAGCACTACTGGGGTCGCCCGGTGCCCGGCTTCGGCACGCCGGACGCCCGGATCGGCATCCTCGGGCTGGCCCCGGCCGCGCACGGCGGCAACCGCACCGGTCGGATCTTCACCGGCGACCGGTCGGGCGACGTGCTCTTCGCCGCCCTGCACCGCGCCGGCCTGGCCAACCAGCCGACCAGCGTGGCCGCCGACGACGGGCTCACGCTGCGGGACACCCGGATCTTCGCCGCGGTGCGGTGCGCGCCGCCGGACAACAAGCCCACCCCGGCCGAGCGGGACACCTGCGCGCCGTGGCTGCACCGCGAGGTCGGGCTGATCCGGCCCACCCTGCGCGTCGTGGTCGCGCTGGGCGCCTTCGCCTGGGCAGCGTGGTGGCCGGTGCTGCGCGACGTGTACGGCGTCCGCCCGCCCAGCCCGCGACCGGTCTTCGGTCATGGGGCACACTGGTCCGGGACGGCCGCCCCCGAGCTGCTCGGTTGCTACCACGTCAGCCAGCAGAACACCTTCACGGGACGGCTGACACCCTTGATGCTGGACGACGTGTTCGCCCGGGCGAAGCAACTCGCCGGGGTGGACTGAGGCTGCGTGGGGCGGTGGCGATGGACCTCGGCGTGCTGCGCAGGTGGTGGCCCGTCCTCGCGGTGACCCTCCTGCTGGCCGCCGCGGCGCTCGCCGCCGGGCACTCCTCGATCGGCGCGAGCCGCATCCCGCCCGCCGCCAAGCAACTCCCGTACGTCCCGGACTACCCCTCCGCCGCGCCGGCCCCCTCCATCCCGATCGAGCCGCGCGCCGGTGCCGAACGCACCCAGGCCGACATCCCGCAGTGGATCGCGACCGCGGCGATCGTCCTGCTGGGCCTGGCCATCCTGCTCGCCCTCGGCTACCTGGCCTGGACGCTGATCCGGGGCGCCCTGCGCCGCACCACCCGGGCCGTCCCGGCCGCCCGCGCCCGGCGTACCGCCGAGGGCACCGCCCGCGAGGTGGTCGCCGCCCTCGACGCGGGCCTGGTCGAGCTGGACGACGCCGACACCGACCCGCGTACCGCCGTGATCGCCTGCTGGGTACGCCTGGAGGAGGCCGCCACCGAGGCCGGCGTGCCGCGGCGTACCGGGGACACCCCGACCGACCTGGTCACCCGGCTGCTGCGGGGCGACCCGGCCGCCGGGGTGCCCGCCATCGCCAGCGCCGACGTGCTGGACTCCTTCGCCCACGTCTACCGCGAGGCCCGGTACGCCACCCACACCGTGGACGCCCGGATGCGCGACCAGGCCCGGGCGGCGCTGCGCCGGCTGCGCGGCGAACTGACCGCCCTCGCCACCGCCGCCGAGGAGGTGCCGGCGTGAACGCGCGACCCGTCGAGCCCCGGGCGGTGCGGTCATGACCGAGCGCACCGGCCTCGACGATCTGCTCACCTTCGAGGAGGAGCCGCCGCCGCGCGCCGGCCGGCAGCGCGGCGGCCGGGGCCGGGCGGTGCTGCGTACCCTCGCGGTCGCCGCCGCCGTCACCGCGGTGGTCCTCGCCGTCCTGCGCGCGGTCGGCCTCCAGGTCTCGATCTGGATCGTGGTGGCCGGCGTGCTGGCGGTGCTCGCCGTCCGCCGGGTCACCGCCGGCCTCGCCCCGCCGCCCCCGCCCCGCGCCGGCGGCCGGGCTCCGGCCGGCGAGGAACCCGGCTCGTACGACTGGGGCGCCCGGGACGCCCTGCGGACCGCCATCAACGGGTGGGAACGACCGCTGGACTGGTCCTCGGGCAACCGTAAGCGGTTCACCGAGCGGATCCTGCCGCGGCTGGGCGAGCTGGCCGACGAGCGGCTGCGCCAGCGCCACGGCCTGACCCGCGAGTCCGACCCGGCCCGCGCCCGCACCCTGCTCGGGGAGCCGCTGTGGACGTTCCTCAACACCCCCTCCCGCCGCCCCCCGTCGCCGCGCGACCTCGCGGCGATCGTTGCCGAACTGGAGAAGATCTGATGAACGACGTGGATCGCAAAAGCATCCCCGCCTCGGAGGTAGGCCACCTGGCCCGGGCGGTGCTGGACGCGGTCGGTCAGGTCGTGGTCGGCAAGCGGGAGTCCCTGGAGCTGGTCCTCGCCGGCATCCTGGCCGGTGGGCACGTGCTGCTGGAGGACCTGCCGGGGCTGGGCAAGACGCTGACGGCGCGGTCGTTCGCGCAGGCCCTCGGCCTCGACTTCCGCCGCCTCCAGTTCACCCCCGACCTGCTGCCGGCCGACGTCACCGGCTCCTTCCTCTACGACCAGCGCAGCGGTGACTTCTCCTTCCGGGCCGGCCCGCTCTTCACCAACCTGCTGCTCGCCGACGAGATCAACCGGACGCCGCCGAAGACCCAGTCGGCGCTGCTGGAGGCGATGCAGGAGAAGCAGGTCTCCGTCGAGGGCGTCACCTACCGGCTGGACGAGCCGTTCCACGTGCTCGCCACCGCCAACCCGATCGAGTACGAGGGGACGTACCCGCTGCCCGAGGCGCAGCTCGACCGGTTCCTGCTGCGGGTGTCGTTCGGCTACCCGCAGCGCGAGGAGGAGTGGGACGTGCTGCGCCGGCGGATGGCCCGCCGCCGCGAGGAGGCCGAGATCAAGCCGGTGGTGGACGCTGCCACGCTGCGCGCCATGCAGGCCGCGCTGGAGGACGTGGTGGTGGAGGACTCCGTCGGCCGGTACATCGTCGACCTGACCGCGGCCACCCGCGAGCACCCGTCGGTGCTGGTCGGCGCCTCCCCGCGCGGCTCGCTGGCGCTGCTGCTGCTGGCCCGCGTCCGGGCGGTCTTCGCCGGCCGCGACTACGTGGTGCCGGAGGACGTCAAGGAGGTGGCCGCCCCGGCGCTCGCGCACCGGATCACGCTGCGGCCGGAGATGTGGCTGCGGCGGGTCGATCCGTCCTTCGTGGTCGGTGAGGTGCTGGAGCAGACTCCCGCCCCGGCCAGCGGCGCGCTGCCCAGCTACGCGGCCGGCCGGCCGGGGCGCTGACGACCGTGCCCACCGACGAAGCGGCGGAGCCGACGGCGGGCTGGGCGCCCACCTGGGCGCTGGGCCGGGCGGTGCTGCTCACCGGGGTGCTGCTGATCGCCGCCGTGCTGCTCGGCCGGGTCGACCTGGTCGTGCTCGCCGCGCCGTTCGCGCTCGGCACCGCGTACGCGCTGCGCCGCCGGCCCACCGCCGCGCCGCAGGTGGAGATCCTCGCCGACGACGCGCACCTGGTCGAGGGCGGCGCGATGGCCGGCACGGTCAGCGTCGGCAACCCGGACACCGTGGCGTACGACGTGGCGGTGGTACGGGCCCGCGTCTCGCCGTGGCTGCGGGTCGAGCGGGTCGGCTTCGGCGGTGCCGGCGTGGACGTGCGCCGCTCCGGCGGCGCGGACCGCCCCTTCGTCACCTCGATCCCCACCGGCCGGGCCGTCGACCTGGAGCTGTCCGGCACCGCGCTGCGCTGGGGGCGGCACCCGATCGGCCCGGCCGGCGCGCGGGTCGCCGCCGCCGACGGGCTGCTCGTCTCCCGCGCGGTGATCACCGACCCGGTGCGGATGCGGGTCTACCCGGAAACCGAGCAGTTCGAGGCGGTGGAGGCGATGCCCCGGGCGGCCGGGCTGGTCGGCGCGCACCACTCGCGCCGCCCGGGCGAGGGCGGCGAGCTGGCCGGCGTCCGGGTCTTCGGGCCCGGCGACCGGCTGCGCCGCATCGACTGGCGGGTCTCCCTGCGGGCCCGTCAGCTGCACGTGGCGGCCACCCTGTCGGACCGGGACGCCGAGGTGGTGGTCCTGCTCGACGTGCTCGCCGAGGCGGGCCGCTCGGGCGGGGTGAAGGGCACCGCGTCCGTCTTGGACACCACCGTCCGGGCCGCCGCCGCGATCGCCGAGCACTACCTGCACCGGGGTGACCGGGTGGCGATGCTGGAGTACGGGCCGGCGGCCCGCCGGCTGCGCCCGGCCACCGGCCGCCGGCAGTACCTGACGGTGCTGGAGTGGCTGCTCGACGTGCGCGCCGAGGCATCCCCGCACGAGCCGTACGACCAGGTCTTCGGGCCGCAGGTGCTCTCCGCCGACGCGCTGGTGGTGGTGCTCACCCCGCTGCTGGACGAGCGGTCCGCGCAGATGCTGGCCCGGCTGGCGCGGGGCGGTCGGTTCGTGGTCGCGGTGGACACGCTGCCCACCGACCTCGCCCCGCCCGGCGAGCGGGGCTGGGCGCCGGTGGCGTTCCGGCTGTGGCGGCTGGACCGGGACACGATGATCGCCCAGCTGCGCGAGCACGGCGTGCCGGTGGTGCGCTGGGCCGGCGCGGGCAGCCTGGACCAGGTGCTGCGCGACGTGGCCCGGCTGGCCACCGCCCCAAGGGTGGGCGCCCGGTGAGCGCGAGGAATGCAGCGCAGCGGAGTCCCGCAGTCGCGAACGAAAGCTGGCACAGATGAACGCGGTCACCGAGCGGGTGCGGGCGTTGCGGGCGGCGGCGAACCGGGTGAGCCTGGCGCCGCTGCTGGTGCGCGCCGGCATCTTCCTCACCGTGCTGGTCGGCCTGCTGCTGGCGTACCCGGTCGAGATGTTCTCCGCGCGGGCGCTGCTCGCCCTCACGGTGGTGGCGGTGCTGCCGGGGGTGGCCCCGCGCCGGGGGTGGCCGACCTTCGCCGCCCTGGTCACCGTGGGCGGCTGGGTGATCGCCTCCGCCGGGTACGACCGGCCGATCGCGCTCTGGCGGCTGCTCGCCGTGGCCGCCGCCCTCTACCTGGCGCACACCCTCTGCGCGCTCGCCGCGGTGCTGCCCTACGACGCCGTGATCGACCCGGATCTGGTGCTGCGCTGGCTGAGCCGGGCCGGCGTGGTGATCCTCGCCACGGCCGTGGTCGGGGTGATCCTGGCCTGGCTGGGCGAGATCGGCGGGGGTGCCGGTTTTCAGGCGGCGACGGTGGCCGGACTGCTGGTGGCGGTGGGGTTGAGCGGGCTGCTGGGCTGGCTGTTGCGTCGCGGATAGCGGGACGGCTCCGGGACGTTGCGCAGGTCACAGGGGTTGTGCTCCGTCACAGAAGGGGGTCTCGGACGGGATTACCCGAGCCGCCCGGGGAAAGATAGATGACGTGAATCCGAAGCGGATCCTTGTCGTGGGTGCCGGGCACGTCGGCCTGTACGCCGCTCTGCGCCTGTCCAAGAAGCTGAGCTCCCGTGAGGCCGAGGTCGTCGTCGTCGACCCGCAGCCGCACATGACCTACCAGCCGTTCCTCCCGGAGGCGGCGGCCGGCAACATCTCGCCCCGGCACTCCGTGGTGCCGCTGCGGCGGGAGTTGCGCCGGTGCAAGGTCGTGGCGGGTGCGGTGACGCGGATCGACCACGACCGGAAGACCGCGGTGGTGCAGCCGATCAGCGGACCCACCCGGGAGATCCAGTACGACCATGTCGTGCTGGCCCCCGGCTCGGTCTCCCGGACGCTGCCGATCCCGGGCCTGCACGAGCACGGCATCGGGTTCAAGACCATCGGCGAGGCCATCTACCTGCGCAACCACGTGCTGGACCGGCTCGACGTGGCGGCCGCCACGCCGGACCCGGCAGTCCGTCGCTCGGCGCTGACCTTCACCTTCGTCGGCGGTGGTTACGCCGGCATCGAGGCGCTCGCCGAGATGGAGGACATGGCCCGGGACGCGCTGCGGTACTACCCGGAGCTCAAGCCCGAGGACATGCGCTGGGTGCTGGTCGAGGCGACCCAGCGGGTGCTGCCCGAGGTCGATCGGGACATGGGCGCCTACACCGTCCAGCAGCTGCTCAAGCGCAACATGGACATCCGCCTGGACACCCGGCTGGAGTCCTGCGTCGACGGCGTGGTGAAGCTCTCCGACGGCGACACTTTCCGCTCCGACACCATCGTGTGGACGGCTGGCGTGAAGCCGTCGCCGATGCTGGACGCGACCGACTTCCCGCGTGACGAGCGCAAGCGGGTCACCTGCCTGCCGACGCTGCAGATCGTCGACGGCGACCGGGTGGTCGAGGGCGCCTGGAGCGCCGGCGACTGCGCCGCCGTGCCGGACCTGACCAAGGAGCCGGGCAACTACTGCTCGCCGAGCGCCCAGCACGCGGTGCGTCAGGCGGCCCGGATGGCCGACAACATCGCGAACGTGATCCGCGGTCGCGAGCCGGTCAACTACAAGCACAAGCACGCGGGCAGCGTGGCCAGCCTCGGTCTGCACAAGGGCGTGGCCCAGGTGTACGGCGTGAAGATGACCGGCTGGCCGGCCTGGTTCATGCACCGGACGTACCACATGAGCCGGATCCCGTCGTTCAACCGCAAGGTCCGGGTCGTGGTCGACTGGTCGCTGGCGTTCTTCCTCAAGCGTGAGGTGGTCGCCCTCGGCCAGCTGCACGACCCGCGCGAGGAGTTCGCCGAGGCGTCCCAGCCGGTCGGCGCCGGCCGCCCGGTCTGATCCCGTTCACGACGAAGGCCCCCGCCCGGCACGGGAGGGGGCCTTCGTCGTCGTATCGGGGGGCCAGGTCAGACCCGCCAGGTCCAGGCGTCGGCGATCCGGGTGCCCGGGCCGTAGAGCTGCACCAGGGTGCGGCGCAGGCTCTCCGCGTGCGGGGCGTCGTCGGTGACCGCCACGCAGGAGGCGCCCCAGAAGTCGGCGTCCGCCCGGGCCTGCCGGCGCTGCTCGTCGCCGATCACCGGCTCGTCGCCCCGCCGGGCCACGTCGGCCAGCAGCGCCGAGGTGGGCTGCTTGTAGGTGCCCATCGCGGCGGTCCCGTCCCGGCCGTACGGGCCGATGAAGAAGCCCTCCGGGATGCCGAACGCCCCGTCGGCCGCCGCCGCCCAGCGCATCGGCCAGGGCTCCTTGGGGGTGGCGGCCGGCACCGGCACCAGCACCCCGCCGGGGCGTACGCACTCGCGCCAGTGGCCGCCGGTGATGAACTCGGGCAGCGCCGGGCGGTCGGTCGTCGGCAGGGGAGCGGGGAAGACGGTGAGCAGGGCCGCCCCCACCGCGGCGGGGACCAGCCGCCGGCCCCGGCCGGGCCGCCGCAGCGCGCGGTCCACCGCGAGCACCAGCAGCGTCGCGGCCAGCGGCAGCAGGGTCAGCCCGAACCGCATCGGCAGCGCGCCGTCGATCACCGGCAGGCCGGCGAGCAGCGCGTACGGCCCGGGCACCGCGGTGCGGGTGCCGTCGTGCACCACCTCGGGGCCGAGCGACAGCGCGCCCATCGCCAGCGCGCCGGCGACGCACGCGACCACCACCGGCCGGCGCCCCAGCCAGAGCGCGCAGCCGGCGGCGACCAGCAGCAACGGCAGGCCGAGGAAGGTGTTGTACTCGGCCGGGCCGGTGGTCAGCCGGGACGACGAGTCGCTGCCGACCACCGACAGCGGAGAGATGGTCCACCAGCTGCGCAGGTCGGCCGAGAAGTAGTGCGGGCTGAACATGCCGTCGGCCACGCCCTGCGGCCCGGCGAACTGGAACCACAGCGGGTAGCCGAGGACGAGCAGGGACAGCCCGGCGGCGAGCATCAGGCCGCCGGCGAAGCCGGGCAGCGCCCGGCGCAGCAGCTCGCGGTCGGTCATCGCGTACGCCACCGCCATCACCAGCAGGGTGACCGCGGTGAGGAAGAGCACCTCCTCGCCGATGAAGACCTGTGCGGTGACCGCGGCGGCCAGGCCCAGCGCCGAGGTGACCAGCCGCCGGCGGTCCGGCCCGTCCAGCGACGCCGGGCCGGGGTCGGCCGCGCGGAGCATCCGCACGACCAGCCAGACGATCACCGGCACCAGCCACTGGGCGGTCATGTGCAGGTGGCTGTTGGACTGGGACACCATGCCCGGGCCGAAGCCGCACAGCCCGGCGCCGAGCGCCGCGGCGAGCCGGTGGGCGCGCAGCGTACGGGTGTAGAGCAGGTACCAGGCGACGGCGGTGCCGGCCAGGTTCACCCCGGCCAGCAGGGCGAAGGTGACCGGCGCGCCGAAGAGCAGAGTGACCGGGGCGAGGAGCACGCCGAGCGCGATGACCGTGGTGTTGGTCATCAGGTTCACCCCGTCCGGGCTGTTGAGCCGGTCGGTGAGCAGGCCGAAGTCGCCGAGCACGGCCCGCGAGTCGACCGCCAGGAACCACTCGTAGAGGGTCTGGTCCTCCGGGTTGAGCGCCAGCACCCGGCCGGTCGGGTCCGGCCAGAGGCCCTGGGTGAGCCAGCCGGCGAGCAGCGCGAACGCGAGGCCGACGAGCAGGCCGGTGCGGTGCCGGGCGACGGACGCCCGCCAGCGGGTGGCGCGGGAGCCGGGCGTGGCCGGCTCGGCGAGGCCGACAGCCAGGTCGGGGTCGGCGTCGGACGCCGTACGGGCTGCGCTGGTCACGGGCTCGACCCTAGTGCGGCACCCGTGACGGGGTACGCCGGGTCGCCGGTGAACGGTTACGGTGACACTGCACCGCGCGTGTCGGCGCGGCGGTGCCGCCCGCCCGGGTGGTGGAACGGCAGACACGGCCGCCTTAAAAGCGGCTGCCGAAAGGCGTGCGGGTTCGACCCCCGCCCCGGGCACCCTCAGCTTTCCCTCAGCCCGCGCACGGGCGCGCAGGTCGCTGGATGCGTTTACTCTTGTAGAGCACGTCGTGCGTGCGACGACCCCCTGAGGGAGGCCTGAGAAGTGAAGACCTCGAACCCGGTGCTGGCCCGGCTCGGCCAGGCGGCCGAGCGGGAGCGTTCCGCCGGGTACGCCCCGCCCGGGCAGTACGGCCACGGCCAGCCCGGTATTCCCCAGCAGTACCCGGGCCAGCCCGGTTACCCGGTGGCCCCCGCCGCCGGCACCATGACCATCGACGACGTGGTCGTCAAGACCGTCGCGCTCCTGGGCATCCTCGGCGTCTCCGCCGCGGCCGCCTGGGTGCTGGTCCCGGACGCGCTCCTCGGCCCGGCGTGGATTGGCGCCGCGATGGTCGGCCTGGTGCTCGGCCTGATCATCTCGTTCTCCCGGATGGCGAACCCGGCGCTGGTCGTCGCGTACGCCGTCGTCGAGGGTGCCTTCGTCGGCCTGGTCAGCAAGGCGTACGAGACCGCCTTCGAGGGCATCGTGCTCCAGGCCGTGGTGGCCACCTTCGGTGTCTTCTTCGTGATGGCCATGCTCTACAAGGCGAAGGTCATCCGGGCGACCCCGAAGTTCGTCAAGGGCATGATCGCCGTGATGGCCGGCCTCTTCGCCGTCATGCTGATCAACTTCGTGCTGGCGGTCTTCTTCGACTTCAACACCGGCCTGCGCGATGGCAGCCCGTTGGCCATCGGCTTCAGCCTGGTCTGCATCGTGGTCGCGTCGCTGAGCTTCGTGCTCAGCTTCAAGGAGGTCGAGGACGGCGTCCGGATGGGGCTGCCCCAGCGCTACTCCTGGACGGCCGCGTTCGGCATCGTGGTCAGCCTGGTCTGGCTCTACCTGGAGCTGCTCCGCCTGATCAGCTACTTCCAGGGCGACGACTGACCGTCGCAGCCCCTCGGCGCCCGCCACCGCGACCCGCGGCGGCGGGCGCCGTCGTCTGTGGGGCCCGTCGCGGCCCCACCTCGGCCCGGCCGTTTCCCCGCCGCCGCCGGCCCGTCCGGGGGAGAGTGACACCAGGGGTATCCCCGGCGAGGAGGTGGCGGGTGCGCAGCGCCAACCCGGTCCTGGACCGGCTGGACGACAGCAGCCGGGAGCACCGGCTGCCCGGTGCGGGTGGCGCGGAGGCGGTGACCGTCGACGACGTGGTGGTCCGTCGTCGGGCTGCTGCTGCTCACCGGCGCCACCGCGGCGGTGGCCTGGGTGGTCGTGCCGCAGGCGGTGTGGGTCCCGGCGGCGCTGGCCGGCACCGCCCTGGCCGGCATCGCGCTGCTCCTGGTGATCTCGCTGCGCGGCATCACCCACCCGGTCCCGATCATCGGGTACGCCCTGCTCCAGGGGGTGCTGCTCGGGGTGGCCAGCCGGGCGTTCGAGCTGGTCTACCCGGGCATCGTCGCGCAGGCGGTGGTGGGCACCTTCGGGGTGTTCCTCGGGATGGCGGTGCTCTACCGGGCCCGGCTGGTCCGGGCCACACCCCGGCTCGCCCGCCTGGTGATCGGCACGCTGATCGGGCTGCTCGCGGTCAGCCTGGTCAACCTGGTCTTCCGGCTGTTCACCGGCCGGCAGGGCGTGGAGATCTACAGCATCTCCGGCCAGGTCGGCTGGCTGCCGTACGTCTTCTCGGCGGTGGCGATCATCGCCGGGGCGCTCAGCTTCATCCTCGACTTCGACCAGGTGGAGCGGTCGGTCCACACCGGCCTGCCCCGCCGGTACGCCTGGCTCTGCGCGTTCGGGCTGCTGGCCGGGCTGATCTTCCTCTACTGGCAGATCCTGCGGCTGCTGAGCTACCTGCGCCGCTGAGCGGGCGCGGGGCGGGGCCCGCCGTAGACTCGGCGGCGATGAGCACAGCGGAGTTGGACCGGGCGGTGGAGCTGCTGGTCCGTCAGGTGGGGCACTGGCAGCAGCCGCGGTGGGCGGCGATCGCCGAGGGGGGCAACGTGTCCCGTGCCGACCTGGTGCACCGACTGGTGCAGGAGCTGGCCAACCTCGGCGCGGACGCCGAGGGAGAGCCGCGTCGGGGCGTACCCCGGCTGGACAACGACCTGGCGCTGGTCGACCAGCTCCGGGTGGTGGCGGCCGACCTGGTCGCGGCCGGGGCGCCCGACGCGACGCTGGCCCGGGCCGCCGCCGAGGTGGCGGCGACCCGCTCGGCGCTCTGACGCCTCACTTCTTCAGCCAGCGGCGCACCTTCCGCCGGCGGGCCCGGTCCCGGGCGGCGGGGATCGCCCGCAGGTCCCGATCGGCCGCCGTGGCCTGCCGGGCGTGCAGCAGCCCGTAGGTGAAGGTGTTCTCCCCGTCGGCGTACGCGCGCAGCGCCTGGCGTCGCAGCACCTCCCGGGTGACCACCGAGTCGTGGTGCGTGCCGAGCAGGTCCTGGAGGTCCTTGAGCCGTTCCACCAGGGCGGCGGCGCGCCGCCCCGCGTCCGGCTCGCGCACCTCGACGGCGTACCGCGCGGCCTTGTACGCCTTGCGCGCCTCGTGCAGCGCGACGTCCGCCTCCTGCGTCCGTTGCCCGTCGAGAGCCCGGTCCAGCCGGTCGTCGGCGCGGGTGACCGCCCGGCGGACCCGGCGGGCGACCCACCGCGCGTCGACGGCACGGGCGGGCGGTGCCTCCAACAGCCGGTCCAGTCCGACCAGCAGCTCGGTGTAGCGGTCGGAGTCCAGCGTCCGGACCAGCTCGTCGAGGGCGGTGGCGAGGTCGGCGGCGAACCGTTCCGAGATGCGCGCCGCGACCGGGCCGAGGACCAGGTCGGCGGGCTCGGCACGGACGGCGTCGGTGAGCCGGGCGGCCATCACCTGCGCGTCGCGGACCGGCCCGAGCTGGCCGCCCAGCCAGCGGAGCTCGGCGCGCAGCGCCTCACTGCGCGGACGGTCCCAGCGGCCGCGGAAGGCGCGCAGCGTGGCCCGCAGTCGCCGGACGGCGACCCGCATGTCGTGCACCGCGTCCTCGTCACCGTGCCGGGCCCCGGGATGGTTCGCGATCAGCACGTCGCGCTGGGTGAGGGCGTAGCGGGCGACCGGGTCCGCCGGGTCCGCGTCGGTGGCGGCGGCGAGCCGGCCGGCGAGGGCCCGATGGGACTTGGAGACGGGAACCGGGCGGGCGCCCGCCTCGCGCAGCCGCGACTGCACCGCGTCGAGCAGCCGGTCGTCGCCGTCGACCAGCTCGACCTCGATCTCCCGCCACGCCTGCCGCTCGCCGGTGGCCAGGTCCCGCCCGTCGACGGTGTCCTCGGCGACCTCCGCCAGCACCCGGCCCGCAGCGTCCAGCAGCCGTCGTTCCACCCGGTGGGTGGTGATCCGGGCCGCCGGCTGGACCGCCTGCCCGCGGGAGGCGGCCCGGAACAGCCCGACCAGCTCCGCCGGCGGGTCGAGGTCGTCCGCGGCGGCCGGGAACTGGTACTCGGTCCGGGCGCCCCCGGCCGCGCCGACCTTCAGGTGCCAGCCGGCGTCGTGACCGCCGGTCCGCCGGCGCAACGCGAAGCCGCTGCGCGCCAGCCGCAGGTCCGGGGTGTCCAGGTAGACCGCGTCCAGGTCGAAGGCGGTGGCGTCCGACATCGTCGCGACGCCACCGCACCCCGTCAGGTCCGGTAGCCGGAAGCCCTCGTCGGCGGAGTACTTGCGTTCCCGCTCCACCACCGTCGCCATGCGGATCCGATACCCGCGCGCACGACCGGCGAACCGGGAATCAGCTGAGCCGCTCCAGCACCATCGCCATGCCCTGGCCGCCACCGACACACATGGTCTCCAGGCCGATGGTCTTGTCGTGCCACTCCAGCGAGTTGAGCAGCGTGCCGGTGATCCGGGCGCCGGTCATGCCGAACGGGTGGCCGACGGCGATCGCGCCGCCCATCACGTTGACCTTCTCCTCCGGGATGCCGAGCTGCCGGTAGGAGGGGATCACCTGCGCGGCGAACGCCTCGTTGATCTCGACCAGGTCGACGTCGTCGACGGTCATGCCGGCCCGCTTGAGGGCCTGGCGGGACGCCTCGACCGGGCCGAGGCCCATGATCTCCGGCGACAGGGCGGTCACGCCGGTGGAGACGATCCGGGCCAGCGGGGTGAGTCCGAGGTCCTTCGCGCGCTGGGCGCTCATCACCACCACCGCTGCGGCGCCGTCGTTGAGCGGGCAGCAGTTGCCGGCGGTGATCCGGCCGTCGGGGCGGAAGACCGGCTTGAGCCCGGCGACGGCCTCCAGGGTGACCCCGGCGCGCGGGCCGTCGTCGGTGCTGACCACGGTGCCGTCCGGCGTGGTGACCGGGGTGATCTCGCGGGCCCAGAAGCCGTCGGCGATCGCCTTCTCGGCGAGGTTCTGGCTGCGGACGCCGAAGGCGTCCATGTCCTCGCGGGTGACGTCGTACACCTGGGCGAGGTTCTCGGCGGTCTGCCCCATCGTCAGGTAGATGTCGGGAAGCTGGCCGGCCTCGCGCGGGTCGGCCCACACCTCGGCGCCACCGGCCGCGCGGGCCTTGGAGCGCTCCTGCGCCTCGGCGAAGCGGGGGTTCTCCCAGCCGCCGCCGACCAGCGCCTGCGCCTCCGGCGGGAGGGTGTCGGAGTTGCCCCGGGCGTACCGGGAGACCGTCTCGACGCCGGCGGAGATGAAGACGTCGCCCTCACCGGCGCGGATCGCGTGCATCGCCATCCGGGTGGTCTGCAGGGACGAGGCGCAGTAGCGGGTGAGGGTGGCGCCGGGCAGGCCGTCCAGGCCCATCAGCGTGGCGACCACCCGGGCCATGTTGAAGCCCTGCTCGCCGCCGGGCAGGCCGCAACCGAGGTAGAGGTCCTCGACCTCGGTCGGGTCGAGCCCGGGGATCTTGTCCAGCGCGGCCTGGACGATGGTCGCGGCGAGGTCGTCGGGGCGGACCTCGCGCAGCGAGCCCTTGAAGGCGCGACCGATGGGGGAGCGGGCGGTGGCGACGATGACGGCGTCGCGGGACGACTCAATCGGCATGAGCCAACGTTAACTCGCCGGTAACTTGGCGCGGAAGCTGCCGGGGCGACGGGAAATGTCACCCTGGGCTCCCGCCCGCCCGCCGCCCGCTCAGTGGCGGGAGGCGCTGGTGGCCGCGGCGGCCACCGCCGGCAGCAGGGCGTGTGCCCAGACCCGGTAACCGTCGGCGGAGGGGTGGAAGCCGTCGGGGCAGAAGGTCCCGGCGTCGGCGCGGAACACCGGCCCGGTCTCGGCGCCCAGGTCGACCACACTGCCGCCGGCGTCGAGCACGGCCGTCGTCTGTGCCCGGGCGGTCCGCCGCCCCGACCAGCCGAGCACCTGCCGCAGCGGCTGCGCGACGGCGCGGACCGCGCCCAGGTCCGGACAGGTGCCGACCACCACCTCCACCCGCGCGTCGCGCAGCCGGCGCACGGCCGCGCCGAGGTACGCCGCGGCCTCGCCCGGCCGGCGCATCGCGGTGGCGTCGTTGGCGCCGATCAGGATCACCGCCACGTCGGGGCGCTCGCCGAGCAGCGCCCGGGCCACCTGGGTGGCCAGGTCGGTGGAGCGGGAGCCGGAGACCCCCACGCTGGACAGGTGCACCTGCCGCCCCGTCGGCCCCTCGGCCAGCAGGTGGGCCAGTTGCCCGCCCACGGTCTCGTCGAAGCGTTCGACCCCCACGCCGAGCGCCGAGGAGTCACCCAGCAGCACCAGCCGCAGCGGCGGCGCGCCGGCCCGGCCGACCGTGGCGCGCAGCGCCAGGCCCAGCTCCGGCTGGGCGTAGCTGCGGTTGCGGGCGGCGACGGCCTGCCCGGCGAGCACCGCGGCGCCGCCGATGGTGCCCGCCACCAGGGAGAAGGCCGCCGCCTTGCCGAGCCGGAGCGCCAGCTCCGCACCGATGCCGCGTTCGGTCATGACGACACCTCCCCGTGCGGGACGTCGCGCCGGCAGGCGCGCTCCTGGCGGCGGTCGGCACGGGGCTCCGCCGCGCGGGGCCCGGTGGTTCGCTCGCTCATGCCGATCCCTCCAGTGTGGGTGAGTCGGTGGCGGGACCGGGTTGCGGCACCGCGCCGACGCCGAAGAAGGCCCGCCGGCGCAGGTGGGCCCAGCGGCCGGCCGGCCCGCGGTCGCGACCCCGGACCTGGGCGCCGCTGACCTCCGTCCCGGCGTGCCGGGCCGCCTCCTGGGCGGCCTCCGGCAGCGACCGTACCCCCTCGCCCCGGACCGGCACCGGCCTGCGTTCCGCGCCGGCGCCCAGCGCCGAGATGACGGTGGGCAGCAGCGCGGCGGCGGCCACCGCGTACCCCTCCGCGGACGGGTGGAACCGGTCCCAGGCGAACATCCGGGTGGGTTCGGCGACGAACCGGGGACCGAGCATGTCGCCGAGGGAGACCGTCCAGCCGCCCGCCTCGACCACCGCCACCGTCTGGGCGGCGGCCAGCTGCCGGCTCCACCGCCGGGCCAGCCAGCGCAGCGGCGGCTGGATCGGCTGGATCGCGCCGAGGTCGGGGCAGGTGCCGACGACCACCTCGCAACCGGCGGCCCGCAGCGCGCGGACCGCCTCGACCAGATAGCGCACCGCCAGCGCGGGCGGGGTGCGGTTGGTGACGTCGTTGCCGCCGATCAGGATCACCGCGACGTCCGGGTCGCACTCCAGCGCCGACTCGACCTGCGGCCTGAGCCCGGCGGAGAGCGATCCCACCACGGCGAAGCGGTGCACCCGGACCGGCCGGTGCAGCCGTCGGGACAGCCCGGTGGCGAGCAGCGCCCCCAGGGTCTCCCGGCGCCGGTGCACGCCGTAGCTGGCCGCCGACGAGTCGCCGAGCACCACCATGGTCAGCGGGCGGCCGGGGCACTTCGCGCCGTAGACGCCGTCGCAGCGGGGTGGGGGTGCCTCGGCCATCGGGATGGTGCGCCGGGCCTGGCGGGCCTGACCGAGCAGCACCCCGCCGGTCGCGACGAACGCCGCCGCGGTGGCGCCCGTGCCGATCGCCGCCATCCGGGCGATCTGGCGGGCGCGGTGCCAGCGCGGACCCGGTACGACGGAACCAGCCACCCCCATACCGCCACGTTATCGCGCCGGCCCGACACGCCGCTCTCCTCGGGCTGGCCGGTTCGTGCCTGGGAAGCGCCGCTTCTGGGTACCTGTCCGGTGACGGCGACGGGCGACGGACGCCGGAGGAGCAGGTCGCGGCGGGCTTGCGCACCCGCGTCATGCTGGTCGGGCGGAGAGGGGTCGGACGAGATGAGCAGGACGTTGAAGCGGAGCGCGGCGTTCACCGCGCTGTTCCGGGCACTAACGGCGGGCGCCCGGGGCGGGCCCTCGCTGGGCGCCCGGCTGGCGGCGCTGCCCCGGATGATCAGGGCGACCGCCCGGGGCGAGTACGACGGCGGCCTCCGGCTGGCCATGATGACGGCGGCGACGGCGTACGTGCTCTCGCCGGTGGACGTGGTGCCGGAGCTGTTCCTGACCATCTTCGGCCTGGTGGACGACGCGGTCATGGTCACCTGGCTGGCCGGCAGCGTGCTGGCGGAGACCGAGCGCTTCCTGGAGTGGGAGGCGCGTCGCAGCTCCGTCATCCCCGGGCAGATGATCCCCTGACGGCACGTACCCTGGGCGACGAACGAAACGTCTGCCCGGCCGCCGACGCCGGCGCCGCAACGAAGGGCACAACGAGGTGCAGTACTACGACAACGTCGTCGAGTTGATCGGCAACACCCCGCTGGTACGGCTGCGCAACGTCACCGAGGGCATCCAGGCCACCGTGCTGGCGAAGGTGGAGTACCTCAACCCGGGCGGTTCGGTGAAGGACCGGATCGCGCTGCGGATGGTGGAGGACGCCGAGGCCGCGGGCATCCTCAAGCCGGGCGGCACCATCGTCGAGCCGACCAGCGGCAACACCGGCGTCGGGCTGGCCCTGGTGGCGCAGCTCAAGGGCTACAAGTGCGTCTTCGTCTGCCCGGACAAGGTCAGCCAGGACAAGCAGGACGTGCTGCGCGCGTACGGCGCCGAGGTGGTGGTCTGCCCGACCGCCGTCGCGCCGGAGGACCCGCGCTCCTACTACAACGTCTCCGACCGGCTGGCCCGGGAGATCCCCGGCGCCTGGAAGCCCAACCAGTACAGCAACCCGGCCAACCCGCGCTCGCACTACGAGACGACCGGCCCGGAGCTGTGGAAGCAGACCGAGGGCGGGCTGACCCACTTCGTGGCCGGCGTCGGCACCGGCGGCACCATCTCCGGCATCGGGCGCTACCTGAAGGAGGCCTCCGAGGGCGGGGTCAAGGTCATCGGGGCGGACCCGGAGGGTTCGGTCTACTCCGGCGGCACCGGCCGGCCGTACCTGGTCGAGGGCGTCGGTGAGGACTTCTGGCCGGAGACGTACGACCGGGGCGTCGCCGACGAGATCATCGAGGTGTCGGACAAGGCCTCGTTCGAGATGACCCGCCGGCTGGCCCGCGAGGAGGGGATGCTGGTCGGCGGCTCCTGCGGGATGGCCGTGGTGGCCGCCCTCGAGGTGGCCCGCAAGGCCGGCCCGGACGACGTCGTCGTCGTGCTGCTGCCGGACAGCGGCAAGGGCTACCTGTCGAAGATCTTCAACGACAACTGGATGGCCCGGTACGGCTTCCTGGACAACTCGGGCACCGAGCCGACCGTCGCCGACGCGCTCGCCAGCAAGCCGGGCGGCCTGCCCGAGCTGGTGCACGTGCACCCCACCGAGACGGTCCGCGACGCGATCGACTACATGCGCGAGTACGGCGTCTCGCAGCTGCCGGTGCTCAAGGCCGAGCCGCCGGTGGTGACCGGCGAGGTGGCCGGTTCGATCGCCGAGAAGGACCTGCTCGACGCGCTCTTCACCGGGCAGGCGCACCTGCACGACACCATCGAGCGGCACATGGCCGAGCCGCTGCCGATGATCGGCGGTGGGCAGCCGGTGAGCGAGGCGGTCGGCCTGCTGGAGAAGTCCGACGCGGCGCTGGTGCTGGTCGACGGCAAGCCCAAGGGCGTGCTCACCCGGCAGGATCTGCTCGCCCACCTCGGCGCGCGCTGACCCGACGACGTACCGCGGGGCCTCCTCCTGTCGGGAGGAGGCCCCGCGTCGTCGTATCGGGCGTCGGCCACCTCGGCGTGATCGTCTTCTCGGCGGACTCCGACCGGGACGGGGCGTGACTGCTCAGCGGCCCAGCTCGGTCGGCACCGCGACCACGTCGACGAGGGCGCCCCGGCGCAGCACGGTCACCGGCAGCCGGGTGCCGATCGCCGGGCCGAGCATGAGCCGTTGCAGGCCCTGGCCGTCCCGGACCGATCGCCCGCCGGCGGAGAGGATCACGTCACCGAGGTAGATCCCGGCCAGCCCGGCGGGACTGCCCGGCACCACCTCGACCACCCGCAGGCCACGACGCTGGCCGGTGCGCTCGGCGACCTCCGGTGGCAGCGGCACCGGGACGCCGGCCACCCCCAGCCAGGCCCGGCGTACCCGCCCGTTGGCGATGAGGTCGTCGACGATCTGCCGGGTGGTGGCGTTGATCGGCACGGCCAGCCCGAGGCCGTAGCCGGCGACGGCGGTGTTCACCCCGATCACCCGGCCGGCCGAGTCGGCCAGCGCGCCGCCGGAGTTGCCGGGGTTGAGCGCGGCGTCGGTCTGGATGACGTCCTCGATGAGTCGGGTGACCCGGCCGTCGCGGGCAGGCAGCGACCGACCCAGCCCGGACACCACCCCGGCGGTGACCGAGCCGGCCAGCCCCATCGGGTTGCCGACCGCGACCACCAGCTGGCCGATCCGCAGGGTGTCCGCGTCGCCCAGCTCCACCGGCGGCACGGTCGCCTCGTCCACCCGCAGCACCGCCAGGTCGGACAGGGGATCCGCCCCGACCACCCGGAAGCGCGCCTCGGTGCCGTCGCCGAAGGCGGCCGAGCCGTCCCGGGCGCCCTGCACCACGTGGGCGCTGGTCAGCAGCAGGCCGTCGGTGCCCACGGTGATCGCGGAGCCGGCGCCGGCCCCGCGCGCGGTCCGCACCGACAGGGCGGCCACGCTGGGCAGCACCCGGGCCGCCACGCCGGTGACCACCCGGGAGTACGCGTCGAGCGCGGCGTCCTCCGCCCGCTCGGTGTGATCGGTGTCCATGAACCCGGCAACGCCCTCGCATCGACGGGCATGCCCCGATCAGCTCAGAGCGAACGGGGCGGGTCAGAGCGGTCGGGCGTACCGGACCTGCGGGACGACGATCGGGCCGAAGTGCTCGTCGCGCCGGGTGCCCTCCGGCGTCCAGCCGCCGCGCTCGTAGAAGCGACGCGCGTCGAGGTTCTGCGCCAGCACCCAGAGCACCGCCCGGGACCAGCCGCGCGACCGCATGGCGTCCAGCGCGTCGACCATCAGCTCGCGGCCGGTGCCCCGGCCCCGCTCGTCGGGGTCGAGGTGGATGGCGTTGAGCAGGCCGGTGGCCGGATCGCCCTCGTCGTCCGGGCCCAGGTAGCTGAAGCCGACCAGCCGGCCGTCCCGCTCGGCCAGGGTCATCCGGTGGTCGTCACGCTCCCAGCCGAACCGCTCGACCCAGTACCGGCCCATCGCCTCGGCCGACGGGTCGGCCAGCGCCTCCGCCGGCAGGAACGAGGAGTACGCGGCCACCCGCGACCGCCGGTGCAGGGCCCCGACCGCCATCAGGTCGTCGACGGTGGCGGGGCGCAGCGTGAGGGTCATCCGGCCGAGGCTACCCGGCGGGGCGGGACCGGCACGGTGGTCAGGTCCTCGGCGATGACCAAGTCCCCGGCGAAGTGCCTGCGGGCCTCGTCGGCGAAGCGGCGCAGGTCGCTGTACCGCTGGGAGAAGTGGGTGAGCACGAGCTTGCGTACCCCCGACTCGGTCGCCACCCGCGCGGCCTGAGCCGCGGTCAGGTGGCCGGCCTCGGCGGCCAGGGCGGTCTCCGACTCCAGGAAGGTCGACTCGATGACCAGCAGGTCGGCGTCTTCGGCGAGGGCGTACACCGCGTCGCAGAGCGCGGTGTCCATCACGAAGGCGAACCGCTGGCCCGGTCGGTTCACGCTCACCTCGTCCCGGGTGACGCGCCGCCCGTCCAGGTCGAGGTGGCCGACGCGGAGCAGCTCCCCGACCGCCGGCCCGGCGATCCCGTACGCGGACAGCCGCTCCGGCAGCATCCGGCAGCCGTCCGGCTCCACCAGCCGGTAGCCGTACGTCTCGATGGAGTGCCGCAGCCGGCGGGCCTCCAGCGTGCCCCCGCGCACGGTGATCCGCTGCCCGTCCGCCTCGATCGGCTCGACGACCAACTCGGCGGTCTCGTGGAAGGAGGTCGCGTGCCGCAGCCGGGCGAAGTACTCGGCGCCGCCGGCCGGGAAGTGCACCGCCACCGGATGTTGCACCCGGTCCAGAGAGAGCCGCTGGATGATGCCGGGCAGACCGAGGCAGTGGTCGCCGTGGAAGTGGGTGACGCAGATCCGGGTCAGGTCGGTGGCGGTGACCCCGGTGTGCAGCAACTGCCGCTGGATGCCCTCGCCCGGGTCGAGGAGGATCACCTCGTCGTCCCAGCGCAGCACGTACCCGTTGTGGTTGCGCTGCCGGGTGGGGGCCTGGCTGGCCGTCCCGAGCACCACCAGCTCGCGCATGGACAAGGCGGCCTCCCCGCTGAACTGACCGGTCCGGCCGGGCCGGACATGAAGCGACCCCCGGGGCTTCCGCGCTCGCGCGCGGGCCGGCTGGACTGGGCCGGCACCCCGGGGGTCGGGTGGCTGTCGTGGTTTCGCCGCACCGCTGCCACACGGTCTCGACGATGGTGCAAGTGCCCGCCTCGCGGCGGACGGGTGTCACTGTCGAGGACAGCGGCTAGCGGACAGCCACCTCACGAGTCCGATTGCTATACAAGTCTGGACCACCTCCTTTCCCGTGTACGGCCACGCTATCCAGTCCCGCGGCGCACCGGCAACGGATTTCGATCACAGCCCGGACGGAAATACGTCGGGCCCGCCCCGCCCGCCGACGGGCAGCGGTCGCCGGCGGGATCAGGAGGCGTCGGCGATGCCAATCGGACCCTCGCGGGGCCCCTCCTCGCTGGCCGGCTGCACCGCCAGCGACGGGAAGTCGGCCAGGTCTCCCGCCGGCTCGGCGTCCCACTCCGGGAAGACCAGGTCGCTCTGGAGGTAGAGGCAGAGGAGCTGGGTGAGGTGGCGCAGCCCGTCCAGGTGGGTGCGCTCGTGGCCGTGGGTGGCGTCCACGCCGAAGCCGAGCAGCGCCACTCGGGCGTGCGCGCCGGCCTCGACCGCCGCCGCCACGTCCGAGCGGTAGTAGTCGAAGACGTCCCGGACCAGGTCGACGCCGTGCTCTCGGGCGATCGAGGCGAGGTTGCGGGTCAGGTGGTAGTCGAACGGGCCCACCCCGTCGCCCATCGCCAGGGTGGCGGCGTCCTCCCGGGACTGCTGGCCGGGGGCGACCACCGCCGCGTCCACCGAGACGATCTCGGCGACGTCCGGGTCGAGGCCGTGGCTCGCGCCGTGGCCGATCTCCTCGGTTACGGTGACCAGCAGGTGCGCGGTGACCGCCGGGGTGATCCCGGCGTCGACCATCGCCTTGAACGCGGTGAGCACGGCGGCCACGCCGGCCTTGTCGTCCAGGTGCCGCGACTTGACGTACCCGCTCGGGGTGATCGTCGGGTTGGGCAGGAACGCCACGAAGTCGCCCGCGTCGATGCCGAGCGCCCGCAGGCCGGCGATGTCGTCGACCGGCTCGTCGAGCCGTACCTCGACGTGCTCCCAGCCGACGCCCTGCACGTCGACGTCGTCGTTGTAGCGGTGCCCGCTGGCCTTCAACGGCAGCACCTGACCGGTGATCACCCGGTCCAGGTCGTCGGTGAAGACCCGGACGTGCGCGCCCTCGGCGAACCGGGCGCTGTGCGTGCCGATGGTCTTCAGCTCCAGCCGGCCGTTCTCCTTGAGCCGCTTCACCATGCCGCCGATGGTGTCGGTGTGCACCACGATCGCCCGGTCGGCGCCGGTCTGGCGGGGACCGGGCAGGCAGGCGCTCAGCGCCCCGCGCCGGGTCAACGTGGAGGAGATGCCCAGCGCGGAGAGCCGCTCGCCGACGTACTGCTGCACGTGGTCGGTACGCCCCGACGGGCTGGGGATCTCCAACAGCTCCAGCAGCACCTGGCGCAGGTAGGCCAGGTCGATCTCCAATGGCTTCGGGCTCACGCGGCGGCTCCCGGTCCGGCCGGGCTCCAGAGCCGCTGCGGGGCGCGGGTGCCGGGGAAGAGCAGGTCGACGAAGCGCTCAGCGGTCGGCTGCGGCTCGTGGTTGGCCAGCCCGGGCCGCTCGTTGGCCTCGATGAAGACGTGTTCCGGCCGGTCCGGCGCCGGCACCAGCAGGTCCAGCCCGGTCACCGGGATGTCCAGCGCCCGGCTCGCCGCCACGCAGGCCTCGGCGATCGCCGGGTGCAGCTCGGCGGTCACGTCGTGGATGGTGCCGCCGGTGTGCAGGTTGGCCGTCCGGCGGACGGCCAGCACCTCGCCCTCGGGCAGCACGTCGTCCATCCGGTACCCGGCCTCCGCGACCACCTCGCGGGTCATCTCGTCGACCGGGATGCGGGACTCGCCCCCGGTGGCGGCGGCCCGGCGGCGGCTCTGCCGGTCGACCAGCGCGGCGATGTCGTGCACCCCGTCGCCGGTCACCTGCGCCGGCCGGCGGACGGCGGCGGCCACCACCTCGTGGTCGATCACGATCACCCGCAGGTCCTCGCCGTCGCGCAGCTCCTCGATCAGCACGTCCGGGCAGAACCGCCGGGCCAGCTCGACCGCCGTGGTCAGCGCCTCGGCGGTGCGCACGCCGACGGTGATGCCGTTGCCCTGCTCGCCCCGCGCCGGCTTGACCACCACCGGCCCGGCGTCGGCGAGGAAGGCGAGGTCGTCCGGCCCGCCGGTGGCGGTCCGGCCGCGCGGCACGGAGAGCCCCGCCTCGCTGAGGATCCGGCGGGTGACCCGCTTGTCGTCGCAGCGGCTCATCGCCACCGCCGAGGTCAGTTCGGACAGCGACTCGCGGGTGTGGATGGTCCGGCCGCCGTTGGTCAGCCGCAGTTCCCCCCAGCGCGGGTCGGTGACCTCCACCCGGATGCCGCGCCGCATCGCCTCGTCGGCGACGATCTTCGCGTACGGGTTGAGGTCGTCGTACCCGGCCGGGGTGGCGGGCAGGAAGAGCCGCTCGTTGATCGGGTTCTTCCGCTTCACGCAGAGCGTGGCGGTGCGGTGGAAGCCGAGCCGCTCGTAGAGCCGGATCGCGCCGGAGTTCTCGGCGAGCACGGACAGGTCGACGAAGGCCCGCCCCCGCTCGTCGAGCCGGTCGGCCAGCCCGGTCAGCAGCGCCTGGCCGGTGCCGGGCGGCGCGGTGTTGAAGTCGACGGTCAGGCACCAGAGACTGGCGCCGTTCTCCGGGTCGGCGAAGACCGCCACGTGGTCCACGCCGGTGATGGTGCCGACGATCTCGCCGGTGGCGGCCTCGGCGACCAGGTGCAGGAAACGGTCGGTGCCGGCGTTGTCGACCAGCACGTCGACCGGCGCGGTGACCATGCCGTTGCGGGCGTAGATCCGGTTGACCGCGTCCGCGTCGTCGGCGTCGCGCAGCGGCCGGATCACCAGGCCGGGGATCTCGCCGTCGCCGTCGGTGGCGGCCGGACGCCGCTCGCCCAGCGGCAGCCGATAGGTCAGCGACGGGTCGATGAACAGCTCGTCCGGGAGCCGGGACACCAGCACGTGCGGGTCGCGCAGGTAGATGCAGATGTCCCGGGCGCCGGCCGCCTCGGAGCGCAGCACGTCCGCCACCGCCGCCTGGTCGGTGAAGGTCTGGCCGAAGACCAGCCGCCCCCAGCCGCAGTCCAGCACCACGCCGGCCCCGTCGGTGCTGTGCGGGCGGGGTGCCGGCGTGCCGGGCGCGACCGGGTCGCCGCCGGGGCCGATCCGCTCCCGGTGTCGGCCCGGCACCCGTTCCCGGTCGGTGGTCGTCACCGTGTCGGTCATGGTCAGTCGATCCCGTGGCTCTGGAGCCACATTTCCAGGAGTCCCAGCTGCCACAGCTTGTTTCCGTTCAACGGGGTCAGTTCGGCGTTCGGGTCGGCGAGCAGCGCGTCGACGTAGTCGGCGCGGAACAGGTCGCGGCGGCGGGCGGCCGGCGCGGAGAGCGCGTCGCGTACCCGGTCGAGCAGCTTGCCCTCCAGGTGGGTGAGGCCCGGCACCGGGAAGTAGCCCTTGGGCCGGTCGATCACCTCGTGCGGCAGGACCCGGCGGCCGATTTCCTTGAGCACGCCCTTGCCGCCCTGGGCCAGCTTCAGCTCCGGCGGGCAGCTCGCGGCCAGCTCCACGAACTCGTGGTCCAGGAAGGGCACCCGGGCCTCCAGCCCGTGCGCCATGGTCATGTTGTCCACCCGCTTCACCGGGTCGTCGGTGAGCATGATCTGGGTGTCGATCCGCAGGCCGGCGTCGACCGCCGTCTGCGCCCCCGGCCGGGCCAGGTGCGCCGCCACGAACTCCCGCGCCGGGTCGCCGTCGGCCAGCCGCTCGGGGTTGAGCACCCGCGCCAGGCCGGCCGCGTCCCGGTCGAAGAACGCCTTCGCGTACGTCTGCAGCGCCTGCTCCCGGTCGATGCCGGCCAGCGGCGGGTACCAGTGGTAGCCGCCCAGGATCTCGTCGGCGCCCTGCCCGGACTGGACCACCTTGACGTGTCGCGACACCTCCTGGCTGAGCAGGTAGAAGGCGACGCAGTCGTGGCTGACCATCGGCTCGCTCATCGCCGCGACGGCCGCCTCCAGCGGCGGCACCAGGTCGCCGGCGGCCACCTTGAGCTGGTGGTGGTCGGTGTCGAAGGTCTTCGCGACCAGGTCGGAGTAGACGAACTCGTCGCCCTCCCGGCCGCCGACGGAGTCGAAACCGATGGAGAAGGTGGACAGCCCGGACTGCCCCTCGCCGGCCAGCAGTGCGACCACCAGGCTGGAGTCCAGCCCGCCGGAGAGCAGCACGCCGACCGGCACGTCGGCGACCATCCGGCGGCGCACGGCGGTGGTCAGCGACTCCAGCAGGGCGTCCTGCCAGTCCTGCTCGGACCAGTCGGCCCGCTCGGCGGTCCGGGTGAAGGACGGGTCCCAGTAGACCCGCTCGTGGGTGCGGCCGTCGGGCTCGTAGACCCGGACGGTGGCCGGGGGCAGCTTGGTGACGCCGCGCAGGATGGTCCGCGGCGGCGGCACGATGCTGTGGAAGCTCAGGTAGTGGGCGAGCGCCACCGGGTCGATGGCGGTGTCCACGCCGCCGCCGGCCAGCAGCGCCGGCAGGGTGCTGGCGAAGCGCACCACGCCCGGCGTCTCGGCCAGGTAGAGCGGCTTGATGCCGAGCCGGTCGCGGGCCAGCACCAGCCGGCCGGTGTCCCGCTCGGTGATCGCCACGGCGAACATGCCGATCAGGTGGTCGACGAAGTCGAGCCCCCACTCGGCGTACGCCTTGACGACGACCTCGCTGTCGCCGGAGGAGAAGAAGCGGTGCCCCTTGGCCTGCAACTCCTCGCGCAGCTCGCGGTAGTTGTAGACGCATCCGTTGAAGACGCCGGTGAGCCCCGAGTCGGGGTCGACCAGCGGCTGCCCGCTGGCCGCCGACAAGTCGATGATCTTGAGCCGCCGGTGCCCGAGGGCGACCGGTCCCTGCGACCAGACCCCGCTGTCGTCCGGGCCCCGGTCGCTCATCGTCGCCGCCATGCGCTCCACCGCCGCGACGTCGGCCCGTGAGCCGTCACGGCGGAACTCCCCAGCCAGTCCGCACATGCCAGGGAATGCTGCCAGAGGTTGGCGCAGTTCGCCTGTTGAGCTGATGTCACAGCCGTTGCCGATTGCTATGATGCGCGGCCAGTCCGTTTCGAGCTGTGGGCCGTGTCCCTTTCCTGCCGTTCGTCGGGTGATCGCGCCGAGTCGGCGGGGGCCGCGATGTGACAAGAACTGCTGTCGCGGTCGCGAACTGGTCAGGTCGACGGGCCGCTCCGGCAGTCGCTCGATTCGCTGGCCGAAAGCCCTCATCGTAAGACCGGCAGCGAGCGACGATCACTGTGACACATCTCATCTTTTTTCCGCGATGACGCAGGTCAAAGCCCTCATGGGCGTTGAGCTGCATCGATCACACTGCGTGTCGGGTGGTCGGCCGCTCGGTGGATGCCAGACTCATCCCATCGGCGGCTGCGGATCTTCAAGGCGTGTAGTTACCTGATCACTCCCTGTTCGAACTAGGAGGATCAGTGGAGCGAAGAAGATCCATCTGGGGCCCGGTGTCCCGGATCCCACAGCTGTCCCGTGGTCGGGGCGGCCGGGCGGTGGCGGCCGGGCTGTCCGTGCTGCTGGCGGCCACCATGGCCGACTGGGTCACCGCGCCCCCGGCGGCCGCAGCGCCGCAGCCGGAGTCCAAGCCCACCTCGCCCGGGCCGCAGGTGCTGGAGCGCCCGGACGAGGCGGCGGCACTGGCGACGGCCCGGCTGACCGGGAAGAAGGTCCACATCACCGGGATGACGTCGGAGACGTCCGACTTCTGGGCGTACCCCGACGGTCGGGTGGAGGCGGAGGTCCACCTGGGCCCGGTGCGGATCCGGGACGAGAAGGCCGGCGGCTGGAAGCCGGTCGACTTCTCGCTCGCGCCCCAACCCGACGGGTCGGTCGCGGCGAAAGCCCACCCGGCCGACCTGCGCCTCGCCGGTGCGGCGGGCGCCGGAGAGCACGACCTGGCGACGGTGTCGACCGGCGGCGGGACGGTCTCGCTGGGATGGTCGGGGCGGCTGCCGGCGCCCGTTGTCGAGGGCACCAAGGCCACGTACCCGGAGGTGCGCCCCGGCGTCGATCTGGTGGTCGAATCCACCCGGACCGGCTTCGAACAGTTCCTGGTAGTGAAGAACCGGGCGGCCGTCGCCCAGGTGAGTGCGCTCTCCCTGCCCCTGCGGAGCAAGGGCGTGGCGCTGACCGACGACAAGCGCGGCGGCTTCGAGATCCGGAACAAGGGCGGCGCCGTCGTGGGCGTCTCGCCCCAGCCGGAGATGTGGGACGCCCAGGTCGACCCGAAGTCGGGTGAGCGGGTACGCCGGGCGAAGGTCGCCAAGAAGGTCGGTACGGCGAAGGCCGGCCGGCTGGCGATGACGCTCACCCCTGACGAGCGGTGGCTGACCGACCCGAAGACGGTCTTCCCGGTCACCATCGACCCGGCGGTCACCCTCAAGCCGAACTACGACGCCTTCGTGCAGTCGGACTACACCTCGGACCAGTCCGCCGCCACCGAGCTCAAGCTCGGCACCTACGACGGCGGCACCACCAAGGCCCGCTCCTTCCTCCGGTTCGACGGGCTGGACTGGCTGAAGGGCAAGCAGGTCCAGGCCGCGACGCTCTACCTGTGGGAGCACCACTCCTGGTCCTGCACCGGTCGGCAGTGGGAGACCTGGGAGACGCTGCACGCTGGCACCGCCACCCGGTGGACCAGCCAGCCCACGTGGGTGAAGAAGCTCGGCTACACGTCGTCCACCAAGGGCTACAGCTCGGCCTGCGCGGCCGGTTGGGTGAACTCCTCGGTGACCGGGGCGTTCGCGGACCACGCCAGTGGTGCGACCTGCTGCACGGTCAACGTCGGTCTGCGGGCCACCTCCGAGACCGACAACCTGGCGTGGAAGAAGTTCAACTCGATGGAGGGGGCGAACGACCCGTACGTCACGCTGACGTACCAGTCACCGCCCACGGTCAGCGCCCGGGCCACCGTGCCGTCGACGACGTGCGCGACCGGTTCGAGCACGCCGTACCTCAACTCGAAGACCCCGCAGCTGCGGGCCCAGATCAACGATGCCGAGGGTTCGCAGGTCAAGGCCGAGTTCGAGTGGACGACCGGCGGCGGCACCCGGATCGGTGGCGCGATCGTCGGCCCCGGCGCCTCCGGATCCTGGCTGGCGACGTCCGTGCCGGCCGGCGCGTTCAGTGAGGGCAGCACCTACTCCTGGCACGTGCGAGGCAATGACGGCCTGGTCAACGGTGCCTGGAGCAGCTACTGCGCCTTCATCATCGACACGACCGCGCCGTCGGCCATGCCGTCGGTGTCGTCGACCGCGTACCCGAGCGGCCAGTGGGCCGGCGCGGCCGGCACCGCCGGCAGCTTCACCTTCGGCGCGTCCGCCGTCACCGACGTGGCGGCGTACGAGTACGGGTTGAACGTCAACCCGCCGAACCAGACGGTCAACGCGGCGACGCTCGGCGGGACCGCGACGGTCTCGATCACGCCGGCCGCGGACGGCCCGCAGACCCTCTACGTCCGGTCCAGGGACCGGGCCGGCAACCAGTCCGCGATCCGGACGTACACCTTCAACGTGGGTTCCGGTGCGGTCACCGCGCCCAAGGAGGGTGACGTCACCGCGGCGAAGACCGCGATCACCGGTGTCGGCCAGGCGGCGGCGACCGGCGTGACCTACCAGTGGCGACGCGGCGACGCGGATGCCTGGGTGAACATCCCGGCCGGTCACGTGACCGTGGCGGCCGGTGGTGGAGCGGTCACCTGGCCGTTGCCCAGCAGCGGCGGCGGCGCCTTCCCCAAGCTGAACTGGGACGTCGAGGCCACCTTGGCGGCGGCCGACGTCGAGTCCATCCCGCGGGACGGGCCGCTCCAGGTGCGCGGCACCTTCACCGGCGGGACTGGTGGCACCTCCAGCCCCGTCCGGATCAAGTTCGACCGCACCCAGGCATCGGCCGAGTCCGACCAGATCGGGCCCGGGTCGGTCAACCTGATCACCGGCAACTACACCCTGTCCGACACCGACGTGTCGGTGGACTCGTTCGGCAGCGACCTGACCGTGGCCCGCTCCTACAACACCCGGCGGTCCACCGACTCCGACTCGGCCAACATGTTCGGCCCCGGCTGGGTCTCGGGGGCGGTCGTGGACGAGGCCGACTCGCCGTACACCTCGTTGACCGTCTACGGCTCGCTCGTGCAGGTCGGGCTGCCGGAGGGCGACACGATCGGCTTCAGCAAGCGCACCGCCACCGCCTTCGACCCGGAGATCGGGATGGAGGCGCTGAAGCTGGCCTACGACAGCACCGGCGACAAGTACACCCTGACCGATGACGACGGCAACACCGTCCTCTTCACCCGGGTGACCGGCACCGCGACCGGGAAGTACTTCCCGACCTCGGTGACCGTGCCGGGCAGCAACCAGACCACGACCCTGAGCTGGGAGAAGGTGACGATCAACAACAAGGAGATCGTCCGCCCGACCCGGATGCTCGCGCCGGTGCCCGACGGGGTCAACTGCACCACCCTCACCCGTGGCTGCCGGGCCCTGACCTTCACCTACGCGACCACCACCACCGCCACCGGTGGCACCGACACCACCTGGGGCGACTACACCGGTCGGGTGAAGGAGATCTCCTTCACCGCGTGGGACCCGGATCTGTCCACCCCCGCCATGCGGACCGTGCCGATGGCCCGGTACGCCTACGACAACGCCGGCCGGCTGCGCGCCAGCTGGGATCCGCGGCTGGACTGGAACGACGCCGGGACCACGCGGCACCTGTGGGACACCTACAACTACAACCTGGACGGCGTCCTGTCCTCGCTCACCCCGGTCGGCCAGGAGGCGTGGCAGCTCAGCTACACCACCATTCCCGGTGACCCGGGGCTCGGCCGGCTGTACAAGGTGAGCCGTTCGGCGCTGGCCGCCGGCACGGCGGTCACCAGCGTCGTGTACAAGGTGCCGGTTGCCGGCACCGGCGCACCCTACGACCTGTCCGCGGCACAGACCAGCCGGTGGTACCAGACCGAGGCGCCGACCGACGCCACGGCGGTCTTCCCGGCCGACCAGGTGCCCGACGGGAGTCCCTCGGGCGGCAGCCTGCCGTCGTCGTACGAGCGGGCCACGGTCAACTACCTGGACGCCAACGCCCGCAAGGTGAACACCGCCACGCCGGGCGGTCACATCGACGCCGCCTGGTACGACCAATGGGGCAACACGGTACGGACGCTGACCGCCGGCAACCGGGACCGGGCGCTGAACGCCAGCTCCACCGACGACGCGGCGACGGAGATCGCCCGGGCGCGCGCCCTGTCGACCCTGAACACCTACTCGTCCGACGGGCAGCGGCTCATCACCACCTGGACTCCGGAGCACGACGTGATGCTGCCGGACGACACCGTGGTGCGTGGCCGTCAGATCACCCTGAGAACCTACGACGAGGGTGCGCCGACCACCGGCGGGCCCTACAACCTGGTCACGACCGAGAAGGTCGGCCTCCGCTGGTACCCCAACGGCATCGAGACCGATGCCGACCTGCGGACCACCACCACCGCCTACGACTGGACGCTGCGCCAGCCGACCGTGGTGACGGTCGACCCGTCCGGCCTCGCGCAGGCCACCCGGACGGCATACGACCCGATCACCGGTCTGGTCACCTCGACCACGGCCCCGGCGGGCGGCACCAGCACCACCACCCCGGCCACCCGCAAGACGGTCTACTACCGGGCCACCTCCGGCTCCGGCTACGCCGAGTGCGACCTAAAGCCGGAGTGGTCGAACCTGCCCTGCCGGGTCCAGCCCGGCGGCCAGGCGGCCTCCGGGCCGGAACTGCCGGCCACCGTGACCACCTACGACATGTTCAACCAGTCCCGGGTGGTGACCGAGAAGACCAGCGCCGGCACGCTGCGGACCACCACCACGACGTACGACGGCGCCGGCCGGGCGTACGAGACGTCGGTGACCGCAGCCACGGGTCTGGGTGCCGCCGTGCCGGTCACCCGTAACGTCTACGACGCAGCCACCGGGCAACTCCTGCGCACCCAGTCGGTCGTGGGCGGCACGGTCACCGCGCAGGTGATCCGGGCGTACGACACGCTCGGCCGGCTCACCTCGTACACCGATGCCGACGGCAACGTCTCGACCACGACCTACGACCTGCTGGGCCGGACGAAGACCAGTCACGACGGCAAGGCTCAGCGGACCTACACCTATGACGGCGGCACCGAGCGGCGCGGCCTGCTCACGTCGGTCGACGACACCCAGGCGGGCGTCTTCTCCGGCAGCTACGACGCCGACGGCAACCTGACGTCGGAGACCTGGCCCAATGGCGTCCAGGTCAGCACGGACTCCGACGAGCTGGGCACCCAGGTCGGCCTGACCTACGTCAAGCCCGGCTGCGCCGCCGCCGACTGCACGCTGTATCACGAGTCGGTGACGGAGTCGGTGCACGGGCAGTGGCGGGAGCGCGTCTCGTCCCTGTCCGAGCAGCACTACAGCTACGACCAGGCCGGGCGGCTCACCAGCATCAAGGACATGCTGGGCGAGCAGTGCACCACCCGCTCGTACGGTCTGAGCGCGTCGTCGAACCGGAACTCGGTCACCGAGTACGCCCCGGCCTCCGACGGTTCGTGTCAGGCCACGACCGCGGCGTCGTCGCGGACGTGGACCTACGACACCGCAGACCGGGTCAACACCAGCGGGTACGCCTACGACGCCCTCGGCCGGACCACCACGGTCCCCGCGGTCGACACCGGCAACCCGGCGGGTGGCAACGTGACCGCCACGTACCACGTGACGGACCTGGTCGACACGGTCACCCAGAACGGTCGGACCACCGATTACACCCTCGACGTCACCGGCGAGCGGATCCGCTCCTGGACCGACAACGCCTCGGGCACCGCAGAGCAGCGGGTCAACCACTACGACGGAGACGACGACAGTCCGTCGTGGACCCAGGAGACGGCGGACACCTTCACCCGGCCGCTGTCCGGCCTCACCGGCATGGCGGGCATCTACGACGGCGGAAGCGGCGAGGTCGCCTGGCACCTCACCAACCTGCACGGGGACCTGGTCGCCGAGCTGGACAACGCCGGTGACGGGCTCGCCCGCACCACGGAGGCCAGCGAGTACGGCACTCCGCGCAACGCGGGTGACATCGGCACCCAGCGGTACGGCTGGCTCGGCGCCAAGCAACGGGCCGCCGACGTGCCTTCGGGGATCGTGCTGATGGGCGTCCGGCTCTACAACCCGATCACCGGCCGGTTCCTGCAAACCGACCCGGTCCCTGGCGGCAGTTGCAGCGCCTACGAGTACAGCTGCGGCGATCCGGTCAACTCGTTCGACCTCGATGGCAAGAGGTGGTGCTGGAAGGTCTGCGGATGGGGCCGCAACTCGGTCTGGCGAATGGGGTTCTACGGCACTCGTCTTGTAGGACACGGGCTTGGCTTCTACGGTGGCTTTGCGCAGTTCCGCGGTGGATACCGGGCGATGCGTTCGGGGTACAGAATGTACAAGTCGATCAAGAAAAACGGTTACAAGGCGACCTTCCGCCCCTTCCGCGCCAAGGGTAGGTGGAGGTACGCAGGGGCCGGACTCGCTTCCTGGATGGGGTACCACGACTTTCTGAACGACTGGCGCGGTTTCCGTCGGGCCGCTGGCGGCACCCGTGATGCAATCGGTCGTCACGCATGTAACGGGGTTCGTGGTGTAAAGCGGTGGGTCGAGGGTGTGTCCCGAGGAAGGGTGTACATGAACAGCCGTTCATGCAGGTAGAAGGAAGCTGAAAATGGGCAGGAGAATCCGGAAATGGGTGACGGATTTCTTTGATCCGGCCGGTGTTAACCCCGCGTACGTCGTGATCTGGTTTGTGGTGGCCACCATGTTCGTGGCCAGCCACGATGAGCTGCGTTACCAGCTTCTGGGTGGCGCGTTGATGCTCCTCGCAGGTGTGCAGCTCGTCCGCATGGGGCGGAGCAGGTGCCTTGGGAAGAAGCTTCGCCGAAGCGGTGACGACGCGGTCTACCAGGACCGGCCTGCGGGAGAGTGAGTCGATGAACTCGTTGCCCGCCTGCCGACCGGCTGATGCCGGTGGGCAGGCGGGCAGCGCGACGGCCCCTTGACGCTGTGTACGAGGGTCGCCAGCAGCACAGAACAGCCGCCCTGAGGACGGTCTCCCCGGTCACAGGGCGGCTGGCTGTATCTGGTGTGGGCGTCAGGCGGTACGGGCCACGCCGACCGGGCAGCTCAGGCCGTTCGGCCCGTGGTTGCAGTATCCGTTCGGGTTCTTCGTCGGGGCGAGGTACTGCTGGTGGTAGTCCTCGGCGAAGTAGTACTTACCC
Organism: Micromonospora sp. L32; assembly: GCF_052068055.1. NCBI lineage: Bacteria > Bacillati > Actinomycetota > Actinomycetes > Micromonosporales > Micromonosporaceae > Micromonospora > Micromonospora sp. L32. Next base: position 203,631 of record NZ_JBQHDD010000006.1, on the reverse strand, counting down.
AGCGGCGCGATCTCCGTGGTGATCTCGCCCTTGCCGGCCCGCGCCACGATCGGCGCGAACGCGTCCCGGGACGCCTCCGCGGTCGCCCGCTGCTCGTCCGTGGTGGTGTAGATCGCCGAGCGGTACTGGGTGCCCACGTCGTTGCCCTGGCGCATGCCCTGGGTCGGGTCGTGGTTCTCCCAGAAGACCTTGAGCAGGTCCTCGTAGCTGATCTTCGCGGGGTCGTAGACCACCTGGACCGCCTCGGCGTGCCCGGTCATCCCCGAGCAGACCTCCTCGTACGTCGGGTTCGGCGTGGTGCCGCCCGCGTAGCCGGCGGAGGTGGTGATCACCCCGGGCAGGGTCCAGAACAGCCGCTCGGCACCCCAGAAACAGCCCATGCCGAAGACGGCGACCTGGGAACCCTCCGGGAACGGACCCTTCAGGGTCGACGGCAGCACCTCGTGCCGGTCACCGATCGGCATCGCGATCGGGCGACCCGGCAGGGCCTGGTCGGGGGTGGGCAGTTCGGCCTTCATGCGGCGCAGGAACACGGTGGATCTCCTCTCGTACCTCTCCCCGCCTGCAACACCGCCGGGCCCCGGTTCCTTACCCGGGCCTGCCGGAATCAGGCAGCGGCGGGCGAGATGGCGGCGGCGACCCGGTCGGCGTACCCCTGCGCCTCGGCGTCGTCGGAGTAGCGGGTGCGCGGCCAGAAGAAGCCGCGCAGGCCGTCGCCCTTCGTCCGGGGCACCACGTGGGTGTGCAGGTGCGGGACCGACTGGGACACCCTGTTGTTCATCGCCACGAACGTCCCACCGGCCCCCAGACCGGACTCCACCGCCACCGCGAGCCGCTGGACCAGGCCGAAGTAGCCGGGCAGCGCCGGGGCCGGCAGGTCGGTCAGGGTGATCAGGTGGGTGCGGGGCACCACCAGCACGTGGCCCTTGAACACCGGCCGGGTGTCCAGGAAGGCAACCCCGTCCGGCTCGTCCGCCACCCGGAACGCCGGCACCTCGCCCGCCACGATCCCGCAGAACACGCACCCGCTCACCCGGGCAGCGTAATGCCGGAACGGGGGGGCGCCCGCCCCCGCGACACGGGTCGATGGGCGTACGCCGCGGCGGCTGGCGGGGCGGAGTCCGGGTGTGCCCCACGCTCCCTGTGGAGCTGACGTCGTAGACGATTCACCCACCCCCGGCACCCGCCGGTCGTCTCCCAGTGAGCGGCAGATCCGGGGAGACGTACCGCGGGTGCATCTGTCGTCGTCCCAGCGCCAAGAGACGCGCCCAAAGGAGACGGCGGCGGCGGTGACCGGCTTCACCGGGTGCGGGTGCGGGTGCGTCGCCTCGGGGTGGCCGATGCGGGCCGTGAATCGTCTACGTCATCAGGTCCACAGGGAGCGTCGGGCACACCCGGACCGCGCCCGACGGGGGAAGCGGGGCGACCCGCGGCCGGGTTCCGCCCGTCCCGGTGGACCGGCGGACTAACGTCTCGGGAATGAGTCACGGCTTCGAGACGCTCGCCATCCACGCCGGCCAGGACCCCGAGGCCCGCACCGGCGCGGTGATCCCACCGATCTACCAGACCAGCACCTACGCCCAGGACGCCGTCGGCGCGCCTCGGCACGGCTACGAGTACAGCCGCTCCGGCAACCCCACCCGGGACGCGCTCCAGGAGTGCCTCGCCGCCCTGGAGGGCGGCCCCGTGGCGCTCGCCTTCGCCAGCGGCCTGGCCGCCGAGGACACCCTGCTGCGCACCGTCTGCAAGCCGGGCGACCACGTGGTGATCCCGGACGACGCGTACGGCGGCACCTACCGGCTCTTCGCCCGCGTCGCCGAGCGCTGGGGGCTGGACTACACCCCGGCCAAGGTCTCCGACACCGACGCCGTGCGGGCCGCCATGCGCGCCACCACGAAGATCGTCTGGGTGGAGACGCCGACCAACCCGCTGCTCGGCATCGCCGACATCGCCACCCTGGCCGCCGTCGCGCACGACGCCGGGGCGCTGCTGGCGGTCGACAACACCTTCGCCTCGCCGTACCTGCAGCAGCCGATCGCGCACGGCGCGGACGTGGTGGTCCACTCGACCACCAAGTACATCGGCGGACACTCCGACGTGGTGGGTGGCGCGCTGATCGCCGCCGACGCCGGCCTCGGCGACGAGCTGCGCTACCACCAGAACGCGATGGGCGCGATCAACGGGCCCTTCGACGCCTGGCTGACCCTGCGCGGCATCAAGACCCTCGGGGTACGCATGGACCGGCACTGCGACAACGCCGAGCGGATCGCCGCGTACCTGGACGGGCACGCCAAGGTCGCTGAGGTGATCTACCCGGGCCTGCCCTCGCACGCCGGTCACGAGGTGGCCGCCAAGCAGATGCGCCGGTTCGGCGGCATGATCTCCTTCCGCGCCACCGGTGGCGAGGAGCACGCCGTGGAGATCTGCAACCGGGCCAAGCTCTTCGTGCTCGCCGAGTCGCTCGGCGGCGTCGAGTCCCTGATCGAGCACCCGGGCCGGATGACACACGCAAGTGCTGCCGGCTCGCCGCTTGAAGTTCCCGGCGATCTCGTGCGACTGTCTGTCGGCATCGAGACGGTCGACGACCTGCTCGCCGATCTGGAGCAGGCGCTGGGCTGACCGCTGGCTGGGGAGGGTGGCCGTGCAGGACATCATGCCGACCTGGGTCGGAGCGACCGCCAAGCAGATCGCCCGGGGCGTACGCCGGGGCGATGTCTCGGCCACCCAGGTCGTCGCCGACCACCTGGACCACATCGCCCGGGTCGACGCCGACCTCGCCGCGTTCCGCACGGTACGCGGCGGGGAGGCGATCACCGAGGCGGAGAAGGTCGACGAGCAGGAGGACCTGGCCAACCTTCCGCTGGCCGGGGTGCCGGTGGCGGTCAAGGAGAACACCGCCGTCGCCGGCGTAGCCACCTGGAACGGCTCGGCCGCCTGCCGCACCCCGGTCGCCGAGGCCGACCACGAGGTGGTCCGGCGGCTGCGCGGCGCCGGCGCGGTGATCCTCGGGCTGACCCGGATGCCGGAACTGGGCCTCTGGGCCCTCACCGACGACGAGTCCGGGATCACCCGCAACCCGTGGGACACCCGCCGCACCCCCGGCGGCTCCTCCGGCGGCGCCGCCGCCGCGGTGGCCGCCGGCCTGGTGCCGATCGCGCACGGCAACGACGGGCTCGGCTCGATCCGGATCCCGGCGGCCTGCTGCGGCCTGGTCGGCCTGAAGCCGGGCCGGGGCGTGATCCCCACCCAGCTCGGCGCGGAGGACTGGTTCGGCCTCACCGAGCACGGGATGCTCACCACCACGGTGGCGGACGCCGCGGTCGGCTTCCAGGTGCTCGCCGGGCGCCGGGCCGACAAGCTGGTCCCGCCGCCGCGGCTGCGGGTCGGTGTCTCGCTGCGCTCCCCGGTGCGCGGCGTCTCGCCGGACGCCCCCAACCGGGACGCGGTGGCCGCCGCCGGCCGGCTGCTCGCCGCCGCCGGCCACGACACCGTTCCCGCCGACCCGGTCTACCCGACCGCGCTCGGCCTGCAGGGCATCGCGACCTGGTTCGCCGCGGCCGCCGCCGACGTGCGTGCCGCCGGGATCGCCCGACGTGACCTTCAGCGGCGCAGCCGCCGGCACGTCGCGCTCGGCGAGTGGGCGCAGCGGCGGGGGTACGTCCGGGAGGCCGACCGGGCCGCCTGGCGCGAACGCTCGATCAACTTCTTCACCGACCACTCGGTGGACCTGCTGCTCACCCCGGCGCTGGCCGGTCCGCCGCCGGAGGCCGCCGCCTGGTCCACCCGGTCGTGGGTCGCCAACATGAAGGCCAACATCCGGTACGCCCCGTACGCGGCGCCCTGGAACATCGCCGGCCTGCCGGCCATCGTGGTGCCGGTCGGCCGGCGCCCGGACGGCCTGCCCGTCGCCGCGCAGCTGATCGGCCCGCCCGGCTCGGAGCTGCTGCTGCTCTCCGTCGCCGGGCAGTTCGAGATGCAGGCGCCGTGGACCCGGCACGCCCCCGGCTATCCCCGGGTCGGAACGGGGTCACCGGCCGCCGCATGATCGTCTAGCGTGTGCGCGCACCCCCTCGCCGCACCCCCTGGACGGTCCCCATGCTCTGCCAGACCTGCGGGGACGCCACGTCCCCGAGCTTCAACGAGTGCCAGAACTGCTACACGCCCCTCGGGCAGCCGGCCGTCACGCCGGGGCTGGAGACTTACGCCGTGCGCGGCATCGGCCTGGCCGCCTCGATCGCGGTCGGCGTGACCGCTGCGTTCTACCTGCTGTCCGCGCTCGCCCCGGTGGCCGGGATCGTGCTGGCGCGGCAGGCCGAGCGCGACGGCGACAGCGACGTGCTCTTCGGGGCCATGCTGTTCGAGGTCGCGGTGAGCCTGCCGTTCGTGGTGGCCTACCTGACCGCCGCTGTCCTGGTCATCATCTGGACCTGGCGGGCGCGCAAGAACATCGACGCCTTCCCCGGCGCGCTGCCCGTCCTCGGTCAGGGTTGGGCGATCGCCGGCTGGCTGGTGCCGTTCGCGAACTTCGTGGTGCCCGTCCGGGTGGTGGCCAACATCGCCCGGGACAGCCTCTGGCGCCGGAGCACCCCGTGGCTGGTCGTCGGCTGGTGGGCGGCGTGGCTGGTCTTCAGCGTCGGCGAGCGGCTGTTCAGCCGCAAGAACGACCTCGAGTACCTCCAGCTCCCCGAGACGGCCGTCGACCCCGCGGACTTCCAGGCGTACGTGGACTACTACCAGGGCGCCCTCGGCCGCAACGCGATTCCGGCGATCGCCTGCGTGGTGGCCGCCGCGTCGTTCATCGTGTTGATCCGGAAGATCTCCGCCGCCCAGCAGGACCGGATCGCCCGCGCCACCCCGGCGTGGCCGTACGCCCCGGGGACCCCGGTGCCCGGCGGGTTCGCCCCCGGCGCGCCCGGCACGTTCGCCCCGCCGCAGCCGCAGCCGCAGCCGCAGCCGGTGGCCGCGCCCGCGCCGCCGGCCTCGGCCGACACGCCCCCGGCGTCGCCGCAGGTTCCCCCGGTGGCGGGTGGCACGATCGGGGCATGACGGAACTGGTCGGTCTCGCCGACGTACGGGCCGCGCGGGAACTGCTCGCCGGCGTCACCCGCACCACCCCGCTGGAGCCCTCCCGGCCGCTGAGCGCCAAGCTGGGCGGCCCGGCGTGGCTGAAGTGCGAGAACGTGCAGCGCGCCGGGTCGTACAAGGTGCGCGGCGCGTACGTGCGGATCTCCCGGCTCAGCGAGGAGGAGCGCGCCCGGGGCGTGGTCGCGGCCAGCGCCGGCAACCACGCCCAGGGCGTCGCCCTCGCCGCCGGCCTGGTGGGCGCCCACGCCACCGTGTTCATGCCGGTGAACGCGCCGCTGCCGAAGGTGGCCGCCACCAAGGGGTACGGCGCGCAGATCGAACTGGTCGGCAACACCGTCGACGAGTCCCTGGTGGCGGCGCAGACCTACGCCGAGCGGACCGGCGCGGTGCTGATCCACCCGTTCGACCACCCCGACGTGATCGCCGGTCAGGGCACCGTGGCGCTGGAGATCCTCGAACAGTGCCCCGACGTGAAGACGATCATCACCGGGGTCGGCGGCGGTGGCCTGATCTCGGGCATGGCGGTGGCGGCCAAGGCGCTGCGCCCCGACGTACGGGTGGTCGGGGTCCAGGCGGCCAGCGCGGCGGCCTTCCCGCCCTCGCTGATCGCCGGAGAGCCGGTACGCCTGCCGTCCTTCGCCACCATCGCCGACGGGATCGCGGTCGGCCGGCCGGGGGAGATCACCTTCACCCACGTCCGCAAGCTGGTCGACGAGATCGTCACGGTCTCCGAGGAGGACATCTCCCGGGCGCTGCTGATGCTGCTGGAGCGCGGCAAGCAGGTGGTCGAGCCGGCCGGCGCGGTGGGCGTGGCCGCGCTGCTGGCCGGGGTCGTCGAGGTGGAGGCGCCGGTGGTCGCGGTGCTCTCCGGCGGCAACATCGACCCGCTGCTGATGCTGCGGGTGATCGAGCACGGGCTGGCCGCGGCCGGGCGCTACCTGCGGGTGACGGTGCGCTGTTCGGACCGGCCCGGTCAGCTCGCCTCGCTGCTCACCGAGATCGCCGAGCACCGGGCGAACGTGGTCGACGTGGAGCACCAGCGGGCCAACCCGCACCTGCGCCTCGGCGAGGTCGAGGTGGCGCTGTCGGTGGAGACCCGGGGCGTCGAGCACTCCGACACGCTGATCAGCGCCCTACGGGCCAGCGGCTACCAGGTGGTCTTCGCGGCCGAGGCGTGACACCGGCGACGGTGCCACGCCTCGGGGCGTACGCGATGGGGAACCGCCGGGTCCGCGGACCCGGCGGGGCCGGACTCAGCCGGAGAACGGCTCGAAGCTGACCACGGTCACCTTGATGTCGGCGCCGCTCGGCGCCGTGTAGGTGCAGGTCTGGCCGGGGCGACCGCCCAGGATCGCCTTGCCGAGCGCCGACTCCGGGCTGTAGACCGTCAGGTCGGTGGTGGAGGCGATCTCCCGCGAGCCGAGCAGGAACGTCTCGGTGTCGTCCTGGTCGTCGTCGAAGTAGATCGTCACGACCATGCCGGGCGACACCGAGTCGGCGGTCGGCGCCTCGCCGACCTTGGCGGTGCGCAGCAGCTCCTTGAGGTAGAGGATGCGCCCCTCGGCCTTGCCCTGCTCCTCGCGGGCGGCGTGGTAGCCACCGTTCTCCCGCAGGTCGCCTTCCTCGCGCCGGGCGTTGATCTCGGCGGCGATGACCGGCCGGTTGGCGATGTGCTGGTCGAGCTCGGCCTTCAGGCGGTCGTACGCGTCCTGGGACAGCCAGGTGGCGGGCGCCTCGTTGTCATTGGTGGACACAGGCGTACTCCTCGATCGTGCGGAACTGGCTGACAGGTGAGTTACCAAGTTACCAGTGCGGCACACCCGCGGGTGTCGTCGATCACCCCCGGCGCCGGTACCCGACCCTGGTCCCGGGGCGTCCGCGCCGGCCGGCCGGTCAGCCGGCGGGTCGGCAGCGGACGACCTCGCCGATGAAGGGCCGCGCGGTGGTGGCGATCCGGTGCTGGGCGGTGGCCTGCCGCGCGCCGGGGCGCGCGCTCACCGCGACCTCGTCCCGACCCACCTCGGCGCCGTCGTGGGAGCGGGCCCGCAGCAGGCACACCGCGGAGCCGCCCTCGGGCAGGGTGACCCGGAAGTCGACCCGCACCCCGGTGTCGGTGACGTCGGTGTAGGTGATCACCTCGGCGTCGTACGTCGGGTCGCCGTACCGGGCGTAGAGCTGCGTCGCGACCAGGGCCAGCCCGGCGACCAGGGCGGCCGCCAGCAACCCGACCAGCAGCGGCCGGCGGCGGCCCGGCTCGCGGCGGCGGCCGTACCGCCCGGGCGGGAACGCGGGCGCGCCCGGGGTGATTGTGGCGTGCGTCTCGGTCACCGGCGGGTATCTCCTGGCGTTGTTGTCGGAAGCATCGGCAAGAATGGGAGAGTTCCACGCTCCCAAGCCCGTCCTGTCGTCAAGGATGACAGGTCGGCGCCGGCAGGGTCCGGCACGGGGGAGGATTCCGGCAGGTCAGCCGGGCGGCCCGGGGTGGGCCGTCGGCCGGCACAGACGAGGAGCGCCCACAGTGGCAGAGCAACTGCGTCTCATGGCGGTGCACGCGCACCCCGACGACGAGTCGAGCAAGGGCGCCGCGACCATGGCGAAGTACGTCGCGGAGGGTGTCGACGTCCTGGTCGTGACGTGCACCGGCGGCGAGCGCGGCAGCGTGCTCAACCCGAAGATGGACCGGCCCGACGTCTGGGCCAACATCGGCGAGATCCGCCGCGCCGAGATGGACGCCGCCCGGGCGATCCTCGGCGTCGAGCAGGCCTGGCTCGGCTTCGTCGACTCGGGGCTGCCCGAGGGCGACCCGCTGCCGCCGCTGCCCGAAGGCTGCTTCGCCCTGGAGGACGTCGAGGTCGCCGCGGGTCCGCTGGTGCGGCTGATGCGCGAGTTCCGTCCGCACGTCGTCACCACGTACGACGAGGAGGGCGGCTACCCGCACCCCGACCACATCATGACCCACAAGGTGAGCGTGGCCGCCTTCGAGGCGGCCGGCGACCCGGAGCGCTACCCGGAGCTCGGCGAGCCCTGGCAGCCGCTGAAGCTCTACTACGACATCGGCTTCTCCAAGGGCAAGATCATGGCGCTGCACGAGGGCATGCTCGCCGCCGGCCTGGCCTCGCCGTACGAGGAGTGGCTCAAGCGCTGGGACGACCGCCCCGACAAGGGCCCGCGGATCACCACCCGGGTGGAGTGCGCCGACTACTTCCCGGTCCGCGACGACGCGCTGCGCGCCCACGCCACCCAGATCGACCCGGACGGCTTCTGGTTCCACGTCCCGATGGAGCTGCAGCGGCACGCCTGGCCCACGGAGGACTTCCAGCTGGTCCGCTCGCTGGTCGACAGCCCGCTGCCCGAGTCGGACCTCTTCGCCGGGGTGCGCGAGACGGCCCATGCCCGCTGACCGGGCGGGGGGCTACGCTGAAAGCCCACCGCACATCGGAGAAACACCATGCTGACCGCCGCTGCCCAGGTGCTCGCGGAGAACAACTTCGGTGACACCCGCACGGGTGGTCTGGCCGGGCCGATGGGCCTCTTCCTCATCCTCCTCCTGGCCGCCGCCACCATCCTGCTGATCCGCAACATGAACGCCCGGCTGCGCCGGCTGCCCGACCGGTTCCCCACCCAGGGGCAGGCCGACACGTCGGCCACCGATCCGGCGGACGGGACCTCGACGCAGGAATCACGCACCGACACGCCCAACGGCCACCAGCAGCACCGAAACGGCTAGTCGGAGCGTGATTCACGCCGATCCGGGTCGTCAGCCCCTGTTGCGACCACCCGGATTGGCTTAGCCTTCCGCCGGGGGGACCGAAAAGTCCCTGAGCCGTGCGCGGGAGGGGGCGCCATGACCGTCGCAGCAGCGTCCGTCCCGGGCATCCCCCGTGTGCCGGCGGACGGAGCGGGCCGGTGACGTCCGGCCGGGCCGGCGACCACGTCGACCGGCCCGATCCCGGCGGCACACCGCCACGGGTGCTCCTGCTGATCACCGCCGTCACGCTGACCGCCTTCACGGCGGTCCTGATCGGCCTGACCGTCCCCGTCACGCTGCCGCCGGACGATGCACTTCCCGCCCTCGCGCGGTTCGGCATCGCCCTCGCCGCGTTCGCGGTCGCCCAACTGGCCCGGCTGAGGTTCCGCACCGCCACCGGCATGGTCAGCATCACCTGGGGCGAGGCCGCACTGATCGTCTGCCTCTACCTCGTACCGGCCGGGTGGCTGCCGGCCGCGGCGCTGCTCGGCACCGGGCTGGCCTGGACGGGAATGTCCCTGGCCGTCGACCGCCGGCCCCCGCTCGAGGTACTGCGGATCGCCGCTTCGCTGACCGCCGCCACCGCGCTCGCCGTCGCGGTCGCCACCGCGCTCGGCGCGCCGCTGCTGGCCGCACCCACCCCCGGGCTCGCCCTCGCCCTGATCGCCGCCTCGGTGACCTACCTGCTCGCCACCGCCTGCCTCGGCGGCGCCACCCTGGCGCTGCGGCACGGCGTCGCCGTCGGCCCACCGGTGCTCGCCGCGCTCCGGGGCAAGCTGCTGATGTTCGTCGGCAACGTCGCGGTCGGCCTGGTCGTGGTCGCCCTGGTGGAGATCGACGCCCGCTGGCTGCTGCTGCTCCCGCCCCTGTTCTGGCTGCTCCAGCAGACCTACCGGCACCGGCTCCGGGCCGACCAGGAACGACGGGACTGGCGGGCCTTCGCGGAGGCGACCGCCGCGCTCAACCAGCTCGACGAGCGCGGGGTGGCCACCGCCGCGGTGACCGGCGCGCTGACCCTCTTCGGCGCGGAGCTGGTCGACGTCGACGTGGCCCGGGGCGACGGCCGCTGGCGCCGGTACCGGGGGGACGCCTCCGGCCAGGTGCGCGACCGCGAGATCGGGCCGCCCGCCCGGCCGTCCACCGCGGAGCACGAGCTGGCCCGCCCGCTGACCGTCGGCGAGGCCGAGGTCGGCGAGCTGCGGGTCCGCTTCCCCGCCACCGCGCCACCGAGTGCCCGCGAGCGGGACGCCGTGGCCGCCTTCTCCGACGCCCTCGCCGCCGCGCTGCACGACGCGGCCACCCACCGGGAGCTGCGGCTGGTCAGCGCGCGGTCGTCGTACGAGGCGGTGCACGACGCGCTGACCGGGCTGGTGAACCGGGCGGCCATGCTCAGCAAGGGCGACCAGGCGCTGCGGCAGCTCGCCCACGATCACCCGGTGGCGCTGCTGCTGCTGGACATCAACCAGTTCAAAGAGGTCAACGACACCCTCGGGCACGCGGCCGGCGACCAGCTGCTGCGGCTCACCGCCAACCGGCTCGGCACCCTCGCCCGCCCGGGCGACCTGCTGGGGCGCCTCGGCGGGGACGAGTTCGCCCTGCTGCTGACGTCGGTCCCGGTGATCGGCGACCGGTCCGCCCCGATGGCGTACGCGCTGCGCCAGGCCCGGGAGATCGCCGAGCGGCTGGCCGCGCCGACCGAGGTGGCCGGGGTGCGGATGTCCGTCGAGGTGTCGGTGGGGGTGGTGGTGGCCGGGGCGGGCACCGCCGACCTGACCGAGTTGCTGCGCCGGGCCGACATCGCCATGTACCAGGCCAAGGAGGGCGGCGGCAGCGTCGCCGCGTACGACAGCGCCCGCGACGCCGCGAGCACCGACCAGCTGGCGCTGCTGGCGGAGCTGCGGGAGGCGTTGCAGGCCGACGACCAGTTGGTGCTGGCCCTGCAACCGGCGGTCGACCTGGCCACCGGCGCCCCGACCGGGGTGGAGGCGCTGATCCGCTGGCGGCACCCGCGCCGCGGCTGGCTCGGCCCGGTCGACTTCATCCGCCCGGTGGAGAACAGCGAGCAGCTCGGCGCCTTCACCCGGTACGTGCTGGACAAGGCGCTCGCGGTGGCGGCCGACTGGGCCCGGGAGGGCTTGGACGTGCCGATCTCGGTGAACCTCTCGGCCCGTAGCCTGCTCGACCCCCGGCTGCCGGCCGAGATCGCCGACGCGCTGCGCCGCCACCAGGTGCCCCCGCACCGGTTGGTCCTGGAGATCACCGAGACGGTGGTGATGAGCGAGCTGGAGGTGATCGACGAGGTGCTGGCCACGGTCCGCGCGATGGGCGTGCAGCTCGCCGTCGACGACTTCGGCACCGGCTTCTCGTCGCTGACCTTCCTGACCCGGATCGCGGTCGACGAGCTCAAGGTGGACCGCTCGTTCGTGATCCGGATGGCCGAGTCGCCGGAGGCCGCGGCGATCGTCCGGACCACCGTCGGGCTCGCGCACGAGCTGGGGCTGCGGGTGGTGGCGGAGGGGGTGGAGACCGCCGAGCAGCGGCTCGCCCTGGCCGAGCTGGGCTGCACCGCCGCCCAGGGCTACCACTTCTTCAAGCCGATGCCGGCCGACAAGATCGGCGCGGTACTCGGCACGCTGCGCGAGTCGGCCGAGTCGAACGTCTTCCCGCTGCGCGCCGACGGCGCATCCTGACCCACCGCCCGTTCGCGAGATGCGGCGTGTCGGGGTGTCCGGGCGGCGGGACACCCCGACACGCCGCAAACCGGGGCCAGGGCCGCGGGCAGCGGCCCGGCCGCGGGTCAGGCGCGGGGGAGGACCTCGCCGACGACGGTCGGCAGGGCCGCCCAGTCGGCGGAGACGATGCTGGCGTGCGCCGCCGCCAGTTGGGCGACCCGGGCCCGGGCGGCGTCCGGGTCGGTGTTCCCCACCTTCGGCGGCACGTTCTGCGCGTCGGTCATCACCAGCAGGTAGTGGTTGGTGGCGTACCAGGAGGTGTCGATGCCGCCGCCGACGTACGCGCTCGCGTCGCCGTCGAAGACGACGAACCACGGCCGCAGGCTCACCTCGGTGTAGCGGGTGCGCGGGTCGCCGGCCTGGGCGTTGTGCACGGCGGGGAACGCCTGGGCCCGGGCGAGGGTGCCCGCCGACGCCAGGCCGGCGAGGTGACGGGCGTACTCGACGTCGGTGCGGAGCGTGTCGGTGGGATTGCCCTCCTCCACGGTGCCCGGGATCAGCTCCACGAGCACCTTGCCGGCGAGCTGCTGGCGGGTCGGCCAGGCGTCGGCCCGGGCGGCGGCGTCCAGCGAGGCGTACCCGCCGCGCAGGTCGACCGGGCGGAAGACCCGGTCGCCGAGCCGGGCGGCGAGCAGCGCGTCGAGCTGGACCGGCCCCTGCCCGGTACGGGCGCTGAAGCCGGTCTTCAGCTCCAGCTTGAGCTGCACCGGCCCGGCGTCGGGGTGGGCGCCCAGCCAGAGCCGGATGTCGTCCAGGCAGTGTTCGAGGTTCTTGTTGCGGGTGCCGGTGTAGAGCTGCGCGGCGCTGGTGGCGGCGACGCAGTTGTTGTCGTTGCCGAGCGGGTTGGAGTGGCTGACCCGCCACTGGCGCGTGATCACGTCCGGCCAGACGTCCAGCTCGATCATCCCTGGCCGGGCGTCGAGCGCCTGCGCCAGGTAGGTGTAGGTGCCGCGCTCGTACGCGTTGTGGGTGCCGACGGCCGTGGTCCCGGAGATCCGGGTGGCGGGGTCCACGGCCGCGGCGGCGGGGTGTCCGGTGAGGACGACCGCGAGCACCGCGACCGAGGTGAGTACGGACAGACGACGGGATCCGCGCATGCGTGCCTCCTCGCGAGGCCGGCGACGATCGCCGGCATGCACAGATATAAATAGATGAAAGTGAACTGCGGAAGCCCCTGCGATTGCCGTCGGACCGACGGGCGCGGGCCCGTCCGGCTGGATATGGTCGTCAGGTGAACCGACTCGCCGATGCGACCTCGCCGTACCTGCTCCAGCACGCCGACAACCCGGTCGACTGGTGGCCCTGGAGCGCCGAGGCTTTCGCGGAGGCGAAGCGGCGGGACGTGCCGGTGCTGATCTCGGTCGGCTACGCCGCCTGCCACTGGTGTCACGTGATGGCCCACGAGTCGTTCGAGAACGAGCAGGTCGGCGCGCTGGTCAACGACGACTTCGTGGCGATCAAGGTGGACCGGGAGGAGCGGCCGGACGTCGACGCGGTCTACATGACCGCCACCCAGGCGATGACCGGGCAGGGCGGCTGGCCGATGACGGTCTTCGCCACCCCCGACGGCACCCCGTTCTTCTGCGGCACGTACTTCCCCCGGGCGAACTTCGTCCGGCTGCTGGAGTCGGTCGCCGCGGCGTGGCGCGACCAGCGTGAGGCGGTGCTGCGCCAGGGCGCCGCCGTGGTCGAGGCGATCGGCGGCGCCCAGGCCGTCGGCGGCCCGACCGCCCCGCTCACCGCCGAGCTGCTGGACTCCGCCGCCGACCAGCTCTCCCGCGAGTACGACGCGACGAACGGCGGCTTCGGCGGGGCGCCGAAGTTCCCGCCGCACATGAACCTGCTCTTCCTGCTCCGGCACCACCAGCGCACCGGCTCGGCGCGCAGCCTGGAGATCGCCCGGCACACCGCCGAGGCGATGGCCCGGGGCGGCATCCACGACCAGCTCGCCGGCGGCTTCGCCCGCTATTCGGTGGACGCGCACTGGACCGTGCCGCACTTCGAGAAGATGCTCTACGACAACGCCCTGCTGCTGCGGTTCTACGCCCAGCTCTGGCGGCTCACCGGCGACCGGATGGCCCGGCGGGTGGCCCGGGACACCGCCCGGTTCCTCGCCGACGAGCTGCACCGGGCGGGGGAGGGCTTCGCCTCCGCGCTGGACGCCGACACCGAGGGCGTCGAGGGGCTCACCTACGCCTGGACCCCGGCCCAGCTCGTGGCGGCGCTCGGCGAGGAGGACGGCCGCTGGGCCGCCGACCTCTTCGAGGTCACCGAGGAGGGCACCTTCGAGCACGGCACGAGCGTGCTGCGGCTGGCCCGGGACGTCGACGACGCCGACCCGGAGATCAAGGCCCGCTGGCGGGACGTCGTCGGCCGGCTGCTCGTCGCCCGGGACACCCGCCCGCAACCCGCCCGCGACGACAAGGTGGTGGCCGCCTGGAACGGCCTGGCGATCACCGCGCTCGCCGAGTTCCTCCGGGTCGCCGCCCTCTACGCCTCGCCCGACGACGAGGACGCCAACCTGATGGAGGGCGTCACCATCGTCGCGGACGGCGCGATGCGCGACGCCGCCGAGCACCTGGCCGCCGTGCACGTCGTGGACGGGCGGCTGCGCCGGGCGTCCCGCGACAAGGTGGTCGGCGAGCCGGCCGGCGTGCTGGAGGACTACGGCTGCGTGGCCGAGGCGTTCTGCGCGATGCACCAGCTCACCGGCGAGGGGCGCTGGCTGGAGCTGGCCGGCGGGCTGCTCGACGTGGCCCTGGCCCGGTTCGCCGCCCCGGGCGGCGGCTTCTACGACACCGCCGACGACGCCGAGCAGCTGGTCGCCCGGCCGGCCGACCCGACCGACAACGCCACCCCGTCAGGGCGCTCGGCGATCGTGGCGGCGCTGGTGGCGTACGCGGCGCTGACCGGGGAGAACCGCTACCGGGAGGCCGCCGAGGCGGCGCTGGCCACCGTCGCGCCGATCGTCGGGCGGCACGCCCGCTTCACCGGCTACGCGGCGACGGTGGGGGAGGCGCTGCTCTCCGGGCCGTACGAGATCGCGGTGGCCACCGACGACGCGGTGGGTGATCCCCTGGTGGCCGCCGCCGTGCGGCACGCCCCGCCGGGCGCGGTCGTGGTGGCCGGCCGACCAGACCAGCCGGGGGTGCCGCTGCTCGCGGACCGGCCGCTGGTCGACGGGCGGCCCACCGCGTACGTCTGCCGGGGTTTCGTCTGCCAGCGGCCGGTGACCTCGGTCGACGACCTGGTCGCCCAGCTCGGCTGACGCCCGGAGTTGAGCTGGCGGGCCGGTGCCCCTCGCGGCGGTGATCGCCGGCCGCCCGGTGCCCCTCGCGGCGGTGATCGCCGGCCGCCCGGATAGGCTGGCGGCGCTATGGATTCCCGTACCGGTCTGCCCGTCGTCGGCATGGTGGGCGGAGGCCAGTTGGCCCGGATGACCCACCAGGCTGCCATCGCCCTCGGCCAGTCACTGCGCGTGCTGGCGCTCGCCCCGGACGACGGCGCCGCCCTGGTCGCCTCCGACGTCCAGTACGGCGACCACACCGACCTCTCCGCGCTGCGCACCTTCGCCAAGGGCTGCGACGTGGTCACCTTCGACCACGAGCACGTGCCCACCGAGCACATCCGCGCCCTCGCCGCCGAGGGCGTGAAGCTCTTCCCGGCCGCCGACGCGCTGCTGCACGCGCAGGACAAGCGGATCATGCGGGAGCGCCTCGGTGCGCTGGGCGCTCCGAACCCGGCCTGGCGGCCGGTCGCCGAGCCCGTCGACCTGGTCGCCTTCGGCGAGGAGAACGGCTGGCCGGTGGTGCTGAAGGCCGCCCGCGGCGGCTACGACGGTCGGGGCGTCTGGATGGTCGACGACCCGACCCGGGCCGCCGAGCTGGCCGCGACGCTGCTCGCCGGCGGTACCTCGCTGATCGTCGAGGAGCGGGTGGCGCTGCGTCGGGAGCTGGCCGTGCAGGTGGCTCGCTCGCCGTTCGGGCAGGTCGCCGCGTACCCGGTGGTGGAGACCGTGCAGCGGGACGGGATCTGCGTCGAGGTGCTCGCCCCCGCGCCCGACCTGCCGGAGGAGCTCGCGCTCGCCGCCCAGCAGCTCGCCATCGACCTGGCCACCGCGCTCGACGTGGTCGGCCTGCTGGCGGTGGAGCTGTTCCTGACCGACGCCGGCCTGGTCGTCAACGAGCTGGCCATGCGGCCGCACAACTCGGGGCACTGGACCATCGAGGGCGCCCGCACCTCGCAGTTCGAGCAGCACCTGCGGGCCGTGCTCGACTACCCGATGGGGGACACCTCGCTGACCGCCCCGGTGGTGGTGATGGCGAACGTGCTCGGCGGCGAGCCAGGCGGCATCTCCATCGACGAGCGGCTGCACCACCTCTTCGCCGCCGAGCCGGGCGCCAAGGTCCACCTGTACGGCAAGCAGGTGCGGCCCGGCCGCAAGATCGGGCACGTCACGGTGCTCGGCAACGACCTGGACGACGTACGGGCGCGGGCCGCGCGGGCCGCGTCCTGGCTGCGCGAGGGACAGTGAGCGCGAGGAGTGAGCTTGCGAGCCCCGCAGTCGCGAACGAAGGGAAGCCGCGTGTGAGCACCGTCGGGCTGATCATGGGCAGCGACTCGGACTGGCCGGTCATGAAGGCCGCCGCCGAGGCGCTGGACGAGTTCGGGGTGCCCTACGAGGTGGGCGTCGTCTCCGCCCACCGCACCCCGGTGAAGATGATCGAGTACGGCCGCTCCGCCGCCGACCGCGGCGTCAAGGTGATCATCGCCGGGGCGGGCGGCGCCGCTCACCTGCCCGGCATGGTCGCCTCGGTGACCCCGCTGCCGGTGATCGGCGTGCCGGTGCCGCTCAAGCACCTCGACGGGATGGACTCCCTGCTCTCCATCGTGCAGATGCCGGCGGGGGTGCCGGTGGCCACCGTGTCGATCGGCAACGCCCGCAACGCCGGGCTGCTCGCCGTCCGCATCCTGGCCGCCTCGGACCCGGCGCTGCTGAAGCGGATGACCGCCTTCCAGGCCAGCCTGGAGGAGATGGTGGCCGAGAAGGACGCCGCCCTCCGCGCCTCCCTCGCCTGACCGCTCCACACGACCCACGGCACTCACCGTCAGTGATCCCAGGCGGCGTCACGCAACGTGTCGGCTGTGTCGCCCCCCGGGTCCCAGGTTCGCTCCCTTTGCTCTGCTACCCCTTAGGCAACACCGCCTTGAACAGCCGGAACGCGATACACCCGGGGACCGGCCGCTCGACGGGTCGTCACTCGACGTGAGTGTTGCGTGGAGGGCAGCAGAGCAAAGGCGCCGCGGGGTGGGGCTTGGGCGGAGCTGCCCGTCACCGCTGGTAGCCGCAACTCCTGATCACGTCGGGGATCGACCGGGCCGCCCGGCAACGACCGGCGAGCGACCCCGGCATGATCCCGGCCGCGACGAGGCCCCCCGCATCCGGCTCAGCAACCAGTTCGTGGCCCGCGATCACCCGGCACGCCCTGCGCAACACGGCAGTCACGCCACAGGGACCCTCCGATTTATCTCATGCCGCGTAGCGCGGTCTGCAACCGCTCCTGGGCGCGGCGGCGGCGCTCGTTGCTCGCGCCCAGCACCAGCAGCACCACGCCGACCGGGATCAGCACCAGCCACGGGCCGAGGCTGAACAGCGCGTGCACCGCGGCGATCGCGGTCACCGTGGCGCCGACGATCACCGGTGCCTGCTGCCGGCTCGTGGTGCCGAAGATCAGCACCGCCACCGCGCCGAGCAGCAGCAGCACCTGCCGCAGCATGCTGGACTCGGTCGCCAGCACGATCGCCAGGGTCGGCACGAACGCGGTGACCAGCGCCGGCCCGTACGCCACCCAGCTCGACAGGTCCGGCCGGTGCCGCAGCTCCAGCACCCCCACCAGCAGGGCGAGCGCCGCGAACGGCAGCGTGTACGCCTCCGGCAGCGCCACGGCGGCGACCCGCATCAGGATCCACCAGGCGGTGATCTCGCAGGCGACCACCGCCCAGAACAGGATCTGCCGTTCCAGCGGGCGGCGCCCCGGCCGGCTCGCGGCGATCCCGAGCACGGCACCCCAGGCGGCCAGCAGGGCGGCGATGTGCCGGGGCGAGTCGTACGCCAGCGCCAGGGCGATCAGCGCGGCCGCGTACCCGGTCCACTCCACGGTGGCCGCCTCGGGCTGCGCCTCGGGGCGGCGCAGCCTCGGCAGGGTCGCCGCGAACACCTGCAACGCCGCGCCGACCGCCAGCACCCCGAACGCCGACCAGACGGCGGCGAGCCCGGCGACCAGCCCGGCGGTGAGCACGAAGAGCTGCGCCATCAGCGAGGCGAAGAGCCAGCCGAGGATGCGCGCCCGCTGGGTGGTGCCGTAGAGCGCCGCGACGCTGCCGACACCCACCGCCCCGCCCAGCGTGAACAGGGTCAGGCCCTGGGTGCCGAGGCTGCCGGCCAGCCCGGCGCCGCCGCCGGCCAGCCCGATCGCGAAGACCAGCACCCGGGTCACCCGCAGCGACCGGGCCGGCTCGGCCAGCGGCGGCGGCGGGGTCAGCGCGAGCCCGAGCATCGAGATGGTGAAGACCGCCAGTGCCGCCAGGGCGCTCTCCGGCCAGGCGTGGCCGAGCGCCACCGGGGTGATCAGCAGGGTCACCGCCAGCCCCGGCAGGACCACCGGCACGGCCCGCGCGCGCCGCCCGCCGCTGAGCCCGGTGGCCGCCAGCGCCGCGGTCGCGGTGAGCAGCAGCGCGGTCAGCACGTGGGTCGGGTCGACCGCCTCCGGAGGCGGGGTGAGCAGCTCCGGTGGCGGCCCCTGCCAGACCCGGGAGAGCATCCGGTGCGGCTCCACCAGGGCGATGTAGAGCAGCGGCGCGAGCGAGGCCAGGGCCAGCGCCGTCGGCAGCGCCGCCGCGGCGAAGGCCCCGACGGCCGGGCTGATGCGCCAGCGGCGTCGGGTGCCGTCGTCCGGCAGCCGGCGCAGCGCGCCGTCCAGCAGCACGGCCCACCGGCGTACCGGCTGGGCCGAGCCGACCGGCGGGACGGTGGCCGCCCGGACCAGCTCGGCGAGCACCCCGAGCAGCGCCGCCGCGGCGGCGTACACGCCGGAGGGGAGGTGGGCGAAGATCGCGGCCAGCGCGCTGACCGTCGCGCCGCCGACGATCGCCGCGCTCGCGTACGGCAGGTACTGCGGCACCTGGCGGCGGACCGCGGCGACCCCGGCCAGCCCGATGCTGGACGCCGCCAGCGCGCCGGTCAGCACCACCTGGGCCGAGTGACCGAACTCGGCGGCCAGCGCGGCGACCGCGCCCGGCAGCGCCAGCAGGGCCGCCCCGGCCGCCGCGCCGCCGATCCGCACCAGGTGCGGTGGCATCCCCTCGGTCTCCACGTCCTCCGTCAGCGACGGCGCGAGCCCCCGGGCCAGCGCCGCGACGACCAGCCCGATCAGCGCGATGGCGCCCAGCGCCAGCGCGGTGGTCCACGGCCGGACCAGCCCGGCCGCTGCGGCGTGCAGCGCCACCGCACCGGCCGCGACCGCCCGGGAGAGCCCCGCGCGCGGGTCGGCCGAGGCCACCGCCGCCATCCCGAGGACGGTGGCGACCATCGTCCCGACCAGCACCGGCGACCACCAGGGCAGGTCGAACGCGGCGGGCGCCCCGATGGTGGCGAGCACGACCGCCGCGCCAGCGATGTCGTACTTCCAGGGCGGCGGAAGCAGGATCCCGGCCGCCGTGCCGAGCATCGCCAGTGCCACCGGGGCCTGCCAGGTGGCGCCGCCGGTGGGCGCGGCCGGCCAGCCGGTGAGGTCACCGGCCCAGATCGGGCCGGGCGTGGCGAGCACGCCGACCCCGCCGCGCAGGGCCGACCAGCCGGCCAGCAGGCCGATCAGGGTGCCGCCGACGGCGATCCCGAGCACCGGCCCGCGGCGCCACTCCTCCGGCATCGCCCGGGCCGCGACGGCGACCAGCAGCACCAGCGCGGCGGCCACCGCGAGCTGCCCGCCGGCGGAGATCACCGCCGCGATCCGGGCCAGCGTGGCGATCAGCGCGGCGGTGACCGCCGCGGCGGCCAGGTCGGAGCCGTCGAGGGCGAGGTCGGACCGGCGGCCCGCGTCGATCCGCGGGGCGAGCAGGAGCAGCACGGTGGCGACCAGCAGCAGCCCGCCCACCCAGGCGTCGGCGGCGGTGGTGCCGGGGGCGCCGAAGGCGGCGGCGACGACCGCGAGCGCGCCGAGCGCCGTGCCCGCCGCGTGCGGCAGCGCGATGTGTCGCTGGGAGACCTGCACCATGGCCGCGTAGCCCAGCGTGACGCAGACGGCGAGGAAGGCGGCGGCCAGGATCGGGACGGTCAGCTCGCGCAGCACCGCCGGGGTGGGCGTCGGGACGGCCGGTTCGGTGGCGGCGACGAAGGCGGCCACCGCGCCGGGCAGCGCGAACGACGCCCCGCCGGCCGCCCAGCCGGAGAGCGTGTCGGCCGCCGCCGGGGTGATCCGCACCCGGGGTGCGAGCGCGACCAGCACCCCCGCCACGACGAGGGTGACCAGCGCCGCCGCGGTCAGCGCGGGCCGGCTCAGTGCGGCCCCGGCGCCGATCACGCCCACCACCGTGGCGGTGACGGCGTGCACCAGCGCGGCGCGGGTGGTGGCCGCGGAGAGGCCGAGCACCCCGATGCCGACCGCGGCCAGCACCATCGGCCACGGCGCGGCCGCCCAGCCGAGGGCGAGGGAGGCCGGTACGGCGAGCGCGGTCAGCCCCGCGCCGACCACGGCGAACTCGCGGCGGATCTCGGGAGGCAGGGCGAGCACCGCGGCCACGGTCAGCAGCAGGGCGCTGGCGGCCAACTGCCAGGCGGCCGGGCCGACCGCCGCCGCCAGCTCGCCGGGGAACCGGGTCAGGTCGGCGTTCCAGGCCGGCAGGGCCGCGCGGGCCGGGGCCATGCCGGCGCGCAGGGCGCCGCCGGCGACGACCACCCCGCTGACCGTGAGCGCCGCCGCGGCGGCGAACTGCGGCCCGCGTCGGGCCGCCTCCGGTACGGCCCGCACGGCCAGCCCGGTGAGCGTGATGACGGCGGCGATCAGCAGCAGCGCCCGACCGGGGTAGGCGACCGAGGCGATCCGGCCCAGCGCCCCGATGACGGCCAGCGTCATGATGCCTGCGGCCACGTCGGGCAGCGGCGGTCGCCGCAGCACCAGCGCGCCGGCCAGGGCCACCGCCGCGGCCAGCAGCAGCGCCGCGCCGGCCACCGTGGCCGCCGGTACGGTGGCCGCCCGCAGCAGCGCGGTGACCGCGTACGCCAGGGCGAGCGCCACCGCCGCTCCGTGCAGCAGCCAGGTCACCTGGGGCAGCCAGGGCACCGGCCGGACGACCTCGCCCGGTGCCGGGGCCGCCGTCGCGCCGAGCACCTCGCCGGCCTCCTCGGGCGCCGCCTCGGGCCGGCCCTCGGTGGCGGTGCGCTGCCGGGGCGCGGTCGGCGCGGCCGGCGGGTCGACCGGCAGGTCGCGGCGGACCGGGCGTTCCAGCAGCAGCGACGAGCGGGCCAGCCAGAGGTCGAGCACGGCGACGACGGTCAGCGCGAACGCCCACCCGCCGGGGCCGGTGATCCGGTCGTACGTCAGCAGCGGCACCACCGGTTGGGCGGCGAGCACGGCGGCGAAGCGGGGCGCGCGCAGGCCGGTGCCCCGGGCGTACCCGAGGGCGACGGCGGCGGTGACCGCGAAGATCACCCCGGAGAAGACTGCGCCGGAGGCACCGCCGGCGCCGATCCGGTCCACCGCCCACAGCGCGTACCCGGCCAGCGGCACCAGCAGCAGGCCGACCGCGGCGATCGTCTCGGCGGTCGAGGTGAGCCCGCGCCGGGCGAGCACGGGCGGGGCGAGCAGCAGCAGCACGGTGGCGACCAGCAGGATGCCCAGCCGGGCGAGGGCGTCCATCGAGCTGGTGGCGACGGCGGCGAAGACCACCGCGGCCACGGCCAGCAGCAGCGCGCCGAGTCCGAGCGGGATGTTCTGCACCTCGCGGGAGGACGCCTCCGGCGGGTGCTCCGGATCGTCGGCGTCCAGCCAGGTGGCGGTGGCGCGCGGTGGCGGCGGCGGGCCGTCGTCGGACCCGGGCGGCGCGGCGCCCTGCCGGGGCACCCGGGGCGGGGCGCCGGTGGCGGCGGTCGGGGGTCGGCGGCCGGGCTTGCGGCGCAGCACCCGGCGCGGGCGGGTGGCCTGCCTGGTCCGCTCCTCACCGGCGTGGGCGAGGATGTCGCGCTGGAAGAGGGCGGCCTGCATCTTGGCGGCGATCTGCCGCTGCTCGGCGAGGATGGCCGCCTCGCGCGCCTTCATCTCCGCGATGGACCGCTCGATCTCGGCCAGGTGTTCCCGCCACTGCGGCTGCTCGGCGCCGCAGTGCGGGCAACGGGCGGCCGGCTGAATCTGCCGCCCGCACGAGGAGCACTGAAAGCTCTCCACGACACCCCTCCACCCGGCCGGCCCGCACTGTGGACCTCCAGTGTCGAGCATGCCCTGCCCCGGCGCGGATTTCGACACCTGGCGTTGGCGATTCGGCACAACGAGGAGCGCCGGCCGGGAAGCGGTGCTTCCCGGCCGGCGCGTCGGCGCGTACCCGTCAGGGGCGGCCCATGCCGCGGTATTCCCAGCCGGCCTGGGTCCACAGTGTGGAGTCGAGGCAGTTGCGTCCGTCGACCACCTTGCGCCCGGCGGCCAGCTCGCCGAGGACGACCGGGTCGGCGTTGCGGAAGTCGGCCCACTCGGTGAGCACGCAGACCAGGTCGGCGCCGGTCACCGCGTCGTTCATGCTGGCCTCGTAGGTCAGCTCGGGGGCCACCCGGCGGGCGTTCTCGGTGCCCTGCGGGTCGTACACGTGCACGTCCGCGCCGGACTTGGCCAGCAGGGCGGCGACGGCGAGCGCCGGGGCGTCGCGGACGTCGTCGGTGTTGGGCTTGAAGGTGGCGCCCAGCACGGCGATCCGGGTGCCGGAGAAGTCCGGGCCGGCCGGGCCGGAGCGGCGGCCGAGCAGGTCGGCGGCGAGCTGGAGGACCCGGGTACGGCGGCGGAGGTTGATCAGGTCCACCTCGTGCAGGAAGCGCAGCGCCTCGCCGGCGCCCAGCTCCTGCGCCCGGGCCTGGAAGGCGCGGATGTCCTTGGGCAGGCAGGCCCCGCCGAAGCCGAGCCCGGCCTGGAGGAACCGGTTGCCGATGCGCGGGTCGTACCCGATCGCCCGGGCCAGCTGGGTGACGTCGCCGCCGGACGCCTCGCAGACCTCGGCCATCGCGTTGATGAAGGAGATCTTGGTGGCCAGGAAGGCGTTCGCGGCGACCTTGACCAGCTCGGCGGTGGCGAAGTCGGTGACCACCAGGGGCACCTCGCGGTCCTCGGTGGCGGCCAGGTCGAAGACGCCCTTGTGGGCGGCGTAGAGCATGCCGTTCGCCCACTCGGTCTTGACGCCGACCACGATCCGGTTGGGGCGCAGCACGTCGTCGACGGCGAAGCCCTCCTGGAGGAACTCGGGGCTCCAGGCCACCTCGACGCCCAGGTCGTTGGGGGTGTGCTTGCCGACGAGCTGCTCCACCCACTCGGCGGTGCCGACCGGGACGGTGGACTTGCCGACGATCAGCGCCTTGCGGGTCAGGTGCTGGGCCAGGCTGGTCACCGACGCCTCGACGTACGACAGGTCGGCGCCCATCCCGTCGGCGCGCTGCGGGGTGCCCACGCAGATGAAGTGCACGTCGCCGAAGTCGGCGACCTCGCCGATGTCGGTGCTGAACCGCAGCCGACCGGCGGCGAGGTTGCGCCGGAGCAGCTCGTCCAGGCCCGGCTCGTGGATCGGGACCTCGCCCGCGTTCAGCTTGGCGATCTTGTCCGCGTCGACGTCGAAGCCGAGGACCTCGTAACCCAGCTCGGCGTAGCAGATGGCGTACGTCGCGCCGAGGTAACCGGTCCCGAGGAAGGTCACCCGCGGTCGCGGGGCACCCGAGGGCGGCGTCACCGGGGTGATGGCCGGCACCGGCTGGATGTTCGGGTACGGGATCGTCACGCCTGTCTTCTCCGCTCGCACTGGCGGCGCGTCGCTGCGTCGCGTTCGGCTGGGGCGCCATGGCCGGCGCCGAGGGAACTTTGTCGTCTGGTGTGAGGATAGTTGTGCCGAGTCGACGCTGGTCGTGCGCGAGCCTACCCGCCGGTAAGGTCCGGCCGGACCTGGTGGCTATCCTTCAGTCTGCGGCAGTCGGCGGACCTGCAAAACGCCACAGACTGCGCATGATAGCGGTGAAAGGGGAGGGCCGACATGGCCGCAGAGCAGTCGTTCGACGTCTACCGGTTGCCGGAGGAGCACGAGGCGATCCGGGAGGCGGTCCGTGAGGTCTGTGCCGCGAAGGTGGCCCCCAACGCCGCCGAGGCGGACGAGACCGGTGAGTTCCCCAAGGCGTCCTACGACGCGCTGCGGGCCGCGGACTTCCACGCCCCGCACATCCCCGTCGAGTACGGCGGCGCCGGCGCGGACGCGCTGGCCACGGCCATCGTGATCGAGGAGGTGGCGCGGGCCTGCGGCTCGTCCTCGCTGATCCCGGCGGTGAACAAGCTCGGCACCATGCCGCTGATCCTGGCCGGCTCCGAGGAGCTGAAGCAGAAGTACCTGACCCGGGTCGCCTCGGGCGACGCGATGTTCTCGTACTGCCTCTCCGAGCCGGAGGCGGGCAGCGACGCCGCGTCGATGACCACCCGGGCGGTACGCGACGGCGACCACTGGGTGCTCAACGGCGTGAAGCGGTGGATCACCAACGCGGGCGTGTCGGAGTACTACACCGTCTTCGCTGTGACCGATCCCACAGCCCGCTCCCGGGGCATCTCCGCCTTCGTGGTCGAGAAGGCCGACGCCGGGGTCAGCTTCGGCGCGCCGGAGAAGAAGCTCGGCATCAAGGGCTCCCCGACCCGCGAGGTCTACCTGGACAACGTCCGGATCCCGGCCGACCGCATGATCGGCGCCGAGGGCACCGGCTTCGCCACCGCGATGCAGACCCTGGACCACACCCGGGTCACCATCGCCGCGCAGGCCGTCGGCATCGCCCAGGGCGCGCTCGACTACGCCAAGGGGTACGTGGCCGAGCGTAAGCAGTTCGGCAAGGCGATCGCGGAGTTCCAGGGCATCCAGTTCATGCTCGCCGACATGGGCATGAAGCTGGAGGCGGCCCGGCAGCTGACGTACGCCGCCGCCGGCAAGTCCGAGCGCGGCGACGCCGACCTGACCTACTTCGGCGCGGCAGCCAAGTGCTTCGCCTCCGACGCCGCCATGGAGATCACCACCGACGCGGTGCAGCTGCTCGGCGGCTACGGCTACACCCGCGACTACCCGGTCGAGCGGATGATGCGGGACGCCAAGATCACCCAGATTTATGAAGGAACGAACCAGGTGCAGCGCATCGTCATGGCCCGGCAGCTTCTGAAGGGCTGATTCGGGGCTGTTTTCGCAGCTCAGAGCAGGTGTGGCCGGGCCGACCGGCCCGGCCACGCAGCGTAGGTCGCACCCGCCATCGGGGAGGATGGGCCATGAAGCGTGGGGCTCGAATCCGGGAGATGCGATCTTGAATCTGTCGTGCGTGTTTTGCTCGGTGACGGCCGGCGTTACCGATCCCGGCGTCTGCCTTGCCGTCAACAACGAGTTCGTTGTCTTCCCCGCACTTCACCAGCGGCCGAACAACCGAGGTCACATGCTGCTCGTTCCGGCCGGTCACTTCGGCGGCATCGCTGACGTGCCTCCCGAGAAGGCGGTCCCCATGCTGGCCGCGCTCCAGGTGACGACACAGGCGGTGAAGGCGGCGTTCGGCGCGAGCGGGACGACGGTGCGGCTTAACCTTGGGCCTCCCGCTCATGACATCTTCCACCTGCACTGGCACATCGTTCCGCGGTACGTCGGCGATGACTTCAACAGTGCCAAGTCCACCGAGGTGCCTCTGAGTGAACGTTTGCAGCTCACGGCGAAGTTCGGCCAGCACTTCGCCAGACGAGCTTCGGCCCGAGTCCGTAAGTGATCAGTCATCGGCGCAGGCACCACCCCCGTATGCCCTACCCGGTCTTCCGGTGGCAGCCGATGAGGCCATTCGACGTTCCATCGCGCAGCATTGGACGCTGCTAGTCGTTGCTGCGACGCGCCCTCACTCGCCGTGACCCGATTTCTGTGGGGCAGTTCAGCGAGTTTTCCCAGCTCAGCGGCTGTGCGCTCGTTGTTCACCCAGATCTACGAGGGCACCAACCAGGTGCAGCGCATCGTGATGGCCCGTCAGCTCCTCAAGGGCTGACGACGATCCGTCGGGCGGGCGGGCCGGTTCTCCGGCCCGCCCGCAGCCGTCAACGGTTGTCGGTGCTGTCGCTCGCGGACCCGTAGCGGGGCGGCGCGGTCCACGGCGACTCCGTGCCGCTGCGCCGGGGCAGCGGGTCGGTGGGGGTGCCCACGTCCGGGTAGCCGAGGGTGAGCGGGGCGGTGTCCTGCTCGCTCCGCGCCCCGGACGGCGGCCAGTCGCCGAGCGTGAAGGTGTTCTCCGGCGGTGTGTCGTCGGCCGGGGTCAGCTCCGCCCCGGTCGAGGGCGCCGCCGGCCACTGTCGCCACCGCTGCAGGCTGAAGGTCGCCATCAGCAGCAGCAGGCCGATCAGGAACAGGGTGCCGTTCCGCACCGGCTGGTCCAGCGGCAGCGGGTCCCCGAGCACCTTCCAGTTGTCCGGAATCTTGTCGAGCACGGTGAACGGGGCGATGAACATCCCGACGTACGGGATGACCAGCAGCAGCCCGGCGACGAGGGGGCCGAGCGGCGAGATGCGCAGGGTGCCGAGCAGACCGAGCAGGATGCCGGCGACGCCGAGGTAGACGGCCGGCTCGATCAGGTTGGGCGTGCTGTACGTACCGATCTCCACCCAGCGGTTCACGGTCCGACCCGACCCGTCCTGCCCGAGAGTGATCAGCACCCAGGTGATGGGCGCCACCACCAACCCGGCGAGGAAGCTCCAGAGATGTCGCATCCGCGCACCGTACCGTTTCCGCCATGACCGAGCACCCCTCCGCCGCCCCGGCGGGCAAGCCCACCTCGTACTCCCGGGTCACGCTGAGCCGCATCATGACCGCCGTCGACGTCAACCTCTACGGGACGGTGCACGGCGGGGTGCTGATGAAGTTCGTCGACGACGTGGCCGGGGCCGCCGCGGCGCGGCACAGCGGGGGCACCGCCGTCACCGCGGCCATCGACGAGATCGTCTTCTCCGAGGCGGTCCGGGTGGGCGACCTGGTGCACGCGCACGCCCAGGTGAACTGGACCGGGCAGACCTCGATGGAGGTGGGCGTCCGGGTGGTCGCCGAGCGCTGGGACTCGGCCGAGGACGAGCCGGTCCGGGTGGCCACCGCGTACCTGGTCTTCGTCGGTGTCGACGTGGGTGGCGCGCCCCGGGCGGTCCGGCCGGTGCTGCCGGAGACCCTGGAGGACGAGCGCCGGTTCCGGGAGGCGGAGATCCGCCGGGCGCACCGGCTGGCCAGGCGCCGGGCCATCCAGGCGCACCGGGCCGGCTGAGGCGTCCCGCCCGGCCCGTCGCGGTGCGACCCACACAGGTGGCCGGTCGGGCGTGTGGGCCGGCCACGCCCCCTCACCGGGGCCGGGTGCGGAGAATGACGCTTCGAGGTAAGGCAAGATGGCGCCACGGCCCATTCACAGTGTGGTGCGGGGCCCGAGGGAGGGTGGAGCAGTGGGTGACGTGCTGTGGACGCCGCCGGCGGACGTACTCCAGCGGTCGCGGATCGGGAACTACCTGCGCTGGCTGCGTGAGCACCGCGGGCTGGACTTCGCCGACTACGACTCGCTGTGGCGCTGGTCGGTGGAGGACCTGGCCGCGTTCTGGAGCTCGGTCTGGGACCACTTCGAGGTCGTCGCGCACACCCCGCCGACGGCGACCCTGACCGACCCGACGATGCCGGGCACCCGCTGGTTCCCCGGAGCCACGCTCAACTACGCCGAGAACGTGCTGCGGATGCCGGGCCGCGCGGACGACGACCCGGTGGTGATCGCGCACGGCCAGACCCGCGCGCCGGTCACGCTGACCGCCGCGCAGCTGCGCGAGCAGGTCCGCCGGGTGGCGGCCGGGCTGCGCCGGCTCGGCGTGGTCGCCGGGGACCGGGTGGCCGCGTACGCCCCGAACATCCCGGAGACGTACGTGCTGCTGCTGGCCACCAGCAGCCTCGGCGCGATCTTCTCCTCCTGCGCGCCCGAGTTCGGCACCCGCAGCGTCACCGACCGCTGGCAGCAGATCGAGCCGAAGGTGCTGGTGGCCGTGGACGGCTACCGGTACGGCGACAAGCCGGTCGACCGGCGCGGCGAGGTGGCCGCCATCCGGGCCGCCCTGCCCTCGCTGGAGCACACCGTCGGCATCGCGTACCTCGACCCGGCAGGCACGCCGTCGGAGGGCATGCTGGGCTGGGATGAGCTGGCCGCCGCGACCGACGAGCCGCTGACCTTCACCCCGGTGCCGTTCGACCACCCGCTCTACGTGCTCTACTCCTCCGGCACCACCGGCCTGCCCAAGCCGATCGTGCACGGGCACGGGGGCATCCTGCTGGAGCACCTGAAGATGCTCGCCCTGCACCACGACCTGGGCCCGGCCGACCGGTTCTTCTGGTTCACCACCACCGGCTGGATGATGTGGAACTTCCTGGTCTCCGCCCCGGCGGTGGGCGCGACGATCGTGCTCTTCGACGGCAACCCGGGCCACCCCGACCTCGGTGCGCTCTGGCGGCTGGCCGAGGAGACTCAGACGACGTACCTCGGCACCTCGGCGCCGTTCCTGCTGGCCTGCCGCAAGGCCGGCCTGGTGCCCAGGGAGATCGCCGACCTCGCCGCGCTGCGCGGGGTCGGCTCGACCGGCGCGCCGCTGCCCGCCGAGGGCTTCACCTGGGTGTACGAGACGGTCGGGGAGAGCCTCCAGCTCCAGTCCCTCTCCGGCGGCACGGACGTCTGCACCGGGTTCGTCGGCGGGGTGCCGCTGCTGCCGGTGCACGCCGGTGAGATCACCTGCCGGGCACTCGGCGCGCGGGTGGAGGCCCGCTCCGCCGACGGCACCCCGGTCATCGGCGAGCTGGGCGAACTGGTGATCACCGCGCCGATGCCGAGCATGCCGGTGGGCTTCTGGAACGACCCGGACGGCCGCCGCTACCGGGAGGCGTACTTCGAGGTCTACCCCGGGGTGTGGCGGCACGGCGACTGGATCACGATCAACGACCGGGGCGGCTGCGTCATCACCGGTCGCTCGGACGCCACCCTGAACCGGGGCGGCGTCCGGCTCGGCACCGCCGAATTCTACTCGGTGGTCGAGGGGCTGGACGAGGTCGTCGACTCGGTGGTCGTGCACCTGGAGGACGACGAGGGCGGCGCGGGCGAGCTGCTGCTCTTCGTGGTCCTCGCCGAAGGGCTGGAGCTGGACGACGCGCTGCGCCGGAAGATCTGCCGGGAGCTGCGCACCGCGCTGTCTCCCCGGCACGTCCCGGACGAGATCCACCAGGTCCGCGCCGTGCCGCGCACGCTGTCGGCCAAGAAGCTGGAGGTGCCGGTCAAGAAGATCC
Source organism: Micromonospora sp. L32 (assembly GCF_052068055.1). Taxonomy (NCBI): domain Bacteria; kingdom Bacillati; phylum Actinomycetota; class Actinomycetes; order Micromonosporales; family Micromonosporaceae; genus Micromonospora; species Micromonospora sp. L32. The sequence continues at coordinate 174,489 of NZ_JBQHDD010000006.1, read as the reverse complement.
TCACCGGCACCCCGGTGGACTCGGCCGCCGCCAAGGGCGCCCTGGCCAACCCCGAGTCGCTGACCGCCTTCGCCACCTTCGCCCAGCGCCGCGCCAGCGACCACGACACCCCCACCCCCGCCTGACCCGCCCCGCCCCCGTCGGCGCGGGTTCGCGGGGCTCGGCTCAGGCGAGGATCCGGGTCACCTTTTCGGACGCCACCCGGCCGTCGAGCCGGGTGGCGTCGAGGTTGCCGCAGAGGACGACGCTGGCGCCCCGCACCAGCGGGGCGAGCAGCCAGTCGACCGGGTCGGGGTGCTGGGCGGCGTCCACCAGGAGGCGGTCGCCGGGGGCGATGCACAGCTCCGTCGCGCGGTCGGCCGCCGGGGCCAGCAGCGCCGCGTCGCCCGGGCCACCCTGGGAGTACGGCGTGAAGTGGTCGCCGTGGGTGCGTACCTCGACCACGTAGTCGGCGAAACCGGCCGGCACCTCGCGCAGCGGGGCGGCGAACGGGGCGAGCGCCAGGGCGTACCGGTCCCCGGCCGACCAGGCGGCCGCCTCGGTGACCCGGTCGGCGGCGGCGAAGAGCACGTCCACGTCGCCCGGCGTGTCGGCCACCGTCACCCCCGCCGACCAGCAGCCCAGCAGCACCGCGGCGGTCTGCCAGTGCGGCGGGAGCAGCACCGCGGCGGCATCGCCGGGGGAGAGGGCGAGCTCGTCGACGAGCAGGTTGGCGGTCTTGGCCACCCAGTTCGCCAGGGTCGCGCCGGACAGTTCGGTGCGTTCGCCGGTGGCGTCGTCGTACCAGGTCAGCAGGGGGCGGGCGGGGTCGGTCGCGATCGCGTCGGCGAAGACCCGGGCAATGTTCTCGGCCATCGGCGCGAACGATACGCCGCCGAGACCCGTACTCGATGACGATGACAAGTCGGCGTACCGTCGGGTCGCAGTCAGCGTGCGGACCGGGCTCCGGCGTAGGCTTGCCCGGAGTGTTGTTCCCCACAGACCCGCCAGTTCAAGGAGTCGCCCCGTGACCGCCGGTCGCCCGCCCCGCGTGCTCATCGACGCCACGAGTGTCCCCGCCGACCGTGGCGGCGTCGGTAGATACGTCGACGGCCTCCTCGGCGCCCTCGGCACCGTGTGCGGTTCGGGGGTGGACCTGGTCGTGGTCAGCCTCCGCACCGACCTGGAGCGCTACACCCGGATGCTGCCGGGCGCCGAGGTCATCGGAGCCCCGGCGGCCGTCGCGCACCGGCCCGCCCGCCTCGCCTGGGAGCAGACCGGCCTGCCGCTGCTCGCCCAGCAGGTCGGCGCGGAGGTGCTGCACTCGCCCTTCTACACCTGCCCGCTGCGGGCCGGTTGTCCGGTCACCGTGACCGTGCACGACGCGACCTTCTTCACCGAGCCGGAGCATTACGACAAGTCCCGGCGGACGTTCTTCCGCAGCGCGATCAAGACCTCGCTGCGCCGCGCCGACCGGGTGATCGTGCCGAGCAAGGCCACCCGGGACGAGCTGATCCGGCTGCTCGACGCCGATCCCACCCGGATCGACGTCGCCTACCACGGCGTCGACCACGCGGCCTTCCACGCGCCCAGCGAGGAGGAGAAGGCCCGGGTCCGGGCCCGGCTGGGGCTGGGCAACAGCAGCTACGTCGCCTTCCTCGGCGCCAAGGAGCCGCGCAAGAACGTCCCCAACCTGATCCGCGGCTGGGCCCGCGCGGTGGGCGACCGGGACAACCCGCCGGCCCTGGTGGTGGCCGGCGGCCAGGGGCACGACGACGACATCGACCGCGCCGTGGCCGAGGTGCCGTCGCACCTGCGCCTGCTGCGCCCGGGCTACCTGCGCTACGCCGACCTGCCCGGCTTCCTCGGCGGCGCGCTGGTGGCCGCCTACCCGTCGTACGGCGAGGGGTTCGGGCTGCCGATCCTGGAGGCGATGGCGTGCGCGGCCCCGGTGCTCACCACCCCGCGCCTCTCCCTGCCCGAGGTGGGTGGCGACGCGGTCGCCTACACCAGCGAGGACCCGGACCAGATCGCCACCGACCTGGCCGCCCTCCTCGACGACGAGCAGCGGCGGCTCTCCCTGGCCAAGGCCGGTTTCGACCGGGCCAAGGAGTTCACCTGGGGGTCCAGCGCCGAGGTGCACATCGCGGCGTGGAGCCGGGCCCGGGCCTGAGCGTGCGACGACCCGGCGAACGACCCCGCGTCCGCCCCGAAACGGTTCGGGCATGATGTGCTGATGCTCTACGCCGTCATCCCGGCGGGAGGCAGCGGCACGAGACTGTGGCCGCTGTCCCGCGCGGGGCACCCCAAGTTCCTCCACCCGCTCACCGGCACCAGCGCCTCGCTGCTCCAGGCGACCGTCAACCGGCTGGCGCCGCTGACCACACCGGAGCACATCCTGGTCGTCACCGGCGCGGCGCACGCGGCGGCGGTTGCCCGGCAGCTCACCGGAGTGCCCGAGGAGAACATCCTGGTGGAGCCCTCGCCGCGGGACTCCTGCGCGGCGATCGCGCTGGCCGCCGCGGTGATCGCGCAGCGGGACCCGGAGGCGGTGATGGGCTCCTTCGCGGCCGACCACCTGATCCGGGACGCCGACGCCTGGGTGGAGACGGTGCGCGCGGCGGTACGCGGCGCGGAGCGGGGTCTGCTGATGACGGTGGGTATCACCCCGACCCGTGCCGAGACCGGGTACGGCTACCTGGAGACCGGCGAGCCGACCGGCGACGATCCACTGCGCCCGGTCACCGAGTTCAAGGAGAAGCCGGCCGCGCCGGTCGCCGAGGCGTACCTGCGTTCGGGGCGGCACCTCTGGAACGCCAGCATGTTCGTCTGGCGGGTGGACGTCTTCCTCGCCGAACTGGCTCGCCAGCAGCCGGCCCTGCACGCCGGGGTGAGCGCCATCGCCGCCGCCTGGGGCACCCCTGAGCAGGACGACATCCTGGGCACCGTCTGGCCGACGCTGCCGAAGATCTCCGTCGACTACGCGGTGATGGAGGGCGCGGCGACCGCCGGTCGGGTCGCGACGGTGCCCGGCGACTTCGGCTGGAACGACGTCGGCGACTTCCACACCCTCGGTGACGTGCTCCCCGCCGACCCGGCGGGCAACGTGGTGCTGGGCACCGACGCCAAGCCGGGCGTGCTGCTGCACGACTGCGCCGACCTGGTGGTGGTGCCGCAGTCCGGCCGGCTCGTCGCCGCGCTCGGGGTACGGGACCTGATCGTGGTGGACACCCCGGACGCGGTGCTGGTCTGCCCGCGCGACCGCGCCCAGGACGTCAAGGTGCTGGTCGACGCGCTCAAGGAGCGGGGCGAGGAGGGCCTGATCTGACCCGCCTCGCCGCCGGTCGCCTCCTCAGGCGCGGCGGCGCAGCGCGGCCAGGGCCGGCGCGACGAGCTGGATCGTCCCGCCGGCCAGCGGCTCGGGCAGCCGGTCCGGCGGGAACCAGCCCAGCGCCTCGGACTCGTCGCTGACCCGTTCCACCGCGCCGGGCGGGGCGAAGACCGCGAAGCGTACGTCGTGGTGCAGCGAGCCGCCCTGGCATGCGACCGGGTGGATGTCCACGTCGATCGGCACCGGGTCGACGGTCAGGCCGCCGATCCCCGACTCCTCGGTCGCCTCGCGCAGCGCGGCCGCGGCGAGGGTGCGGTCGGCCGGCTCGCAGTGCCCGCCGAGCTGCACCCACCGGCGGAACTTGCCGTGCAGGCAGAGCAGCACCCGGTCGCCGGTGGCGTCCAGCACCAGCGCGCTGGCGGTGACGTGTCCGGGTCGGTGGCTGCGGCCCAGCGCCACCGGCCCGGCGGTCAGCAGCTCCAGGGTGCGGTCCCGCGCCTCGGCGGCGGCGGGGCTGGTCGCCGTCCACCCGCTCAGCAGCGCCACCGCGTCGGCGTGCAGCGCCGCCTCGCCGGCGGACGGGGATGGGGGGCGGGCGGGGTCGGTCGGGGTGGAGACGTCGGGCATCCCGACACTCTACGAGCGTCGGCTCCGTACCCTGGCCCGGTGACCCTGCGACTCGTCGAGTTCGTCGTGGCCGGCAACGAGGCCAGTGACCTGCTGCCGGTCCGTTCCCCGGCGTTGCTGCGCGCGCACGGCGCCCGGCGCGGGTTCTGGACGGTGCTGGACGAGGGCCCGGTGGAGCGCTGCCTGGCCCTGCTGCTGGAACGCTCCGACGGCGAGTGGGTCGCCCGGCACGTGCCCGCCGACGCCGGCGTCGAGAACGGGCGCACCGAGGACGGCGAGGCGCTGGCCCACCACGACGGCTGGGTGTACGTCTTCGGCTCGCACTTCGGCTCGAAGGCCGGACCGCTGCGCCCGCGCCGGGCGTTCGTGGCCCGGTTCCGCGAGGACGACGCGGCGGCGGGGACCCTGCCGGTGCGGGTGGTGCGCAACCGGTTCCGGGTGCACCGGGTGGTCAACGACGCGTTGGCGAAGGCGCCCTTCACCCCGCTGCCGCCCGGCGACCGGGTCCGCCGCCGGTTCATCGTCGAGACGCTGGCCCGGGGCACGGCCCGGGCGAAGAGCTGGGTGAGCCGGCTCGCCGAGGACGACCTGCCGCTGAACGTGGAGGCCGCGACGTTCACCCCGGACGGCACCGTGCTGCTCGGCCTCCGGTTCCCGGTGACCGCCGCCGGTGAGCCGATCCTGGTCGAGCTGGCCGGGGTGCCGGAAATGTTCGCCGGGGACGGCGACTGGCCGGTGGCCGGCCGGGCGTACGCGCTGACCGGGGTGACGCCGCCGGGCGCGCTGGTCGGCTTCCGCGCGATCGCCCCGACCGCCGACGGCGGCTACGCGGCGGTGGTCGGCTCGATCGACGCGCTGGGCAAGGGCTCGGTGCTGCTGGACGACCATCCGATGGGGGGTGGGGTGACCTCGCGGCACGTCCGCTTCCGGTGGCGGCCGGGGGCCGAGGAGCATCTGGTCGCCGGGGAGCTGGTGGCCGACCTGGCGCCCTTCCACCACGTGGAGGGTCTGGCCGAGCTGGACGGGAGCTGCTTCTACGTCACCGACGAGGACCACCGGGTCGCGCTCTGGATCGGCTGACCGGCCCGCTCGGCGCGGAGCGCCCGGGGGACACCTCTGCGGACCAGGGCCGCAGACCCTCGTGGTGTCTCCCGGACGCGCCCACCGCCCCCAGGCGTCCCGGTCGGGTGGCTGGTGGACCCCTTCGCACGCCGGACCGGGCAGTAGGAGCATGCCAACCGGCGGTCGGGGGCGTCGAGGTTTTTCAGCTCACGCTTAAAAGTGGAGGTAAGTGCCGGGCGGGTAGAGTGCAGAGGGTCGGTGGGCAATCCCCCTGTCCGCCCTCAGGAGCGCTTCCATGCTGACGATCCACTTCTCTCAGGAGGACATTCTCCGGACCAGGGTGGCCCCCGCGGCCGACCCGATCTGGGAGCTGGTGCTGAGTCTGCACCTGCTGCAGGGCCGTACCCGGGACCCGCTGATGGCGCACTGGCGCCGGGGCGTCGCCCGCGAGCTGCGCCGCGACGTCACCTCCCACCAGCTCCGGTTGCTCTTCGCGCTGAACCCGCCGCGCGGCTACTTCCCCGACTTCCTCACCCCGTACCAGAGCGTGGCGGGGTTCGAGGCAGGGCTGGACGCGGTCCGGGCCACCCCGATCGACCTGCTGAACCGGGACCTGACCGTGCTGGCGGGGGCGAACTCGCTGCCCTCCTCCGCCGCCGCGCTGGCGCGCGGCGAGCCGGAGGTGCTGCAACTGCTCACCGACTCGATGACGCAGTACCGGTCGGTGGCGCTCGAGCCGTACTGGGGGCGGATCCAGGCGGCGGTGGAGGCCGACCGTAACCGGCGCGCCCGTGCCCTGCTCGACGGCGGGGCGGAGGGGCTGCTGGCCAGCCTGCGCCCCACCATGCGCTGGGACTCCGGGCGGTTGGAGGTGCTGGACTACCCGGACAGCCGGGAGCTGCACCTGGACGGGCGCGGGCTGCTGCTGGTGCCCTCGTTCTTCTGCGCGCGTACCCCGGTGGCCCTGCTCGACCCGGCGCTGCCCCCGGTGCTCGTCTATCCGGTGGACCGGCTGGGCGGTCTGGTCCCGGCGCCCGGCGAGGGCGCCGGCCCGAACCGCGAGGGGCCCGGGCGGGAGGCGCTCGCCGCGCTGCTCGGCCGGACCCGGGCCGCGGTGCTGGAGGTCAGCGACGACGGCTGCACCACCGGCGAGGTGGCCCGGCGGCTGCACATCTCGCCGGCCGCCGCCAGCCAGCACACCACCGTGCTGCGCAACGCCGGGCTGCTGGTCAGCCAGCGGGACCGCAACACGGTGCTGCACACCCTGACCCCGCTGGGCCGGGCCATGCTGGAGGCCTGACCCGGCCCGGCGTCAGATCGCCAGGCAGGCGCTGGCCGTGCTGCCCGCCGGGGGCGGCAGCAGCGCCGAGGGCACCCCCTCGGCGGCCAGCGCGGTGCGCAGCCGTTGCAGGTCCGCGCCGAAGCGCACCAGGTCCGGCCGGTCGACCGGGGTGGGTGCCGCGCTGAGGATCAGCCCGGTGGCCCCCGCCGGCCAGCCCGGGACGGTGGCGACCAGGCCGGCGCGTACCTCCTCGTCGGTGACGTGGGTGAAGGCGGTGCCGGGCGCGACCACGTCGGCGACCGCGGCGACGGCCCGCCGGACCGCCTCCGGGTCGGCCGGCGTCGGACCGGTGCCGTCGGCGAGGGTCGCGGCGGACCGGAGGCCGGCCGCCCGCGCCTCGGCGGTGCCGAGGGAGAAGAGGTCCATCGTCGAGTCCCGGACCAGGACGCTCGCGCCCGCGCCGTCGTCGGTGCGGCCGCCGCCCAGGTAGCCGCGCACCACCGCGACCGGAACCTGGTCGCACTTTCCCTTGATCAATTCGCCGGCGCCGGCCAGCTCGTCCACCACGGCCATCTGGGTCAGCTGCAACTCGTTGCCGTACGGGTCGACCTCGCCCCGGTGGTCGCGGATGGCGGACATGCCGGCCACCCCGAGCGCCACGTCGGTGAGCCCGTTGCGCCAGGGCCGACCCATGGTGTCACTGACGATCACCGCCACGTCGACGCCGTACCGCTCGGCCAGGGCGGCGCGCAGCGCCCGGGCCGAGGCGTCCGGGTCCTTGGGCAGCAGCACCAGCCGGGTCTTGTCGACGTTGGAGGCGTCGATCCCGGCGGAGGCCATCACGAAGCCGTGGTGCGTCTGGACGATCCGGGTCGCGCCACGGGTCGCCACGACCCGGGCGGTCTCGGCGGCCAGCACCTCGTCGCGCGCGGCGAGCCGTTCCGGCCCGTCCGCCGGCACGTCGACCAGCCGACCCTCCGCCTTCGAGACGATCTTGCTGGTGACCACCAGCACGTCCCCGTCGCGCAGCCACGGCGCGGCGGTCGCGATCAGCGCGGCCAGGTCGTCGCCCTCGGTCACGTCGCCGATGCCCAGCACCGGCAGGATCTCCAGTCTCACACCAGCTCCAACGCGGCCCGCACCATCTGCGCGGTCGCCGCCTCGTCGGTCATCCGCAGCGGCGCGGACCGGACCGCCACCCCCGGCACCGAGGTGCCCTCGTCCTCCGGCGCGACCAGCCAGCCGTCGAGCAGGCCGCCCTCGCTCCGCCCGCCGTAGAGCCGGCCCACCCCGGCGGCGCTGCACTCCACACCCAGCACCGACAGGCACCGGTCGGCCATCCCGCGCACCGGAGCGCCGCCGATGATCGGGGAGACCCCGACCACCCGGGCCGGACCCTGGGCGACCGCGTCGCGCAGCCCCGGCACGGCGAGCACCGGGGCGACGCTCACCACCGGGTTGCTCGGCGCGACCAGCACGGCGTCCGCGCCGGCGATCGCCTCCAGCACCCCGGGCGCCGGCTTGGCGCTCTCCGCGCCGACGAAGACGAACCGGTGGGTGGGGATGTCCGCCCGGTAGCGCACCCACCACTCCTGGAAGTGGATCGCCCGCTGCCCCTCCTCGCCGTCGACCACCACGTGGGTCTCCAGCCGGTCGTCGGTCGCCGGCAGCAGGCGTACGCCGGGCTGCCAGCGGCTGGCCAGTGCCTCGGTCACCGCGGAGAGCGGGTATCCGGCGTTGAGCATGGTGGTCCGCACCAGGTGGGTGGCGATGTCCTTGTCGCCGAGCCCGAACCAGGTCGGCTCCGCGCCGTACGCGGCCAGCTCCGCCTTGACCGTCCAGGTCTCGCCGACCCGTCCCCAGCCGCGTTCCGGGTCGGCCCCACCGCCCAGGGTGTACATGACGCTGTCCAGGTCGGGGCAGACCTTGAGCCCGTGCAGGAGCAGGTCGTCGCCGACGTTGACCACGGCGGTCACCTCGGCGCCCACCTCGCGGGCGTACGCCCGGACGCCGAGCAGGAACCGAGCGCCCCCGATCCCGCCGGTCAGAACCACAATGCGCATGACGTCCATCCTGGCGTACGCGACGCCTGCGGTCCGTCGGTGGCCCGGGAGACTAGGCTCACGTCGGCATCTGTCCGTTTCGCCCGAGGGAGAACTCGTGACCAGCCCCGCCGAGCCGGCGCCGAAAGACGCGACGCAGGCCCGCCAGCTCACCGGTCCACTGCGCGAACTCGCCGCGCTCGTGCTGCTCGGCGCGAACGCCGTGCTGCTCTTCGTCGGACTGATCCGGCTGCTCGCGCCGGCCTCGGAGTACAGCACCTTCTCGAGCCGGGCGGACAGCACCTTCTTCTCGTTCGTCGGCATCGAGGCGACCGTCCTGCCGCTGCTGGCCGTCCTGCTCGCCACGCACGTCTCGCCGGTCCTGCCGCGGGCGAAGCAGATCACCCAGGTCGCGGTCGGCGAGTACGCCTTCGGCGCGCTCTTCGGCACGCTGACCTTCCTGATCTGGCTGGTCAACCGGCTGGCCGACGCGGAGGTGCTGGACGCCCTGCTCGGCCTGCTGACCCGGGCCGCCTGGTTCGCGCTCTTCGCCCTCGCCGCGTTCGCTGTGTACCGGGTCTGGCGGGCGTTCTACCACGTCCCGCGCCCCAAGCCGCAGCCCGGCGTGTACGGCCAGCCGCAGCCCGGTTGGCCGCAGCAGTCCGGCCAGGGCGGCTACCCCTCCGCCGGTTACCCGCCCCCGGGCCAGCCCGGCGGCCACCCCGGCACCGGCTTCCCGCCCGCCGGTCAGCCGTCCGCCGGTTACCCGTCCGCCGGTTACCCGTCCGCCGGTTACCCGGCCGCCGGCCAGTACGGCCAGTACGGCCAGCCGGGCCCGTCCTCGGCCCCGCCGTTCGGCGCCGCTCCGCAGTCGGCGCCGCCGTTCGGCACGCCGCAGTCGGCGCCGCCGTTCGCCGGCCCGAACACCGCTCCGCCGTTCGGCCAGCCGCCGTCGGCCGACCCCACCCAGACCATCCCGCGCCAGCCCGGCGAGGTGGGCGGGCCGGCCGTGCCGCCCGGTGGCGAGGACGTCGACCGGACCCAGCGTTTCCACCGGGACGACCCGAACTCCCCACGTTGAGTCGAGCCGCCCGTCCGCTGTCGTCGGGGCGGGTCGGCTCAGCGAAGCACCACCGCGATGAGCGTGATACCTCAGCGGCATCAAGATGACTCTGAGGTATCACGCTCGACGTGCTGCGCCCGGGACGCATCCGCCGGCAACCGACCGGCGCGGCACGGGTTGATCTCACACCGTCTTCCGTGCCCGTCCGGCCGTCCGAGCCAGCGCATAGGCTGAGCGGATGGCTGACCGCACCGATCCCGTCCCGACCGAGGCGAGCGTGCAGCGCGCGCTGCGCCGGGCGGCCACCGGCCGCGCGCTGGACGTCGCGGAGGCGACCGCGCTGCTGGCGGCCCGGGGGGCCGAACTGGACGAACTGCTCCGCGTCGCCGGGGAGATCCGCGACGCCGGGCTGCGCGACGCCGGCCGGCCGGGCGTGGTGACGTACTCGAAGAAGGTTTTCATCCCGCTGACCCGGCTCTGCCGGGACCGCTGCCACTACTGCACCTTCGCCACGGTGCCGCACCGGCTGCCGGCCGCCTTCCTGGAGCAGGACGAGGTGCTGGCGATCGCCCGGCAGGGCGCGGCGCTGGGTTGCAAGGAGGCCCTGTTCACCCTCGGTGACCGGCCGGAGGAGCGCTGGCCGGCGGCCCGCGAGTGGTTGGACGAGCGCGGCTACGACTCCACCCTGGACTACCTGCGCGCCTGCGCGGTGGCGGTGCTGGAGGAGACCGGCCTGCTGCCCCACCTCAACCCGGGCGTGCTGTCCTGGTCGGAGCTGCAACGGCTCAAGCCGGTCGCGCCGAGCATGGGGATGATGCTGGAGACCACCGCGACCCGGCTCTGGTCCGAGCCGGGTGGTCCGCACTTCGGCTCGCCCGACAAGGAACCCGCGGTGCGGCTGCGGGTGCTCGACGACGCCGGCCGGGTCGGGGTGCCGTTCACCACCGGCATCCTGATCGGCATCGGCGAGACCCCGGCCGAGCGGGTCGACGCCATCTTCGCGATCCGCCGCGCCATGCGGGAGTACGGCCACCTCCAGGAGGTGATCGTGCAGAACTTCCGCGCCAAGCCGGACACGGCGATGCGCGGCATGCCCGACGCCGAGCTGCACGACCTGGCCGCCACGGTGGCGGTGGCCCGGCTGCTGCTCGGCCCCAGGGCCCGGATCCAGGCCCCGCCCAACCTGATCGAGGGCGAGTACGACCTGCTGCTGCGCGCCGGCATCGACGACTGGGGCGGGGTGTCGCCGCTGACCCCTGACCACGTCAACCCGGAGCGGCCCTGGCCGCAGCTCGACGAACTGGCCCGGCACACCGAGAAGTCCGGCTTCACCCTGCGCGAGCGGCTGACCATCTACCCCGAGTACGTCCGGGCCGGTGACCCCTGGCTCGACCACCGGCTGCTGCCGCACGTCGGCGCGTTGGCCGACCCGGAGACGGGCCTCGCCGTCGAGTCCGTCCGGCCGGTCGGCCGGCCGTGGCAGGAGCCCGACGAGACGTACGGCGGGCGGACCGACCTGCACGTCACCATCGACACCACCGGGCGTACCGGGGACCGGCGGGGCGACTTCGACAGCGTCTACGGCGACTGGTCGGAGGTCGCCGGCAAGGTGACCACGGGGGCTGCCCCCGGCGGTGACGCCGACGTACGGGCGGGGCTGCGGCTGGCCGCCGACGATCCGGCGGCGCTGCTGGATCCCCGGCACGCCGATGCGGCGCTGGCCCTCTTCGGCGCGGACGGCCCGGCGCTGGACGAGCTGTCCCGGCTCGCCGACGACGTCCGGCGCGACACCGTCGGCGACGATGTCACCTACGTGGTCAACCGCAACATCAACTTCAGCAACGTCTGCTACGTGGGCTGCCGGTTCTGCGCCTTCGCCCAGCGGGAACGGGACGCCGACGCGTTCCGGCTCTCGGTGGAGCAGGTCGCCGACCGGGCCGAGGAGGCCTGGGCGGCCGGGGCCACCGAGGTCTGCCTCCAGGGCGGGATCGACCCGAAGATGCCGGTGACCGGCTACGCCGACCTGGTCCGGGCGATCAAGGCACGGGTGCCGGGGATGCACGTGCACGCCTTCTCCCCGATGGAGATCGTCACCGCCGCCGCCAAGGCCGGCGTGCCGGTGCGGGAGTGGCTGACCCGGCTGCGCGAGGCCGGGCTGGACACCATCCCGGGCACCGCCGCGGAGATCCTCGACGACGACGTGCGCTGGGTGCTCACCAAGGGCAAGCTGCCGGCCGCCGCCTGGGTCGACGTGGTCAGCACGGCCCACGAGCTGGGCATCCGGTCCAGCTCCACGATGATGTACGGCCACGTGGACCACCCCGGGCAGTGGTTGGCGCACTTCCGGGTGCTGGCCGGGGTGCAGGACCGCACCGGCGGGTTCACCGAGTTCGTGGCGCTGCCGTTCGTGCACACCAACGCGCCGATCTACCTCGCCGGCATCGCCCGGCCGGGGCCCACCTGGCGGGAGAACCGGGCGGTGCACGCGATGGCCCGGCTGCTGCTGCACGGCCGGATCGACAACATCCAGTGCTCCTGGGTGAAGCTGGGCGACGCCGGCACGGTGGCGATGCTCCAGGGCGGCTGCAACGACCTGGGCGGCACGCTGATGGAGGAGACGATCTCCCGGATGGCCGGCTCCGGCAACGGTTCGGCGCGTACCGAGGAGCAGTTGCGGGCCATCGCGGCGGCCGCCGGTCGACCGGCGCGCAAGCGGACGACCGCGTACGGTCACCATCCCGCGTAGCGTCGAACCTTTCCCCGGCACCGGCCGTACCACTGGTCGCCGGCGGCGGTTGAGGCGAGGGCCGCCGTCGGCAGCCCCTCGCGAGCCATCGCGGGCGCGTACGCGCCGCCGGAGGAAAGGTTCCCCATGACGAGTGACGAGCGGAAGCGGCCCTGGCCGCGACTGACCCGCCGGCAGACGTTGACCGCCGCGGCGAGCGCCACCCTGGGCGCCGCCGCCCTCACCGTGCCGGGCCTGTCGGCCGCGCAGAACGCCCCGTCGGCCGCTGGCGCGAAGGACGACCCGATCGTGGTCCACCTGCGCGACGCCGCCACCGGGACGATGGACGTCTTCGTCGGCACGTCCCGGATCGAGGTACGCGACCGCGGGCTGGCGGACCGGTTGCGGCGCGCCGCCGGGCGGCGCTGACCCGCGGGCGTACCGCGCGCCCCGCCCTCCCCGCACGGCCCGGCGCGGGCTCTCGGCGCCCGGCCACCCTCACCTCACTCCTGATCCCGCAAAGGTTGGTCCGCCATGTCCTCCCATCGCGAAGCACCGGAGATAAGCAAGGATCCGGTCGCCGACAGCTCCGACCTGTACGCGTTCGTCAGCCCCGACCGGCCCGACTCGGTCACGCTGATCGCCAACTACGTGCCGTTGCAGCTCCCCTCCGGCGGACCGAACTTCTTCGAGTTCGGCGACGACGTGCGGTACGAGATTCACATCGACAACGACGGTGACGGCCGTCCCGACGTGACCTACCGGTTCGAATTCAGCACCGAGATCACGAATCCGAACAGCTTTCTCTACAACACCGGCCCGATCGAGTCGCTGGACAGCGAGAACTGGAATCGGCGCCAGTTCTACAAGCTGACCCGGGTGGCCGACGGCCGGGAGCACGTGCTCGCAAACAAGTTGCCCTGCCCGCCGTGCAACGTCGGGCCGCTCTCCACCCCGAACTACGCCCAGCTGGCCCGCCAGGCGACCTACAGCCTCTCCACCGGGGAGCGGGTCTTCGCCGGGCAGCGCGCGGACGGCTTCTTCGTCGACCTCGGCGCCATCTTCGACCTGGGTACGCTGCGGCCGTTCCAGCAGTTGCACGTCGCCGGCAAGAAGCTCTTCAAGGCCGAGGGCGAGCCGGTCAACGCCGTGGACCGGATGAACGTGCACAGCATCGCGGTGCAGGTGCCGCTGAGCAAGGTGCGCCGCAAGGCCAACCGGTACGGCCAGGCCGACCGCGCCTCGGTGATCGGCGTGTGGACGTCGGCCGCGCGGCAGCAGGTGCGGGTGCTCGGTGATCGGGCCGCCGCGGACACCGCCACCGGCCCGTGGACCCAGGTGTCACGGCTGGGCAACCCATTGTTCAACGAAGTCATCGTGCCGATGTCCAAGAAGGACCTGTGGAACACCCTGCCGCCATCGGAGGACAAGCGGTTCGCCCGCTTCGTCGAGCAGCCGGAGCTGGCCGCCCTGCTGCCGGCCCTCTATCCCGGCGTCTTCCCGAAGCTGGACGCGCTGAACAAGGCCAAGAAGCCCCGGGCGGACCTGGCGGCGATCCTGCTCACCGGCATCCCGGCCGGGCTGATCGACGGCTTCACCAACAACACCGGCGACGTGCAGGCCGACATGCTGCGGCTGAACACCGCGATCAAGCCGACCGCCAAGCCGGACCGGTTCGGCGTGCTCGGTGGTGACCTGGCCGGCTTCCCCAACGGCCGGCGGGTCGGCGACGACGTGGTGAGCATCGCGCTGAGGGCCATCGCCGGGGTCACCGTGCCGCTGGTGGACAAGGCCTTCACCCCCGACGCGGCGGCCGGCGCGGTCACCCCGGGGCTGAGCGCCGCCGACGTGACCGCGCCCTTCCTGGCCGGCTTCCCCTTCCTCGGCACGCCGTACGACGGGTTCAACAACCCGCCGGTGGCGAAGTCCTGAGCGGAGGGAGGACGTCATGCACGGGCACGACCACCGGTACGGGCCGACGGAGAGCGGCACCGTCCTGCTCGACCTGGGCGCGGACACCGGCGCGCTGATCGTCCACACCGGCCGTCGGCTGCACGGGCGGGAAATCGAGATCAGCCGGGCCGACCGGCCCGACGGGCCGCGTACCCATTCGGCCGTGCGGGAGCGGGTCGTCCGGGACGGGGTGTTCCACAGTGCCGTGTACCCCGACCTGCCGGCCGGTCTCTATACCGTCTGGTGGGACGAGCGGACACCCGCCGGCGCGATCTCCGTCACCGGCGGCGCCGTCGCCGAGTTCGTCTGGCCGAGCAGCGCTCCGCCGGGGGTGAGCTGATCACCGCTCCGCGTCCGAACCGTCGCGCCCCGTCCATATCGTGGACGGGGCGCTGTCGGCATTTCCGGCTCGACGGGCGGCCGTGGCCGAACCGCGTTAACCTGTGCCCCACCAAGAACTCGATCTTGATGGCTGGTCCACCGGAGCCTTCGCCGGCGTACCCCGGCGGCGTCCACGATGGGCACGCCACGGCAGAAATCTCGGGCAACTCGCCGGAGAGGGCGTTACTCGGCCGGGGTCTGAATCGATAGGGCAGGTTGCGAGGCGGGCGACCGAAGTGGTCGCTCGAACGGTGTCGGGAGGGCGACTCCATTATCAAGTTCAGCTTGACGGCGCACGCATTACACGCGTGTAATTTGAATGGGGTTGTTCGCACGGAACGCAACAAATGGGGACCGTACGGACAAGCACGCCTTTCGCGTGGGGGGTTGCAGCGGCGATGACGCCGGTGCGCGACAAGGAGGCATCTGATGGACGGCCAGCTTGAGGTGGCCGACCTGCTCGGAAACGCGCCGGAGTGGCAGGAGCGGGCGCTCTGCTCGCAGACCGATCCGGAAGCGTTCTTTCCCGAGAAGGGCGGCTCGACCCGCGAGGCGAAGCGGATCTGCTCGCGGTGCGAGGTCAAGACGGAATGCCTCGAATACGCTCTCGGTCACGACGAGCGGTTCGGGATCTGGGGCGGGCTCTCCGAGCGGGAGCGGCGCAAGCTCAAGCGGCGGGTCGCCTGAGCTGACGTGTGGGGCCGGGGCGGTGGGGGCCGCCCGGCTCACGCCCGGGTCGGTGCCGCGGGGGCGGCCCGACCGAGGGGGGTCAGGCCAGCTCGTCCGGGTCGACCCCGAGCAGGTTCGCCACCTGCTCGATGATCACGTCGTGCACCAGGTCGGCCAGGTCCTCGCGGTCCATCGCGCGGAACTCCAGCGGCCGGCGGTAGAGCACGATGCGGGGCGGCACCTCCTGCCGGCCGGGGCGCCCCGGCAGCAGCCGGGCCAGCGGCACCTCGCCGTCCTCGAGCACGTCCGAGTCGTAGACGTTCAGGTCCGGCGGGACGTCCTCGACGGCGAACTCGACGCCGGCCAGCTCCTTGGCGAAGCGGCGCTCCAGCGTCTCGACGGTGTCCAGCACCAGGTCGTCGAAGACCTCGGCCTTGGTGCGGGCCAGCGGGACGGTCGCCGGCACCAGCCGCCCCCGCAGGCCACGACCGTGGCGGTCGCGGTGGGTGCGCCGGCCGGAGCCGGGGCGGCGGTGTTCCGGGCTCGTCATGAGGCACAGGGTAGCTCCCGGGCCGGCCTGGCCTGCGGCAGCGCCGCACTCCTGGCGCGGCGGGGTCGGGCGGGCGCGAATTGTGATCACCGTGACGGGCGTGTCGCAACGCGAACCGGTGCGCCGGACCCGGTAATGGGGATACCCTGCCGCCGTGAGGTCACCACGGCGCTGCTCCCGTAACGGCTGCCCCCGGCAAGCGGTCGCCACATTGACCTATGTCTACAACGAGTCGACCGCGGTGGTGGGCCCGTTGGCGGCCTTCGCCGAGCCGCACACGTACGACCTCTGTGAGCCGCACGCCCGGAGCCTGACCGCTCCCCGGGGCTGGGACGTGGTCCGGCACGAGGGCGAGTTCGAGCCGCCGCCGCCCACCACCGACGACCTGGTGGCCCTGGCCGAGGCCGTCCGCGAGGCCGCCCGCCCCGTGACCCCCCGCCCCCCCGAGGACGACCAGACCGCCCACCCCTCCCCCCACACCGGCCGCCGAGGCCACCTCCGCGTAATCCCCCCCAACCACTAACCCACCCCCCCCTGCCCACCCCGGCCCCGGGCCCTCATCCTCCGTTGATCATGAAGTTGTTGCCACGACACGCCGAGGCGGGCGGCAATAACCTCATGATCAACGGGATGTAGCGGGGTGGGGTGGGGGGTGGGGTGGGAGCGGGTGGGTCAGTGGCCGAGGAGGCGGGAGAAGGCGGCGGCGCGGCGGGAGGGGCGGCCCTTGCGGTGCTCGGCGCGGTCGGCGGAGAACATCAGGCGTAGGCCGGCGTTGACGGCCAGCCAGCGCAGGGGCTCCGGTTCCCACTTCGGTGAGCGGTGGTTGACCCAGGGGAGCGTCGTCAGGTCGCTGTTCACGCCGCGGATCAGGTCGGCGAGGGTACGGCCGGCCAGGTTGCTGGTGCCGACCCCGTCGCCGACGTAGCCGCCCGCCCAGCCGAGACCCGTCGCGCGGTCCAGCCCCACCGAGGCGGACCAGTCCCGGGCGACCCCGAGCGGGCCGCCCCAGGTGTGGGTGACCGGCACCTCGGGGCCGAGCACGGGGAAGAGTTCGCCCAGCACCCGGCGCAGCGTGCGGAAGACCGCCGGCTCCCGGTCGTACGCGGGGGAGACCCGGGAGCCGAAGTGGTAGGGCGCGCCCCGCCCGCCGAAGGCCAACCGGCCGTCGGCGGTGCGCTGGCCGTAGATGATGACGTGCCGGTGGTCGGAGAACGTCTCCCGCTCGGCCAGCCCGATCCGGTCCCAGGTCTGCGCGGACAGCGGCTCGGTGGCCACCATCAGCGAGTAGACCGGGGCGATGGCGCGCCGCTGCCCGGGCAGCCCCGGCGTGTACCCCTCGGTGGCCCGCACCACCACGGGCGCCCGGACCGTGCCGTACGGGGTGACCGCGGCGCCGGCCCGGATCGCGGTGACCGGGGTGCGTTCGTGCAGGCGTACCCCGTGGCGCTCGACCGCCCGGGCCAGCCCACGGACCAGCTTCGCCGGGTGCACCACCGCGCAGTGCGGGGTGTACGTCGCGCCGAGCACCCCCTCGGCGGCGCACCGGGCGGACGCCTCGGTGGCGTCGAGCAGCACCAGGTCGTCGGGATCGAGACCGTGCGCGCGGGCCGTGGCCACCTCGGCCCGGGCCCGGCCGAGCTGGGCCTGCGACCGGGCCAGCACCACCGTCCCGCCCTGGTGCCAGTCGCAGTCGATGCCCTCGGCGGCGACCACCCGGCCGACCTCGCGCACGGTCTGCTGCATGGCCCGCTGCATGGCCAGCGCCCGGTCCCGGCCGTGCCGGCGGGCCAGCGCGGGCAGCGAGGTGGGGAACAGTGCGGAGCACCAGCCGCCGTTGCGCCCCGAGGCGCCGTACCCGGCGATCTCGGCCTCCAGCACGGTGATCCGCAGCGACGGGTCGGCGGTCGCGAGGTGGTACGCCGTCCACAGCCCGGTGTAGCCGGCGCCGACGATCACCACGTCGGCGTCGGCGTCGCCGGGCAGCGACGGGCGCGGGTCCAGCGGCTCGTCCACGGTGGACAGCCAGTGGGACAGCTCCTGGTAACGCATCACCACTCCGGTGGGGGCAGGTCGTGGCGCAGCCGTGGGTCGGGCTGCGGGCTGCCGAGCGTCTCCACCACCGGCACCACCCCGGCCCAGACCGGCCGGTCGAGGTCGTCGTCGGGGTCGTCGGGCGGGCCGGCGCTGACCTTCACCGAGCACTCGTCCAGCCGCAGGGCGAGCACCAGCGTGGCGGCCAGCTCCTTCGCCGACGGCGGCCGGATCGCCGCCCAGCGGCCGGGCAGCAGCTGCTCGGAGATGCGTTCCAGGGCGGCCAGCCGGTCGTCGCCGTCGACCACGCTCAGCTCGCCGAGCACCATCGCGCACCGGTAGTTCATCGAGGAGGCGAAGGCGCTGCGGGCCAGCACGAGACCGTCGAGCAGGGTCACCGTCAGGCAGGCCGGCGCGCCCGCCGCGAGGTGCCGGAACAGTCGGCTGCCGGTCGAGCCGTGCAGCAGCACCCGCTCGCCGTCGCGGGCGTAGGCCACCGGCAGCGCGTACGGCTGACGCCCGTCGGTGATGGCCAGGTGACCGACCCGGCCGGCGTCGAGGACGGCGTGCAGGGTGGCCCGGTCGTGGACGGCGAGCTCGGGCAGCCGGCGTACCCGGGTGCGGTCGGTGCCGCCGACGGCCGCGCCGCCCCCGGTCCCGCCGCCGGCCGGTGCGGCCGCCTGGGTGCTCGCGGTCCGGCTCCCGGTGTCGGCGGTGGCCGGTGCGGCCGCCTGGGTGCTCGCGGTCCGGCTCCCGGTGTCGGCGGTGGCCGGTGCGGTGCGGGGCCGGCTCCCGGTGTCCCGGGAGCCGGCCCCGTCCAGCCCGGGCCCGCCGCTCAGAGGCGGTTCCATGCCTCGGTCAGCACGGCGCGCAGGATCTGCTCGATCTCGTCGAACTGCTGCTGATCGGCGATCAGCGGCGGGGCGAGCTGCACCACGGGGTCGCCCCGGTCGTCGGCGCGGCAGTAGAGCCCGGCCTGGAAGAGCGCGGTGGAGAGGAAGCCGCGCAGCAGCCGCTCGGACTCGGCCTCGTCGAAGGTCTCCCGGGTCGCCTTGTCCTTGACCAGCTCGATGCCGTAGAAGTAGCCGTCGCCCCGGACGTCGCCGACGATGGGCAGGTCGTTGAGCTTCTCCAGGGTGGACCGGAAGGCGCCCTCGTTGGCCCGGACGTGGCCGATGAGGTCCTCGCGGGCGAAGACCTCCAGGTTGGCCAGGGCCACCGCGCAGGAGACCGGGTGGCCGCCGAAGGTCACCCCGTGGGCGAACATGCCGGTCTCGGTGAGGAACGGCTCCATCAGCCGCTCGCTGGCGATCATCGCGCCGAGCGGGGCGTACCCGGAGGTGATGCCCTTGGCGGTGGTGATGATGTCGGGCTGGTAGCCGTAGCGGACGGCGCCGAAGTACTCGCCGAGCCGGCCCCACGAGCAGATCACCTCGTCGGAGACGAGCAGCACGTCGTACGCGTCGCAGATCTCCCGGACCCGCTCGAAGTAGCCGGGCGGCGGCGGGAAACAGCCGCCGGAGTTCTGCACCGGCTCCAGGAAGACCGCGGCGACAGTGTCCGGCCCCTCGCGCTCGATGGCGCGGCGGATCTCCTCGGCGGCCCAGCGGCCGAACGCCTCGGGCGAGTCGCCGTGCTCCGGGGCGCGGTAGAAGTTGGTGTTCGGCACCTTGATGCCGCCGGGCACCAGCGGCTCGAAGTCGCTCTTGATGCCGGGCAGGCCGGTGATCGACAGCGCGCCCATCGAGGTGCCGTGGTAGGCGATGTACCGGCTGACCACCTTGTGCTTGTTCGGCTGGCCGGTGCGCTTGAAGTACGCCCGGGCCAGCTTCCACGCCGCCTCGACGGCCTCGGAGCCGCCGGTGGTGAAGAAGACCCGGTTCAGGTCGCCCGGGGTGAGCGAGGCGATCTTCTCCGCCAGCTCGACGGCCTTCGGGTGGGCGTACGACCAGAGCGGGAAGTAGGCCAGCTCGCCGGCCTGCTTGGCGGCCGCCTCGGCCAGCTCGGTACGCCCGTGACCGGCGTTGACGACGAAGAGCCCGGCGAGTCCGTCCAGGTACCGGCGGCCCTGGGAGTCCCAGACGTACGCGCCCTCGCCGCGGACGATGGTCGGCACCTCGCCGGCGGAGTAGCTGGCCATCCGGGTGAAGTGCATCCAGAGGTGGTCGGTGGCGTTGGCCATGTCAGCCCCATAGCGTCTCGGGCCGGTCCAAGGGGTGACGCCGGCCGCTCTGCCCACGGTTATCGCACAGTCCGACGGCCCGAGGCAAGTGGGATCGGCAGTCAATCGTCGTGGAAGCAACGAAATCTGCGACCGTCCGTGGCTGGCGCTACGGATTCCGTACAGCCAGACCGGGCCGGGTCGGCCCCGCGCAAGGACGGGCAGCCTCAAGGTCCACTCCGTTTGCGGCGTGTCGCGGCATCCGGGCGGTGGGATACCGCGACACGCCGCAAACGGGGTGGACCAAAAAGCGGCGTTGATCAGGCCGTACCCCAGCTGTAGGTCTGCTTGCGCAGCTTGAGGTAGACGAACGCCTCGGTCGCCAGCACCCCGGGGACGGCGCGCAGCTTCTGCAGGATCTCCAGCAGGTGGGCGTCGTTGCGGCAGACCACCTCGGCCAGCAGGTCGAACGAGCCGGCGGTGATCACCACGTAGTCGATCTCCTCGAACTCGGCGAGCCGGTCGGCCACGGCCTCCAGGTCGCCGTCGGTACGCAGGCCGATCATGGCCTGGCGGGGGAACCCGAGCTGGAGCGGGTCGGTGACGGCGACGATCTGCATCACCCCGGCGTCGAGCAGCCGCTGCACCCGCTGCCGCACCGCCGCCTCGGAGAGCCCGACGGCCTTGCCGATGGTCGCGTACGGCCGGCGGCCGTCCTCCTGGAGCTGCTCGATGATCTGCTTCGCCACGTCGTCGAGCAGGGCGTGGCTGGCGCCCTCGCGGACAGCCACCCGCCGCCCGCCGTTGCCGTTGTCCTGCTGCCGGTTCGTCATCGACCACTCCCCATGTCCGTTCGCCCGGGTGAGCCTAGTGCCATCGGGCAGTGTGGCGTATTTCGTCGTCCATTGCTATTCCCGCAACGGAATCCCTTGTGGGGTCGGTCACCTCATGTCAGGATCAGTCGTCCCAGGCACCTGACACCTCCCGCCGGCGCGTCACCCCCGTCCCCGCCGCCGACGGACGACCCCCTAGGAGTCGTCACATGCGAACTCCCCTGAAGCCCTTCACCAGGCGTGGACTGCTCACCGGCACCCTCTCCTCGGCCGCCCTGCTCGCCGCGGGCGGCGCGCTCGCCGGCTGCGGCACCAAGGCCGCGACCCAGACCGAGGAGGGCTGCAAGAGCGAGGACCTCTCCGCGACGGAGAAGAAGCTGGCCTTCGCCAACTGGCCGCAGTACATGGACGTGGACGAGAAGGACGAGTCGAAGCGGCCCAGCCTCGACGCGTTCGTCCAGAAGACCGGCATCCAGGTCACCTACACCGAGGACATCAACGACAACAACGAGTTCTTCGGCAAGGTGCAGAACCAGCTGGCCAGCTGCCAGAGCACTGACCGGGACATCATCGTCCTCACCGACTGGATGGCCGCCCGGATGATCCGGCTCGGCTGGATCCAGAAGCTCGACCCGGCGAAGATCCCGAACGTGGCGGCCAACCTGCTGCCGTCGCTGATCAACCGGTCCTTCGACCCGGACAACCGGATCGCCATCCCGTGGCAGTCCGGCCTGGCCGGCCTGGCCTACAACGGCAACGTCACCAAGGAGCTTCGCACCGTCGACGAGCTGCTGACCCGCCCCGACCTGAAGGGCAAGGTGACCGCGCTGTCCGAGATGCGGGACACCATGGGTCTGCTGCTGCAGTCCAACGGGCACGACCCGGCCAACTTCACCGGGGCCCAGTTCGACGACGCGCTCAACAAGCTCAAGAAGGCCGTCGACTCCGGGCAGATCCGCAAGTTCACCGGCAACGACTACGCCCCGGACCTCGCCAAGGGCGACATCGCCGCCTGCATCGGCTGGTCCGGCGACGTCATCCAGCTCACCGGCGAGGACGAGAAGATCAAGTTCGTCTCGCCCGAGTCGGGCGTGATGCTGTTCAGCGACAACATGATGGTGCCGAACAAGGCCACCCACAAGGGCAACGCCGAAGCGCTGATCAACTACTACTACGAGCCGGCGGTCGCGGCGCAGCTCGCCGCGTACGTCAACTACATCTGCCCGGTCAAGGGCGCGCAGGCCGAGATGGAGAAGATCGACCCGGAGCTGGCGGCCAACCCGCTGATCTTCCCGGACGAGGCCCTCCTGTCGAAGTCCAAGGTCTTCATGGCCTTGGACGAGAAGCAGGAGAAGGAGTACGAAACGAAGTTCCAGCAGGTCATCGGGGCGTGAGGACGATGGGACACGAGTCACCGGCCGGCGACCTGAGGCTGGCCAACCTCACCAAGCGGTTCGGCGTCTTCACCGCGGTGGACGACCTCAGCCTGACCATCCCGCAGGGCTCGTTCTTCGCCCTGCTCGGGGCGTCCGGCTGCGGCAAGACCACCACGCTGCGGATGATCGCCGGACTGGAGGAACCGACCAGCGGGCAGGTGCTGCTCGGCGACCGGGACATCGCCCGGTTGCGGCCGTACAAGCGGCCGGTGAACACCGTGTTCCAGAGCTACGCGCTCTTCCCGCACCTGAACATCTTCGAGAACGTGGCGTTCGGGCTGCGCCGGCGCGGCATCCGCTCGGTCGACGACGAGGTCATGCGGATGCTGTCGCTGGTGCAGCTCGACGACTACGGCAGCCGGCGCCCCGCGCAGCTCTCCGGTGGGCAGCAGCAGCGGGTCGCCCTGGCCCGCGCGCTGATCAACCGCCCGCAGGTGCTGCTGCTCGACGAGCCGCTGGGCGCGCTCGACCTGAAGCTGCGGCGGCAGATGCAGATCGAGCTGAAGCGGATCCAGACCGAGGTCGGGATCACCTTCGTGCACGTCACCCACGACCAGGAGGAGGCCATGACCATGGCCGACACGGTCGCGGTGATGAACGCCGGCCGGATCGAGCAGCTCGGCGCACCGGCCGACATCTACGAGTTCCCGGCCACCGCGTTCGTGGCGAACTTCCTCGGCCAGTCCAACCTGCTGGCCGCCGAGGCCGCGGGCACCGCCGGCACCGCGGTGCCGGTCACCGCCCACGGCGCCCGCTTCTCAGTGCCCGCCGATCGCGCCCGCGCCGACCGGGGCGCGGTCTACCTGGGGGTACGCCCGGAGAAGCTGCACCTGGTCGGCTCCGCCGACCAGGTGCCCGACGGGCACCAGCACATCGAGGGTGTGGTCACCGACGCCTCCTACGTGGGCGTCAGCACCCAGTACCTGGTCCGCACCGGCTGGGGGAGCGAGCTCTCCGCGTTCGCGGCTAACAGCGGCGCGGGCGGCCAGTTGCCGGTCGGCACCCGGGTGGTGGCGCACTGGCACCCCCGGCACGCCTTCCTGCTGCCCCGTGAGCCGGGCCAGGACGACCGCACCACCCCGCTGCTCGACGAGCCGGTGGGTGCGGCCTCATGACCGCGCTGTCCCACGTACCGACCCCGTCGGGGCAGGTGGCCGCCGCGCCGCCACCGCCCCGGCGGGGCCGGCACCGGCTGCTGCCGTACCTGCTGTTGCTGCCCGGCGCGGCCTGGCTGTTCGTCTTCTTCGGCCTGCCGCTGCTGCAACTGGCCGCGGCCAGCCTCTACGACCCCAGCGGCTCGCTCTCCACCGGGTACGCGCTGACCTGGGCGTTCGGCAACTACCCGGACGCGTTGCAGGCGTACTGGCCGCAGTTCGCCCGCTCCTTCGGCTACGCCGGGATCGCGCTGGTGCTGGCCTTGCTGATGGGCTACCCGCTGGCCTACGCGATCGCGCAGAAGGCCGGCCGGTGGAAGAACCTGCTGCTGGTCTGCGTGGTCGCCCCGATGTTCACCAGTTTCCTGGTGCGCACCCTGGCCTGGAAGACCATCCTGTCGGACAACGGCGCGCTGGTCGGCCTGCTGCGCGACCTGCACCTGCTCGCGCCCGACGGCCGGCTGCTCGCCACCCCGGTCGCGGTGATCCTCGGCCTGACCTACAACTTCCTGCCGTTCCTGGTGCTGCCGCTGTACGCGAGCCTGGAGCGGCTGGACTACCGGCTGCTGGAGGCGGCGAGCGACCTGTACGCCAGCCCGGTGCAGGCGTTCCGCCGGGTCACCCTGCCGCTGTCCATGCCCGGCCTGATCGCCGGCACGCTGCTCTTCTTCATCCCGGCCACCGGTGACTACATCAACGCGGAACTGCTCGGCACCCCGAACGAATACATGATCGGCAACGTCATCGACTCG
Organism: Micromonospora sp. L32; assembly: GCF_052068055.1. Lineage (NCBI taxonomy): Bacteria > Bacillati > Actinomycetota > Actinomycetes > Micromonosporales > Micromonosporaceae > Micromonospora > Micromonospora sp. L32. Next base: position 150,458 of record NZ_JBQHDD010000006.1, on the reverse strand, counting down.
GCGTTCCTGGTCCGACTGGACTACCCGCAGGGCGCGGCGCTGTCGTTCCTGCTGATGGCGGCGATCCTCGCGGTGGTCTTCGTCTACCTGCGCCGCGCCGGCACCGATGAGGTGGTCTGATGAGCGCGAGGAGTGCAGCGGAGCGGAGCCCCGCAGTCGCGAATGAAGGTGGGCTCTGATGAGGCTGTCCCGATGGCTGGCCGACCGCTGGGTGATGGCCGTGGCCCTGCTGGTGCTCGGCTACCTCTCCCTGCCGATCCTGGTGGTGGCCGGCCTCTCCTTCAACCGCCCGTCCAGCCGGCTGTCGTACGACTTCCACGAGTTCACCCTGGACAACTGGCGGCAGCCCTGCGCCACCTCCGAGATGTGCGATGCGGTGGTCCGCAGCGTGCAGATCGGCTTCATCGCCACCGTCGTCGCCACCGTGATCGGCACCCTGATGGCGTTCGCCCTGGTCCGGCACCGGTTCCGCGGCCGTACCGGGATCAACCTGCTGATCTTCCTGCCGATGGCCACCCCGGAGCTGGTGATGGGCACCTCGCTGCTCGCCCTCTTCGTCTCCGCCGGCGTGCCGCAGGGCTTCTGGACCATCGTCATCGCGCACGTCATGTTCTGCGTGTCGTTCGTGGTGGTGACGGTCAAGGCGCGGCTGGCCGGGATGGACCGGCGGCTGGAGGAGGCCGCGATGGACCTCTACGCCAGCGAGTGGCAGACGTTCCGGCGGATCACCCTGCCGCTGGTGCTGCCCGGCATCGTGGCCGCCGCGCTGCTCGCCTTCTCGCTCAGCTTCGACGACTTCATCATCACGAACTTCAACGCCGGCACCACGGTCACCTTCCCGATGTACGTCTGGGGCGCCGCCCAGCGGGGCATTCCGCCGCAGGTCAACGTGATCGGCACGGCGATGTTCGTGATCGCGCTGCTGCTGGTCGGGGCCAGCTCGCTGCGCGGACGAAAGGCCCGCCGCAGCCACCTCGCGGTCGCCCCGGCGGCCGGTCGGCGGGCGAAGAGCCCGTCATGATCCTCCCGCATACCGGCCGGGCGCTCGCCGAGGCGGCGCCCGTGCCCTACTGGCTCGACCGCCCGGAACGACCCGACCCGCTGCCGCCGCTGCACGGTACGCACACCGCCGACCTGCTGGTCGTCGGCGGCGGCTACAGCGGCCTGTGGGCGGCGCTGCTCGCCAAACGCGACGATCCCGCGCGGGACGTGCTGCTGGTCGAGGCGGGCACCTGCGGCTGGGCGGCGTCCGGGCGCAACGGCGGGTTCTGCGCCGCCTCGCTGACCCACGGGCTGGCCAACGGCGTGGACCGCTTCCCCGGCGAGATCGACGAGCTGGAGCGGCTCGGCCGGGAGAACCTGGCCGCGATCGCGGCGACCGTCGAGGCGTATGGGATCGACTGCGAGTTCGAGCGCACCGGCGAGCTGGCGGTGGCGGTCGAGCCGTACCAGCTCGCCGGGCTGGCCGAGGAGACCGAGCTGGCCCGCCGGTACGGCCACGACGTGCGGCTGCTCGACCGCGACGAGGTGCGCGCCGAGGTGGACTCGCCGACGTACCTCGGTGGGCTGTGGGACGCCGACCGGGTGGCCATGCTGGACCCGGCGAAGCTGGCCTGGGGCCTGCGCCGGGCCTGCCTCGACGAGGGGGTGCGGATCCACGAGCACACCCGGGTGACCGGGCTGCGCCGCGACGGCGCGGCGCTGCGGGCGGCGACCGCCGGCGGGCCGGACGCGGCGCCGGGGGCGGTACGGGCCCGGCAGGTGGTGCTCGCCACCAACGCCTTCCCGCCGCTGCTGCGCCGGCTGCGCGCCTGGCTCGTGCCGGTCTACGACTACGCCCTGATGACCGAGCCGCTGACCCCGGCGCAGCGGGACGCGATCGGCTGGCGTAACCGGCAGGGGCTGGCGGACACCGGCAACCAGTTCCACTACTACCGGATCACCGGCGATCAGCGGATCCTCTTCGGCGGCTACGACGCGGTCTACCACTACGGCAACCGCATAGCCCCCGAACTCGAGCAGCGACCGGCCACCTTCACCGCCCTCGCCGACCACTTCTTCACCACGTTCCCCCAGCTGGAGGACTTGCGCTTCAGCCACCGCTGGGGCGGGGTGATCGACACCTGCACCCGGTTCTGCCCGTTCTTCGGCACCGCCTACGACGGCCGGCTGGCGTACGCGGCCGGCTACACCGGGCTCGGCGTCGGCGCCACCCGGTTCGGCGCGCGGGTGATGCTCGACCTGCTCAGCGGCGAGGAAACCCCGCTGACCCGGCTCGACCTGGTCCGCAGCACGCCGCTGCCGTTCCCGCCGGAGCCCGTCCGGGCCGCCGGCATCAACCTCACCCGCTGGTCGCTCGCCCGCGCCGACGCGCGCGAGGGCCGGCGCAACGTCTGGCTCCGTACTCTCGATCGCCTTGGTTTGGGGTTTGATTCCTGATGCGCATCCTGCTCGTCGGCGCCGGTGGCGTCGGCTCCGCCGCTGTCGCCATCGCCGCCCGCCGTTCCTTCTTCGAGACCATGGTCGTCGCCGACTACGACCTCGGCCGCGCCGAGCGTGCCGTGGCCGGGCACGGTGACCAGTTCGTCGCCGCCAAGGTGGACGCCTCCGCCGCCGACGCGGTCGCCGCGCTCTGCCGGGAGCACCGGATCACCCACGTGCTCAACGCGGTCGACCCGCGCTTCGTCATGCCGATCTTCGACGGCGCCTTCGCCGCCGGGGCCGACTACCTCGACATGGCCATGTCGCTGTCCCACCCGCACCCGTCCCGCCCCTACGCCGAGACCGGGGTGAAGCTCGGCGACGACCAGTTCGCCGTCACCGACCGGTGGGCGGCGGGCGGCCGGCTGGCGCTCTGCGGCATCGGCATCGAGCCGGGCCTGTCGGACGTCTTCGCCCGGTACGCCGCCGACGAGCTGTTCGACGAGATCGACGAGATCGGCGTCCGCGACGGCGCCAACCTCACCGTCGACGGCTACGACTTCGCGCCGTCGTTCTCCATCTGGACCACCATCGAGGAGTGCCTGAACCCGCCGGTGATCTGGGAGGCCGGCCGGGGCTGGTACACCACCGAGCCGTTCAGCGAGCCGGAGGTCTTCGACTTCCCGGAGGGGATCGGCCCGGTCGAGTGCGTCAACGTCGAGCACGAGGAGGTGCTGCTCATCCCGCGCTGGGTGAAGGCGAAGCGGGTCACCTTCAAGTACGGCCTGGGCGACGAGTTCATCGAGGTGCTGAAGGCCCTGCACAAGGTCGGCCTCGACTCGACCGCTCCGGTCTCCGTCCGGGGCGTCGAGGTGTCGCCCCGGGACGTGGTGGCCGCCAGCCTGCCCGACCCGGCCACCCTGGGCGACCGGATGCGCGGCAAGACCTGCGCCGGCACCTGGGTCACCGGCACCGGCAAGGACGGGCAGCCGCGTGAGGTCTACCTCTACCACGTGGTCGACAACGAGTGGTCCATGCGGGAGTACGGCCACCAGGCCGTCGTCTGGCAGACCGCGGTGAACCCGGTGGTGGCCCTGGAACTGCTCGCCACCGGCGCGTGGTCGGGGACCGGGGTGATCGGCCCCGAGGCGCTGCCGCCCCGCCCCTTCCTCGACCTGCTCACCGGGTACGGCTCGCCGTGGGGGATCCAGGAGCGATGAACCGCTACGGCCCGATGTACGGCCCCGACGTCACCTTCCTCGGGGTGGACCGCTGCACCCTGGACGACCCCGCGTCGTACGCGGACGCCGACGTCGTCATCGTCGGTGCGCCCTTCGACGGCGGTACCTCGCACCGGCCCGGCACCCGCTTCGGCCCGTCCGCCATCCGACAGGCCTGCTACCTGCCGCACGACGGCTCCCGCCCGTCCCTGGCGATGCGCGTCGACGGGCTGCGCGACCTGCGGGTCTACGACGCCGGTGACGTGGAGATGTTCTCCGGCGACATCGAGCGGTCGCTGGCGTCGCTGGAGGCCGCCGTGTACGCCGTCGCCGCCGCCGGCGCGATCCCGATCGTCCTCGGTGGGGACCACTCCATCGCCCTGCCCGACGCCACCGGGGTCGCCCGGCAGCACGGGCTCGGCCGGGTGTCGCTGGTGCACTTCGACGCGCACGCGGACACCGGACACATCGAGTTCGGCTCATTGCACGGGCACGGCCAGCCGATGCGCCGGCTCATCGAGTCCGGCGCGGTACGCGGCGACCGGTTCCTCCAGATCGGCCTGCGCGGCTACTGGCCCGACCCGCCCACCCTGGCGTGGATGGCCGCCCAGCGGATGCGCTCCTACGAGATGACCGAGCTGGTGTCGCGCGGCCTCGACACCTGCCTGTCGGAGGCCTTCACGATCGCGACCGACGAGTGCGAGGGGGTCTTCCTCTCCGTCGACGTGGACGTGGTCGACCCGGGCATGGCACCGGGCACCGGCACGCCGGAGCCGGGCGGCCTGACCTCCCGGCAGTTGCTCGACGCGGTCCGCCGGGTCTGCTACGAACTGCCCGTGGTCGGGGTGGACGTGGTCGAGGTCGCCCCGCCGTACGACCACGCCGACATCACCGCGTACCTGGGCAACCGGGTGGTCCTGGAGGCGTTGTCGGCCATCGCCCGGCGGCGCCGGGACGCGGCCGGCGGGCCGCCGTGGGATCCGCGACAGCCGCTGCTGGACGGCCGCTGACCCGCGCCCCCGCCCCACCCCACCCCACCCCGCCCCGCCCCGCCCCGCCCCGCCCCGCCCCTCCCGCGATCTTGCACTTTCTGCCCTGACTTTTCGGGCATAAGGCGCATATCGAGGGCCATAAGTGCAAGATCGCGGGAGGGGTGGGGGCGGGGCGAGGGCGGGAGAGGAGGGGAGGGGTTTTCCACAGGGGGTTGGTTGTCCACAGGGTGGGGTTTGGGGTGGGCGGGGAGGGGTGGGGTTGGGGGATTCTGCCCGCATGGGGGTTCAACTGTGGCGCGTGGAGTCGTTGACTCGTCAGATCACCGTCAAGCGGCTTCGGACGCGGGTCGGCAGGGAGGAACTGCGCCGGGTGCGGCGAGGCGTCTACGCCGACCAGCCGTGCGATGACGAGGACGAGCTGCGGGCGCTCATGCTGTGCCTGCCCGAGGAGGCCATGCTGGCGCGGCAGACCGCGGCGCGGCGGCACGGGTTCGGAGTGCTGCGAGAAGATCAGGTTCACGTCCAGCTTCCCGCCGCGGTGCCCAAACCGCGACTCCCGGGGCTGGTCGTGCACCACTCGGTACTTCCGGTCGAGCCCGTTCTCGTCGGTGATCTGCCGTGCGTCCCGCCGGTCCGATGTGCCGTGGACCTCGCGCGCACCGTCCGCCGGATGGACGCCCTGCCGGTGCTAGACGCTGCCGTTCGCTCCGGAACGGTGACCCGGGACGAGCTGTTGGCCGAGGTTACGGCTCATCGGGCCCTGCGCGGTGTCCGCCAGGCCCGGGAGTTGGTGCCGCTCGCCGACGGTCGGCCGGAGTGTCGGCAGGAGAGCCAACTACGATTGGTGCTGATCGACAGCCGGCTGCCGGCGCCCGAACCTCAGCTGTGGGTGTTGGACCGGGACGGCATCCCTCGGTACCGACTGGATCTGGGCTACCGCCAGCGCCGCGTGGGCATCGAATACGACGGACTGTCCCACCTGGACCGCGACCGGATGCGGTACGACCGCGACCGCCTCAATTGGCTCGACGCCAACGGCTGGCGCATGCGCTACTTCACCGACCGCGACCTCTACCGCCGCCCCGCCCACATAGTCGCCACCATCCGCGCCGCCCTCTCGTGATCCGCCTCTGCGCGATCTTGCACTTTGTGCCCACAGGCTGTCTTTTATGTCCGGGATGCCGGGGCGCAAAGTGCAAGATCGCGGCTGCTGTGTCAGGCGGCGAGCCGGGAGCGGATGAGGAAGCGGACGCCGTCCGGCGCCTCCAGGGAGAACCCGCTGCCCCGGCCGGGCACCACGTCGACCGTCAACCGGGTGTGTTTCCACAGCTCCCACTGGGACGTCGACATCCAGAACTCGACCGGCTCGGGCACCCCGTCGACGGCGAGCGACGCCAGCAGGACGTCCGACGATCCGGTACGGAACTCGCCGGCCGGGTAGCACATCGGGGCGCTGCCGTCGCAGCAGCCGCCGGACTGGTGGAACATCAGGGGCCCGTGCCGCTCTCGCAGCGACCGGATCAGCTCGGCCGCCGCGGGAGTGACGGTAACGGGCGGCGCCGTGGCGCCCGGGGGACCGGGCACCACAGCGTCTCCACGGGCAGCCATCAGAAGAAGCCGAGCTTCTTGGTGGAGTAGCTGACCAGCAGGTTCTTGGTCTGCTGGTAGTGCTCCAGCATCATCTTGTGGTTCTCCCGCCCGATGCCGGACTGCTTGTACCCGCCGAACGCGGCGTGCGCCGGGTACGCGTGGTAGCAGTTCGTCCAGACCCGCCCGGCCTGGATCGACCGCCCGGCCCGGTACGCGGTGTTCATGTCCCGGGTCCAGACGCCCGCGCCCAGCCCGTACAGGGTGTCGTTGGCGATCTTCACGGCGTCGTCCAGGTCGGCGAAGGAGGTCACCGAGACCACCGGGCCGAAGATCTCCTCCTGGAAGATCCGCATCGAGTTGTCGCCCTCGAAGATGGTTGGTTCAACGTAGTACCCGCCCGACAACTCGCCGCCCAGCTCCGCCCGGGCTCCGCCGGTGAGCACCTTCGCCCCCTCCTGGCGGCCGATGTCCAGGTAGGACAGGATCTTCTCCAGCTGGTCGTTGGACGCCTGCGCGCCGACCATCGTGTCGGTGTCCAGCGGGTGGCCCTGCACGATCCGGCCGGTCCGCTCCACCGCCGCGGCCAGGAAGTCCGAGTAGTGGCCCTGCTGGATCAGCGCCCGGGACGGGCAGGTGCAGACCTCGCCCTGGTTGAGGGCGAACATGGTGAAGCCTTCGAGCGCCTTGTCGTGGAAGTCGTCGTGGGCGGCGCTCACGTCGTCGAAGAAGATGTTCGGGCTCTTGCCGCCCAGCTCCAGGGTGACGGGTTTGATGTTCTCGCTGGCGTACTGCATGATCAGCCGCCCGGTGGTGGTCTCGCCGGTGAACGCCACCTTCGCCACCCGGGGCGAGGACGCCAGCGGCTTGCCCGCCTCGACGCCGAAGCCGTTGACGATGTTCAGCACGCCGGGCGGGAGCAGGTCGGCGACCAGCGAGAGCCAGTAGTGGATCGACGCCGGGGTCTGCTCGGCGGGCTTGAGCACCACCGCGTTGCCGGCGGCCAGCGCCGGGGCGAGCTTCCAGGTCGCCATCAGGATCGGGAAGTTCCACGGGATGATCTGCCCGACCACGCCGAGCGGCTCGTGGAAGTGGTACGCCACGGTGTCGTCGTCGATCTCGCCGAGGGTGCCCTCCTGGGCCCGGATCGCCCCGGCGAAGTACCGGAAGTGGTCGATCGCCAGCGGGATGTCGGCGGCCAGCGTCTCCCGTACCGGCTTGCCGTTCTCCCAGGTCTCGGCGATGGCGAGGGATTCCAGGTTCTCCTGCATCCGGTCGGCGATCCGGTTGAGGATCAGCGACCGTTCGGCGACCGACGTGCGTCCCCAGGCGTCGGCGGCGCCGTGCGCGGCGTCGAGCGCCTTCTCGACGTCCTCGGCGGTGCCCCGGGCCACCTCACAGAAGGTCTGACCGGTGACCGGGGTGGGGTTCTCGAAGTACTGCCCGCCGTGCGGCTTGACGTACTCGCCGCCGATGAAGTGGTCGTAGCGGGACTGCCAGTGGGTGGGGGCGTCGTAGCGCGTCATGGGTACCTCCGCCGTCCGTCAGGGGTGATGGCGGGACGCTAGTTTCCGCGACGTTGCAGCGACGTTGCGCGCTCCAGGTCGTACTCGGCGCAGAGCTGGCCGATGCGGGCCAGGGCGAGCGGCCGGCGCGGCGCGCCCGGCGGCAATGCCCGCGCCAGGGCCTGCCAGGCGGTGAGGTCGTCGGCGCCGGCGGGCGTCGCGGTCCAGGCCGCGAGCAGCGCCGGGTCGCCGGCGGCCAGCACGGCCGCGCGCAGCTGCCCGTCGACCAGCCGGCGCAGCCGGGCCACCCCCGGCGCGTCCGAGGCGGGCAGCAACGGCCCCGGGTACGCCCGGAGCGCGCCCGCCGCGTCGCCGCGTTCCAGCAGCTCGCCGACGGTACGGAAGTCGGCGCGCACGGTGCCGCGCAGCCGGTACGGGCGGGAGTCGAGCAGTTCGGGGCCGAGCGCGCGGCGCAGCCGGGACAGCTCGGCGCGCAGGGTGACCGGGTGCAGCCGGTCGTCGCCGTAGAGGTCGAGGCCGAGCTGTTCGCCGGTGCGCCCTTCGGGGTGGTCGAGCAGCAGCACCAGCAGTTCGCTGTGCCGGCGGCCGAGCCGGACGCGCCGCCCGCCGACGCGCAGCTCGGCCTCGTCGCGGCCGAGGGCGGCCACCGAGATGACGTCGGGGTCGGCCGGGGCGGCGCTGGCCAGGAACGCCTCGGCGGCCCGCGCGGTGGCCCGGACCAGGGCGAGGCTCTGTGGGGTGGCGAGGTGGTCGCCACCGGTGATGTCGATGGCGCCGAGCAGCCGGCCGGTGGGGTCGTGGATGGGTGCCGCGGCGCAGGTCCAGCGCTGCACCGGGCGGACGAAGTGCTCGGTGGCGAAGATCTGCACGCTGTGGTCGACGGCGAGGGCGGTGCCGGGGGCGTTGGTGCCCGCGTGCGCCTCGTCCCAACGGGCGCCGGGGACGAAGTTCATCCGTTCGGCGTGCCGGAGCACCCCCGGATGCCCCTCCACCCAGAGCAGCCGCCCGCCCGCGTCGCAGACCGCCATCAGGTGCGCGCCGTCGTCGGCGATGCCGCCGAGCAGGTCGCGGAAGAGCGGCAGCACCCGGGCGAGGGGATGGCCAGCGCGGTAGCTCTCCAGCGCGTCGTCGGTGAGGTCGACCGGGGCGGTGGCCTCCGGGTCGAGCAGTGCGCCGGCCGACCGCCGCCAGGACTCGGCCACCACGTCGCGGACCCGGGATGGCAGGTCACCGGCGGTGAGGAACGCTTCGTGGGCGGCACCGACCTGCGCGATCCGCTCGGCCGGATCGGCACCGAATTCCAGGGCGAGCCATGGGTCGGCCATCGGCGACCTCCTCGCGCCCATCGTGACGCAGCCCACCCCTGATCGCCAATACCGGTTGCCGCGCCGATCGACGCCGGTCATCCTGGTGCCTCGGTCGTCGCCGCCAGGTCGCGGCGTCGTGAGTGGAGAAGGGGCGGTCGTGATGGTCGGGACGAGGGAACGGATGCTGGTGCAGCTCCAGCTGGTCAGCGACGACCGCCACCTGGTGGCCTGGGTACGCGACGACCGCCGGGTACGCGTCGGCGTGGAGCTGTCGCTGCGCGACCACGCCGAGCCGGACCGGTTCTGGCGGGTGGTCGCCAAGGGCGAGCCGCGTCCGGCCGGCGAGATCCACCGCGGCTGGCACAACGACATCTGACCTTCCGCCGGCTTCGTGACCGTCGGTGTCGGCGCCGGTGTCACCGCGTCACCGAATCGGCCTTCCGGAAACTCTCCTGCCAGAACCGCTGAACCGCGCAGCGCTCCCACGCCGTACCAGGCGGCGTACGTAGATCACCGGACGACGGGAGACACAAGGTGCAGCGCAAGCACGTGTTGGCGGCAGGGGTGGCGGTGGTCGCCGCGGCGGTGGTGGCGGTCGGGACCGGGTTCGGCTTCGCCGACACCACCCCCGCCGGGCAGAGCGCCTGCCAGGGCTCGGTGACGTTCTCGGCCGAGGGCGGAGCACCCGCCGCGACCAGCGGGCAGTTCCCGGTGGGCACCCGGCTGCGGGTGACCAACCTGGACAACAACCGGGCGGTGACCGTGACGGTGACCGGCCCGTCCGGAAGTTGTGTCCTGCTCAACGCCGCCGCGATGGAGCTGGTCCGGGAACCGGGCAAGAACGTGATCCGGCGCAACCTGGTGGAGCGCCTGGACGGGGCCGCCGCGCAGCCCGGGGGAGCGGCCCAGCCCGGCGGTCAGACCCGGCCGGGTAGCGCCCAGCCCCCGGCGCAGCCGGGTGGCGCGCCCGCGGCGAGTGTCTGCGCCGGTGCGATCACCTTCTCGGCCGAGGGCGGGGCGCCCGCCGCGACCAGCGGCCAGTTCCCGGTCGGTACCCGGCTGCGGGTGACCAACCTGGACAACAGCAAGGTGGTGACGGTGACGGTGACCGGCCCGTCGGGCAGTTGCGTGCTGCTCAACGCCGCCGCGATGGACGCGATCCGGGAGCCCGGCAAGAACCTGGTCCGCCGCAACACCGTCGAACTGCTCCGTTGACCCGCCGGCCCGCTGGTGCGAAGCGGGCCGGATGAGTGGAACACCATGGGTGTCACGCGGAGGGTGTGACACCCATGGTGTTCCACCGGGAGCCCGGGCGGCGGTCAGGCGATGCGGCGGAGGCGGCGTACCGCGAGGTAGAGCAGGAGCGCGGCGAGGGCGACGAAGATGCCGGTCTCGATGCCCTGGAACAGCCAGAACCGGTCCGCCGGCTGGTAGAGCTGCCAGTTGTACGCGCCTGGCTGGAGGCCCAGCTCCTCACCGCAGGCCCTACCCTCCGGCCCCTTACCGCCGGGCGGGCACATGATCCGGGTGTCCTCCGCCATCATCGTCCCGTCGGGGTTGCGGATGCCCTCGCTGAGGATCCAGTCGCCGCGGCGCATGGCGGCCTCCGTGACCCCCTCGATCGGGAAGGTGAGGGTGCGGGCGGGCTGGTAGTGCGGGCGGGCCAGGACCGCGACCGCCGCCCGTACGCCGATGAACCCGGCCAGCGTGATGCCCATGGCGGGCAGCATCCGTTTCCACACGGTGCCGGCGAAGATGCCCAGCGCCACGGCGAAGAGGGTGTATCCGATCGGGACGATGCCCTGCAGGTCGAACACGATCACGCCGAGCCGGCCCTCGTGCGCGGCCTGGGTGAGCGGTTCGACCCACCACGACATGCCCAGCCCGTAGCAGACCGCGAGGACCACCACGGCCGCGCCGACCAGCCCGAACTTCACCAGCGCCCAGCGGGTCCGGCCGACGCCCTGGGTCCAGACGAACCGGTGCGTGCCGTGCTCCACCTCGCGGGCGACCAGCGGGGCGCCCCAGAACAGGCCGACCAGCACGGGCAGGGTGAGCAGCAGCACGGCCACCAGGTTCAGGCTGCCGTACCGGTTGGTGAAGCGGCGGAAGCCCGCGTCGCAGGTGTCCCGGGTCGCCGCCGCCACGTCGGTGTCGGCGAGCTGGCGTACGCAGTCCGTCAGCCCGAGGTCGGCGAAGGTGTGCCGCATCGACAGGCCGATCGGCACCATCAGGGCGGCGAGCGCCGCGAACCCCAGCAGGGTGAAGAACGCCTGCTTGCGGTGTTGCCGCCAGGTCAGCCAGATCATGCCGGCACCCCCCACTCGCTGTGACTGGTCTGCGAGACGCCGTCGGCGAGGTAGGCCAGGACGACGTCCTCCAGGCCGACCTCGCGTACCGTCCAGGCGGGATCGATGACCGGACCGTCGGTGCGGACCAGCAGCGTGGACTGCCGGTCGGTGTGACTGGCCCGGACCACCTCGGCGACGCCGCCGATCGGGCCGTCGTCGTGCCGTGGGCCGACCAGTTGCCGGTGCGCGGCCACCAGGTCGTCGACCGAACCGGCGAGCTGCACCTGGGCGGCGTTCAGCACCACCAGGTAGTCACAGATCCGTTCGAGGTCGGCCAGCAGGTGGGAGGAGAGCAGCACGGTGGTCTCCGACTCGGCGACGCTGCCCATCAGCGACTGGAGGAACTCGCGTCGGGCCAGCGGGTCGAGGCTGGCGACCGGCTCGTCGAGCAGCAGCAGCCGGGGCCGCTTCGCCAGGGCGAGGGCCAGTGCGACCTGCGCGCGTTGCCCGCCGGAGAGCTTGCCGACCCGCAGGTTGGGCGGGATGCCGAGCTGGGCCAGCCGGTTGCGGGCCAGCGCGGCGTCCCAGCGCCGGTTCAACCGGCCGCCGAGGTCGACCAGCTCGGCGGCGGTGAAGTCGCGGTAGAGCGGGGTGTCCTGGGCGACGAACCCGATCTCGGGCAGCAGCTCCGGGTTGTCGTACGGCGACGCGCCGAAGATCCGTACGGCGCCGGCGTCGGGTCGGAGCAGACCCACCGCCAGGTGCAGCAGGGTGCTCTTGCCGGCGCCGTTGGGCCCGACGAGGGCGGCGATCCGCCCGGCCGGCAGGTGCAGCGAGCAGTCCCGCAGCGCCCAGGTCTTCCCGTAGCGTTTGCCCAGCCCCTGGGCCTCCAGGGCGATCTCCATCTGGTGTCCTCTCATCGTGCCGGGGCGGTCTTCGTGCCTTCGGTGTCAGCGGTGAGGGCGGCCCGCATGGTGGTCTCGACGAGGGCGGTGACGTCCTCGGGGGTCAGTCCGGCCGCGTGGGCGCGGTGCAGCCACGCCACCAACTCCTCGCGCAGCTCGGCCTGGTTGGGCAGGGACGTGCCGGCGAGCGTGCGCCGGACGAAGGTGCCCACCCCCGGGCGACCCTCGACCAGCCCCTCGATCTCCAGCTCCCGGTACGCCTTCAACACCGTGTTCGGGTTGATGGCCAGGGACTGGGCGACGTCGCGGACCTTCGGCAGCTGGTCACCGGGCGTCAGCAGGCCCACCCGCAGGGACTGTTTGACCTGCTGGACCAGCTGCACGTACGTGTTCACCTTGGACCTGCCGTCCAGCACGAACTCGATCACCCAGTCGCCCTTCCATTGTCCTACGACAGTAGGACTATAGGACAGGATTGGGCGTCCGGTGGACCCGTGACACGAAAAAGCGCCACGGGTGTCATCGACACCCGTGGCGCTCTCTGCCAGACGGGGGCTCAGCCGAAGGCGGCGTCCAGGATGTCCAGACCCCGGGCCAGCTCGTCGTTGGAGATGACCAGCGGCGGCAGGAAGCGCAGCACGTTGCCGTACGTGCCGCAGGTCAGGGTGAGCAGGCCGGCGGCGTGGCAGGCCGCCGAGATCGCCGCCGTGGCGGCCGGGTCCGGGACCAGGGTGCCCGGCTGCACCAGCTCCACGGCGAGCATCGCGCCCCGGCCGCGTACCTCGGCGATGCGCGGGTCACGCTCGGCGATGGTGCGCAGCCGCGCGGCCAGCACCGTCTCGATCCGCTGCGCCGCGCAGGTCAGGTCCAGCTCCCGCATGGTCTCGATGCTGGCCAGCGCCGCCGCGCAGGCGATCGGGTTGCCGCCGTAGGTGCCGCCGAGGCCACCCACGTGCACCGCGTCCATCAGCTCCGCCCGGCCGGTCACCGCCGCCAACGGCAGCCCGCCGGCGATGGCCTTGGCCAGGGTGATCAGATCCGGCACGACCTCCTCGTGCTCGCAGGCGAACCACTGCCCCGTCCGGCAGAACCCGGTCTGGATCTCGTCGGCGACGAAGACCACCCCGGCCGCCGTCGCCCACTCGCGCAGCGCCGGCAGGAACCCCGCCGCGGGTACGACGAAACCGCCCTCGCCCTGGATCGGCTCGATCAGCAGCGCGGCGACGTTCTCCGCGCCGACCTGCTTCTCCACCAGCTCGATGGCCCGGGCCGCCGCCTCGGCGCCGGAGAGGCCCCCGTCGCGCAGCGGGTACGACATCGGCACCCGGTAGATCTCCCCGGCGAACGGCCCGAACCGGTGCTTGTACGGCATGTTCTTCGCGGTCAGCGCCATGGTCAGGTTGGTCCGACCGTGGTATGCGTGGTCGAAGACCACCACCGCCGGCCGCCCGGTCGCGTGCCGGGCGATCTTCACGGCGTTCTCCACCGCCTCGGCGCCGGAGTTGAACAGCGCCGAACGCTTCTCGAAGTCCCCCGGGGTGATCGCGTTGAGCTGCTCGCAGACCGCCACGTACGACTCGTACGGGGCGACCATGAAGCAGGTGTGGGTGAAGCGTTCGACCTGCGCCTTCACCGCCTCGACCACGCGGGGCGCGGAGTTGCCCACGTTGGCGACCGCGATGCCCGCCGCGAAGTCGATCCACTGCCGGCCCTCGACGTCGGTGATGGTGCCGCCGCCGGCGTGGTCCACGTAGGACGAGATGGTGCTACCGACGCCCCGGGCCACCGCCGCGCCGCGCCGCTTGTGCAGTTCCTCGGACGACGTCATCGGTCAGCCCTCGATGTTGTGCATGACGTGCTTGATCCGGGTGTAGTCCTCCAGGCTGTAGACCGAGAGGTCCTTGCCGTGCCCGGAGTGCTTGAAGCCGCCGTGTGGCATCTCGGAGACGAACGGGATGTGGGTGTTCACCCAGACGCAGCCGAAGTCGAGCCGGCGGGTCATCCGCATCGCCCGGCCGTGGTCCTTGGTCCAGACCGAGGCGGACAGGCCGTAGTCGACGCCGTTGGCCCAGCGCACCGCCTCGTCCTCGTCCGAGAAGCGCTGCACGGTGATGACCGGGCCGAACACCTCGTCCTGGATGATCTCGTCAGCCTGCCGTACCCCGGAGACGACCGTCGGGGCGTAGAAGTAGCCGCGCTCGCCGAGCCGGGAGCCGCCGGTCTCCACGCTGGCGTGGTCCGGCAGCCGGTCGACGAAGCCGCTGACCCGGGCCAGCTGGTTGGCGTTGTTCAGCGGGCCGTAGAGCACGTCCTCGTCGTCCGGCGCGCCGGTCTTCGTGTTGCGGGCCTGCTCGGCCAGCGCCGCGACGAAGTCGTCGTACACGCGGGGGCCGGCGAGCACCCGGGTGGCGGCGGTGCAGTCCTGGCCGGCGTTGAAGTAACCGCCGACCGCGATCGCCTCGGCCGCCGCCGCGACGTCCGCGTCGTCGAAGAGCACCACCGGGGCCTTGCCGCCCAGCTCCAGGTGGGTCCGCTTGAGGTCCGGCGCGGCGGCGGAGGCGACCTCCATGCCCGCGCGGGTCGAGCCGGTGATCGACACCAGCTGCGGGGTCGGGTGCGAGACGAGGGTACGACCGGTGTCCCGGTCGCCGCAGACCACGTTGAACACGCCCGGCGGGAAGAACTCCGCGGCGATCTCGGCCAGCAGCAGCGTCGACACCGGCGTGGTGTCGGAGGGCTTGAGCACCACCGTGTTGCCGGCGGCGAGCGCCGGGGCGATCTTCCAGACCGCCATCATCAGCGGGTAGTTCCAGGGCGTCACCTGGGCGCAGACGCCGATCGGCTCACGCCGCACGTACGAGGTGTGCCCGGCCATGTACTCGCCGGCCGAGCGGCCTTCGAGCAGGCGGGCGGCGCCGGCGAAGAAGCGGAACTGGTCCACCGCTGGCGGCAGCTCCTCGTCGGTGGTGAGCTGGCGCGGCTTGCCGGTGTTGCGCACCTCGGCGTCGACCAGCTCGGCGGCGCGGGCCTCGACGGCGTCGGCGAGCTTGAGCATCGCCTTCTGCCGCTCGCCGGGGGTGGTGTCCCGCCAGGTCTCGAAGGCGGTGGCGGCGGCCTTCATCGCCGCGTCCACGTCCGCCGCGCCGGAGACGGGGGCCTGGGCGAAGACCTCACCGGTGCACGGGTCGATCAGGTCGGCGTAGCCGCCGTCCGCCGGTTCGACGTACTGGCCGTTGACGAAGTTGCGCAGCTGCTGCTGGTCGCTCATGAGGATGTCTCTCCAGGGGTGGCCGGGAGTCTGTCGCGGAGGTAATCGGAATCTCGTTGCCATCTTCGCTACTGAATTCGCGGCAGACAAGGCCCGTGGCGACTGTTTCCGTGCGGCCGGTCGTCGTCTACGCTGCCGACGTGGAGCCGAGAGTCTTCTATGTCGCCGGTCGCCCCGTTCACGGTGAGGGCGAGCTGACCGTCACCCACCCGTACGACGGCCGGACGGTGGGGCGTACCACGCTCGCCACGGCCGACCAGGTCGAGGCCGCCGTCGCGGCGGCGGCCGGCGTGGCGGTGCAGGCCGCGGCCCTGCCCGCGCACGTACGGGCGGCGGCCCTGGACCACGTTTCCCGGCGGCTGGCGGAGCGGGCCGAGGAGGTCGCGGCGCTGATCACCGCCGAGAACGGCAAGCCGGTCAAGTGGGCGCGGGCCGAGGTGGGGCGCGCGGTGTCGACGTTCCGCTGGGCGGCGGAGGAGGCGCGGCGCTTCTCCGGCGAGTTGCAGCGCCTGGACACCGACCCGGCGGCGACCGGGCGGATCGCCCTGGTGCGCCGGGTGCCGCGTGGCCCCGTGCTGGGGATCGCGCCGTTCAACTTCCCGCTGAACCTGGTGGCGCACAAGGTCGCCCCGGCGATCGCGGTGGGCGCGCCGATCATCGTGAAGCCGGCCCCGGCGACGCCGCTGTCGGCGCTGCTGCTGGGGGAGATCCTGGCCGAGACCGAGCTGCCCGAGGGCATGTTCTCGGTGCTGCCGCTGCCCAACGAGCGGGCCGCCGAGCTGGTCACCGACCCGCGCCTGCCGGTGGTGTCGTTCACCGGCTCCGGCCCGGTGGGCGCGGCGATCCGTCGGCAGGTGCCGGAGAAGCACGTGACGCTGGAGCTGGGCGGCAACGCGGCGGCGGTGATCTGCGAGGACTGGGCCGCCGACGAGGACCTGACCTTCGCCGCGCACCGGATCGCGATGTTCTCCAACTACCAGGCCGGGCAGTCGTGCATCGCCGTGCAGCGGGTCTTCGTGCACGAGTGGCTGTATGACGGTTTCTTGCCCCGGCTGGTCGCGTCGGTGCAGGAGCTGCGGGTGGGCGACCCTGCCTCCGGGTTGACCGACGTCGGGCCGCTGGTGTCGGAGGAGGCAGCGCAGCGGGTGGAGGCGTGGGTGGACGAGGCGGTCATCGCCGGGGCCACCATCGAGGTGGGCGGCCGGCGCGACGGTGCCACCTACCCGCCGACCGTGCTCTCCGGCGTGCCGTCTTCTGCGAAGGTCTGCACGGAGGAGGTCTTCGGACCGGTGCTGGTGGTCGCGCGGGTCACCGACGACCGCGCCGCGTTCGCCGCCGTCAACGATTCCGCGTACGGGTTGCAGGCCGGCGTGTTCACCCACCGCCTGGACGTGGCGTTCGAGGCGGCGCGGGTGCTGGAGGTCGGCGGGGTGATCGTCGGGGACGTGCCGTCGTATCGCGCGGACCAGATGCCCTACGGGGGCGTCAAGGGGAGTGGCGTGGGGCGCGAGGGGCTGCGCAGCGCGATGGAGGACTACACCGAGCCGCGGGTGATGGTGCTGACCGGGATGGCGCTGTAGCCGGTGCCAGGCCGGTGTCAGTCGGCGTGGCGCGGTGCTGGCCGGGCGGGTCGGCGTCGGGGGCGGTCACCTCGTTGAGCGGTATGCCTGTCAGGCATATTTATGCCTCTCAGGTATCGCTCAGGCGGCATACGACCGCCGCTCACCAGGTGCCGTCGTCGCGGACCCGGGCCGGGGCCAGGCCGAGCAGGAGCGTGGTGAGCGCGGCGTCGATGTCGTCGCCGAGGAACCACTCACCGGCCTGGTCCAGGGCGAAGATCCGGCCGTGCTCGTCCACCGCGAGGATGCTGTCCTGCCGTTCGGAGCCGATCGGGAACAGTCGCACGCCGAGGACGGCACCGAAGTCGGCGAGGGTGTCGGCGGTGTGCGCCGCCCACGTCGGATTGGTGTCGAACTGGCGGACCCACACGTCGACGCCCGGCCGCCGCCGGAAGGTGACGATCGCCGGGAAGTCCAAGAAGACGCGCTCCGCCGCTGGGAATGACTCATGGCGATGGGTTCGGCCCGCCACCTCGCAGGTTTCGGCGATGGCGCCCTGCGCCAGCGCCCAGTTGAGCGGATCCTGGTCCCAGCCGGCGTCGGCCAGAGCCTGGGCCACCTCGGGTGGAAACCGGTCGGCGACCGGCACCGGCCGGGTGATCGCCGGGGGCTCGGTGATCGCGCCCAGTTCGCCCCAGGGCAGCACACCGAGCTCCACCAGAGCCTTTGTGCATGACTCGCAGAGATCCCGGACTTCACCGCCGTTGGGGTCGCCCGGTTCCCGTACCTGAAAGATCTGCAGTTGGCTGTTCGCGAGAAACGCCTTTGCCTCGCCGCGGGTCAGCGGGCTCTCGCCTGCGGCGGCGCGGAGGTGGTCGTACTCGTGGAGGACGTCGGAGACTACGATCAGCTCGGCGTGGCGGTCGCCGCCCCGCACCAGGTGCCCGGCCGGCAGGTCGTCCAGGTACGCGCGGACCAGCGGGTGGTGGTGCAGCTCGACGTCGCCCTTGGCACCGTGGCCGAGGTACGTGCGGCCCTCGACGGTGAGGTGGGCGACCGTAGCCGGCGTCGGCAGCCGCCGGATCTCGCGGAGCAGCTGGCTGGCCGGGTCGACCGTACGCGGCGCCGGGCCGCCGGCGGGGCGACTGCGGCGGTACATCTGCTCGACGGCGGCGACCGGCACCCGCGGCCAGGTCGAGACCTCGCCGGTCTCCTTGTCCACCACCGTCGTCGGCAGGTCACCCGGCACGGTGTCGACGTCGGGGGAAACGACGGAGCGGATCACGTACCCCAGGTCGAACTCGTCGATCCTCGGACGGCACTCGTAGCCCAGGCGCTGTGAGTCGCGGCGGGCCCACACCGTGGCGAGCTGCTCGGCCTGCTGGCGATCGATCACGAGCTGAAAACTACCGGACCCCCACGACTTCGTGGCACCCGGTATGGTTCGCCTGACTGAACGTGACCGGGGGAGGGTGGCGTTGGCCGAAAGTGTCGACCGGGAGGCCAATCGCGCGCTCCGGGCGCGGTTCGACGAGGTGTACGGGCAGTACCGGCAGCTCCGGTCCGGTTTGGACGAACTGCAGACCAAACTGACGGAGCTGCGGATCACCGAACGCTCCGACGACGGCCAGGTGACCGCCACCGTGGGAGCCCGGGGCGAGTTGATCGCCGTGGAGCTCAGTCGGGCCGTCTACCAGACCCGGGACGCGAGAGCCCTGAGCCGGAAGATCACCACGACGGTCCACCGGGCCACCGCTGCCGCCGTCGCCGCCACCCAGGAGCTGGTTGCCGGCTACCTGCCGGCGGGCTCCGGCTCGGTGGACTTCCTCCGCAGCGGCGACTTCGGCGCGCTGCTCGGCCGGGCCGACGCGGCCCTTCGGGGCGAAGGGGAACGCCGTGGCTGAGGGGCAGCTCTGGCTCGACCCGGACCGGGCCCGGCGCGGCGGTACTGACCTCCACCTCGCCGGCGAGGCGGTCGGCGCCCGACGTGAGCAGGTCGGCGGTCGCATCGCGGCGGCGAGCGCGCAGCGTCCGTGGGGTCGCGACGACATCGGCACCGCCTTCGAGAAGAGCTACCGCAGCTACGAGCAGACGCTGCTGCGCGCCTGGGAGGGAGTCGGGCGGGCACTGGCCGGGCTCGGTGCCGACGTCGTGTCGTCCGTCGAGGCCACAGTGGAGACCGACGCCGCAAGCGGCCGGCGACTCGACGGAGTGTCCGGCCAGCACGATTACCGGCGCTGACCTGCGGAGGACCGAGCCGTGAGCTTGCTGCCCAGCCCGATCCCGCACCCGCTCGACTACAGCCCCTGGGACCTGCCGGGCTGGGTCTACGAGGCACTCGACTGGGTCATCGGGGTGGAATGGCCCGAGGGGGACGAACGCGCCGTCTGGGACCTCGCCGACCAGTGGTACGGCGTCGCCGCGGCGCTCGCCGGGCCGCGCGACGACGCGATTGCCGCCGCGGCCGAGGTGCGCAGCGGGTACGGCGGCATCGGCCTGGTGGCCGAGGCGTTCGACACCGCCTGGCGGCGGGTTGCCGAAGGCGACGAGGCGCCCCTGCTCGTCCTGCTCGCGGTCAGCAACGACCTCGGCCGGCTGGTCGAGGAGTGCGGCTGCGACATCGAGGGCGCCAAGCTCGAGGTCTGGATCGAGCTGGGCATCCTCGTCGTCGAGTTGCTGGCGATCGCCGTGGCCAGCGTGGTGACCGCCGGTGCCGCGTCACCCGCCGTGGGGGCGGCGACCACCGCCAGCCGGCTGGTGGTCCAGCAGATCTTCAAGCGACTGCTGGCCCAACTCGCGAAGAAGGAACTGAAGCAGGGCCTCAAGGAGGCCGGGGAGCGGGCCGCCAAGGAGGTGGCCCGGGGCGGCATGCGCGGCCTGGGCAAGCGCGCCGCCAGGGGCGGGCTGGAGGAGGCGGCGGAGGAGTCCGGGATCAGCCTCGCCACGCAGGCGTATCAGAACTCCACCGGGCGTCGCGACGGCCTGGACCTGGCCGACCTCGGCGCGTCGGCGGTCGGTGGGCTCGCCGGTGGCGCGGTGGCGCCGCTGGCGGGGCTCGGCCGGCACGCCCACGGTCGCGGGGCCCGGATCGTCGAACACTTCGGCCGGGAGATGACCGGCGAGACCCTCGCCGAGGGCGCGGCGGGCCTGGCCACCGGCCAGGGCGTCATGTCACTGGAGGACGCTGCGCGGGCGGCCGTCTCCGGCGCCACCGGTTCGGCCACCGGTCAGGTCGACGCGGCGGTACGCGCCCGCGTCGACGGGCAGCTGAGTTCGCTCGCCGCGCCGCGCCCGCCCATGGAGCTGCCCCTCGTGTCGCAGACGGTGGCTGCGGGCGACCTCCCCTCTCCCCGGGACGGGTCGTCTCCCGAGGCGGGCGCTTCGGCGTTGTCCGGCGGCTCCGGAACGGGCGCGGCGCTTGCCGCCCCGCTCGCGGATGCCGCTCCGCCCGCACCGCAGCCGGACCGGGGGCCAGCGGCGGTCGGCAAGGGGGACACAGTCCCGGCTGTGGAGGTCGGATCGGCATCGGATCGCGGGGCGTCAGCGGCCGTCACCGTGGACGCCGCCGCATCGACCCAGGCGGGGCACGGGCCGTCGTCGGGCAGCCCCACGCTCTCGTCGGTCACCGCCGAACGCCCGCCCTCGCCACAGGTTGGCGAGGTGCCTGCCACTGCGGCTCAATCCACCACCACGCCGACGGCAGCCAACCCGGTGACCTCCGCCGCTGTGACCACCGGCCCCGTGACGAGCTCCGCCACAACGGCGACGCCCACCGCGCTCACGTCGCCCGGCACCGTGACGACTTCCGCCACCGCGACGTCGCAGGCCACCGTCACGTCGTCCAGCACCGGGGCGGTCGGCAGCGCGGCGACCAGCGTCCCTCCGGCCAATGCGAACGGGTCTGCGTCTGCACAGCAGCCAGTGGCCGCCGCGCACGGCAGCCCTCCGGCCGTCACCCCGCCGCCCGTGCAGCGGCCCACCCCGGTGGGTGCGGAACCGCCGCCTCGGCAGGGTCCCGGGACACCGGAGCAGGACGGTGACGCCGCCACCCGGAACCGGTTCCCGTCGCTGGAGGCGCTGGCCCCGACCACCTCACCACTTCCCGACGCGCAACCCTCGCTCGTCCCACCGGGACCGGCCACCGAACTGCCGCGTCCGAGGACGCCCGAGTGGTACGCCGCGAAGTGGGCGGCCGAGCGGGAAGCCCTTGAGCGACGCCGCTACCAGGGCTACTTCGAGTCGCAACGCGCCTGGTACGAGGAGCGACGGCGCGAGGATTTCGCTGCCCGTCTGCGCCGGTCCGCCAGCGGCTACCTTGACCGAGCCCGTTGGTTGAAGAGACAGGCACGTGAGTTCGTCCAGGCCGGGCGCACCTTGCGGGCCGAGCACATGTTCAAGGCGAGTGAGGTCGCCGAACATGACTCGTACGAGTTCAGCGACAGCGCCGAGGCGGTCCTGGCCGGCAGGGTCGTGCCGGACGAGGTGTTCATCGACAACCCGGCCGACTTCCAGCGGATCAACGACGACGTCGCCGATCTGGCCCTCGGTGCGGTCGAGACGAGCGACCGGTCGGCGCTGACCGGCGCCGACGACGACCCGCCGCCGATCGACCGTTCCCGCCGGTACGGGCAGCGGGGTGGGCTACGCCCGCCGCTGGCTCTGCACCAGACCGACCTCGAACGGCAGATGCCTCGCCACCCCGACGGCAGCGTCGTGCGGACCGCCGATCCCCGGCAGGGCGGGTGGTTCGCGCTCGCCAACGACGGCGGGCCGCAGGCCGACCCCACGCGCGGCATCAACTGCCTCGACTGCACGCTGTCGCTCTTCGAGACCTGGGTACACGGCCGGCCGCGGGTCTCCGCGCCGCGTACCTTCGACGGCTACTCCGCGGGTGACATCCGGTGTCCGATCATGGGCGAGAAGAACGGCCCGCGGCGGGTGGAGCAGGTCACCGGCGGGCGTTTCCAGAAGCTGGTGGGCAGTCGGGAAGCGGCGACGGACAGTTCGACCCTGCGCGACGCGGTCGACCGTGGCTTCGAAAACCTGCGCGTCCAGCTGAAGATCGGCGGCCACGGCAGCTACGCGTTCCTCATCACCGAGTGGGAGAACGGCGGGTCGCACGCCTGGGTCGCCCTCAACCAGAACGGCACCATCCTCTACCTCGACCCGCAGAGCGGCGCGGTCCACGACCAGCCCCTCTACCGTCACCGAGGTGTCGCCGACCCGGACAACCTCATCAGCGTCGACGCCCTCGTGCTCGGCGGTGACGGCCGGCCGATGCCGCTGGGTGGGCTGGCCCGGGGACGATTCAGCGTCCTCCCCGA
The DNA here is from genome assembly GCF_052068055.1 of Micromonospora sp. L32. Taxonomy (NCBI): domain Bacteria; kingdom Bacillati; phylum Actinomycetota; class Actinomycetes; order Micromonosporales; family Micromonosporaceae; genus Micromonospora; species Micromonospora sp. L32. The sequence continues at coordinate 128,058 of NZ_JBQHDD010000006.1, read as the reverse complement.
TCTGCCCGACTATCCGTCCTCGCCGGAGGACGAGGCCGGGTACGGCGACCCGTACCTGAACCGCCTCCACCTGCTCGACGGCCCGGGCATCGCTTCTCCTGGAAACGGTCCTACGGCGAACGGCGTGCCACCTGCGGCGCCCGACCTGCCGCGGGAGGCCGATGAGCCGCCCGGGGACGCGGAAGAACTGCGGCGAGCACGTCAACTGGCGTACCGGGAGCGCCAGGCTGCCGGGCTGCCGGCTCGTGAGGTCGTCGCGGCGAGCGCCGATCTCGACGCGGTGTTCGAAGCGGGCGTCACCCCTGCCGAGGTGGCCGCCCAGCTCGACGGTCCGACGCTCCGGCGGCTCGCCCCGCACCTCGACGAGGCGGCGGCCCACGACGTGGCGCGGTTGCTCGCCGATCCGCGGGTTGCTCGCATGCTCGACGAAACGTGGCAGACGCCCCCGTACGGCGAGCCGATGCTCGCCGAGACGTTGGTCAGACAGTTGACGCAGCATCCGGGTCTGGCACGGATGATCCTGGCCACGCCGGCACTCGCGAACTCGCTGACGGCGCGTCCGCTGACGCTGCTTCACCTCGCGGCCCATCAGCGGGCCATCGACGTCCTGGGATCAGTGCTCGACGACATTGCCGAGCGGGGTGCGCACACAATCGCAGCAGTTGATCCTCCCGACCCTGTCGCGACGCCCCTCTCCGACGCAAACCGGCAGATCAGCGCCAGCGTTCGCGTCGACGGAGAGAGCGTGGCGCAACCGGGCTTCGACCGCAGCCGGTCCGACGATCCTGCTTACCGAAAGGCCTATCTCGACGAACTTTACGAAGCCGCGGCCGTGGCTCAGATAGATCTCAACAGAGTTGCGAATGAGTTGGCGTACGTCGACGGCGAGGCAGTCGGTCATCCCGGCTGGCGGCCAAAACCAAAGGACCGGCGCCGAGCGTTGGACAAGATTGAGAAGTACCGGGGCAATGCCTCAAAGCTGCGGGACCTGGCCGCAGCGAAGGTGGAGTTCCGCTGTCTCGATGACCTCTATGCGGCGCTTGCGCGGCTGCGAGACCGCCCGGACGTTCGCATCGTGCAGTACGAAGACAGGTTCCTGACCCCCCAGGACAGTGGTTATCGCGATGTCCAGCTTGTACTCGAGATGCCGAACGGTCATCTCGCCGAGTTCCGGCTGCACCTGGCGGCGCTGGACGAGGTGGCCGTCTGGGAGCACGCCTTGTTCGAGGTCCGCCGTGACCTGGCCAGCCTGGCACGGGAGGGAGCGCGGGGGCTCTCCGACACCGAAAAGGCGATTGCCGATAGCATCTTGCGACGGGAGCAGCAGTTTTTCTGGCGCGCGTTGCTCTCGACATACGAGGAGATGCCGTGACTGGTCAGGTTTCCGGGTTGGTCTTGCCGGCCTATTACTCGTACTACGATTCCCCGGTCAAGATTGTGGTTTCCCCTGACGGGAGAGTGCGTGTGTGGCGAATCTCGGCGGAGGGTGGTTGGCGCGACGAGAGCGACCTTTTCAAGGAGATTGTCTTCGCGGTGGGTGGTGAGGTGTTCAAGCGCTCTGCGGCCGAATTCGTGCAGGACGTCGAGCGCTATCGCGCCGAGAACCTGTCTGGGCAGGGCCCGATCTTCGCTCTCTACGAGACCGTGAACGCGATCGTCGACTCCGCAAGGCGGGAGAGGCGACCTTTGACGGTTGAGGAGCGAGCACTCGTGGCTGGTATCCGACGCCGCACCTTCGTCATGTTCGAGGAGCAACTGTTGGCGGCCGGTGATGAGGCTGCCGATCCCGGTCTTAGAAGCTGACGACGGTGAGTAGCGCCGGTATTAGCGGCGCGCCAAGGTTGGCCTATTTCGTCCTCTACCGTAACGGCGAGAGGGTGAAGCCTTCCGGGATCCTCGTGGTCGACATGGCCGGTGGTCATGCGGTGATTTGGGATCATCGACAGCGGTCATGGTCGTACAACCCCGACCTCGCGTTCCGCTTTCTCGGTGACTATCGCAATGACGATCGATATGAGCCGGTCGACAGGTCTGCCCTTGAGCGGATTGCAGTTGAGGTGACCAAAGGCGTTCTTATTCCTCCAGACGAGGAAATCAACCAGATGTTCTCGGCGGGCGCAGCGGGCTGCCCATGAAGGCCCGCTTCGTCGGTGGAAATCCGTTGCGGTCGGTCGCTGGCTGGGTCAGGGTCGCGACATGACGGACCCTCACGCCGACATCCCCGCTGACCTCCCCACCCGCTCCTTCGGCTGGTCGGACATGTTCCTCAAACCGGAGGACGATCCCCGCTCCACCGGTGGCTTCGAGGACGAGCGGAGCCTCCTGGTCGGCTACCTGCGTGACCACCGGCTGACCCTGGAACTCAAGTGCGCCGACCTCGACGCCGAGGCGCTGGCCCGGCGTAGCGTGCCGCCGTCGACGATGTCGCTGCTCGGCCTGGTCCGGCACATGGCCGAGGTGGAGCGGGGCTGGTTCCGCCGCACCATGGCGGGCGAGGACGCGCCGCGGATCTGGTGCACCGAGGAGGAGCCCGACGCCGACTTCGACGGCGCGGTCGCCGACGTGGAGGTGGTCGAGGAGGCGTGGGCGGCGTGGCGTGCGGAGGTCGCGTACGCCGAGCGGTTCGTCGACGAGGCTGCCGACCTGGGCGTCAAGGGGCACCGGGGAGACCTGACCATCTCGCTGCGCGAGCTGCTGGTGCACATGATCGAGGAGTACGCCCGCCACAACGGTCACGCCGACTTCCTCCGCGAGCGCATCGACGGTCGCGTCGGCCAGTGACCTGGACGAGCGGTACGGGCGGCCCGCCGGGCAGGCACGGCCGCGGGTTGTGAGATCCACATAGGCTCGGGTCATGACGAACTCCGGCATATCCAAGCGGCAGTCGACGGCATGGGCGAGCGGCCTTCTGCTGGGCCTCGTCATCGGCCTGGCCATCTTCCGGGACACTGGCGGGGTGGCCTTCGGCGTGGCGATCGGCGTGGCCTTCGCGGTCGCCTTCGGTGGCACCCGCACGGATGAGCGGCCGGACAAGGCGGGCAGCGGCGAATAGAGCGGGGTGCCAGCTCCCGCCACGCGGCGGGAGCCTCGATGATCCACACCATGTGCGCCAAGTTGCGGTGTCCGTAGCTGGCGAATACCGCAACATCGCGTAAATGGAGTCGATCAAGCCCCACCATGACTGGACCGGACGCGTCGGAGACAGCTGGCGGCGGGTCGAAGCGACACGGAGCCGACCAGGCCGAGAGCGGGAGACGGCAGGGCCGGCCGGCGGCGACGACCGGTCCTAGAACCCGGCGCGGCCGGGAACAGAGACGCCCAGCGGGAACGGAGAGGGGCGCCGGTGCAGGTGCACACGCCGAGGACGGTCGCCGAGGCGGTGGCCGTACAGGATCGGTTGCGGCCGCTCGCGGACCTGGTCGGGCCCGGTCCGCGCCGGCCCGCGACGGTGGCCGGCCTCGACGTCGCGTACGCGGAGAGCGGTGACCTGCTCGCGGCGGCCGTCACGGTGCTGGACGCCGCGACGCTGACGGTGGTGGACCGGGCGGTGAGCGTGGGGCGGCCGGCGTTCGACTACGTGCCGGGGCTGTTCGCCTTCCGGGAACTGCCGGCGTTGCTGGCCGCCCTCGACGGGCTGACGGTGCAGCCGGAGCTGCTGGTCTGCGACGGGCACGGGCTGGCCCACCCGCGCCGGTTCGGGCTGGCCTGTCACCTGGGGGTGGTGACCGGGCTGCCGGCGATCGGGGTGGGCAAGACGCGGCTGGTCGGCGAGTCGGCGGAGCCGGGGCCGCGGCGCGGTGACAGCACGCCGCTGGTCGACGGGGGCGAGACCGTCGGGCGGGTGTTGCGGACCCGGGACGGCGTCAAGCCGGTCTTCGTCAGCGTCGGACACCGGATGAGCCTGGACAACGCCGTCGAGCAGGTGCTTGCGCTCACCCCGCGCTACCGGTTGCCGGAGACCACCCGCACCGCCGACCGGCTCTGTCGCGATGCCCTGGCCGCCGCCCGCACCTGACTCTGCGCGACAACCTGCGGGCTCCCCGCCGGCACCGCGATCGCCCCACCCGCACCCCCACAGAGAGGGCGGCCGGCGTGATCCAGGACACGGCCGGCAGGGTAATGCGGCACACATCTGGAGCGCTCAATGGGGAGAGGACCCCCCGGCCCGGTAGTAGCCTGACCGCCGGACTCCAGCGGGGGAGAGACGGTGAGGTGGAGATGTCCGTGCGTCGGCAGGTCGTACGGCTGGTGACGGCTGCTGCGCTGCTCGGCGGCCTGCTCGTCGTCGGCGTCGCCCCCGCGTACGCCGACTCCGACCGGGTCGGGGCCCGCGCGGCGAGCAGCTTCAGCGCGGGCGGTTCCCCGGGCGGCGTCTCGATGGAGGTGCGCAAGCGCACGGAGGGCTGCGTGCTGCTGCGCAGTTCGCTCGGGTTGCGGCTCACCGGGTTGAATCCGGACCAGGTGCGGGTACAGGTGAACATCGGCGGCCGCTGGTTCCCGGTACCGGTTTCCGGCGGCGGTGGCAGCGTCGCCACCGGCCGTACCTCGCCGGCGAATGCCACGTTGTGCAAGGGGAAGAGCATCACCGTTCGCTACCGGGTCGCGTTCGTCGCGGGCGCACCGGCGGGCAGGTTGGAGGTGGTCGGCGAGGCGACGACCGCCGTCGGCCGGTTGATCGGCCGGGGCGCCGACACCTCCCGGGTCGGTGGGCGCCTCGCCGCGAGCGCGACCCCGAGCAGCAAGCCCACCCCGACGCCCACCCCGAGCGCGACCGGGACCCCGGCCGCCGTCACGGACGAGCCGAACCAGGCCGTCCTCGCCGCCCCGACCACCGGCCAGGCCATCGCCGCTGCCGAAGAGTCCTCCGGAGGATCCATGATCATGTGGTTCGGCATCGCCCTGGTAGCCATCGGCGCCGGGTTGATCGCTCTGCTCATCCGCAACAACCGCAAGGACCGCGGGCCCGCTGGCGAGCAGGCGTACCCGGTCGTCCCGCTGCCGCGCAACCCCGGTCCGACCACCTACCGCTCCGGCGGCGGGGTGCCGGGCGCGACCCCCGCGCCGACCCCCCAGGTGTACGGCCAGCAGCCCGGCCCCGCGCGCCCCAGCGGCCTGTACGGCGGCGCCGGCGCGTACCCGACCATCCCGCCCGCCCCCCGCCCGTCCGGGGTGTACGGCGCGCCGACCTCGGCCCCGCCGGCCGCCACGCCCCCGGCCCCGCCCGCCGCCACGCCGCCCGCGCCGCAGCGACCCGCCACGCCGCCGGCCGCCCCGCCCGACGGTGAGGCGACCACCTTCATGCCCCGCCTCCCCGGCTAGGGCGGGGCGGACCCGGCCGCTCCGTTAGGCTCAGGTTCGTTGACGACCTGCTGTCGAGGAGTGAACCCGGTGTCTGACCTGTCCCAGATCGTGAAGGCGTACGACGTCCGGGGGACGGTGCCGGACCAGTGGGACGAGCGCACCGCCGAGGCGCTCGGGGCGGCCTTCACGCAGGTGCTCAACGATGCCGGCGAGCCGGGCGACGCCGTGCTGATCGCGCACGACATGCGGGCCACCGGTCCCGCCCTGGCGAGCGCCTTCGCCACCGGCGTGCGCGCCGAGGGCCGTACGGTGATCGAGCTGGGGTTGGCCTCCACCGACATGCTCTACTACGCCTCCGGCGCGCTGGGCCTGCCGGGCGCGATGTTCACCGCCAGCCACAACCCGGCGCAGTACAACGGCATCAAGATGTGCCGCTCCGGCGCCCGCCCGATCGGGCAGGACAGCGGCCTGGCCGACATCCGGGACCGGGCGCAGGCGCTGCTCGCCGCCGGTGAGCGCGTGGCCGGCGAGCCGCCCGCCCCGGCCCGGCGGCGGGACCTGCTGCCGGACTACGCCGCGCACCTGCGCAAGCTGGTCGACCTGTCGAGCATCCGGCCGCTGAAGGTGGTCGTCGACGCGGGCAACGGGATGGGCGGCTACACCGTGCCCACCGTGCTCGGTGAGACCGCCCTGCCGGCCCTGCCGCTGGAGATCGTGCCGCTCTACTTCGAGCTGGACGGCACCTTCCCCAACCACGAGGCCAACCCGCTCGACCCGAAGAACCTGGTCGACCTCCAGCGCGCGGTGGTGGCGCACAGCGCCGACATCGGGCTCGCCTTCGACGGCGACGCCGACCGCTGCTTCGTGATCGACGAGCGCGGCGAGCCGGTCTCCCCGTCCGCGATCACCGCCCTGGTGGCGGCCCGGGAGCTGGCCAAGCACCCCGGCTCCACGGTGATCCACAACCTGATCACCTCCCGCGCGGTGCCGGAGATCATCCGCGAGCACGGCGGCCAGCCGGTGGTGGCCCGGGTCGGTCACTCGTTCATCAAGGCCGAGATGGCCCGCACCAACGCCGTCTTCGGCGGCGAGCACTCCGCGCACTACTACTTCCGGGACTTCTGGTTCGCCGACACCGGCATGCTCGCCGCCATGCACACCCTGGCCGCCCTCGGCGAGCAGTCCCAGCCGCTGTCGATCCTGGCCAGCATCTACGAGCGGTACGCCGCCTCCGGCGAGATCAACTCCACGGTGGCCGACCAGGCGGCGAAGGTCGCCGAGGTGCGCGCCGCGTACCCGGAGGCGGAGGTCGACGAGCTGGACGGCCTCACCCTGCGCTTCCCGGACGGGGCCTGGTTCAACCTGCGCCCCTCCAACACCGAGCCGCTGCTGCGGCTCAACGTGGAGGGCCCGACCGAGGAGCGGATGATCTCGCTGCGCGACGAGGTGCTGGAGCGCGTTCGCCGATAAGATCGCCTGCGCCGGTCGGCACCGCCGACCGGCGAGACCGCACACGTGGAAGGAGCCGCACCGTGGCCCTGGACCCGCAGTTGCTCGAGATCCTCGCCTGCCCGGACACACACCACGCCCCGCTGGACTACGACGCGCAGGCGCAGACCCTCACCTGCACCGAGTGCGGTCGCGTCTTCGAGGTACGCGACGACGTGCCGGTGCTGCTGCTGGACGAGGCGCGCGGCGGCCCCGAGGCGCAGCGGTGATGGACGGTACGGCCGGGGTCAGCGGCCGGCGGGTGGCCGACGAGTCGGTGCTGGACAACCCGGACACCTTCAGCGAGCAGGACCCGGGCGGCATGCTGCGGTTCACCGCCTCGGCCGGCGCCCAGGTGCGCGAGTCGGCCGCCCTGGCCGCCGAGGCCAACCTGTCGCTGCTGGAGGACGACCTTCGCCCGCGGGCGGTCGTCATCGCCGGCATCGGCACCGCCGGGCGTACCGGTGACGTGCTCGCCACGGTCGCCGGGCCGCGCTGCCCGGTGCCGGTCATCCCGCACCGCAGCGCCGGCGTGCCCGGCTGGGTCGGCGCGGCCGACGTGGTGATCGCGGTCAGCGCCTCCGGTCGCAGTCCCGAGGCGCTCGGCGCCGCCGAGGCGGCGCACCGCCGGGGTGCCCGCCTGGTCGCCGTCGGGGCGCCCGACTCGCAGCTCCAGTCGGTCGCCGAGCGGGCCCGTGCCCCGTTCATCCCGGTGCCCCGGCGCGCCCCGGCCCGGGCGAGTCTCTGGGCGCTCACCGTGCCGGTTCTGCTCGCCGCCCGTACGCTCGGCCTCGTGAAGGTCAACGAGGCGGATCTGGCGGAGACCGCGGCCCGGCTGGACGCCGACGCCGACCGGTGCCGCCCCACCGCCGAGTCCTTCGTCAACCCGGCGAAGTCGCTGGCCCTCGGGCTGGCCGGGTCGATCCCGATCGTCTGGGGGTCGTCCCCGCTGGCCACCGTCGCGGCCCGGCGCTTCGGCGACACGCTGTCGGCCAACGCCCGCTACCCGGTGGTCACCGGGGCGCTCGGCGAGGCCGGCCGCGGGCGCGTCGGCCTGCTCGACGGCGTCTTCGGCGGCCTGGTCGAGTCGGCACGGGACATCTTCGCCGACCGGGACGAGGCCGAGGGCGACCCGACCCGGCTGCGGCTGGTGCTGCTGCGCGACGGCGGGCTCAACGCCGAGGACGACACCGACGAGCCGCTCGCCGTCGAGGAGCGCCGCGCCGAGGCCGTGCAGACCCTCGCCGAGCGGCGCGGGGTGCGCTGCGACGTGGTGACCGCCGAGGGCGGCTCCGCGCTGGAACGGCTCGCCTCGCTCGTGGCCGTACCCGACTTCGCCTCGGTCTACCTGGCCCTGGCCCACGGCCTGGACCCGATGGCGGTCCCGGCGATCACCGAGATGAAGGAGCTGTCGAACCAGTGAGCGAACGCAAGGGGCGAACGGTCCTGCTCAGCGGCGTGGCGACCGGTGTCGCGCGGCGGAACGGAGCGGGAGCGTGAGCGCGAACGGCGGGACGAAGGCGATCGTCGCCGCCCTGCTGGCCAACGTGGGCATCGCCGTCACCAAGTTCATCGCGTTCCTCCTGACGGGTTCCTCGTCGATGCTGGCGGAGTCGATCCACTCCGTCGCCGACTCCGGCAACCAGGGCCTGCTGCTGCTCGGCGGCAAGCGGGCCAAGCGCGAGGCCACCCCGCAGCACCCCTTCGGGTACGGCCGGGAGCGCTACATCTACGCGTTCATCGTGTCGATCGTGCTGTTCAGCGTCGGTGGTCTCTTCGCGCTCTACGAGGCGTACCACAAGTGGCACGAGGGGGGTGGCATCGAGGAGTACAAGGCGGTGCCGGTCGTCGTGCTGGTGGTTGCGATCATCATGGAGTCGTTCTCCTTCCGAACCGCGATCAAGGAGTCGAACCACGTCCGGGGCAACCAGTCCTGGGTGAGGTTCGTCCGCCGGGCCAAGGCGCCCGAGCTGCCGGTGGTGCTGCTGGAGGACCTCGGCGCGCTGGTCGGTCTGGTCTTCGCGCTCTTCGGTGTCAGCATGACGCTGATCACCGGTGACGGGGTGTGGGACGCCCTCGGCACCGCGATGATCGGTGTGCTGCTGGTGGTCATCGCGATCATCCTCGCCATCGAGACCAAGAGCCTGCTGCTCGGCGAGGGCGCGGAGACGCACGACCTCGCCGCCATCGAGAAGGCGGTCACCGAAGGCCCCGAGGTCGAGCGGATCATCCACATGAAGACGCTCTACCTCGGCCCCGAGGAGCTGATGGTCGCCGCGAAGATCGGCGTGTCGGCCCGCCACAGCGCCGAGGAACTGGCCCGTGGCATCAACACCGTCGAGGCCCGCATCCGCGCCGCCGTGCCGACCGCCCGGGTGATCTACCTGGAGCCGGACGTCTACAGCGCCGCCGCCGAGCGCGCCGGCACCGGTGCGGCCTCGCACACGGCCGTACCGGGGTCGGAGACCGAGCCGGGCGACGTCGCCGGGCGGGCCGGAGGCTGAGCGTGGAGCTGCTGCACGGCCCGATCCGCGACTACGCCTGGGGGTCCCGCTCGGCCATCGCCGAGTTGCAGGGGCGTCCGGTGCCCAGCGACGGGCCGGAGGCGGAGCTGTGGCTGGGCGCCCACCCGGGCGCCCCGGCCACGGTCGACCGCGGCGGCGACCGGGCGAGCCTGGTCGACCTGGTCGCCGCCGAACCGGGCCACTGGCTCGGCGAGCAGGTGGTCGACCGGTTCGGCACCCGGCTGCCGTTCCTGCTGAAGGTGCTCGCCGCCGACGCCCCGCTGAGTCTCCAGGCCCACCCGGACCCGGAGCAGGCCCGCGCCGGGTACATCGCCGACGGCGCGCGCGTCCAGGGGCGGCGCAACTACGTCGACCCGTACCACAAGCCGGAGCTGCTGGTCGCGATCGCGCCGATGGAGGCGCTCTGCGGGTTCCGCGACCCGGCGGACTCGGCGGACGTGCTCGCCGCGTTCGGCGTACCCGCGCTGGACCCGGTGGTGGCCGCGCTGCGCACCGGACCGACGGGTCTGCGGGACGCCGTGCGTCTGCTGTTGACCTGGCCGGCGGCGCAGCGCGCCGGGCTGGTCGACGCGGTGGTGGCGGCGCGCGTCGCCGGCCCGGATGCCGAACTGGCCCGGTCGCTGGCGGCCGACTACCCGGGCGACCCGGGAGTGCTGGTGGCGTTGCTGCTCAACCACGTGCGGCTGGCGCCGGGGGAGGCGATCTGGATGCCGGCCGGCAACCTGCACGCCTACCTGCGCGGCACCGGGGTGGAGATCATGGCGGCCAGCGACAACGTGCTGCGCGGTGGGCTCACGCCGAAGCACGTGGACGTCGACGAGCTGCTGCGGGTACTCCGCTTCGAGGTGCTGACCGAGCCGGTGGTCATGGCGCGGCCGGTGGCGCCGGGCGTGGTCTGCTGGCCGGTGCCGGTCGAGGACTTCGCGCTGCACCGGGTGACGGTGGACGCGGCCACGCCCGAGGTGCGGCTGCCGCTGCCGGGGCCCCGGGTGGTGCTCTGCCGGGCCGGCCGGGTCTCGGTGGACGACGGGACCGGTCCGGTCACCCTCGCTCCCGGCCAGGCCGCCGTCGGGCCGGCCGCCGCGGGCCCGCTGGTCTTCACCGGCGCCGGTGAGGCGTTCGTCGCCACCGCCGGCCTCCGCTGACGGCTTCTCGAGCTGACTCCGGGGCCTTCGCGCCCGCGACACGAGTCCGACTTTTCCGAAATAGCTTGACTCGCCTCTGGCGCAGTGTGACTCTATGGGTACGCAGCGTTGTCGCGACGAAGGTCCGGTAGCGCGCGGGGAACCAAACCGGGGGGATGCACGGGGCGGCCGGCTCGTGGACGGAAAGTCTGTCCATCACCGACCGCCCCGTGCGCTGTCTCCGGCGGGCGCCCGTGCGGGGCTGGACCATGCGCGTAAGGTGGAAGGTCGTGCAGCACACCGTTCGACAGGAGCTTCCATGACCAGCACCCTCCCGGCGTCCACCAGTGGCGCGCGGCCGAGCACCCTCGCCGAGGGCGACTACAAGGTGGCGGATCTGTCGCTCGCCGAGTTCGGGCGCAAGGAGATCCGGCTCGCTGAGCACGAGATGCCCGGCCTGATGGCGATCCGCCGCGAGTTCGCCGACGCCCAGCCGCTCGCCGGCGCCCGGATCACCGGCTCGCTGCACATGACCATCCAGACGGCCGTCCTGATCGAGACCCTGGTCGCGCTCGGCGCGCAGGTCCGCTGGGCGTCCTGCAACATCTTCTCCACCCAGGACCACGCCGCCGCCGCGATCGTCGTCGGCCCGAACGGCACCCCCGAGGCTCCGGCCGGCGTACCCGTGTACGCCTGGAAGGGCGAGAGCCTGGAGGAGTACTGGTGGTGCACCGAGCAGGTGCTCGCCTGGCCCGACGGCGCCGGCCCCAACATGATCCTCGACGACGGTGGTGACGCCACCCTGCTCGTGCACAAGGGCGTCGAGTTCGAGAAGGCCGGGGTCGTCCCGCCGGTCGAGTCCGCCGACTCCGAGGAGTACGCGGTCATCCTCGGGCTGCTGCACCGCTCGCTCGCCGAGGACGGCCAGCGCTGGACCCGGATCGCCTCCGCCATCAAGGGCGTGACCGAGGAGACCACCACCGGCGTGCACCGGCTCTACGAGATGCACCGCGCCGGCACCCTGCTCTTCCCGGCCATCAACGTCAACGACTCGGTGACCAAGAGCAAGTTCGACAACAAGTACGGCTGCCGCCACTCGCTCATCGACGGCATCAACCGGGCCACCGACGTGCTCATCGGCGGCAAGATGGCGGTCGTCATGGGCTACGGCGACGTGGGCAAGGGCTGCGCCGAGTCGCTGCGCGGCCAGGGCGCCCGGGTCGTGGTGACCGAGGTCGACCCGATCTGCGCGCTCCAGGCGGCGATGGACGGCTACCAGGTCGCCACCCTGGACGACGTGGTCGAGCAGGCCGACATCTTCATCACCGCGACCGGCTGCTTCGACGTCATCACCAACGAGCACATGGCCCGGATGAAGCACCAGGCCATCGTCGGCAACATCGGCCACTTCGACAACGAGATCGACATGGCCGGCCTGGCCAAGCGCTCGGACGTCACCCGGGAGAACATCAAGCCGCAGGTCGACCTCTGGAAGTTCGACGACGGCCACGCCATCATCGTGCTCTCCGAGGGCCGCCTGCTGAACCTGGGCAACGCCACCGGCCACCCGAGCTTCGTGATGTCGAACTCGTTCGCCAACCAGACGATCGCCCAGATCGAGCTGTTCACCAAGACCGACGAGTACCCGGTCGGCGTGTACGTGCTGCCGAAGCACCTGGACGAGAAGGTCGCCCGGCTGCACCTGGGCGCGCTGGGCGCCAAGCTGACCCAGCTCACCAAGGAGCAGGCCTCCTACCTCGGTGTCGCCATCGAGGGCCCGTTCAAGCCGGAGCACTACCGCTACTGAGTTCCGCCTAAAAGGACCGGGTCGGCCGCCGCGCGGCCGGCCCGGTCCTTTTCGCGTACGCCCACGGTCAAGTCCCCCGCCCCTCCGGCCCGCCCCCTGCCCCCGTTTGCGGTGTGTCGCGGTGTCCGGGCGTGGGGATACCGCGACACGCCGCATCTCGGGCGGGACGGGACGTCGTGCCGCCCCGGGCGTGACGGGGGTCAGCGTGGGGTGTGGCGGGTGGGGCGGATCCAGGTCCAGACGCACCAGGCGAGCCAGGCCAGTGACACGGCGGCGGCCAGGGGGCGCAGCCGCAGCTCGCTGAGCACCATGACCAGCGCCAGCACCGCCAGCCAGGGCAGTAGGCCCCTCACGGTCGGCGTCCGGTGGCGTGGGGCTGGTCGGTGGTGGACCGCCGGTGTGCGGGGTCGACGACTGCCTCCGCACGGGCGGAAATCCCTGGCGGCGGCGGGTCGGCCGGCGTGCTGGTGGAAGTGATCAAGGGGCCTCGTCCCGTCCGTGAACGTCGGGCCGATCCTGTCACGGGACGGACAGGTGAACTCGTGGCGACCGACTTGACGGCGCCGTGGGAGCAGGAGGAAGGTAAGTCTGCCCTAAGTTAAGTGAGGCAATCCTCATCAACCCGGAGCACGATGTTCGCCACGTACCTGATCGGCCTGCGTGAGGGCCTGGAAGCGACCCTGGTGGTCAGCATCCCTGGTGAAGTCGCAGCGCCGGGACCGGCTGCCCCAGGTGTGGGCCGGCGTCGGTCTGGCCGTGGTGCTGTCGGTGCTCTTCGGCTGGCTGATCGAGTACACCTCCAGCTCGCTGCTCGCCCGCTCCGAGGACCGCGAGCTGTTCGAGGCGGTGACCTCCGTCGCGGCCGTGGTCTTCGTGACCTGGATGATCTTCTGGATGCGCAGGGCCGCCCGGACGATCGCCGGCGAGCTGCGGGGCAGGCTCACCGAGGCGCTGGCGGTCGGCTCGCTCGCGGTCGCCGGCATGAGCTTCCTCGTGGTGATCCGGGAGGGGCTGGAGACCGCCCTGATCTTCTACTCCGCCGCCCAGGGCGCGGCGGGGGACAGCGGTCCGCTGCTGGCGCTGATCGGCGGCATCGTCACCGCCGTGGTGATCGGCGTCCTGCTCTACGCCAGCGCGCTGCGGATCAACCTGTCGAAGTTCTTCACCTGGACCGGCGCGCTGCTCATCCTCGTCGCCGCCGGCATCCTCAAGTACGGCGTGCACGACTTCCAGGAGGCCGGTGTCCTGCCCGGCCTGAACGACCTGGCCTTCGACATCACCTCGGTGCTCGACCCGAACACCTGGTACGCCGCCCTGCTCGCCGGGATGTTCAACATCACCGCCACCCCGAGCGTGCTGGAGATGGTCGCCTGGGTCGCCTACGCCGTGCCGGTGCTGTTCCTCTTCCTCCGCAAGCCGTCGCCCGCCGGCAAGCCGACCGCCCCGGCCGCGACGCCGACCCCGCCCACGACCGCCCCGGCCGGCGAAGCCGCCCCGGACACAGACGCCGCCCCGGCCGGTGAGCCCGCCGGGTCCGACATCGACCGCCCGGCCTCCGCGCCGCAGCGCGCCTGAACCCACCTGCTCCGAGGAGACAGAAACTGATGCGTACCACCCGCTTCCTGGTGCTCGCCGCCGCCGGCGTGCTGGCCGTCACCGGTGTGACCGCCTGTAGTGACGGCAAGGAGCAGGACGGCGCGAAGGGCGCCAACGCGGTGAAGGTCAAGGCCAGCGACACCACCTGCGAGGTCGACGTCACCGCCCTCGACGCCGGCCAGGCGACCTTCACCATCACCAACTCCGGGAGCAAGGTCAACGAGTTCTACGTGTACGCCGCCGGTGACCGGGTGATGGGCGAGGTGGAGAACATCGCCCCGGGGCTCAGCCGCGAGCTGCGCGTCGAGCTGCCCGCCGGGACGTACGAGACCGCGTGCAAGCCCGGGATGAGCGGCCGGGGCATCCGGGGCGCGCTGAAGGTCAGCGGCACCGCCGCGACCGTCGCGCCGGACGCCGCGCTGGCCCAGGCCACCGCCAGCTACCAGCGGTACGTGGCCAGCCAGACCGGCGCCCTGCTGACCAAGACCGAGGAGTTCGTCGCCGCGGTCAAGGCCGGCGACGTGGCCAAGGCCAAGGCGCTCTACCCGGTCGCCCGCACGTACTGGGAGCGGATCGAGCCGGTGGCGGAGATCTTCGGCGACCTCGACCCCAAGATCGACGGCCGCGAGGAGGTCATCGAGGAGGGGATGGAGTTCACCGGCTTCCACCGGATCGAGAAGGACCTCTGGCAGTCCGGCGACATCAGCAAGGACGGCCCGATCGCCGACCGGCTGCTCGCCGACGTCAAGGAGATCGTGGCCAAGGCCAACGCCGAGAAGCTCAACCCGCTCCAGCTCGCCAACGGCGCCAAGGAGCTCCTCGACGAGGTCGCCAGCGGCAAGATCACCGGCGAGGAGGACCGCTACTCGCACACCGACCTCTGGGACTTCAACGCCAACCTGGAGGGTTCGAAGGCCGCGATCGCCGCGCTGCGCCCGGCCCTGGAGCAGCGCTCGCCCGAGCTGGTCACCCAGCTCGACACGGAGTTCGCCAACGTCGAGAAGGCGCTCGGGCAGCACCGGGCCGGTGACGGCTGGAAGCTGCACACCGAGCTGAGCAAGGCCCAGCTCAAGGAGCTGTCCGACAGCATCAACGCCCTCGCCGAGCCGATCAGCAAGGTCGCTGCCGTCGTCGCCCGATGACGGCCGGTCCCACAGGAGAACGGATGAGCAAGCAGAGCAGCGCGTCCACCACGTCCGCCGAGGCTTCTCGGGGCGGGCTGTCCCGGCGACGGGCCATCACCCTCGCCGGGGTCGGGGTCGCCGGGGTGGCCGGCGTCGCCGCCGGTGCGGGCGCGCTGCTCCGCGACGCCGACCAGGCGGTGGCCGGCGACGTGGCGGCCGGCGCGGTGCCGTTCCACGGCGAGCACCAGGCCGGCATCACCACCCCTGCGCAGGACCGGCTGCACTTCGTCGCGTTCGACGTGATCACCAAGGACCGGGCCCGGCTGGTGGCGCTGCTCCAGGAGTGGACGGCCGCCGCCGCCCGGATGACCGCCGGCCGGGACGCCGGGGTGATCGGCGCGGTCGACGGCATGCCGGAGGCCCCGCCGGACGACACCGGTGAGGCGCTCGGTCTGCCGCCGTCGCAGCTCACCCTCACCATCGGCTTCGGCCCGTCGCTGTTCCGGGACGCGCAGGGCCGGGACCGGTTCGGTATCGCCGATCGCCGCCCCGCCGCCCTGGCCGACCTGCCGCACTTCGCCGGGGACGCGCTGCGCCCGGAGATCTCCGGTGGCGACCTCTGCATGCAGGCCTGTGCCAACGACCCGCAGGTGGCGGTGCACGCCATCCGCAACCTGGCCCGGATCGGCATGGGCGTGGTCAGCGTCCGTTGGTCGCAGCTGGGCTTCGGGCGTACCTCGTCGACCTCGCGGGGCCAGGCGACGCCGCGCAACCTCTTCGGCTTCAAGGACGGCACCGCCAACCTCAAGGCGGAGGACGCCGCGCTGCTGCGCGAGCAGCTCTGGGCCCAGCCCGGTGACGGGCCGGACTGGATGACCGGCGGGTCGTACCTGGTCACCCGGAAGATCCGGATGCAGGTCGAGACCTGGGACCGCACCTCGCTGGTCGAGCAGGAGCAGATCGTCGGGCGGACCAAGGGCGTCGGCGCGCCGCTGGGCCGCCGCGACGAGTTCGACGAGCCCGACTTCGACGCCAAGGGCGACGACGGGGAGCCGGTGATCGCCGAGGTCGCGCACGTGCGGCTCGCCCACCCGAGCCGCAACAACGGCGCCCGGCTGCTGCGCCGGGGCTACAACTTCGTGGACGGGTCCGACGGGCTGGGTCGCCTCGACGCCGGACTCTTCTTCATCGCGTACCAGCGGGACCCGCGCAAGCAGTTCGTGCCGATCCAGACCCAGCTCGCCCGCAACGACGTGATGAACGAGTACCTGCGGCACGTCTCCAGCGCGCTCTTCGCCTGCCCGCCCGGCGTCCGGGACGCCGCCGACTGGTGGGGCCGCTCGCTCTTCAGCTGACCGTCCCGCCGCCGCCGTCCGGTCGAGCGTGCCATCGTGCCCGCAGCCGGTCCGACGGGCGTCAGGACGGGGGCACCGGCGGGCTCGACGCGGGGCGGGGGGCCGGGACCGCGGGCCGGAGGCCGGCCGTGGTGGCGTTTGCGGTCGCCCCGACGGGTACGGCAGGGGTGGCCGGGGCCGGTGACAGTTCCGGCCAGAGGCTGGCGGTGAGCGTGCGGGCCCGCCGCAGCCGCAGCGCCCCACGGCGGTTGCGTTCGGCCAGCACGGCGGCCAGCAGCAGCGGCTCCGGTACGCGGGCCGGCGGTGGCGGCGCCGTCACCGCGGCCACCTCGCTCCACAGTGCCCGCGCCAGCAGGGTCCGCGACGGCTCGGCGAACCGGTGCGCCCGGGTCAGGTACTGCCGCACGGCCAGGGCCAGCGGGTCGTCCAGCCGGGTCAGGTCCAGGCGGACCGCCCAGCCGGTCAGCGGCGGGATGATCATCGGTGCCGGCAGCCAGGGCTGCTGGGTGCGGGTGTGCACCACCATCGTGCCGGCCACCAGGTCGCCCAGCCGCCGGCCGCGCCGGTCGGTGAGCATCACCGCCACGCCGGCGACCCAGCTCAGCAGCGGCAGCACCAGACCGGGCCACTCCACCGCGACCCCGACCAGCGCCCGGCTCAGCGACTGCCGTACCCCGACCGGGCCGCCGTCGGCGCTGACCACCCGCAGCCCCACGGCCAGCTTGCCCGGGGTGCGGCCGTGGTTGAAACGTTCGAAGAGCACCGGGTAGCCGACCAGCAGCAGCACCAGCAGGACGGTCGCCAGCGCGTTCAGCAGGGCGCCGTCCACGCCGGGCAGGGCGTTCAGCGACAGGCCCGCCAGCGCCATCGCGAGCAGCACCACCAGGACCAGCTGGACCGCGACGTCCAGCAACAGCGCCAGCACCCGGGAGCCAAGCCGGGCCGCCCGCACGTCCAACTGGACGGCCTCGCCGCTGACCAGGCCGGCGTCGGCGCCCGTCGGGGAACGGTCGGCCGCGCCGGTCGCGGCGGGCACCGGTGGTTGCGCTCTCACCCGCACAGTGAACACTATGAGCGCCGGACGGGGGAGGACGAGTGGATCTCGACGCGTACGTCGCCGAGCACCAACACGAGTGGCGGCGGCTGGAACAGCTCTGCGACCGGCGTCGGCTGGACGCCGACGAGGTCGACGAGCTGGTGGCGCTCTACCAGCGCGCCGCGACCCACCTGTCCGCGCTGCGCAGCCGCTCACCCGACCCGGGTCTGGTCAGCCGGCTCTCCCAGCTGGTGCTGCGCGCCCGGGCCCGGGTGACCGGGCGGCGCGGCGCGTCCTGGTCCGCGGTGGCCCGGTTCGTCACCGTCGGCTTCCCGGGCGCCGTCTACCGCGCCTGGCCGTGGTGGTGCGCGGTGGCGACCGGGTTCAGCCTGCTCAGCGGCTTCCTCATCTGGTACGTCGCCGGTCACCCGGAAACCGCTGCGGCGTTCATCGGCCCGCAGGCGGCGGCCGAGCTGGTCGAGTCGGGCTTCGCCGGCTACTACACCGAGTTCTCCGCGCCGACCTTCGCCTTCCACCTGTGGACCCACAACGCCTGGGTAGCCGCCCAGTGCCTGGCGTCCGGCGTGCTGGTGGTGCCGGTGTTCTACCTGCTCTGGCAGAACGCGCTCAACGTCGGCGTGGTCGGCGGCGTGATGGTCTCCTACGGCCGGGCCGACGTCTTCTTCGGACTGATCACCCCGCACGGCCTGCTGGAGCTGACCGGGGTCTTCGTCGCCGCCGGGGTGGGCCTGCGGACCGCGTGGGCGTGGATCTCGCCGCCGGCGCACCTGAGCCGGGGCCGGGCCGTCGCCGAGGCGGGCCGCTCGGCGATCCTGGTCGCCGTCGGCCTGGTCGGGCTCTTCGCGGTCTCCGCGCTGCTGGAGGCATTCGTCACCCCGGCGCCGGTGCCGATCGCGCTGCGCGTGGCGCTCGGGGCCATGGTCTGGCTGGGCTTCCTCGGGTACGTGGTGATCCTCGGCCGTCGAGCGGTCGCCGCCGAGCGCACCGACCCCTGGCTGGCCGAACTCTGGCCCTCCACCGACCCGGCCCGCGCCTGGCACCGACCGACCCCGACCGCCGACCCCGCTGGTCGCTGACCTGACCCACGCCACCCGGACCGCCGGGAGCGCCGGGTGGGTCAGAGTTGGCCGAGGGCCTTGAGGCGGAGGTAGGTGTCGGCGACCGTGGGGGCGAGGCGGTCCGCCGGGGCGTCCACGACGGTCACGCCGTACCGGGCGAGGGCGGCGCGCACCCGGTCCCGCTCGGCCAGCGCCCGCCAGCCCGCCGCCGCCGCGTAGGCGTCCTCGGGCCGGGTGGGCGCGGCGGTGGTCAGCCGGGTGAGTACCGGGTCGTGCACGGCGGCCACCACCACCCGGTGCCGGGCGGCCAGCCGGGGCAGCACCGGCAGCAGGCCCTCGCCCAGCGCGCCGGCCTCCAGCGCGGTGAAGAGCACCACCAGGCTACGCTGCCGCTCCCGACGGAGGATCTCCCCGACGATCAGCTCGAAGTCCGTCTCCACCAGCGCCGGTTGCAGCGGCGCCAGCGTGGTCACCAGCTTGCCGAGCAGGGCGGGGCGTCCGCTGCCGGTGACCGTGGCCCGGATCGCGGCGTCCGCGGCGATCAGGTCGACCCGGTCGCCGGCCCGGGCGGCGAGCGCGGTGAGCAGCAGCGCCGCGTCGATCGCGGTGTCCAGCCGGGGCTCGTCGCCGACGCGTACCGCCGAGGTGCGGCCGGTGTCCAGCACGCAGACCAGCCGGCGGTCCCGCTCCGGCCGCCAGGTGCGGACCAGCACGTCGGCCCGCCGGGCGCTGGCCCGCCAGTCGATCGAGCGGACGTCGTCGCCGACCACGTACTCGCGCAGGGTGTCGAACTCGGTGCCCTGCCCGCGTCCCCGGGTGACCTGCATGCCGTCGATCACCCGCAGCCGGGAGAGCTTCTCCGGCAGGTGCCGCCGGGAGTCGAAGCGCGGCAGCACCCGCAGGGTCCAGGCCGGGGTGACCGGCCGCCCGGCGCGCTGCCGGAAGGCCAGCCCCAGCGGGCCCAGCGAGCGCACCGCCAGGGCCACCGCGGGCCGGTCGCCGCGCCGGTTCGGGGTGAGCCGGCTGGGCAGCAGCGCGTCGCCGCCCGCCGGTACCGGCACGACCCGCTCCGGTGGCACGTCCGGCCGGGCCCCCGCCGAGGGCACCCAGGCGTCGCGGACCTGGGCCCGCAGCGTACGGCCGGAGGTGTTGGTCAGGCGCAGCGCGACGGTGGCGTTGCCGCCGAGCCGGACGGTCCGGTCGCCCTCCCGGGTGGCGGTGACCGCGTGCAGTGGCGCGGCCAGCGCCCAGTCCAGGGCGCAGAGCAGCAGCACCGCGCCGGTCATCGCGACGACCCCGAGGAACGGGTCCGGCCACACCGGCAGGGTCAGCGCGCCCCCCAGCAGCAGGACGGCCGCCCGCCAGGTCATCGCGGCGTCGGCACGGTGGCGAGCACCGTGTCCAGCACCGCGTCCACGCCGACGCCCTCCAGTTCCACCTCCGGGCGCAGCCGCAGCCGGTGCCGCAGCGTCGGTCGGGCGGTGGCCTTGACGTCGTCCGGGGTGACGTGGTCGCGCCCGGCCAGCCAGGCCCACGCCTTCGCCGTGTTGAGCAGGGCCGTCGCGCCCCGGGGCGAGGCGCCCAGCTCCAGCGCCGGGGTGGCCCGGGTGGCCCGGCACAGGTCCACGATGTAGCCGAGGACGGCCTCGGCCACGTACACCCGGCCGACCGACTCCCGGGCGGCGGCCAGGTCGGCGGCGGTGGCGACCGGTCGTACGCCGGCGGCGGCCAGGTCCCGCGGGTCGAAGCCGGCGTGGTGGGCCCGCAGCACGCCCAGTTCCTCGTCCCGGGTGGGCAGCGGCACGGTGAGCTTGAGCAGGAACCGGTCCAGCTGCGCCTCCGGCAGCGGGTACGTGCCCTCGTACTCGATGGGGTTCTGGGTGGCGGCGACGATGAACGGGTCGGGCAGCGGCCGGCGGGCGCCCTCGACGGAGACCTGCCGCTCCTCCATGACCTCCAGCAGCGCCGACTGGGTCTTCGGCGGGGTCCGGTTGATCTCGTCGGCGAGCAGCAGGTTGGTGAAGACCGGCCCCTCCCGGAAGGTGAACGCGGCGGTGTGCGGGTCGAAGATCAGCGACCCGGTGACGTCGCCCGGCATCAGGTCCGGGGTGAACTGCACCCGCTTGGAATCCAGGTCCAGCGCCGCGGCGACCGTCCGGATCAGCAGCGTCTTGGCCACTCCCGGTACGCCCTCCAGCAGCACGTGCCCCCGGCAGAGCAGCGCGATCACCAGCCCGGTGACCACGGCGTCCTGCCCGACGACCGCCTTGGCCACCTCGGCGCGCAGCCGGTGCAGGGCGGCACGGGCGTCGTCCGCGCCGGCGGTCGCGGTCGCGGCGGATGCGACGGGGTGGGTCACCGGAGGTCTCCTTCGGTCGGGTGGTCGGGGGGTGCCGCGACCGTACGGGTCACCCGGTCCAGCGACCGGGCCAGTGCCAGCAGTTCGGCGTCGGAGGACGGCTCCCCGCCGTACAGCAGCTCGTGCGCCTCGTCGGTGGTGCCGCCGGTCCGCGCGGCGACCAGCGCGGCCACCTCCGCGGGCGGGGTGGTGGCGGGCAGGTTGAGCCGGGCGGCGAGCCGGTCGAGCGCGGCGGCGCGCAGCGTGTCGGCGGCCGGGCCACGGGCGCGGGCGCGCTGGTAGAGCCGCGCCCGGCCGAGGACCGTCTCGGCGGAGCGCACCCGCACCGGCAGCGGCTCGGCGACCGGCGGGCCGAGCCGGCGGGCCCGCCAGAGCACCACCAGCAGCGCGGCCAGCGCGAGCTGCACCAGCAGCGCCCAGAACCAGGCGGGGAACGCCGCCCAGAGCGGGTTCTGCCGGTCCGGCGGTTGGCCCTGCCCCTGGTCCTGCTCGTCGCCGGCGGACGGGTCGTCGCCCTCCGACGGGTCGCCGGAGTCGCCGGAGTCGCCCGGGTAGCCGTCGCCGGGCCGCTCGCCGTTGCCGTCACCGCTGCCGTAGGTGGTCGAGCCGCCGGGGGTGGGCGACCAGGCGGGTTCGCCGCTGCTGCCGGTGCCGAAGTGCGGGGGCGGGGCGGGTCCGTCCAGGTCGAGCCAGACCACCCGGCCATGGCCGCCGAGCAGCCCGGTGGCCAGCGCCTGGTTGCCCCACTCGCCGATCCGGTCGTTGCGGAACGGGTCGCCGGCGCCGATCACCACCACGTCGGCCGCCCAGGGCAGGTGCACCAGTCCGCCGGAGTAACAGGTGCGCAGGGTGTTGGCGAAGCCGGCGGGCGGGGCGTACCGCTGGAGCTGGGCGGCGGCGGTGCCGGCCCGGGCGGCCTCGGGCAGCGGGCAGGGCACCCCGTCGGCGTCCGGGGCGACGGCCCGGGTGGCCCAGCGCCGGTCGGCCCGTACCACCGGCAGGTCCACCGACTCCAGCACCCGCAGGGACGGGTCGACCAGGACCAGCCGGCGGCCGGCCGGCAGGTCGCCCAGCGCGCCGACGGTGTCCGGGTGCAGCAGCTCCGGCGCCGGTACGAAGAGCGTCGCCGGCCCGGTGTCGAGCGCCAGCAGGGCCCGCAGGGTGTCCGTCTCCCGCTGCACGGTGACGCCCTGCCCGCGCAGCGCCTCGGCCAGCCGGCTGCCGCCGTCGTCGTCGGTCGCCACCGGGGAGAGGTAGCCCCGCTCGGTGTTGTCCGGCTGGTCGACCGCGTGGGTGACCACGGTGATCGTGAGCAGCGCGGCGGCCAGCGCGAACGGGATCACCAGCCGGTGCCAGCGGCGTCGCCGCCGGGGCGGGGGCGGGGCGGTCGAGGGGGCGGCCGGCGGTGCGGCGGTGGCGGTCATCGCGGCTCCTCCGGACCGCCGGCCAGCACCCGGTCCAGTTCGTCGGCGAGCTCCCGCATCCGCCGGTCGTGCTCGGCGGAGGCGGTACGCCGGGCGTACCAGAGCTCGGAGAAGATCGTGCTCGCAGCGCGGAGCGTCGGGTCGACCGGGGGCCGGTTGCGGGCCGCCGCCTCGGTCAGCTCGGTGACGGTCATGCCGGGGCGCTGCTCGACCGCCCCGGTGGCGACCAGCCGGCGGACCATGCCGCGCAGCCGTTCCCGTACCGCCTCGGCGAAGCGGCCCTCGGCGGCCAGCCGGTCGGCCAGGGAGAGCGCCGGCCCGGGGGTCGGTGCCGCGTCGCCCGCCCGGGGCCGGGGCAGCTCCGGGGTCTCGGCGGCGGGCCGGGTCCGGCGGCGCCGCCGCCAGCGGGGCAGCCGGAAGCGGAGTCGGGGCAGCCGGAGCCGGGGCAGCCGGAGCCGGGGCAGCCGGAAGCGGAATCGGGGCAGCCGGAGGCGGCGTCGGCGGAGCCGGAGCCGGGGCAGTCGGCGCGGCACCCACGCCGGCCAGTGGTACCAGGCCAGCGCGGCCAACCCGGCGGCCAGCAGGAGCAGCAGCGCCGCCAGCGGCAGCGGCAGCAGGTCGCCGAGCGCGGCCGTGGCCTCGGTCCACCAGCGGCTGAAGCTCATCGATCAGCCGCCAACAGGACGGGCTCGGCGAGGCCGGTCGGGGAGCGGGCGAGCCGGATGTCGAGGCCCTCGGTGCGCATCCGGTTGTCCAGGTGGATCACCGCGTCCAGGCAGGCCAGCGCCGGGTAGGCGACGGTGTTCACGCCGGCCCAGACCGTGATGGCGGCGACCTGGGCCAGGGCCGGGTCCCCGAGATCGATCAGGTCGAGGGAGTCGAGCCCGGTGAGGACGCCCAGGCCGAGGCCGATCCGGAGGATCCACCAGCCGAGGTAGCCGAGCAGTCGGACGGCGCCCGCCTGCCCGCCGCCGCGCACGGCGAGCCGTGCCGCGCGGCCGACCGCCCGCTCCACCGGTACCCGGTCCACCGCCAGGGCGGCCGCGACGGAGCCGAACAGGGCGTACGCGACGAACCAGAGGGGGCCCATCAGGCCGGCGAGCATCATCACCAGGCCGACCAGGAGCGCGAGGAGCAGGGTGGCGCCGTAGCGGGCACCCCGGGGGCGGAGCAGTTCGCGTACGCCGGCGCGGCGGCCGAGCAGCGCGGCGCCGGCGGCCCGGGCGGCCGGGTTGCCGAGCAGCGTGACGATCACCGCCTCGCTCGCCGCGCCCACCGCCAGCAGGAACCACAGCGGGGCGAGCCCGTCGACGCCCAGCAGCCAGCTCGGCGGCTCGACGCCGGCGGCCAGCCGCAGGGGGTGGAGCAGGAGCTGCTCGCCGACGGCGAACAGGGCGCCCAGCGGGAGCAACAGCCGGCCCTGGGTACGCAGCAGCAGCACGGCCGAGTCGAGCAGCTCGCCGACGGTGAGCGGGCGCCTCGGGAGCACGGCGGTCGGGCCGACGTCGGGCACGCGTACTCCTGCTCCTGACGGGTCTCGGTGGCGGGCGGCGGGGCACCCGGGGGATCATGGTGACACGGCCCGTCCGATCGGGTGGACCCGCACGCCGCGTGGCCCTCGCGGATGACCTTCGGCGGCGGTCTTCCGCGTGGGACGTGCGGTGACAGCACCCACGGCAGTACCGTGCCGGGTGACGCCGATCCCACCGAACTGAACGGGGATGGAAACATAAATCCCATGAGAGCCCGGGTACTGGTGGTCGACGACGACCCCGCGCTCGCCGAGATGCTCGGCATCGTCCTGCGCAGCGAGGGCTTCCTGCCCTCGTTCGTCGCCGACGGGGAACGGGCGTTGGCCGCGTTCCGGGACAATCGACCCGACATCGTGCTGCTCGACCTGATGTTGCCCGGTATGAGCGGTATCGACGTGGCCCGGGCGATCCGGACCGAATCCGGCGTGCCGATCGTGATGTTGACCGCCAAGAGCGACACCGTCGACGTGGTCCTCGGCCTGGAGTCCGGCGCCGACGACTACGTGGTCAAGCCGTTCAAGCCCAAGGAGCTGGTCGCCCGGATGCGGGCCCGGCTGCGGCGCGGCGAGGACGTCGCCCCGGAGATGTTGACGATCGGGCCGCCCAGCAACCAGATCACCATCGACGTGCCGGCGCACACGGTCAGCCGGGACGGCGAGGAGGTGAAGCTGACGCCGCTGGAGTTCGACCTGCTGGTCGCGCTCGCCCGCAAGCCGCGCCAGGTCTTCACCCGCGAGGTGTTGCTGGAGCAGGTCTGGGGCTACCGGCACGCGGCCGACACCCGGCTGGTGAACGTGCACGTGCAGCGGCTGCGCGCCAAGATCGAGCCGGATCCGGAGCGCCCGGAAATCATCCTCACCGTTCGGGGCGTGGGCTACAAGGCGGGTACCGGATAGCCTGGTCGCACCGTGACCAGCTCCCCGACCCCCCACTCCCGCACCCCCGCCGGCTGGCGACCCGCCGCGCGGGTGCTCTGCCGTGCCCTGGTGGCTCAGGGCCTCGGCCTGCACCAGACCTGGCGCCGGTCGTTGCAGGTGCGGGTGGTCACCATCACGCTGGTGGCCTCCAGCCTGCTGGTCGGCGGCTTCGCCTACCTGATCGCCGACAAGATCACCAACATCCTGGTGGAGAACGCCCAGACCGACGTGCTGCTGCGGCTGCGCAGCGGCAGCGACTACTCGGCGAAGCAGTTCAACCTCTACAGCCAGCCGCAGGAGGCCCAGCTCCAGGACACCATCGAGGGCACGGTCAACTACCTGGCCGGCGGCGACCCGCAGCAGACCAGCGGGGTGGTCGTGGCGATCACCGCCGACAGCTACGCGGGGATCATCGAGACCCGGACCTCCCCGGCGACCGACGTCCGGCCGCTGATCAGCCGGGAGCTGCGGGCCGCCGTCGCGGACGGCAAGGTCGCCCACCAGGTCCGCACCGGCCGGCTCGGCGGCGCGCGGACCAAGTACCTGGTGTACGGCTCGCCGGTGCCGACCCGCTTCGGCCAGTTGGAGCTCTACTACCTGGTGCCGCTGACCCGGCAGGACGCCACCGCCGCCGACGCCCGGGCCACCGTGCTCGCCACCGGGGTGGCCCTGGTGCTGCTGCTCGGGCTGCTCGCCGCCCTGGTCACCCGCCTGGTGGTGACCCCGGTCCGGGTGGCCGCCCGCACCGCCCAGCGACTCTCCGCCGGCCTGCTCGACCAACGGATGGTGGTCAACGGCGAGGACGACCTGGCCCTGCTGGCCGCCTCGTTCAACCAGATGGCGACCAACCTGCAACGGCAGATCCTCCGGCTGGAGGAGATGTCCCGGTTGCAGCGCCGGTTCACCTCGGACGTGTCGCACGAGCTGCGTACCCCGCTCACCACCGTCCGGATGGCCGCCGACCTGATCTTCGCCGAGCGCGACGAGTTCGACCCGGCCGTCGCCCGCAGCGCCGAGCTGCTCCAGGCCGAGCTGGACCGGTTCGAGGAGCTGCTCACCGACCTGCTGGAGATCAGCCGCTTCGACGCCGGCTTCGCCATGCTCGACGCCGAACCGACCGACCTGGTGCCGGTGGTGCACCGGGTCGCCGACCGGCTGGCCGGCCTGGCCGAGCGGGTCGGCGTACCGATCCACCTCGACGTGCCGACCACGCCGGTCATCGCCGAGGTCGACCCCCGCCGGGTCGAGCGGGTGCTGCGCAACCTGGTCGGCAACGCGGTCGAGCACGGCGAGGCGAAGCCGGTGCTGATCACCCTCGGCATGGACGAGACCGCCGTCGCGATCACCGTGCGCGACCACGGCGTCGGGCTCAAGCCGGGGGAGGAGAAGCTGGTCTTCAACCGCTTCTGGCGGGCCGACCCGTCCCGCGCCCGACAGACCGGCGGGACGGGCCTGGGCCTGTCGATCAGCCTGGAGGACGCCCGGCTGCACGGTGGCTGGCTGGAGGCGTGGGGCGCGCCCGGGCAGGGCGCACAGTTCCGGCTCACCCTGCCGGCCCGCGCCGGGGACCGGCTCACCACGTCGCCGCTGCGGCTGGTGCCGGCCGACGCCGCGTTGCCGTTCGGCGGTCCCCGGCCCGGCGAGCTGCTGGCGATCGGCCCCGCCGGCGAGGGCGCGCTGGCCATCGGGCCGGCCCCGGCCGCCGACGACGACCGGGCGGAGGTGCACTCGTGAGCGTGAGGGCGCCGCGCGGGCGGACGCTGGCCGGGGCGCTCTGCGCCGCGCTGCTGGCCGTGGCCGGCTGCGGCATCCCGGAGAACACCGAGGTGCAGGTGGACGGGTCCGGGCCGGCGGTGGAGGCGGGCGCGTCCAGCTTCCGCCGCAGCGAGCCGCCCGCCCGGGCGGCCGCCGGCACCGACCGGGAGACCTTCGTCCGCAACTTCCTCTCCGCCGCGGCGGGCGAGCCGGACCGGGCGTACGCGCGGGTCAAGCAGTTCATCGCGCCGGAGAACAAGAGCCGCCTCCAGGAGAAGCAGGGCAGCGAGGTCGCGGTCAACGTGGTCCGGCTGACCGAGGACCCGGTGATCACCGAGAACGCCAACGGGCTGTTCTCCGTGCTCCTGCGGGTGCAGCAGATCGGCGTGCTGCGGTCCAACGGCGTCCTGGCTCCCCCGGTGGCGACCGAGCGGGAGTACCGGTTCACCCTGCGCGGCGCCGTCTCGCCGGGGCAGCAGGGCACCGAGGAGGCCGGCCTCTTCGTCACCGACCCGCCGCACGTGCTGCTGCTCAGCGAGCGGGCGCTGCGGGAGTACTACCAGACCAGCGCGGTCTACTTCTGGAACTCCGACCAGACCCGCCTGGTCGCCGACCAGCGTTACCTGCCGCTGGCGGTGCCGGACGAACGCCGGGTCAGCGAGGTGGTCAAGTGGCTGCTCGCCGGCCCGTCGGAGTGGCTGCGCCCGGCTGCCCGGCCCCTGCCGGACCGCACCGCGCTGATCAACAACGCGATCGAGACGGACGGCCGCTGGGAGGTCACCCTCGAACTGCCGGGTGACGACAACCGCGAGCTGGGCAGGATCGGCATCCAACTCGCCTGGTCGCTGCCGGAGCTGGACGGCCAACTCCAGCTCACCACCCGCAACCAGTCCCGGGTGGCGATCGCGGACCTCAAGCAGCACCGCCTGGCGCACCCGCTCTACCCGATCGACGACACCCCGCAGCGGTTCACCGTCTACGACGGCACGGTCCACGCGCTGAGTTTCCCGGGCGAGGCCAGCGGGGTGGTGCCGCTCGTGCCGGCCGTCAACCGCAACGTCGTCTCGGCCGGGATCAGCCGGGTCGACGACAGGATCTTCGCCGCCCTGGTGGTCGGCGCCCCGGGCGGCCGGCAGCGGCTGGCTGTCGGATCCGGCACCGACCCGGTGCAGGTCGTCCACCGGGGCACCCAGACGTTCGGCGCGATCGGGCGGCCGGTGTGGCTGCGCTCGCTCGACCCCGGCCAGCCGTACGGGCTGATGGTCGCGGACGGCCAGCTCTACCGCTTCGACGACCGGGCCCGGACGGTCCCGGTGCCGTTGACCGCCGCCGGCCGGGTGACGGCGGTGGCCGGCTCGCTGGACGGGCACCGGCTCGCC
Organism: Micromonospora sp. L32; assembly: GCF_052068055.1. NCBI lineage: Bacteria > Bacillati > Actinomycetota > Actinomycetes > Micromonosporales > Micromonosporaceae > Micromonospora > Micromonospora sp. L32. Next base: position 100,257 of record NZ_JBQHDD010000006.1, on the reverse strand, counting down.
CTGGTGATCGGCGGTCGGCTCCACCTGGCGGCGGTGAACCTGGCCGGCGGCCTGGTCTCGGTCGGCCCGGCCCGCGCGGTGGCCACCTCGCTGCGCGACCTGTCCGCGGTCGACTGGGCGGCGGAGAACACCCTGGTCGTGGCCGGTACGGCGGACCGTTCGGCGGTCTACTACGTGAGCACCGACGGCGCGCTGGAGACCACGCTGGTGGCCGACGTGGGCGCCCGGGTGACGCACCTGGCCGCGTACCCGACGAACCCGGTGGTGCCGCTGCCCAGCGCGCTGATCATGTACGAGGCGAACGGGGTCGCCTACCGCTATCCCTCGCCGGACACCATCCGGCGCGACCAGGTGCTGGAGGTGGCGCCGCCACCGGCCGGCGTCCGCCCGGGCAGCCCGACCGCCCCCTTCTTCCTGTACTGAGGGCGTCGTGCGGGCGGTCGGCGGGCTCTGGGCGGACCTGACCGACCTGGTGCTGCCGAGCGGGTGCGCGGGCTGCCGACGGACCGGTTCGGCGAGCCGGCGGGGGTTCTGCCCGGCCTGCGCCGACGCGCTCCAGGCGTTGCGTCCCGCCCCGGTACGCCCCACCCCCGCCCCGCCCGACCTGCCGCCCTGCCACGCCCTCGGCCCGTACGCCGGGCCGTTGCGGGAGGCGCTGCTGACGTACAAGGAACGGGGTCGGCACGGCCTGGCCGGGCCGTTGGGCGCGCTGCTGGCCGAGGTGGTGGCCGAGGCGGTGGGCCCGGCAAGGCCGGTGCTGCTGGTGCCGGTGCCGGACACCGCGGCGGCGGCCCGGTCCCGCTACGGCGACCACCTGGGTCGGTTGGCCCGGCACGCGGCCCGGCGGCTGCGCGGGGCGGGGTGGGACGTGCGGACGGCCCGGCCGCTGCGGGCGCTGCCCCGGCCCGACTCGGTGGCGCTGGACAGCGCCGGGCGGGCGGCCGCGGCGGCGTCGGCTTTCCGGGGTCGCGCGGGCCGGGGCGGGCGCGAAGCCGGCGGTCGGAGCGTGGTGGTGCTCGACGACATCCTCACCACCGGGGCGACCCTGGCCGCGGTGGCCCGCACATTGCGGGGCCTGGGAATAACGCCAAACGTCGCGGCGGTGCTCGCCGCAACGCAAAAACGACGCCATTGGTGACGCTTCGTGTTCCCGTTTCACCCCATGGTGTATGAGGTGTGAAATCCCTGAGCGTTCTCGACAACTGGGGGTGACTGCCGGCCGAACAGGAGTTAGCGTTTTCCTGTCGGGGGTAGGAGGTTTCAAACCCACCCCCGGCGGTGGAAGGAGGCGTAGCCGTACCTGACCGGTCGACGCCACAGGGATGCTCCCAGGGTCGGTCGACCGGATTGAAGATCAGACGACCATCCGAAAAAGGGAGGTCACGTGGACATCGTGGTCAAGGGCCGAAACGTCGAAGTGCCGGACCATTACCGGGTGCACGTAGCTGAGAAACTCGCGAAAATCGAACGCTACGACCACAAGCTCATCCGAGTCGACGTGGAGTTGTTCCACGAACGCAATCCCCGCCAGTCCGACACCTGCCAACGCGTGGAGATCACCTGTGTCTCCCGGGGGCCGGTGATCCGGGCGGAGGCCTGCACGAGCGACTTCTACAGCGCGCTCGACGCGGCGATCGCCAAGCTGGACACCCGACTGCGCCGGGCGGCCGACCGCCGCCGCGTGCACCGGGGCCGGCACGCGCCGCTCTCCGTCGCCGCCGCCACCGCCGATCTACCGGTGGCCGAGCTGGCCGCGCCGTCCGGCGCTACGGCCACCGCGGTGGCCGAACGGGTCGAGGAGGAGCCCGCCGACGAGTACGACGACCAGCCCTGGCACATCGCCCGGGCCAAGGTGCACCCCGCCGAGCCGATGACCGTGGACGACGCCCTGTTCCAGATGGAACTGGTGGGGCACGACTTCTACCTGTTCCACGACAAGGAAACCGGCCGGCCGAGCGTCGTCTACCGGCGGCACGCGTACGACTACGGCATCATCTCGCTCGACATCTGACCCCTGCCCACCCCTCGCAGCCGGTCACGGGGCCGGGTGGTTCGCCCATCCCGGCTCCGGTGGCCGGCGCGTTCAGCGCGGGTCGTCGGCGAGCAGTGCGTAGAGCACCGCGTCCGCCCGGAGCCCGTCCCGGCCGGGGAGCCGACCCCGCATCAGCCCCTCCCGCCGGAACCCGGCCCGCTCCAGCACCCGCTGGGAATCGAGGTTGTCCGGCGCGGTACCGGCCCAGAGTCGGGTGAGGCCGACCGGCCCGAAGGCCCAGTCGGCGAGGAGACGTACCGCCCGGGTGGCCAGCCCCCGGCCGCGCGCCGCGGGCAGCAGGCTGTAGCCGAGCATCGCCTGGCCGGTGGCCGGCTCGTCGTAGCTCATCGCGCAGCCGCCGGCCAGTTCCCCGGTGCGCGCGTCGCAGAGCGCGAAGTCGGCCGAGCTGCCGACCAGCCATTCGCTCTCCGCGACGGCGCAGCGCCGCGCCATCGCCGCCCGGGTCGGCGGGACCTGCCGTACCCGGTTCGCCACCACCTCGGGCAGCGTGTGCAGTCGGTACAGCGCGTCGGTGTCCGCGGGGGTCAGCCGGCGCAGCGTCAGCACGCCGTCGGTGAGCCGGCCGTCGGGCAGGTCCGGCAGCGCGCGGGGCGTCGGGCCGTCCGGGTCGTCGGCGAGGCGTACCCAGGCCCACAGGTCGTGTCGCCCGCCGCCGCGCGTCGGGTTCGCGGCCCGGCGGACCCCCTCGTACCGGAAGCCGGCGGCGAGCGCCACCCGCATGCTCGCCGCGTTCTCCTCGTGGGTGAGCAGCTCCAGCCGGGCGATGCCGGCGGCGAAGGCGTGCCCGGCCAGCGCGCGGGTGGCGGCGGTGGCCACGCCCCGGCCGCGGGCCCACGGCGCCACCCAGTAGCCGATCTCCGCCTGGCCCCGCGCCGGGACCGGCTGACTCAGCCCGACCCCGCCGAGCAGCCGGTCGGAGGCGGGGTCGGCGATCGCGTACGCGGCGCCGCCGGTGGCCCAGGCGGCCGGCGCGCCCTCGGTGATCCACCACCGGGCGCTCTGCTCGGTGTACGGGTCGGGCATGCCGGAGATGAACCGTCGGGTGAGCGGGTCGGCGCAGGCGGTGGCGGTGTCCGCGACGTCGTCGAGCCGGAACGGGCGCAGCCGGATGCCGTGGGACTCGACGATCTCGGGGGTCACGAGGTCAGGTCCTCGGCGAGCAGCGCGGCCACCCAGGCGTCGCCCCGTTCGCCCCGGTGCTGCAACCCGCCCCGGGCGGTGCCCTCGACGGTGAACCCGGCCTTCTCGGCGACCCGCCGGGAGGCGGTGTTGCCGACGTGTGCCTTCCACTCGATCCGGGCCAGGCCCAGCGTGGTGAAGCCCCAGGCGGTCAGCGCGGCGAGCGCGGCCGGCATCCAGCCGCGGCCCCGGGCGTGCGGGGCGGTCATGAAGCCCACGTCGGCCAGGAGCGGGTCGGCGGGGCTCAGACGCAGGTCGATGGTGCCGGCGTAGGCGTCGTCGGCGTCGGCGATCACGAAGCAGGCGCTGGCACCGCGCGCCCAGTTGGTCCGGCAGTGGTCGAGGAACTCCTCGGCGTCGTTCCGCTGGTAGGGATGCGGCACGGTGGTCCACCGGATCGTGTCGGGATCCTGGCAGGTTGTCGCGATCGCATCCAAGTCGCGTTCCTCCATCGGGCGCAGCCGCAGCTCGGTGTCGCCGGTCGTGGCGAAGAGGACGGGCTGCGGCCGACCGAAGACGGCGGCCCGGCGGGCGTCGAGGGTGTCCGGGCCGGCCGGGCCGGGTTCGCCCGGCGCGGGCACCTCGCCGGGCAGCAGCGAGCCGATCCAGCCCGCCGTCCGACCGCCCTCGGCCGGGTGGGCCAGCCGCAGCTCGCCGGAGACCTGGAAGCCGGCGCGCAGCGCGACCAGCCGGGAGTAGTGGTTGCCGACCTCGGCCTGCCAGACCAGCCGGCGCAGCTTCAGCGCGTCGAACGCCCAGCGGGCGACCGCCCGGGTGGCCCGCACGGTGACGCCCCGCCCGCGCGCCCAGGGCGCGGTCCAGTAGCCGATCTCGGCCGAGTCCAGGGCCCGGTCGATCGAGACGAGGCCGCAGGAGCCGAGCAGCTCGCCGGTGCCGGCGTCGCAGACCGCGAACGGCGCGCCGGTGCCCTCGGCCCAGGCCGTCGGGGCGATGCCGGTGACGAACCCGTGGGCGTGTTCCGGCAGGTACGGGCGCGGTACGGTGGTCCAGCGCTGGATGTCCGGGTCCTGGCAGGCGCGATGCACGGCGTCCGCGTCGGCGGCCTGCCAGGGGCGCAGCAGCAGGCCGTCCTCGATGATCTCCACAGGCTCCATCCGAGCCATCGTGCCGGATCGTTCGCGGTGGGCGTAACCGGATAACCGCCGGTGGCGGCACTGCCTGCGCGATATGTCGGGTTCGCCGGGCCGGACCGCCGCCACCAGTGACCATCGCGCCGATGGAGCGCCTACGATGGTTCGAGACTGTCTAGGGGAGCGTTGATCCGTGTCGATTCTGGAAAAGGTCCTCCGCGCCGGCGAGGGCCGTATGGTGCGTCGGCTCAAGGCCATCGCCGCCGCCGTCAACTCGATCGAGGACGACTACGTCAACCTCAGCGACGACGAGCTGCGCGGCCTGACGGAGCAGTACAGGGAGCGGCTCGCCGACGGTGAGACCCTCGACGACCTGCTGCCGGAGGCGTTCGCCACGGTTCGCGAGGCGGCTGCCCGGGTGCTCGGCCAGCGCCCGTACGACGTCCAGGTGATGGGCGGCGCGGCGCTGCACTTCGGCAACATCGCCGAGATGAAGACCGGTGAGGGCAAGACCCTGACCTCGGTCATGGCGGTCTACCTCAACGCCCTGTCCGGCAAGGGCGTGCACGTGGTCACGGTCAACGACTACCTGGCCCAGCGCGACGCCGCCTGGATGGGCCGGGTGCACGAGTTCCTCGGCCTGACCGTCGGCGTGGTCCTGCCCAACCGGCCGGCCGCCGAGCACCGCGCCGCGTACGAGTGCGACATCACCTACGGCACGAACAACGAGTTCGGCTTCGACTACCTGCGCGACAACATGGCCTGGTCGCGCGACGAGCTGGTCCAGCGCGGCCACAACTTCGCCGTGGTCGACGAGGTCGACTCGATCCTCATCGACGAGGCCCGGACGCCGCTGATCATCTCCGGCCCGGCCGAGCACTCCGCCCGCTGGTACTCCGAGTTCGCGGGCGTGGTGGCCCGGCTGCAGCCCGGCACCGACGGCGAGGGCGACTACGAGGTCGACTACGCCAAGCGCACCATCGCGGTCACCGAGCGCGGTGTGGCCAAGGTCGAGGACCGGCTCGGCATCGACAACCTTTACGAGTCGGTGAACACCCCGCTGGTCGGCTACCTCAACAACGCGATCAAGGCCAAGGAGCTCTACAAGCGCGACAAGGACTACATCGTCAGCGACGGCGAGGTCCTGATCGTCGACGAGTTCACCGGCCGCATCCTGCACGGCCGTCGCTACAACGAGGGCATGCACCAGGCGATCGAGGCCAAGGAGGGGGTGGAGATCAAGCAGGAGAACCAGACCCTGGCCACCATCACCCTCCAGAACTACTTCCGCCTCTACGAGAAGCTCTCCGGCATGACCGGTACCGCCCAGACCGAGGCGGGCGAGTTCAACAAGGTCTACAAGGTCGGCGTCGTGACCATCCCGACGCACCGGCCGATGGTCCGGATCGACCGCGCCGACGTCATCTACAAGACCGAGCGGGCCAAGTTCAACGCGGTCATCGAGGACATCGCCGAGCGGCACGAGAAGGGCCAGCCGGTGCTGGTCGGCACCGTCTCGGTGGAGAACTCGGAGATCCTGTCCCAGCTGCTGCGCCGCCGCGGCATCCCGCACTCGGTGCTGAACGCCAAGTTCCACGCCCGCGAGGCGGAGATCGTCGCCCAGGCCGGCCGGAAGGGCGCGGTCACCGTCGCCACCAACATGGCCGGCCGTGGCACGGACATCCTGCTCGGCGGCAACCCCGAGTTCCTCGCCGCCAGCGAGCTGCGCCAGCGCGGCCTCGACCCGCTGGAGAACGACGAGGAGTACGCCAAGGCGATGGAGGAGGTCCTCCCCACCTGGAAGCAGGCCTGCGAAACGGAGGCCGAGGAGGTCGCCGACGCCGGTGGCCTCTACGTGCTGGGCACCGAGCGGCACGAGTCCCGCCGGATCGACAACCAGCTGCGCGGTCGGGCCGGCCGGCAGGGCGACCCGGGCGAGTCCCGCTTCTACCTGTCGCTGCAGGACGAGCTGATGAAGCGCTTCCGCGCGGGTGCGGTCGAGGCGGTGATGGAGCGCTTCAACATCCCCGAGGACGTGCCGATCGAGTCGAAGATGGTCACCCGCCAGATCAAGAGCGCCCAGGCGCAGATCGAGGGCCAGAACGCCGAGATCCGCAAGAACGTCCTCAAGTACGACGAGGTGCTCAACAAGCAGCGCCAGGTGATCTACGCCGAGCGGCTGCGCGTGCTCAACGGTGAGGACCTCTCCGACCAGGTCCGCAACATGATCGACGACACGGTCACCGCGTACGTCACCGGCGCCACCAGCGAGGGCTACGCCGAGGACTGGGACCTGGAGCAGCTCTGGTCCAGCCTCAAGCAGCTCTACCCGGTCGGCATCACCATCGAGGAGATGGAGGAGGAGGCCGGCGGCAGTCGGGCCAGCATCGACGCCGACTTCCTGCTGGCCCGCCTCAAGGAGGACGCGCACGCCGCGTACGACCGGCGTGAGGAGCAGCTCGGCGAGGAGGCGGTACGCCAGCTGGAGCGGATGGTGCTGCTCCAGGTCATCGACCGCAAGTGGCGCGAGCACCTCTACGAGATGGACTACCTCCAGGAGGGCATCAGCCTCCGGGCGTACGCCCAGCGCGACCCGGTCATCGAGTACCAGCGCGAGGGCTTCGACATGTTCGCCACCATGATGGACGGCATCAAGGAGGAGACGGTCGGCTTCCTCTACAACCTGGAGGTGCAGGTCCAGGAGCAGGAGCCGGAGGCCGAGGAGGTCCAGCTGCTGGAGAAGCCGGTCGAGATCCGGGCCAAGGGTCTCAACCGCGCGCCGCAGCAGCAGGGCCTGCAGTACTCCGCGCCCACCATCGACGGTGAGGCCGGCCAGGGTGCGGTGGCCGTGGAGCGGCCCGAGCAGCAGGCGCCCGCCCTGGGTGTCGGGCGTTCGGAGACGCCGGCCCGTCCGGCGGCGCCGGGGGCGTCCGGCGCGCCGCGTCGTCCGGCGGCCACCGGGGCGAGCGGTCAGGCCGTCGCGGCCAGCACCGCCCGGCGCGGGTCGGTGCCGGCGGAGCGTGCCGAGGGCGGCAACGGCCCGTCCCGCAACGCGCCCTGCCCGTGCGGCTCCGGCCGCAAGTACAAGCGCTGCCACGGCGCGCCCAACGGCGGCGCCTGATCCTGACGCGGGGCCCCGCCCCGCCGAGTCGGTACGGCGAGAGCCGCAGTCCTTCGGGGCTGCGGCTCTCGCCGTCCTGCCGCGCGTCCGTCGGATCCTCGGTGACAACGGGCGAGGTGGTCAGAGCACCTGGAGGGCGGTGCAGAGCCAGCCGCCCCGGCGGTGTTCGAGGCGGACCGCCAGCGCCCAGGTGCGGCCGGCGCCGGCGAGCACCGCGGCGGCCTCGACGGCCGCCGACCGTGGCTCGCACACCCGGAGCCGGCGCAGGTGCACCACCGGCCGGCTCGACCGACGGCGGTGCGGGCCGGTGTGGGCCGACGCCCGGGCCAGCTGCTCGGTGACCTCGGCGGCCCGTCCGGGCTCCACCAGGGACCGGAGCTGCCCGGGCGGGCGGTAGCCGTTGAGGATCTCCAGGAAGGTGGCGACGAACCGCTGGGCGGCGCGGCCGGCCTCGGGCGTGGCCGTGGCGAGTGCGCCGGGCGGCGGGCCGGAGCGGGGCCGGGGCGGCCCCGGGCGGGAGTCGTGCCGCCGGCCGGGCGGGCGGCCGGCGGGCTGGTGCGCGGCACCGAAGAGGTCGAGGGCGAGCTGGCCGCTGGGGCGGGGCCAGAGATCCGGCGACTCGTCGACGTAGGGCGGGTCGCTGACCGGGGCCGGGCGTAGCCGGACCGGGGGCCGGGAGGGGCCGGGACGGCGGGAGTCGACCATGGTGCTCACCTCTGATCCTTGCGTTTGCGTTCGTTTGCCTCCGGTACGCTTCGATACTCGGGTACAACAGTATTCGCCGTCAATGGCGTTCGGCGTCGGGACGGCTACTCGGTGTCGCGGTCGGTGAGCGGGTTGCCGCGTACCCACTCGGCAGTTTCGGCGTACTTGCGCTGGATGTACTCCTCCAGCTGGGCGCGCTCGACGCGCCACTGGCCGCGCCCACCGATCTTGATCGCGGGCAGCTCTCCGCTGCGCACCATGTGGTAGACCTGCGAGTCCGACACGTTCAACTCGGTGGCCACGTCGGAGAGCAGGAGAAACCTCGGCTCCACGGATAACCCCCGGTGTTGGCGTCGTTTGCTTCAGTTTGCCACCGCCGGCCGGACCCGCCCAGCACCCACCCGGCCGGCGCTGCGGTGCGGCAACTTCCACCGGGCCGGTGCGGGGTGTATGACGGTCTCGGCGTACGGCATGATCGGCGCCCGGACCGGCAGACCCGCCGGTCCGCGAACGATCGGGGGATACGACGGTGAGCGACGAGCTGGTCCGGGTGTACGTCCCGGCGACCGTGCCGATGCTGGCCCGGCTGCGGGAGCAGGGGCTGTCGGCCGACCAGGCGCACGCCGTCACCCCCGCCCTGCGCGAGTGGTACGCCGAGGGCGACGAGGAGGAGCTGGAGTACGTCGCGTTCACCCGCGCCGCCCAGGACGCCCTCCAACTGCTGCGGGAGGACCCGGCCGCGCCCCGGCGCCGGGTGGTGGTCTCGGTGGACCTGCCCCCGTCGGCGGTCGGCCGGGGCGACGGTGACCTCGGCTCCAGCACGGTGCGGCTCGACCAGCCGGTGCCGGTGCGGTCGGTGGCCGCGCTGCACGTGGACGGGGCGGACGCGGTGGACGACGTGGCCGCCGCCGTCGAGGTGGTCGCCGAGGCCCTGGCGGGCGACCCGGACGCCCAGTTCACCGTCGACAGCGCCGAGGACCACGAGCTGGAGTGGTACGACCCCTCCGAGCTGGACCTGCTGCTCCGCGCCGCCTCCTGATCCGGCCCGCCGGCGGGCGCCCGGCCCGCCGTGGAAGCGGCCACGCCCCCGGCGGAGCGGGACGCCCCGGGGCGGAGCCGCCTCAGTCCTCGACCGGCTCCGGCTCGTCGTCGTGGGGCGCCGGCCCGAGGGTGCGGCCGAAGGCGACGAGCGCGGTCAGCGCGCCCACGAACAGCACCCAGATGCCGTTGTCGACCCGGGAGGTGCCGAGGCTGGTCTGGGCGACCGCGTCCGCCTCGCTCAGCGCGCTGGCCAGGTCGAGCAGGGTCCGGCCGCCGATCCGGATGATCACCTCGGCGAGCAGCAGGAGCAGGCCCGGGCCGGCCCCGGCGACCAGGTACGCCGGCCAGCGCAGCGCCGGCGTCGCCGGGTCGCGGCGCAGCGCCCGGCGGCGGGCCCAGGTCAGGTAGCCGAAGGCGAGCAGTCCGGCGAGCAGTCCGGCGAGCAGCGACTCCGTGCGGGAGACCCACTTGGCGGCGCTCACCAGCGACGCCTGGGAGCCGTCGGCGCCGAAGAGGTCGAACAGCGGGTCGCGGGCCCGGCTGAACGCCACCACGAAGACCAGCGTGCCCAGGGCGGCGGTGACCACGGCGCCGACCGGGGCGGCGTCGCGGGCTCCGGCCAGTGCCCCGCCGATGATGGCCGCCGCGGCGCTGGTGCCGGCGATCGTGTTGGTGGTCGCGTTGTCGGCGTAGGTCAGGTTGATCGCGAGGGCGACGGCGAGCCCGACCAGCAGGCCGGTGCCGACCGCCACCACGAAGCGCAGGGTGGCCCGGTCGACGCCCCGCCGGGCCAGCAGCCCGGTCACCGCCAGGGCGACGGCGGTCCCGGCCACCAGGGCGGCCGAGATGACCCCGGGCAGGGCGAAGGCGGAGAGACTGATCGCGGTGAGGCCGGCCGCCGCCGAGCTGATCGCCTCGCGGGTCGACCAGAGCATCGCCGCCAGCCAACCGACCGCCAGCAGGGCCAGCACGGGTGCGCCCGGGGCGCGCGCCGGGCGGGGGGCCTCGGCCACCGGCGCGACCTGGTCGGCCGGGTCGGTGGTGTCCGGCCGGTCCGACTCCGCGGCCGTCGAGCTGCCGGGCTGCTTGCTCATCGTGTCCCCTTCGACGGGCGCCCGACCGCAGCGGCGGGCCGGGGCAGGTCACCGGCCATCCAGCGTACGCGCCCGGCCCGGCTGGCTCCGCGCGCCCGCGCCCGCACCGGCGGCCTGCTTTCCTTCGGCGGAAAGGGCCGTTCGGGTACGGATCGCCGCCCGGCCCGCTCCCGCACTTCTCGATCTATGGTTTCCGGGCGGGCGGGGCGCGATCGGCGGGGAACGGGCGTGGGAGAATCCTCGGAGGTCCCGCCGCCGCGACGCCTCACCCGCGCGGCGCCCGGCGTCCGGCCGTCCGGTCGGTGCCCGCGGGTCCGGTTTCGCCACCGCTGTCGAGATCGCACAGGAGCCTGTGATGGACGCCGTGTTCTCCGTACCCGAGCCGCGCAACGAGCCGGTACGCACCTACGAGCCGGGCAGCGCCGACCGGGAGCGGCTGCAGCGGCGGCTGACCGAACTCGCCGCCGAGCGTATCGACCTGCCGATGACGATCGCCGGCGAGCAGCGGATGGCCGGCGGTGAGTCGATCGACGTGGTCCAGCCACACAAGCACGCCCACGTGCTCGGCGTCACCGGCCACGCCACCCACGACGACGCCCGCGCCGCGGTGAAGGCCGCCAAGGACGCCGCGCCGATGTGGCGCGCGCTGCCGTTCGAGGAGCGGGCCGCGATCTTCCTGCGCGCCGCCGAGCTGCTCGCCGGCCCCTGGCGGGACACGCTTAACGCCGCCACCATGCTCGGCCAGTCCAAGACCGCCGTCCAGGCGGAGATCGACTCGGCCTGCGAGTTCATCGACTTCCTCCGGTTCAACGTGCACTTCGCCCGTCGGCTGCTCGAAGAGCAGCCGATGTCGTCGCCGGGGGTGTGGAACCGCTTCGACCACCGCCCGCTGGAGGGCTTCGTCTACGCGGTCACCCCGTTCAACTTCACCGCGATCGCCGGCAACCTGCCCTCGGCGCCGGCCCTGCTCGGCAACACCGTGGTCTGGAAGCCGGGCCCGACCCAGCAGTTCGCCGCGCACTTCACCATGCGGCTGTTCGAGGCGGCCGGCCTGCCGCCCGGCGTGATCAACATGGTCACCGGGCGGGGCGAGGAGGTCTCCGACGTCGTGCTCGCCGACCCGGACCTGGCCGGCATCCACTTCACCGGTTCCACCAAGGTCTTCCAGCACCTGTGGCGGACCGTCGGCGAGAACATCGCCGGCTACCGGGGCTACCCGCGGCTGGTCGGCGAGACCGGCGGCAAGGACTTCGTCGTGGCGCACCCCAGCGCCGACGTCGACGCCCTGCACACCGCGCTGATCCGGGGCGCCTACGAGTACCAGGGCCAGAAGTGCTCGGCCGCCTCGCGGGCGTACGTGCCGCGTTCGCTCTGGGAGGGCGGGCTGCGCGACCGGCTGGCCGCCACCACGGACTCGCTGACCTACGGCGACGTCACCGACTTCAGCAACTTCGGCGGCGCGGTGATCGACGAGAAGGCGTTCAGCCGGCACACCGCCGCGCTGGAGCTGATCTCCGACGACGACACCTGCCGGATCCTCGCCGGCGGCACCGCCGACGACTCGGTCGGCTACTTCGTCCGGCCCACCCTCTTCGAGTGCAGCGACGCCGCGCACGAGACCTTCACCACCGAGTACTTCGGTCCGATCCTCGGCGTGCACGTGTTCGACGACGCCCGCTTCGACGACGCGGTCGCCCAGGCCGAGTCGATCGCGCCGTACGCGCTGACCGGTTCGATCTTCGCCAACGACCGCCGGGTGGTCGAGGCGGTCGCCGAGCGGATGCGGTACGCGGCCGGCAACTTCTACATCAACGACAAGCCGACCGGCGCGGTGGTCGGGCAGCAGCCCTTCGGCGGCGCCCGGGCCAGCGGCACCAACGACAAGGCGGGCTCCTGGCTCAACCTGGTCCGCTGGCTGTCGCCGCGGACGATCAAGGAGACCTTCGTGCCGCCGACCGACCACACGTACCCGCACATGGGCTGAACCGGCGACGGCCGCCGGTGGCGCGCACAGCGTCACCGGCGGCCGGGGCCGGCCCGCGGCCGTGGGCGGGTCGCTGGCTGCGCGGCGGAGCCCGACCGGCCGTCCGGTGGGGCCCGGACACCGTCCGGCCGGTAGGCATCGATAGTCCTGGCAGCACTGTCGTCCGCCGACAGTGCACATTGGAAATCCTCCCGGGTGGCAAATCCGGAAATCCTGGACGCTGCGACGGCAAAGTGGCAGCTTAGAGGGCATGGCGGAATCCGGAGTCAACCCCACCGCGGCAGCCCTGCTGGGGCTGCTGCACGAGGGCCCGATGACTGGCGGCCAGCTGATGGCCGCCGCTGAGCGCCGACTGGCGCCGTACTGGTCGATGACCCGCAGTCAGGTCTACCGCGAGTTGCCGGTGCTGGCCGAGCGGGGTTTCGTGCGGCTGGGCAAGCCCGGGCCGCGGATGAGCCAGCCGTACGCGATCACCGCCAGCGGGAAACGGACATTTTCCCGCTGGTTGGCGGAGAACCCGGGGCGGGACACCATCCGCAACCCGATCGCCCTGCGGATCGCCTTCGGCGACCTGCACTCGGCCAGCCAGCTGAAGAACCTCTACGCCTCGGCCAACGAATACCACACCGAGGCCCTGGCGCACGTGCGCGAGCAGGTGAAGAACGCCAAGAAAGAGGGCGACACCTACGACGCCAGCGCGCTGGAGTTCGCCGTCGCCTACCACAAGGCGGCGCTTTCCTGGCTCAAGACCGCCCCGGTCGGCTGATCATCTGCCCGGGTCGGCGGTGTGACGTGAGCGGACCGCCGCACGCACAGTACGCTTGTCTGTCGTGACCGCTGCCGATTACGCCGAACAGCTCAAGGAACTCGACGCCACCCTGCGCAACATCGAGGCGGTGCTCGACCTCGACCGCCTGCACGAGGAGAAGGCCCGGCTCGAGGAGCAGGCGTCCGCGCCCGACCTCTGGGACGACCAGGCGAAGGCGCAGCAGGTGACCTCGCAGCTGTCGTACGTCAACGGCGAGATCGGCAAGCTCGGCAGCCTCCGCTCCCGGCTCGACGACGCCGGTGTCCTGCTGGAGCTGGCCGAGGCCGAGGCCGACCCGGGGGTGCTCTCCGAGGTCGAGACGGAGATCGGCGGGCTGCGCAAGGCCATCCAGGAGATGGAGGTCCGCACCCTGCTCTCCGGCGAGTACGACTCCCGGGAGGCGCTGGTCGCCATCCGGGCCGGCGCCGGCGGGGTGGACGCCGCCGACTTCGCCGAGATGCTGCTGCGGATGTACCTGCGCTGGGCCGAGCGGCACGGCTACCCGACCGAGGTCTACGAGACCTCGTACGCGGAGGAGGCTGGCCTGAAGTCCGCCACCTTCACCGTCAAGGTCCCGTACGCCTACGGCACCCTCAGCGTCGAGTCGGGCACCCACCGGCTGGTCCGGATCAGCCCCTTCGACAACCAGGGCCGCCGGCAGACCAGCTTCGCCGGTGTCGAGGTGCTGCCCGTGGTGGAGCAGACCGACCACATCGACATCCCCGAGAACGAGATGCGGATCGACGTCTACCGGTCCTCCGGGCCGGGCGGGCAGAGCGTCAACACCACCGACTCGGCGGTCCGGATCACCCACATCCCCACCGGCATCGTGGTGACCTGCCAGAACGAGAAGTCCCAGCTGCAGAACAAGGCCTCCGCGCTGCGCGTGCTCCAGGCCCGGCTGCTGGAGCGCAAGCGGCAGGAGGAGCAGGCCAAGCTCCAGGGCCTCAAGACGGACGCCGCCGGTTCGTGGGGCGACCAGATGCGCTCCTACGTCCTGCACCCGTATCAGATGGTGAAGGATCTCCGAACCGAGCAGGAGACCGGCAATCCGTCCTCGGTCTTCGACGGGGAACTGGACAGCTTCATCGAGGCCGGCATCCGCTGGCGCAAGCAGCAGCAGCTCGCCAACGACGCTGTGTGATCAAGCGGGGGCGGAGCGCGTCGTCGATCTCCTGGCGGGAGGGGCAATCGATGACGCGCCTCGCACAGGTGGGGCGTAGGACTTGGCTCAGCGGTTACACCGCGTAGACTCACCACCCGTGATTCAGCTTGAGCAAGTGACGAAGACGTACCCGAAGGCGTCCCGGCCTTCGCTCGACAACGTGTCCGTCTCGATCGAGAAGGGCGAGTTCGTCTTCTTCATCGGTCCATCCGGCTCCGGCAAGTCCACGATAATCAAAATGCTGCTGCACGAGGTCAGCCCCAACAAGGGCCGGGTCGTCGTCAACGGCAAGGACGTCACCACGATGCGCTCCTGGAAGCGACCCCACTTCCGGCGCTCGATCGGCTGCGTCTTCCAGGACTTCCGGTTGCTGCCCAACCGCACCGCCTACGAGAACGTGGCGTTCGCTCTCGAGGTGATCGGCAAGACCAAGGCGGTCGCCCGCCGGGTCGTGCCCGAGGTGCTGGAGCTGGTCGGGCTCGGTGGCAAGGAGCACCGCTACCCGCATGAGCTCTCCGGTGGTGAGCAGCAGCGCGTGGCCGTCGCCCGGGCGTTCGTGAACCGTCCGCTGATCCTGCTGGCGGACGAGCCGACCGGAAACCTGGACCCGGACACCTCGATCGAGATCATGCGCCTGCTGGACCGGATCAACCGCACCGGCACGACCGTCGTGATGGTCACGCACGACTCCAACATCGTGAACCAGATGCGCCGTCGCGTCGTCGAGATCGAGAGCGGCCGCATCGTGCGCGACCAGGCCCGCGGCGTCTACGGGTGAGCCGGCGCTCCACCCCTGCCGTACACCCTGACGACGAACACCTCATGCCGGAGAGCCGGAGGAACACCCGATGCGGATGAAATACGTCCTGTCCGAGGTACTGGTCGGACTGTGGCGCAACGTCACCATGACCATCGCCATGATCATCACCATGGCGGTGTCGCTGTTCATGCTGGGCGGAGCCGGCCTGCTGTACCAGAAGGTCGGCGACATGAAGGACCTCTACTACGAGAACGTCGAGGTCTCGATCTTCCTGGCGACCGACGTCAGCGAGCAGCAGCGCAACGACCTGGACGCCAAGCTCAAGAGCGACCCCCTGGTCAAGGAGGTCCTCTACGTCAACAAGGACGAGGCGTACAAGCGGTTCCAGGAGATGTACCAGGACGCCCCGGACCTGGTGAACGCCGTCAAGGCGGACCAGTTGCCCGAGTCGTTCCGGCTCAAGCTGGTCAACCCGGAGCAGTACAAGAACATCTACGACCAGTACAAGGACACCGAGGGGGTCGACGAGATCGTCGACCAGAGCCGACTGCTGGACAAGGTCTTCGGCGTCCTCACCGGCATCCAGACCTTCGCGCTGGTCATCGCGGTGTTCATGGCCGCCGCCGCGCTGCTCCTGGTCGCGAACACCATCCAGGTCGCCGCGTACAGCAAGCGGCGTGAGGTCGCGGTCATGAAGCTCGTCGGCGCGTCCAACTGGTTCATCCAGGCGCCGTTCGTGCTGGAGGCGGTGGTCGCCGGTCTGATCGGTTCGATCCTCGCGCTGGTGTTCATGGCGCTCGGAAAGTACTTCGGCGGCAGCGGCTCGCTGTCCGCCCTGGAGGGCCTGATCACGCCGGTCTCGTGGGGCGACATCCTGCTGATGTTCCCGATCATGGCGGGCGTCGGCGCGCTGTTCAGCGCGGTCACCGGCTGGATCACGCTCCGCTTCTACCTGCGGGTCTAGTTACCCGACGGCTCCGCCGAGGGCCCTTCCGCGCCGGAATAAACGGCGCGGGAGGGTCCTTGTCATTCGGGTAGCATGATCTCTGCCCGCGGCCGGTCGCACCGGTCGTGGGTCACCAGGAAAGGGGGTGGCGCCGATGCCACGGGAAAAGGGTCGCAAGGTGGTCGCCTCCAACAAGAAGGCGCGCCACGACTACGCCATCCTCGACACGTACGAGGCGGGCATGGCGCTGACCGGCACCGAGGTCAAGTCGCTGCGGGCCGGTCGGGCGTCCCTGGTCGACGCGTTCGCCCAGGAGCGCAACGGCGAGCTCTACCTGCACAGCATGCACATCCCGGAGTACACCCAGGGCACCTGGACCAACCACGAGCCCCGGCGTACCCGCAAGCTGCTGCTCAAGCGGCTGGAGATCGACCGGCTGATCGGCAAGACCCGCGAGGGCGGGTTGACCATGGTGCCGTTGCAGGTCTACTTCTCCGACGGCTGGGCGAAGGTGGAGATCGCCCTGGCCAAGGGTAAGAAGTCGTACGACAAGCGTCAGGACCTCGCCAAGCGGGACGCCGACCGGGAGATCGCCCGGGTGGCCGGCCGGCGCGGCAAGGGCATGGACGACTGATCTGTCGTCTTTGTCCGAGTCGGTGAATCCGGCCCGGGGCTCGGGATGAAACCCGTTGCGGCAGGCGTTAGTCTTGTACGAAGCCGCCGGAAGGGCGGCCCACCGAGGGGGTGACTGGTTTCGACTTCGTACGTTGCGGCAGGGGAAGCGAGCCGAGGAAGCCGACGTCGTCTCGAGAATCGTTCGTCGGAAACCAATAAGCGCCAAGAACAATCGCGCTGACTTCGCTCTCGCCGCCTGAGGCGAGTAGTGAGTCTGTCGGCCTGGGAACGCCTTCGTCCCAGTCAGCCGGCATCAGCTAGGAGGCTGGCCAATCGGACCCGGTCGCGGGGTCCGTGCGGCGAGATCAATCAGCGACTGGGCCCGTCACACCAACTTGCTCGCGTGAGCGGTGGGGCCGAGTAGAGGCATAGCGAGCTGCGCTCGGAGAAGCCCTGACAAACCGGCGAAGGACCCGGGTTCGATTCCCGGCACCTCCACACCTCATGTGCGCCCCGGTCCATTGGACCGGGGCGCACAGTCGTCTTCCGGATACTTGTGGGGCCAGTGGGACCGATGGGGCCAATGAGGCGTTCCGGCCCCCTGGACAGCGCCCGAGCAGGGGGTCCACCATCGCTGTACGCGGTAGCACGCAGCGCGGGAGGTGCCCATGGCCACCGGTCCGATCCAGCAGCCGTCCGTCGCCCCGCCGGCGGTCCGCCCGCCCGCCGCGCGCCGGCCCAGCCCGTCCGGCGACCTGCCCGCCCTGGCCCGGGCGCTCGCCGTACCGCCGGGGGAGCCGCGCTGGCGGGAACGGGTCATCGTCCAGCTCGCCCCGGTCCGCCGGGGCTTCGCCGAACACGTCCGGATCACCGAGGGCCCGGCCGGCCTCTACGCGGAGGTGCTCGCCCAGGCGCCCCGGCTGCACCGCGGCGTCCGGCTGCTCACCCGGGAGCACGGGGCCATCGTCGCGGCGCTGGCCGACCTCCAGCGGGCCGTCGACCGGCCCGGGGTGTGCGCCGAGGAGCTGCGCCGGCGCACCGACGACCTGCTGCGGGCGCTGTCCCGGCACCGGCAGCGCGGCGCGGACCTGCTCTGGCAGGCGTATCAGACGGACCTCGGCGGGGAGACCTGACCGGCGGGAACCGGCCCGTGCCGGGCGGCGTCCAAGTGCGTATGCGTCGACTCCTCGCCCTGCTGGGCCTGCCCCTGGTGGTCACCGCGGCCGGCTGCGCGCCGGCCGGCTCCGACCCGGCCGGACCGTCCGCCGGACCGGACCACCGCTGGGAGGCGTTCCACCAGCGGGCCGTGGAAGTCGCCGAGGACTGGCGCCCCGCACCCGCCTGGCGGACCGGGTACGTGCCGCTGCAGGACCCGACCGTGCTGGTCGGCGACCCCGGGTTCACCGCCGACACCGAGACCGCCTTCCGGGCCGGCTGGTACCGGGATCAGATCGAGCTGCCGGCTGCCCGCCCCGCCGACGGCAAGATCCGGTTCCCCGACGGCACGATGACCACGCCGCTGCTCAGCGCCGCCGAGGCGTACCGGCAGCTGGACCAGGGCGACCCGCCGCCGTGCGAGGGGCGGCCGAAGGCGCCCGGCCCGACGATCGAGCCGGGGCCGGACGGCTCGGTCTCCAGCCCGGTCGCCACCGCCTGCGTCCCGCTCACCGTCACCGCCGTCCGGCTCGGCACCGCCGGAGTCCGCACCAGCCGCGGCGTGGCCGACGTACCGGCCTGGTTGTTCACCGTGGAGGGACTGGCCGCCCCGGTGGCCCGGGTGGCCGTCGCGCCGCAGTCGGTCACCCCGGTGCCCGAGCCGACGGCTCCCGCCCGGCCCGGCCCCGCCGACGTGGTGGGCGCCCAGCACACCGAACGGGTGGACGGCACCCGGCTGACCTACGTGCTCGGGGTGGGCGCCTGCGACACCGGGATCACCCCGCTGGTGCAGGAGCGCGAGGACGTGGTCGTGGTCGGCGGCGGGGTGGTCCGGGCCAGCGGCGTCTGCACCGACCAGCTGAAGCTGGAGCCGGTCACCGTCACCCTCTCCGCGCCGCTCGGCGGCCGGCCGGTGCTGGACGTGCTGACCGGGCGGGTGCTTACCCAGCGGGCCGGCTGACCGGTCAGAGGATCCGGGGCAGGTCGCCGCTGATCGGCGCCGGGAGCACCGTCGGGCCCTCGGCGCGCAGCGCGTCGGCCAGCGCGGCGGGCAGGTCGTCCGGCGTGCCGACGACCCTGGTGGCGCAGCCGTACCCCTGGGCGATCGCGGTGATGTCCAGGCCGGGCAGGTCCAGCCCGGGCACGCCGGGGGTGTGCTTCAGCTCGGCGAACGACTTGAGGATGGCGTACTGCTGGTTGACCGGCACCAGCACGACCACCGGCAGGCGCAGTCGGGCGGCGGTCCAGAGCGCCTGCACCGAGTAGTGGAACGAGCCGTCGCCGATCACCGCGACCACCGGCCGGCCCCGGCCGGTGTCCCGCTCGGCGAGGGCGATGCCGACCGCCGCCGGCAGGCCGTACCCGAGCCCGCCGCTGGCCATGGTGAAGTACGACGCCGGCCGGACCATCGGCAGCCGGCGGCGCAGCGCGGCCAGATTGGACGGTGACTCCTGGACCAGCACCCCGTCGGTGGGCCAGCAGGCGGCCAGCGCGGCGAAGAGCGTGTCCGCGTCCGGCGGGTCGGCCGGCTCCGGCGGCGCCACCGCCGGCCGGGGCTCCGGCGCCGGTCGGTCGGCCGCCGGGAGCAGGTCCAGTAGCGCGGCGAGGGTCAGCCCGGCGTCGCCGAGCAGGCTGTCGCCGACCGGTGCCCGGGCGGCCTCGTCCGGGTCGTCGGTGACGTGCAGCAGCCGGGCGCCCTCGGGCAGGTGCGCGCCGGGGACGTACGGGTAGTACCGGAACACCGGGGCGCCGACGACCAGCACCGTGTCATGCCCACGCAGCTTCTCCGCCAGCGGCGCGATGGCGAAGGGCAGCACCCCCCGGTAGTGCGGGTGCCGCTCCGGGAACACGGCCCGCTCCGGCGCCGGGGCGGACCAGACCGGGGCGGCCAGCCGCTCGGCCACCGCCACCGCCAGCGGCCAGGCCTCGGCCCGGTCCACCGCCGCGCCGAGCACCAGCACCGGGGAGCGGCTGGCGGCCAGCAGCGCGGCGAACTCCCGCAGCCGCCGGGGGTCGGGCCCGAACCGGGTCGCCACGGTACGCACCTGGGGCGGCGGGTCCGCCGGCTGGTCCCAGTCGTCCAGTGGCAGGGAGAGGAAGACCGGCCCGGCCGGGGGCTGGGCGGCGCTCGCGTACGCCCGCATGAACGCCGCCGGGAGGTCCTGCGCGCGGACCGGCTCGTAGCTCCACTTCACGTACGGCTGGGGCAGCTCGGTCGGCGCCCGGCTGGTCAGCCGGGGCTCCGTCAACAGCATCTCCCGGCTCTGCTGGCCGGCCGAGACGATCAGCGGCGTGCGGTTGTGCCAGGCGGTGACGAGGTTGCCCATGCCGTTGCCGGTGCCCGGCGCGGTGTGCAGGTTCACGTGCGCCGGGCGGCCGGTGGCCTGCGCGTACCCGTCGGCCATCGCCACCGCGGACGCCTCGTGCAGGGCGTGCACGTAGCGGAAGTCCGCCGGGAAGTCCCGCAGGAACGGTTGCTCGGTGGAGCCGGGGTTGCCGAAGACGGTGGTCAGGCCGAGGGCGCGGAGCAGCTCGTAGGTGGTGTCCCGGACGGTCGCCATCGCCCCTGCCTCCCTGTCCGGCGCGTGCCGGCGCCCGCCGGCGCCCACCCCCGACAGAGGCTCCCGACCTGCCGAATCTATCGGGGGCGGGTGGACAAGTCGGGCGCTTTGCCGCTCACCGGGCCGGGCGCACCCGGCCGGGGAGGCTCAGGGCAGCGGGAAGGGGGTCTTGATGCCGTCCAGGGCGTGCCCGCACGGGCAGTCCCGGTGGGTCGGCAGCGCGCCCACCGCGTCCAGCAGCACCCCGCGCAGCCGGTCGGTGTTCTCGGCGAAGACCCGGAACACCTCCTCCTGGGTGACCGACTCGCCGGCCTGCACACCGGCGTCCAGGTCGGTGACGAGCGCGATCGAGGTGTAGCAGAGGGCCAGCTCGCGGGCGAGCACCGCCTCCGGGTGGCCGGTCATGTTGACCACCGTGCCGCCCATCGAGGCGTACCAGCGGGACTCGGCGCGGGTGGAGAAGCGAGGACCCTCGATCACCACCACCGTGCCGCCGTCCACCGCCGCCACGTCCCGACCGGCCGCGGCGGCCAGCAGCGTACGCCGCCCGACCGGGCAGTACGGGTCGCCGAACGGCACGTGCACCGCGCCCCGGTCGTAGTAGGTCTGGGCCCGGCCGCTGGTCCGGTCGATCAGCTGGTCGGGGACCACGAAGGTGCCCGGGCCCAGCTCCGGCCGCAGACCGCCCACCGCGCACGGGGCGACGACCTGGCGCACCCCGAGCGACCGCAGCGCCCACAGGTTCGCCCGGTACGGGATCAGGTGCGGCGGGTACCGGTGGTCGCGGCCGTGCCGGGGGAGGAAGGCCACCGGCCGCCCGCCCACCTCCGCGACGGTGATCGGGTCCGAGGGTGCCCCGTACGGCGTCTCGACCATGTGCTCGGTGGCACCGTCCAGGAACGCGTAGAGCCCCGACCCGCCGATCACCGCGATGTCCGCCGTCGGACCCATCGACCCTCCCTCGTTCCCGCTCGATCACCCGCCGGTCAGACCTTAGCCACCGCCCCGGGCGCAGGCTATGGTGCCAGGCATGGCGGTGACAGCGCGGACGGCCGACGGCAACCGGTTCCACGACCCGGCGCGCGGCTGACGGTGTCCGAGATGCAGGAGGAGGGACGGGCGATCGGCGGTCGAGCCATGGAGTCCATGACCGGGCGGCTGCTGGTCGCCACCCCGGCCCTCAAGGATCCGAACTTCGATCGCACGGTGGTGCTCCTGGTCGCCCACGAAGCGGGCGGGGCGCTCGGCGTGGTGCTCAACCGGGCGACCGAGGTGCCGGTCGCCGACGTGCTCGGTGACTGGAGCGACCTGGCCCGGCACCCCGCGGTGCTCTTCGAGGGCGGCCCGGTGCAGCCGGACTCGGCGATCTGCCTCGCCCGGATGCGGCACCCGATGCGCCGGCTGAAGGGCTTCCAGCAGATCTCCGGCGCGGTCGGCACCGTCGACCTGTCGGCCGACCCGGAGAAGCTGCGCGACGGCATCGGCGGCATCCGGGTCTTCGCCGGCTACTCGGGGTGGGGTTCGGGTCAGTTGGAGCAGGAGATCGAGGACGGCTCCTGGTTCGTCTTCGACGCGCTGCCGGGGGACGCCTTCGTCGACCGGCCGGACGACCTGTGGCCGATGGTGCTGCGGAGACAGGGCGGAATGATGGCGGCGGTCGCCCACTTCCCGCCCGACGTGGCGCTGAACTAGCCGCGACGGGGTGGGGACCCCGCGAGATGACCATGCCGCGCGGCGTGTGTATAGTTCTCTGCGTGCCCGGGACACCGGGGACGACAGCAAGGGGCCGTGGCGCAGCTGGTAGCGCACCACACTGGCAGTGTGGGGGTCAGGGGTTCGAGTCCCCTCGGCTCCACCCTAGCGAAACGCCCTGGTGAGGGATCGAATCCTTCACCAGGGCGTTTATTGTTCCCCATGCTCTCAGGGCCGGTACGTGCCCCGGCGGGCCATGCGGCCCCATGCCCCTTTCCACCAGCGCCCCCGTACCTCCACCAGCAACAATCTAGTCGAACAGACGTACGATCCGGCCGGCTGTCGGCGATGTCGAGCTTCAGTTGATGCGTGACGGGGCCGAATCCGTCCCAGGACATGCTTGACGTTTGGCCTAGAGCCTGTCCTGCCGATCATGAGGATCCGGCTTCCATCATTGACAGGTCAAACTCCAGGGTTACTCCGCCGGTGCGTGCGTGTTGAGCAGTGCCTCAAAGGCGGGGAACTGGGCTTGCGCGGCGGCGATCACCTCTGCGGTCGACCGTCGGGCGGAGTCGGTGTGCCGCTGTGCGATTGTCGTCAACGCTGCGATGGGCTCGGGCACGCGCTCGATGCCGTCGACCGTCTCGAGCGGGCCGACGCCGTTCGCCAGCAGCCACAGATAATCGCCAAGGTCGCGCGCGATGACGGTGTACTCGCCTTCAGAGCCCAAGAACACGACCGATTGGCGGTCGAGAGGGTCACCTGGGTTACGGAGCCAGAAGGCGGCCAGGCCACCGGTGCCGTCCTGGCCGAAGGCGCGGAATGGAGGAGCGCCGGTCATAGGGTCGTTCGTCCAGTTCTGCCACCACTCCACCATTTCGCCCGACCACATGAACGTGTCGTACGGATCGAAGTCATGCCCGCTGTGCTCGTGGAAGAACCCCGCCGTGTGTGCCTCGACGAGCACCGCAGGCAGCGTCAGGTCCTCGTCCGTCATCGATGCAGTTTAGATAGTGCCGATCATGGAAGCCACATGATCGCGGCGATCAGGACCACGCTGGATCGGTAGAGGGATGCGCGTTTGGCGTAGCGGGTGGCCAGGTCACGCCACTGCTTGAGGCGGTTGAAGCAGCGTTCCACCACGTTGCGCTTCTTGTAGATCACCTTGTCGAAGGCTGGTGGTCGGCCGCCGGCGCTGCCCTTGGCAGCCCTGTGGCTATCTGGTCCGACCGTTCCGGAATGACGTGCCGGCTCCTGCGTTGCCGCAGCGCTCGGCGGGTCGAGTCGTGCGCGTAGCCCTTGTCCGCGATCAGCACGTCGGGGCGTTTGCGGGGCCGGCCGGGTCCGGGCTCGTTGACGCGGATCGCGTCGAGCAGGGCCAGCAACTGCGGATTGTCGCCGGCCTGACCCGGGGTGAGCAGGATGGACAACGGCCGGCCACGCCCGTCGACGGCGAGGTGAATCTTCGTACTCAGCCCGCCGCGGGATCGGCCGATGGCCTCACCAACTTGCTCACCAGGCGTCGCCGCACCAGCCGGAGATCCCCCTTTTTGCGGGCGCCAGCAGCATGCTGATGCGCCCGCACGATCGACGAGTCGACGCTGATCCTCCACTGCACCGGTGTCCCGTCGTCATGCACCTGCGCCGCGGACAGGATCCGGTCCCACGTGCCGTCCGCGGTCCACCGGCGCAGCCGTTCGTGGCAGGTCTTCCACGGCCCGTACCGTTCCGGCAGGTCACGCCATGGTGCCCCGGTGCGCAGCTTCCACAAGATCCCGTTGATGACCTGCCGGTGATCCCGCCACCGACCCTGAGCCCCACCCGGCTCCGGCAACAACGGCGCTATCGCCGCCCACGCCTCGTCCGCCAACTCGCCACGGCGCACCACCGGCACATCGTCAACGATCCACCGCTACAAGATCGGCAGGACACGCCCTAGGAATCGTCGCCCGCGTCCTTCCAACCGTCCCGGTCGGGCAACTCGGCGAGAAGCCGTTGGTGCTCGTCCTGGCTGCCGATCGCGACCCGGTGTTCCGGGTGACAGACGTAGTGCCGGATTGCAGCGGCGAGAAACCCAGCGTCGATGTTGTCGGTGCGCAGGGCCTTCCGGCTCCACGGAATACCGCGTCGCCGCACCAGCTGGGGTTCCGCGATCGCCATCCGGAGCCGCGAGGGGCGGTCGACACCTGGGGGGATCTGAGCGGCCGGTAGGGCCTCCCACGGCACAGTGAGTGAGCCGAGAGCCCAACGCTGCCGTATCCCGTAAGGATGGAGCTGTACCCCGTAACCCCGCCACGCCTCAACCAGCAACAGCGCGATCAGCACAAACCAGGGGATATTGGCAACCACGTCGAACGTCGACACAATGCCTGCCCTGGTCGAACGCACCACTGCGCCGATGCTGGCCGATGCAGGCGCGAGGAAGCCCAGGGCAATGAACACCTTCCACGCTGGCGCGGGTGTGGCGAAGGCCGGAATCTGCGGCTGCACGACGAAGTAGGCCGGACGGATCCCCATAGTGATGAGCGCCAGGACCAGGACTGCCAAGGTAAGGAAGAGCAGCGGGAAGAACAGGCGCTGACCCAAGGTAGGCACGAACCCGACGGCTGCGGCGTTCACGCCCGCCACAAGTAGACCAAGCATCAAGGCGACGTGCCGGTGCTGCACCATGGCATCCGAAACCTTGCCGATCATGCCCGTGACCATACGAGCCGGCGGTTGCAGGACTGGTTAGCCGATCGGTCGACGCTGAACAACGAAGCGTCGATCATGTCAAGCATCTGGTGGGACGCAGGTGTAGAGCATCAGCCGGGACACGACACAGCCGGCCAAGGAGTCGTCCTACCTGCGCGATCCCTCGCGGTTCCGGCCGTCGACCTGAAATCCCGAGCGGGTCAGAACGAGAAGTGCTTGACCACCGCCCAGCCCCGCTCCGCGGACCTGGCGTAGAAGGCCCGAAGGTCCTCGTGGTACTGAGCCAGGCGCTCCTGCAGCTCCTCGTCGGACTCGGACGAGGGCAGTTGCCGCCACTGCTGCCACCGGTCCGGGAACGAAACTGTCTCCAGGTACGCCGCCGTGCGCGCCACGTCCGGCGGCTCGAGCGCCACGTGGCCCGGGCCGCCGCCGGGGTCCGGTATGTGCCGGCCTCCGAAGACGGGGAGCTCCCGGTCGCCGCCCAGCTGCGACTGGAGCAAGTAAAGCTCGTCCAGCTGGAAGAAGCCGCTCTCCAGCCATACTGCATCACCTGCCCGGACCCGCTGGCGCAGCTCGTCGAACTCCACATCGAATAGGACCTCTAAACCCGCTGGGGTCCCGGGCAGCTTGGAGGATTCGAGCCCTCGAAAGTAGATCCACATACTCACTCTCGGCAAACTACCTGGGGCCACCGACGCGAGCCCCGTGGCCAACAGGCGCCGCAGGCACGAGCGCGTCGTCGACGAAGACCAGGTCCAGGCCGCCGACAGGTCAACGCCTAGTAAGAGGGCAGCGAGCTGAGGCAGCCAGGAGGCAGCGAGAGCAACAGCAACGACCGGCATCAGACGACACAGGTCGGCAAGGAAGGCCCGCTGTGCAGGGCAGAACGGCATCAGAGGACATCGAAGGATGTCCCGAACCCGCGTTCGGGATGAAGAGGTCACCGCTGCGTCCATGGAGCGGCGTACAGCACCGAAGTAGAGCAACCGATCCGACCGCTGGAGGCTCAGAGCAGCCCGGCAGGGTTCGCGAGCTGCGCACGGTGCCGCAGGCGACCGCCTTGCCGGCAATCCACAGCTTCAGGGTGACCCCGAGGACCGGGACCAGGTCGAGGGAGGCCGTTTCACCGTGAGGGGCGCGGGTAGACGATGGCCTGGTCGGACAGGAGGTTTTAAGGTGAATTACGCCGAATTCGTAGAGGTTGTGGCAAGGCGTGCCGGGGTGCCGACAGAGAAGGCCGAAGCCCTCAGCCGCGCGACTTTGGAAACGTTGACCGACCGGGTCACCGCCGGTCAGGCGAGCAACATCGCCGGGCAGCTTCCGAGAGAGCTACGGCAGCATCTGCACAAGACCACCACCGCTATCGGGTCGCAGAACGCCGAGCCGTTCGCGCTGAACCAGTTTGTCGAGCGGGTGGCGAGACGCGCCGGGGTCGATGTGCCGATGGCCGACGCAGGTATGCGAGCCGTGCTCAGCACCATCGGTGAGGCTGTGAGCAAGGACGAGTTGGAGGACCTGGTTTCGCAGCTCCCGAAGGAGTTCTGGGAGATCATTCAGGCCGGCGCGGGGGTCGAGGTCAGGCCGCGCGGCGCATAGCGGAGGATTGCCCCAGCTCCGACTAAGTGTTGTGGCAGGCCACAGCCACATGATCGCCCCGCGACCCGTAGGACGTGCCAGATCTGTGCCAGGTCGACAGGTCATGTCGGGGGATTGACGGGGACTGACGGAGAGAGTGGATGGCTGGCCGCAGGTCAGCGCCACTCCAGGTCAGGAGAGTTCGGGAGATCCCCCTGGCAGTGTGGGGGTCAGGTGGTTCGAGTCCCCTCGGCTCCACCCTTGAGACCAGGGCGTTCGTCAGAGATGACGGGCGCCCTTCGTCGTTCCTGGCGGCGAAAGTACCCGAGCAAGACCCGCCGAGAGGGTGTAGCAGCGGATCGGTCAGCCGCGCAGGGTTCCGCCTATCCGCGTCGGAGGCTCTGACCGGCGTGGTACGACTGCATCAATAGTGCGCGAGGCGCGCGGAAACGGGCGGAAGATGACGGTCGGTGGCTTGCGTGGTCTGCTCCGTGGCCGCGAGGCGGAACTCCTTCTCGACCTGGTCTTTGTCTTCGCGCTCACCCGGATCTCGGAGCGGCTGATCGTGGACTTCACCACACAGCGGCGGGTCGTTCTGCCAGAACTCGGTCAGACCGCGTTGTTGCTGCTGGCCCTCTGGTTGACCTGGGTCCGCGCGGCGATCGTGACCAGCGCCGCGGATCCGCGAAAACGGGCGATCCGGCTCGCGCTCGTCTTGGTCATGTTCGGCGTCATGATCATGGCGGTTACGCTGCCCTTTGCGTTCGGCGATCGAGGCGTGGTCTTCGCGGTCACCTACGTCGCCATCCAACTCGGCAAGCCCCTCGTCCTCCTGCTCGGCCGGTACCACCGTGAACGGCACACCCCCGCGCGGGCACTCTGCTGGGCAGCGGTATCCGCCGTACCCTGGATCGCCGGGGCGGTTCTCTTCCCGCAGAGTCCCGCGCGCGGGGTCCTGTGGACGCTGGCGTTGGCGCTGGACTACACGGGACTCGTAATCGCCTGGCCCGTTCCGGGACTTGGCCGCTCCCGTATCGAAGTCTGGAAGGGCGCCGGCGAGCACCTCGCCGAGCGTTATCAGCAGTTCATCGTCATCGCCCTCGGCGAGACGATCCTGCTCACGGGACTGACGTTCGCCGAGCAGTTCACCCCCGACCGGGTGGTGCCGAGCGTCGTGTCCTTCGCCACCACGATGCTGATGTGGCGAATCTACTTCCACCGCGCTGGGGCGGTTTTGCCCGACGCCATCGAGGCCATCCCCAGCCCAGCCCGCCTCGGTCGGTCCGCGTTCCAGACCCACCTGGCCATCGTGACCGGCATCCTCGCCACCGGCGTCGGCCACGCACTGGTCATCCACCATCCGGTCCTACACGAGGATCCGCTGTGGCTCGCGGTCATCCTGGGTGGGCCCGCGCTGTTCCTGGCCGGGCGGTCCCGGCTGGAGTACGAGGTGTTCGCCCGGGTGTCCCCGTCCCGGGTCATCGGACTTCTCACGCTTGCCGCTCTGGTGCCGGTGATGGTCCGCCGGCCGCCGCTGATCGCCACCAGCACCGCGGCCACCGTGCTGGCCGGGATCGCGGCGTGGGACACGATCCGCGAGCGAAGACACCCAGGTGAGGCACCGTCGCCACCCGGGTCAAGCCGACAGCAACGTGCCTGAAAGCGCGGGTCGTTGCCGTCTACCGGCGGCACTCACTCACCTACCTGCGTGCCGACCCGTCCACCAGCTAGCTGGCCCGGCGCCCAGACGTGGCCGAGGCGGTTCCGCCCCGGCACTACCGGGACCGGCGGGACCGTCAGCGGTTGGTCTTGCGGGCCGTGCGCCGGTTGCCGAAGGACTCCATGGTGGTGGCTTTCTTCGCCGGCGCCCGGGTGGCCGTGGTCGTCCGCGCGCGGGCAGCCGCGGCCTTCTTCGCCGGCGACTTCTTCGTCGCCGCCCTCGTCCCGGGCGCCTTCATGGCGGGGGCTGCCTTCTTGGCGGCGGGCGCCTTCTTGGCGGCGGCCGCCTTGGCGGTCGGGGTGCGGGTCGGGGCGGCCGTCGCGGAGGTCGCCTTCTTCCGGGCCACCCGCGCCGTCGTCGGGGTGGGCTTCTCACCCGGGCTCTTGGCCACGCTCGCCCCGGTGGCCCGCTTCGTGGCGGTCGCGACCTTCTTCGCCGCCGCCCTGCGGTTCATCGGGGCCTTGCTGGCCCCGGTGGCCTTCCGGGCGCTGGTGGGCCTGGCGGTGGCCCCGGTCGTGCTCCGTCGAGCGTCGGCCATCGTCGCTCCTCCTCGGGGTGTCCTGCCGAGGCCCGCACCGACGGTGCCGCTGACGGGACGGGCCGCTCCAGCCGGGTCGAGCCGACCGGCCCGCTCGGCGCCCGTGTCTTCCCCCACCCCCGGCACCCAAACTCTCCCTACGGCGGGCACCGGCCCGGCCTACCGACCGGGGCTTCCCAGCAGGGGTCACCCGGCGATGTGCAGGCCGTCGTTGATGCCCCCGCGGGCGTCGAGGTAGCCGCTGATCCGGTCCATGGCGGCCCGGTACGTCTCACGCCGCCGGTCGGCGGCCGGGAGCCGGGCGAGGTCGAGGACCCGGATGGTGGGCTTCAGGGAGAGCCAGATGGGGATCGCCTCCGCCCGCGTGACGGTCCATCGACGGTCGGCCTGTTCGGTGAAGGTGAACTTGGCCAGGACGCCTTCGCGGTTGGCGTCCTTGGGAAAGTCGTGCCGGGCGAGGGTGTTGCCCACACCGTAGGCGATCCACTTGCCGCCGACCTTCTCGAAGGGCTGCACGACGTGGGCGTGATGTCCGATGATCAGGTCGATGTCCGGGTCGGCGATCAACTCGTTGGCCCAGCGCAGCTGGTTCCCGTCGGGGATGTGTTCCATCTCGGTGCCCCAGTGGGCGGACAGGACGATGATCTGCGCGCCCGCCCTGCGGGTCGCTGCGGCGGCCTTCCTGATGGCGGGCACGTCGATGCGGTTGGCCAGCCACGGTTTGTCCGGTGGCCGCGGCTGGCCGTTGAAGTGCGCAGCCCAGGACAGGTGGCCGATCTTGACGCCCTTCACCTGGTAGATGGTGGGGGTGGCCTGTGCCGCGCTGCTGCGGAAGGTGCCGGTGTGCTTCAGCCCGGCGGCGTCGAGCGCGTCGAGGTTGGCGTAGACGCCCTGCTCGCCCTGGTCGAAGGAGTGGTTGCTGGCCGTCGAACAGGTGTCGTAGCCGGCGGTCCTGATGGCCGGTCCCAGGTCGGTGGGGGCGCGGAACCGGGGAAAGTCCGCCGGCGCACCGGGACCCATGGGCGCTTCGAGGTGGCAGATGGCCAGGTCGGCGGACTCGACCGCGGGCCGGATGGGGGCGAACATCGGGTCGAAGTCGTAACCGGGCCGACCGGCCTTGACCGCGTCGGCGCCGGCCTGCTGCCAGGTGGGTGGGTGCACCAGGATGTCGCCGGAGCCCAGGATGGTGACCTGCCGAGCCGCCGCCGGGGCCACCGACGTGGAGGTGCCGGCCAACCGGTCGCGGATCGTCTCTTCACGGGCTGCCCCGGCCGCGGGAGGCGAGGCCACCAGCGCGGTGACGAGCAGCATGCGGATGACGGTGAGGCGCACGCCCGGCTCTTCCCGATCAGCGGCGGATGATGCCGCACCGCCGCTGACCGAGGTGGCCGCCGGCCGACAGGGCCGGTCGGCACACCGCGTCACCGGATACCGGGTTGCTTGGTCCCCGCACCCACGGCATCCTCCCCGCATGATCGAGACGCGGGTGCTCAGCGAGGGCGACTGGAAGATGTGGCGGGAGCTGCGGCTCGCCGCGCTGGCGGAGGCGGCGTATGCGTTCGGTTCCCAGCTGGCGGACTGGCAGGGCGAGGGCGACCGTGCGGAACGGTGGCGCGCTCGGCTGGCCATCCCCGGCTCGTACAACATCATCGCGATGCTCGACGGGCAGCCCGTCGGGATGGCCAGCGGGGTGCCGACCGGTCAGGACGGCGTCGTCGAGCTGATCTCGATGTATGTGGCGCCGGTGGGACGTGGCCGGAGCGTGGGCGACCACCTCGTCCGGGCGGTCGAGCAGTGGGCTCGGCTGGTGGGCGCGGAGACACTGCGCCTGTCCGTGGTGGCGGGCAACCGGAACGCCTGGGCGCTCTACCAGCGCAACGGCTTCCGTGACACGGGTGAGCTGGGCGACCTCATGCCCGACGGCGTGCGTCGGGAGCACATCATGGCCAAGATCCTCGTGGCCTAGCGGTCGCCAGGTCGCCCGGCCCCCGGGGCGCCGGTCGAACCTTTGGCGGCTCCCGCCCGTACCAGTGCTCGGGAGGTCCATCATGACCGTACGCCGAGTGCTCGCCGTCCTCGCGGCCGTCGCCGCGAGCGTCCTGCCGACCGCGACCCCCGCCGCCGCGCACGGCGCACCCACCAGCCCGCTGAGCCGGTCCGCGGCCTGCGGCCCGGAAGGCCCGCACGCCGCGACGCCGGCCTGCCGGGCCGCCGTCCGGGCCGGAGCGGCGGTACGCGAGTGGGACAACATCCGGGTCTTCGGCGTCAACGGCAAGGACCGGGAACGGATCCCGGACGGGGAGCTGTGCAGCGGCGGGCTGTCGGCGTACCGGGGGTTGGACCTGCCGCGCACCGACTGGCCGGCGACGGAGCTGACCGCCGGGGCGAAGTTCACCTTCCGCTACCGGGGGACCATCCCGCACAAGGGCACGTTCCGGCTCTACGCCACGCGCCCCGGCTACGACCCGCAGAGCCGGCTGACCTGGGCGGACCTCTCGCCGCGCCCGTTCTTGACGATGACCGACCCGCCGCTGCGCAACGGGTCGTACCAGCTGGCGGGCCGGCTGCCGGCCGGGCTGACCGGGCGGCACCTGATCTACACCGTGTGGCAGAACTCCGACACCCCGGACAGTTACTACTCCTGCTCCGACGTGGTGTTCCGGAAGCCGGGCGGGGCCACGCCCACCGCAGCGGCCAGCCCGGCCGGCCCGGCCGTCGCGCCGCGCGCCGCCAGCACCGCGGTGCCCGGGTTGACCGCGGCGCCGGTGGCGGGCGATCCGGGCGTACCCGTGGCGTCGGTGACCCGCCTCGGCGGTGACAGCCTCCGGCTGGTGGTCGGCGCGGCGGCGGCGGTCACCGTGCTGCTCGCCGCGATGGTCGCGATGCGGCTGCGCCGCGCCGGCACCGTTCCGCCCGGCCGCGCCTGCGAGGTGCGCAACCACCGCGCCGGCCGCCGCCGCATCTGGTGACCCCGGCGCCGCAGCGCCCCGGCCGCGCCACGTGAGGTGGGCGGCGGCCGGGACGCCTCGGCGGCTCAGCCGAGCAGGCCGTCGATCTCGGCCAGCTCCTCGGCGGTGAAGTCGAGGTTCTCCACTGCGGCGACGTTCCCCTCCAACTGGGCCACGCTGCTCGCGCCGATGATCAGGCTGGTCATCCGTGGGTCGCGCAGCGCCCAGGCGAGGGCGAGCTGGGCGAGGGTCTGCCCCCGCCGCTCGGCCACCCGGCCCAGGCCGCGGATGGTGGCCAGCTTCTCCTCGGTCAGGTCGCTCTCGTTGAGGAAGACGCTGGTGCGCACCCGCGAGTCCTCGGGGATGCCGGCGAGGTAGCGGTCGGTGAGCAGGCCCTGGGCCAGCGGGCTGTACGCGATGCAGCCCGCGCCAGCCTCCGCCAGGGTGTCGAGCAGGCCGTCGTCCTCGGTCCACCGGTTCAACATCGAGTACGACGGCTGGTTGATCAGCAGCGGCGTGCCCAGGTCACGCAGGATCGCCGCGGCCCGGGCGGTCTGCTCCGAGTCGTAGTTGGAGATGCCGACGTAGAGCGCCTTGCCGGAGCGGACGACGGCGTCGAGCGCGCCCATCGTCTCCTCCAGCGGAGTGTCCGGGTCGAACCGGTGCGAGTAGAAGATGTCGACGTACTCCAGCCCCATCCGGCGCAGCGACTGGTCCAGTGAGGAGACCAGGTACTTGCGGGAGCCCCACTCGCCGTACGGGCCGGGCCACATCAGGTAGCCGGCCTTGGTGGAGACCACCAGCTCGTCCCGGTAGGGCTTGAGGTCGGTCGCCAGCAGCCGGCCGAAGGCCTCCTCCGCCGCGCCGGGCGGCGGGCCGTAGTTGTTGGCCAGGTCGAAGTGGGTGACCCCGAGGTCGAACGCACGTCGGACGATGTCCCGCTGCCGCTCGAAGGGCCGGTCCGGCCCGAAGTTGTGCCACAGGCCGAGCGAGACGGCGGGCAGCCGCAGCCCGCTGCGTCCGGTCCGTCGGTAGGTCATCGAGTCGTAACGCTGATCAGCGGCGAGGTAGGTCACGACGCCGACCCTATCGGCGTCGGAGAACGGGCGTGCCGTCCCGGTGTGCGGGGGTAGCTTCGAGCCCATGCGCTTCGTCCCGCTCGACACGCCCAAGCCGATTTCCAAGATCGGTCTCGGTACCTGGCAGTTCGGCTCGAAGGAGTGGGGTTACGGCCCCGACTACGAGCGCCGGGCGGCGGACATCGTGCGGCGGGCGCTCGACCTGGGGGTCACCCTCTTCGACACCGCCGAGGTGTACGGCTTCGGCCGCAGCGAGCGGATCCTCGGGGCCGCCCTCGGCGGCGACCGGGAGAAGGTCGTGGTGGCCAGCAAGATCTTCCCGGTCCTGCCGGTCGCCCCGGTGGTGCAGCAGCGGGCGGTCGCCTCGGCCGCCCGCCTCGGCGTGCAGGGCATCGACCTCTACCAGGTGCACCAGCCCAACCCGGTGGTCGCCGACACCACCACCATGCGCGGCATGCGCGCGTTGCAGGACGTCGGCCTGGTCGCCGAGGTCGGCGTCAGCAACTACAGCCTGCGCCGCTGGCGGTTCGCCGAGGCCGCGCTGGGCCGGCGGGTGCTGAGCAACCAGGTCCGCTACAGCATGATCGACCGGGGCCCGGCGGAGGACCTGATCCCGTACGCGGAGCAGGCCGGCCGGATCGTCATCGCGTACAGCCCGCTCGCGCAGGGCTTCCTCTCCGGGCGGTACGACGCGAAGCACCCACCGAGCGGGGCGGTGCGCCGGGCCAACCCGTACTTCCTGCCGGAGAACCTGGAACGCGGCACCGCCCTGATCGCGACGCTGCGCGAGGTGGCCGACGCGCACGACGCCACCCCCAGCCAGATCGCGTTGGCCTATCTGCTGCACCACCCGAACGTGGTGGCCATCCCCGGCGCGTCCGGTGTGGAGCAGATGGAGCGCAACGCGGCCGCCGCCGAGATCGACCTCGGCGCCGACGAGTACGCCGCCCTGGCCACCGCCGCCCGGCAGTTCCGGCCGGTCACCGGCCTGGCGGCGGTGCCGAGGCTGATCCGCGCCCGACTGGGGAAGTGAGCATCATGGACGACATCACCGCGCTGATCCTGGACGACCACGCCGCCTTCCGGCGCGGCTTCGCCCGGCTCGACGACGCCCGCGACGAGACCGAACTGCTCGCCGTCTGGGAGGCGCTCGCCCTGCACCTGGACATCCACGCCGAGGCGGAGGAGGCGATCCTCTATCCGCACCTGGTGCGGCACGGCGACGACGGCGAGGACGAGACCACCGACGCCATCGGCGACCACAACGAGATCCGCGACGCAATCGCCGAGTCGAAGCTGCACCCGGTGGGCTCCGACGAGTGGTGGGCGGCGGTGTGGAAGGCCCGCCGGGAGAACAGCGAGCACCTCGCGGAGGAGGAGGACGGGGCGCTGCCGGACTTCCGCCGGCACGCCAGCGTCGAACTCCGCGCCGAGCTGGGCGCCCGCTGGCTGACCTTCTACGGCGAGCACAAGAACGGCCGCAACCTGACCTTCGACGACAAGGACCCGCAGAAGTACGTGCAGGAGCACCGCTGAGGCGGACGGGAGACCGCCGCGCCCGGTGACCCCGGGGGCGACGAGGCGGCGCCGGAATCCCCGACACGGGGGAGTCGGCCTGGCGTGGCGGGGCGGGAGAATGGCCCGGTGACTCCCCGGGCGCTGATCGCGCCGCTCGTCCGTGCGAGCACCTGTCGCCGTGGCGTCTTCCTCCTGCTCGGCGGGGTGCTGGCCCTGCCGTACGCGCTGCTGGCCGGCACCTTCGTCCAGCTCCTCACCCGCGGCGAGGTGCCCCGGCTGCTGGTCTTCGCGCTGATGGTGGTCGCCGCCGTCATCGGCGCGGTGCCGTTCTTCCTCGACGGCAGCCGAACGCTGGAGATCGCCGCCGCCCGCGCCCTGCTCGGCGTGCCGCTGCCGGAGCCCGCCGCCGGGCACCCGGCCGACCGGGAGACCCGGCTGCGCGCCGCGCTCTGGATCGCCCTGCACATGACCGTCGGCGGAACGGTGATGTTCGCGCTGATCAGCGCCCTGCCGATGGCGCTGTCGTTCATCGCCCAGCAGTTCGGCGTCGGCACCCAGCTGGTCGCCCAGGAGAGCTGGGGGCCGCTTGACGGGCGGGACACCGGCTGGCTCACCCTCACCGGGGTGCTGATGCTGCTCGGCCTCGGTTACGCGGTCGCCGGGCTGGGCACGCTCGCCGCCTCGATGGCCCCGGCGCTGCTCGGCCCCTCGGCGGCCGAGCAGCTCGCCGCCCTGGCGGCGCGGGCGGCCCGGCTCGCCGAGCGCAACCGGCTGGCCCGGGAACTGCACGACTCGGTGGGCCACGCGCTGACGGTGGCCACCCTCCAGGCCGGCGCGGCCCGTCAGCTCCTCGACGGCGACCCGGAGTTCGCCCGCCGGGCGCTCGCCGCGATCGAGGAGACCAGCCGGCACGCGATGGACGACCTGGACCACGTGCTGGGCCTGCTCCGGGAGACCGAGGGCGCCGCCCGTGCCCCGGCCAACACCGCCCCGCAGCGGACCCTGGTCCAGCTCGACCGGCTCGTCGCGGACACCCGGGCGGCCGGGCTGCGGGTCGAGGCGCGGGTCGACGGGGAGCTGGCGGAGCTGCCCCCGGCGGTGTCCCGGGAGGGCTACCGGATCGTGCAGGAGGGGCTGACCAACGCCGCCCGGTACGGCCGCGGCCCGGTGCGCCTGCGGGTGGACGTACCCGGGGAGGCCCCGGTGCCCGCACCTCGCGCGGCGCCGGACGCGCCGGGCCGGCGGTGGTTGGAGATCGAGCTGGAGAACCTGCTGGGCGGCGCGGCGCGGCCGGGACGCGGCGGCCGGGGCCTGGACGGGATGCGGGAACGGGTGCTGCTGCTCGGCGGGCGGATCACCGCCGGCCCGGAGAATGGTCACTGGCGGGTCCGGGTGCGGCTGCCGGTGCCGAGGGGGGAGGCGCGGTGAGCACGGACGTGCTGATCGTCGACGACGACGAGCTGATCCGGGTCGGGCTGCGGGCGATCATCGACGCCCAGCCGGACCTGCGGGTGGTGGGCGAGGCCGCCGACGGCGCCGAGGTGCCCCCGCTGGTCGCGCGCCTGCGGCCCCGGGTGGTGCTGATGGACGTGCGGATGCCCGCCATCGACGGCATCCAGGCGACCCGGCTGCTGCTGGCCGCCTCCGCCGACCCGCCCCGCGTCCTCGTGGTCACCACCTTCGAGAACGACGAGTACGTCTACGAGGCGCTGCGCGCCGGCGCGAGCGGCTTCCTGCTCAAGCGGGCCCGCCCGGCGGAGGTGGTCGCCGCCGTCCGGGCGGTCGCCGCCGGCGACTCGCTGCTCTTCCCGGCCGCGATCCGCCGCCTCGCCGGGGCGTACGGGTCCTCGGGCGGGGACCGGCTGCGCGCGGCCCGGCTGACCGAGCGGGAGGCGGAGGTGTTGCGGCTGATGACCACCGGGTTGTCCAACACCGAGATCGCCGGGCAGCTCGTGGTCGGGGTGGAGACGGTCAAGACGCACGTCGGCAACGTGCTGGCCAAGCTCGGGGTGCGGGACCGTACCCAGGCCGTGATCGCCGCCTACGAGTCGGGTTTCGTCGTTCCCACCGGCTGATCCCCCTCGGCCGGGGGAGCGGGTTCGTCACCGCTCGGGAGGGCGGTGGCGGCGCCGCCGCCGAGGCTGAGAGCATGACGACGACCGATGTTCCCACCCACCGTCCGGCCTCCCGCCGGCCCGACCGGCTCGCCCCGCTGGCCGCCGGCTGGCTCGGCCTCTGGGGCGTACTCGCCCTGCTCTGCACGCTGACTGGCGCCGGCTACCCGTTCGGCGCGAACGACCAGGACGGCGGCGGGGCGAACCTGCTCCGGCTGGTTCCCGTCGATGTCGCGCCGCCGCTCTTCGCCGGGACGCTGCTGGCCGCCGCGGTCGCCGCCCTCGCGATGAGCAGCCAGGGCGCCCGTACCGCCGGCCCGCTGCGCGCACTGCTGCTCGGCTACGGCTGGACGGTCGCCTTCGTCCTGGCCGTGGTGGTGCCCGACGCGCGGGTGCTGGTGATCCTCGGCTACGCGCCGATGCTGATCCTCGGCGCCCCGTTCGGCTGGCCGCCGGTCGACTACGCCGACGTCTTCACCTGGTCGCTCGGCGTCAAGGTGGCCGCCATGGCGGGCGGAGTGCTGCTGGCCGGGGCGCTGCTGGTCTGGCAGCGGCGGACCGCCGACGCCTGCTTGGCCTGCGGTCGGGGCAGTGCCGACCGGGGCTGGACCACCCGGGCGGCCGCCGCCCGCTGGGGACGCTGGGCCGCCGGGACCGCCGCGGCCATCCCCTTCGCGTACGCGCTGACCCGGTTCGCCTGGGCGGCCGGCATCCCGCTCGGCATCTCCCCGGAGCTGCTGGACGACATGCGGGAGACCGGACAGGTCTGGGCCGGCGCCGGGCTGGGCGCCTTCGCCACCGTGGGCGCGGTCCTCACCCTCGGGCTGGTGCAGAGCTGGGGCGAGCGGTTCCCGCGCTGGATGGTCGGTCTGGCCGGCCGGCCGGTGCCGGTGAAGCTCGCGGTCGTCCCGGCCACCCTGGTCGCGCTCGCGGTCACCGCGGCCACTCTCGGCCTGGTCACCACGCCCGAGTTCTGGCGGCTCGGCGGCGGCTTCACCATGGCCAGCGCGCCGATGCTGCTCTGGCCGTTCTGGGGCGCCGCGCTCGGCGCCGCCACATACGCGTACCACCTGCGCCGCCGGGGCGGCTGCGCCCGCTGCGGTCGCGGCTGACGTCGCGGGCCGGCGCCCCGCCGCCGGCTCCGGACACGGGGGGAGCAGGGTGCCCCGTCGATCGACGGGGCACCCTCGTTTTCCTGCGCTAGCCTGGGTCGGGTGACTGCGCCAAACCAGGTTCTCCCGGTCCCGCCCGCCGACCTGCCGGGCACGCTCGGCGAGCTGCGCGCGGCCGGGCACCGGCACCGGCACCGCACCGTCAAGCAGGAACTCCGCGACAACCTCCTCGCCCGGATGCGTTCCGGCTCCGATCGCTTCCCCGGCATCGTCGGCTACGACGACACCGTCCTCCCCGAGGTCGAGCGGGCCCTGCTCGCCGGCCACGACATGGTGCTGCTCGGCGAGCGCGGCCAGGGCAAGACCCGGCTGATCCGCTCGCTGGTGGCGCTGCTCGACGAGTGGACCCCGGTGATTCCCGGCTCGGTGCTCAACGAGCACCCGATGCACCCGCTCACCCCGGCCTCCCGCGCGCTGGTCGCCGAGGCCGGCGACGACCTGGCGGTCGGCTGGCTGCACCGCTCGATGCGCTACGGCGAGAAGCTGGCCACCCCGGACACCAGCGTCGGCGACCTGATCGGCGACGTCGACCCGATCCGGCTGGCCCAGGGTCGCACCCTCGGCGACCCGGAGACCATCCACTTCGGACTGGTGCCGCGCACCAACCGGGGGATCTTCGCGGTGAACGAGCTGCCCGACCTGGCCGAGCGGATCCAGGTGGCGCTGCTCAACGTGCTGGAGGAGCGGGACATCCAGGTCCGCGGCTACCAGCTGCGGCTGCCGCTGGACCTGTTCCTGGTGGCCAGCGCCAACCCGGAGGACTACACCAACCGGGGCCGGATCATCACGCCGCTCAAGGACCGCTTCGGCGCGGAGGTCCGCACCCACTACCCGGTCGACCTGGAGCTGGAGCTGGCGCTGATCCGGCAGGAGGCCGAGCTGGTCGCCGAGGTGCCGGAGCACGTGCTGGAGGTGCTCGCCCGGTTCGCCCGCGCCGTGCGCGAGTCGCCGTCGGTGGACCCGCGCTCCGGCGTCTCCGCCCGCTTCGCGATCGCCGCCGCCGAGACGGTCGCCGCCGCCGCGCTGCGCCGATCCGGCCTGCTCGCCGCCGGTCCCGCCGCCCAGGGGGTACGCCCCGAGGCCCCGGTCGCGCGGGTCGGCGACGCGGTGTCGGTGACCTCGACCCTGCGCGGCAAGGTCGAGTTCGAGAGCGGCGAGGAGGGGCGCGAGATCGAGATCCTGGCCCACCTGCTGCGCACCGCCACCGCCGAGACGTTCCGGGCCAGGCTGGCCGGGTTGGACCTGTCCGGTTTCACCGGCCTGGTCGCCGAGGGCACCGCCATCGAGACCGGTGAGCTGGTCTCGTCGGCGGAGCTGCTGCGCCAGGTCGGCACCGTGCCCGGGCTGGCCAAGGCGCTGGACCGGCTCGGGCTGGGTGACGCGCCCACGCCGGAGGAGGCCGCCGCCGGGATCGAGTTCGTCCTGGAGGGGCTGCACCTGACCCGCCGGCTCGGCAAGGACGTCACCGAGTCGGGCCGCACCGTCTACGGCGGCCGGGGCTGAGCGTGGCCGGCAACCGGTTCCGGTACGGGCAGTGGCGCGGCGGGCCCGACCCGCTCGCCCCGCCGTACGACGTCCGGGCCGCGGTGGACGCCGTCGGCGCGGAGGTGCTGGCCGGCGGCAGCCTGCGGGACGCGCTGCGCGACCTGCTGCGCCGGGGCCCGCAGGGGCGCGGCGGCCTGGACGACCTGGCCGCCCGGGCCCGCCGGCTGCGCCGGGAGGCGCTGCGCCGAGGCGACCTGGACGGGGCGGTGACCCGCTCCCGGGCCCTGCTCGACCAGGCGCTGGCGGCGGAACGCGACGAGCTGCGCGGGCGCGCCGACGACGACGCGCGGTTCGCCGAGGCGGTGCTGGACAACCTGCCCCGCTCCACCGCCCGCGCGGTGCAGGAGCTGGCGGGCTACGAGTGGGCCAGCGACGAGGCGCGGCAGACGTACCAGCGGATTCTCGACGGGCTGCGCGGCGACGTCTTGGAGCAGCGCTTCGCCGGGCTGCGCGACGCGGCGCGGGCGGCCGGCGACCCGGCGGTGCAGCGGCAGCTGGCCGAGATGATGCGGGACCTCAACGACCTGCTGGCCCGGCACGCCCGCGCCGAGGACACCACCGACGCGTTCGCCGAGTTCATGCGCCGGCACGGCGAGTTCTTCCCGGAGCGGCCGAAGAACGTCGACGAGCTGGTCGACGTGCTGGCCCGCCGCTCGGCCGCCGGGGAGCGGCTGATGCGGTCGCTGTCGGACCAGCAGCGCGAGGAACTGGCCGGGCTGATGCGGCAGTCCCTCGGCGACCGGCTGGCCGGCGAGCTGTCCGCGCTGGACGGGCACCTGCGGGCGCTGCGCCCCGACCTGAACTGGCAGCGCGGCGAGCGGGTCCGCGGTGAGCAGCCGCTCGGCTACGGCGAGGCGGCCGGCGCGCTCGACGAGATCGGCGAGCTGGACGACCTGCTCGACTCCCTCGACCAGGAGCACCCCGGCGCGACCCTCGACGACGTGGACGTCGAGGCGGTGGCCCGGACGCTGGGCCGCGACCCCGCCGACGACATCCGCCGGCTGCGGGAACTGGAGCGGGAACTGCGCCGGCAGGGGTGGGTGAGCCGGGACGCCGACGGGCTCACGCTGAGCCCGAAGGCGCTGCGCCGGCTCGCCGGCACCGCGCTGCGGCGGGTCTTCGCCGACCTCACGGCCGGGCCGCGCGGCCAGCACGACCTGCGCTCGGCGGGTGCGGCCGGCGAGGTCAGCGGGGCGTCCCGACCCTGGGAGTACGGCGACGAGCAGCCGCTGGACGTGGTCCGCACCCTCACCCGGGCGGTCCGGCGGGCCGGCCCCACGGTGCCGGTCCAGCTCGACGTCTCCGACTTCGAGGTGGTGGAGACCGAGCGCCGGGCCTCGGCGGCGGTGGCGCTCTGCGTCGACCTGTCGTACTCGATGATCTCGCAGGGGCGCTGGGGCCCGATGAAGCAGACGGCGCTGGCGTTGTCGCACCTGGTGGCGACCCGCTTCCCGCAGGACGCTCTGGAGATCGTCGGCTTCGGCCGGGAGGCGCTGACGCTGACCCAGCAGGAGTTGGCCGCGGTGGAGCCGGACATGCAGCAGGGCACCAACCTCCAGCACGCGCTGCGGCTGGCCGGGCGGCACCTGCGCCGGCACCCCGGCGCGGAGCCGGTGGTGCTGGTGGTCACCGACGGCGAGCCGACCGCCCACCTCGACCCGGACGACGGGGAGGCGCTGTTCCACTGGCCGCCGCTGCCGGAGACGATCGAGGCGACCATCCGCGAGGTGGACAAGCTGACCCGCTACGGCGCCACGCTGAACCTCTTCATGCTCGGCGACGATCCGGGGCTGCGCCGCTTCGTCGACGCGGTGGCCCGCCGCTCGAAGGGCCGGATGTTCACCCCGGACCTCGACGACCTCGGCGAGTACGTCGTCTCCGACTACCTGCGCGCCCGGCGGGGCCGGCGCTGAGTTGCCCGTCCGGGTCGGGATCCGGCGACGGCGGTCCGGTGGCGGGGACCGCCTAGCCTCGGCGGCATGTCACGGGTGCGCGCGGCTCTGCTCCGGCGGCTCGACCACGTGTGGGACCTGGGCTGGTGGAATCTGGGTGGAGCGGCGATCGTCGGCTTCTTCCTGTGCCTCGCCTGGTTTCCGCTCTCCACCGGCATTGACGGCTTCCGGGCCGCGCAGGCCGACGTCGAGGGCACGGTCACGGTCGCCGGCTGCCGGCAGAACGATTTCCTCCGTGGGGATCCCTGGCGGTGCCGGGGCACGTTCCGCTCCGCCGACGGCACCGTGCGGATCGAGCGGATCACCTACGACGAGTGGCTGGACGAGGACCCCCGGGTCGTGGGCGGGCCGGCGTCGCTGCCCGCCCGGGTCAATGGGCCTGGGGCGTCCCGGGCCCACCCGGTGGACGACGAGTGGCAGCCCGCGCTGATCACCGGGATCTTCGCCCTGGTGGTGGCGGCCCTGATGCTCTGGTGGTGGACCGGCCCGGACGAGCGGCCCCTCCGTCCGGCCGCCCCCGCCGCGGCCCGTCCACGGTCCGCCCGTCGGCCGAGGCCGGCGCGCAGGTGGGG
This sequence comes from Micromonospora sp. L32, assembly GCF_052068055.1. NCBI lineage: Bacteria > Bacillati > Actinomycetota > Actinomycetes > Micromonosporales > Micromonosporaceae > Micromonospora > Micromonospora sp. L32. The sequence continues at coordinate 58,860 of NZ_JBQHDD010000006.1, read as the reverse complement.
CCGCCGTCGCGCCCGCCCGCGCCGGCGCTGAACCGCCCGTCCGGGTGATCCCGGTGCGGTAACGCCCCGGTCCGCGCCGGTCGGCGGGGTTGACTGGGGACGTGGAGAGCGCGGGGCTGCGGCGGATCTACGACGAACTGCTCGCCGAGGTGGAGGCGGGCGGCTTCGGCGAGCCGCCGCAGGGGCAGCTGACCGCCGAGCAGATCGTGGCCCACCTGGCCGCCAACGACGAGCTGATGAGCGAGGCCACCGAGGCGGTCCTCGCCGGCTCGCCCTTCGCCTACTACGACCTGGAGACCATCCACCGCCCCCAGGTGGACGCGCTGGTCGCCGACTGCGGCGGCCTGGACGGGCTGGCCACCCTGCTGAGGGCCACCAGCCAGAAGCTCTGCGCCCTGGTGGACCGGCTCGGCCCGGCGGCGGAGACCCCGGTCGACACCCACCTGCGGGAGGGCTTCGACCTGGTCGTCGACGACACCCTGCCCTGGTCGCGCACCCTGGACCTGCACGCCCGTGTCCACCTGCCGAAACACCTCGCGCAGCTCCGGGTCCTGCGGACGCCGCCGGGGGCGCCCACCGTCGACCGGCCGACCGTCGACCGGTCGGTCGGGTCGTGAGCCAGCCGGTGCGGTGAGCCGGCGCGGGGCCGGCCTGCGCAGCGCGGCCCGGTCGGTGGTCCCCGCGCTGTTGCCGCACCGGATCCGGATGGCGCTGCCGGTGATCGGCCAGTGCGCGTTGACGGCGGGCGCGGCGTGGTGGATCGCGGCGACCCTCTTCGGCCACCAGGCGCCGATCTTCGCCGCCACCGGCTCGTTGATCTGCCTGTCGGCGGGTATGGGCGGGCGGGGCCGGCAGGCCGTCGACCTGTTCGTGGGGGTGCTGGCCGGCGTCGCGGTGGGGGAGGGTGTCCAGGCCCTCGACCTCGGCATCGGATTCCTGGTGATGGTGCCGGCGCTCGCGCTGGCGATGTCGATCGCCGCCCTGATCGACCCGCGGCCGCTGCCCTACGTCCAGTCCGGCACCGCCGTGTTGATCGTGGCCGCACTGGGGCCGGCGCGGTCGCCCGCCGGCTATCTGCTGGACGTGGCGGTCGGCGGCGCGCTGGGTCTGCTCGGCAGCCAGGTGCTGTTCAGCCCTGATCCGGTGAAGCTGGTCGCCGCGCCGGTCCCGGAGATCCTGCGGGACACCGCGATCGCGCTGCGGACGGCGGCCGAGGCGCTGCGCCGGGGCGGGCCGGCGCTGGCGGCCACCGCCTGCGAGCAGGCCCGGCACGCCAACGCCCGCCTCGGTCGGCTCACCGAGGCCCGGGTGGTGGCCCACCGGGTCACCGGCCGCACCGTACGCGGGCGCCGGCGGGCCGCCCGGCTGCACCGGGCCGACCGCCCCCTCGACGACGTCCACGTGCTGGTCGCCGCCGCCCTGCTGCTCTGCGACGACGTGCACGGACAGCTCACGTCCCACCCGACGGCGGGGTCGGGCCCGTTGCCGGACCGGTTGACCGAGCTGGCCGACGGGCTGGCGGAGCTCTCCGCCGCCACCACCGACCGCTCCGGATCCCGGCCCGGGTCCACCGCACCCGTGCCGTCCGGTCCCGGTGACCGCCCGGTGATCGAGGTGCACCTGCGCGACGCCACCGCCGCCCTGCACCGGCTCCGCGCCGCCGCCCCACCCTGACCCCCGCCGACCGGGCGGTCCTCGCCCGCGCCGCGGGAACGCGGGTCAGGGGTGCCGGTGGAACGCCCGGCGGTACGCGCTCGGGGCGACGCCGATGCGCTGGCGGAGCTGCTGGCGCAGGGCGGCGGCGGTGCCGAAGCCGCAGCGGTGGGCCACCTGGTCGACGGCCAGGTCGGTGGTCTCCAGCAGCAGCCGGGCGTGGTCGGTGCGCTCCTGGAGCAGCCACTGGGCGGGGCTCAGCCCGGTCTCGGAGCGGAAGTGCCGGGTGAAGGTACGTACGCTCATCCGCGCGTGCTCGGCCAGGTCGCGCAGGGTGACCGGCTCGTGCAGCCGCTGCCGGGCCCACTCCCGGGTGCCGGCGGTGCCCGTTGCCGCCCGGTGGGGCACCGGCCGCTCGATGTACTGGGCCTGGCCGCCGTCGCGCCACGGCGGGACCACGCAGCGGCGGGCCGAGCGGTTGGCCACCTCGCTGCCGTGGTCGGTGCGGATGACGTGCAGGCACAGGTCGAGGCCGGCGGCCACCCCGGCCGAGGTGAGCACGTCGTCGGAGTCGATGAAGAGCACGTCGGGGTCCAGGTCGACCGCCGGGTGCAGCCGGCGGAACAGGTCCGTGTACGCCCAGTGGGTGGTGGCCCGCCGGCCGTCGAGCAGCCCGGCGGCGGCCAGCACGAACGCGCCGGTGCAGATCGACATGATCCGCGCGCCCCGCTCGTGGGCCGCCCGCAGCGCCGCCGCGACCTCGGGGTCGAGGACGCCGTCGGTCAGCGCCGGACCGCCGTGGATGCCCGGTACGACCACCGTGTCGGCGGCCTCGACCAGTTCGAGCCCGTGGTCGGGCAGCACCTGGTACCCGGCGGTGCTGCGCACCGGGCGGCCCCCCGGCGTGCAGGCGTCGACCGTGTAGAGCGGCCGCAGGTCCTTGGTGCGGGCGGTGCCGAAGACCTGGGAGGGGGTGCCGAGGTCGAGGCCGACCACCTGGTCGATGGCGAGCACCGCGACCCGGTGCGGGACGATCGTCATGGCCCGATTATTGCGCATGATGGCTTTCCGGCCACTCGTCGTCCGCGGGCCCGCCGTCGACACTCGTGTCGTGAACCGAACCCGCCGTCTCCACCCCGCCTGGCTGGTCGCCGCCGTCGCGTTCGTCGCGCTGGTCGGCGCCGCCGGCTTCCGGGCCACCCCCTCGGTCCTGCTGCACCCGCTGCACGCCGAGTTCGGTTGGCCGCTGGCCACCGTCTCCGCCGCCGTCTCGGTCAACCTGCTGCTCTACGGGCTGACCGCGCCGTTCGCCGCCGCGCTGATGGACCGGTTCGGCGTCCGACGGGTGGTGGCCGGCGCGCTGGCGCTGGTGGCGGCCGGCAGCGGCCTGACGGTGTTCATGACGGCCAGCTGGCAGCTGATCCTCTGCTGGGGGGTGCTCGTCGGGCTGGGCACCGGGTCGATGGCGCTCGCCTTCGTGGCCACGGTCACCGGGCGCTGGTTCGTCCGCCGTCGCGGGTTGGTCACCGGGGTGCTGACCGCCGGCGGGGCGGCCGGGCAACTGGTCTTCCTGCCGCTGCTCGCCGTGCTGGTCCGCGACCACGGGTGGCGCACGGCGGCGCTCGTCGTCGCCGGGGCGGCGCTGGCGGTCGTACCGCTGGTTGCCTGGCTGCTGCGGGAGCACCCGGCGGATCTCGGCCTGCCGGCCTACGGCGCGGCGGAGGTCGTGCCGCCCGCGCCGACGACGGGCGGCGCCGCCTCCCGGGCCGTCGGCGCGCTGGCCTCGGCCGCGCGGACCCGGCCGTTCTGGCTGCTCGCCGGCGGGTTCGCGATCTGCGGCGCGACCACCAACGGGCTGGTCGGCACGCACTTCGTGCCGGCCGCGCACGACCACGGGATGCCGGAGACCACCGCCGCGGGGCTGCTCGCCCTGGTCGGGCTCTTCGACATCGTCGGCACCATCGCCTCCGGCTGGCTCACCGACCGGGTGGACAGCCGGCTGCTGCTCGGCGCCTACTACGCGCTGCGCGGCGGGTCGCTGCTGGTGCTGCCCGGCCTCTTCGCCGGCACGGCCGAGCCGAGCATGCTGGTCTTCATCATCTTCTACGGCCTGGACTGGGTGGCCACCGTGCCGCCGACCGTCGCGCTGTGCCGGGAGTACTTCGGCGCGGCGGGCGCGGTGGTCTTCGGCTGGGTCTTCGCCGCCCACCAGTTCGGCGCGGCGATCGCCGCGACCGGGGCAGGCCTGGTCCGCGACCGCCTCGGCGACTACGCGGTGGCCTGGTACGTCGCCGGGGCGCTGTCGATCGGCGCGGCCGGGCTCTCGCTGCTGCTGCGCCGCCGGGAACCGGTGCCGGTGCCCGTGGTGGCGCCGCCGGCCCGGGCCTGGAGCTACCGCGGCTGAGGCGTCAGCCCACCGTCCACTGCTGCGGGGCGGCGCCGGTGCACGGGACCTGGACGAGTTCGTCGCCGGACTCGGTGCCGCCGTCCTTCACCTCGGCGCACTTGCCGGAGTGGACCGCGACCAGCAGCACCGGGCCGGTGCCGACCGGGGTCAGCCGCCACTGCTGGTTGGCCTGCCCGTGGCAGGGGAACTGCTGGAGCTTCGCGCCGTCGTCGGTGCTGCCGCCCTCGACGTCCAGGCACTGCGCGTGCGCCGCGTTGGTGAGGGTGACCAGGTCCGGGGCGACCGGGTTGGCCACCCACTGCTGCTCCGGCCCGCCTGAGCAGCCGGCCAACTCGGCCTTGGCCTTCTCGTCCTCGTCGTCGGTGCCGACGCAGAGGCCGGAGGCCACCGCCCGGAACACCTTCGGCCCGGCCACCGGGGCGGGCGGGGTGGTGGGCGCGGCGGTCGGCGAGGGCGCGGCGGGGGTGGTCGGGGCCGGTTCGGTGACCTCCGGCGACGGCGGCTCCGCCGGGGGCGCGGAGGCGGCCGACGCCGGCACCACCGGCTGGTCGCCGCCGCCGAGCACACCGGTGGCGAAGAAGACCCCCACCAGTACGCCGACCAGCCCGGCGGCCAGCGCGAACCGGATCAGCGGGTCCCGGGGCAGCCCGGGTCGGGCGGACCGGCGGGCGCCGTAGACGGTGCCGGCCGGGTCGTGGTGTTCGTCGGGGGCGGACATGGGGGAATCCTGACCCACCGGACCGCTCGATGGCCACCCGGCCCGGCCGGCGGTGACTCAGTCGACGACCGTGACGTCCTTCCAGAACGCCACCCGGTCGCGCACCATCTCGGCGTCGGGCTTCGGGTCCGGGTAGTACCAGACGGCGTCGGCGCTGGTCCGGCCGTCGTGCTCGAGGCTGTAGTAGGCGGCGGTGCCCTTCCACGGGCAGAACGTGTGGGTCGCCGACTCCCGGATCAGGTCGTCGCGCAGGGCGGCGCGGGGGAAGTAGTGGTTGCCCTCCACCAGGACGGTGTCGTCGCTCTCGGCGATCACCAGATCGTTCCAGACGGCTTTCGGCATGGGTCCACGCTATGCCGTCCGCCCCGGACCGACCACCGATCGGCGGCGGGTCAGCGCGCGGGCTCCGGGTCGGTCACGTCGGCGACCGTCGCCCCGAGCGTGGTGATCGCCGCGTCGGCGTCCAGCGCGACGGCGGCGCCGTGCTCGCCCGCGCCGAGGGTGATCTCCCGGCCGCGCAACCGCTCGTCGGCGACGACCGGCCAGGCGGTGGTCGCGCCGAACGGGGTGATGGTCCCCCGTTCGTAGCCGGTGGCGTCGCGGGCTGCCGCCGCGTCGGGCATGGAGAGCCGGTTGACGCCGAGCAGCGCGCGCAGCTTGGGCCAGGAGATCACCCGGTCGCCCGGGGTGAGCACGAAGAGATGGTCGTCCGGGCCGCGGCGGACCACGATCGTCTTCACCACGTCCGGCACCGCGACGCCGCGGGCGGCGGCGGCCTCGGCGAGGCTGCGCACCGGCCCGTGCCGGATCACCCGGTACGGCAGACCGGCGGCGTCCAGGGCGGTGAGGGCGGGCGACAGCACGTCCGCCACGGTATCGGGATCGTCCGATCGTGGTGGCGAAAAGGCCACCGTGGACATCCCACGGACGGGCCGTTCGGCGCGTAAGGTGATCTCATGCGCGCGCTGCGTGATCATGACCTGGCGGTGGACACGTTGCGGCGGTCGTACGCCGCGGTGCCCCTCGGGGAACCCGTCCGCCTCGCCAAACGCACCTCGAATCTGTTCCGCCCCCGGGCGGCCACCAGCTCACCGGGCCTGGACGTCTCCGGGCTGGACGGTGTGCTGTCGGTCGACCCCCGGGCCCGCACCGCCGACGTGCAGGGCATGTGCACGTACGAGGACCTGGTCGACGCCACCCTCCCGCACGGACTGATGCCGCTGGTCGTGCCGCAGTTGCGCACGATCACCCTGGGCGGCGCGGTCACCGGGCTGGGCATCGAGTCCACCTCGTTCCGCAACGGCCTGCCGCACGAGTCGGTGACCGAGATGGACGTGCTCACCGGCGCGGGCGAGATCCTCACCGCCCGCCCGGAGGGCGAGCACGCCGACCTCTTCGCCGCCTTCCCCAACTCGCTGGGCAGCCTCGGCTACGCCACCCGGCTGCGCATCGAGCTCCAGCCCGTACGCCACGCCGTGGCGCTGCGCAACGTGCGCTTCAGCCGGCTGGAGGAGCTGACCGAGGCGATCGCCGACGTGGTCGTCAAGGGCGAGTGGGAGGGGCAGCCCGTCGACGCGATGGACGGGGTGATGTTCAGCCCCGGCGAGGCGTACCTGACCCTGGGCACCTTCACCGACGACGCGCCGCAGCTCAGCGACTACACCGGCCAGGAGATCTACTACCGGTCGCTGCGCCGGCGCACCCGCGACGCGCTGACCGCCCACGACTACCTCTGGCGCTGGGACACTGACTGGTTCTGGTGCTCGGCGGCGTTCGGGGTGCAGCACCCGGTCGTCCGCCGGCTCTGGCCGGCCCGGTGGCGGCGCAGCGACTTCTACCACCGGCTGGTCCGGCTGGAACACCGGCACCAGGTCGCCGCGCGGGTCGACCGCTGGCGCGGGCATCCGGCCCGCGAGCGGGTGGTGCAGGACGTCGAGATTCCGCTGGAGGCCACCGCCGACTTCCTCCGCTGGTTCGCCGCCAACGTGGGCATGAACCCGGTCTGGCTCTGCCCGCTGCGGTTGCGCGAGCCGGCCGGGCCGGGCTCGGCGCGGACCTGGCCGCTGTATCCGCTCCGGCCGGGGCAGACCTACGTCAACATCGGTTTCTGGGGAAGTGTGCCGATCGCCGAGGGAGCGGCCGACGGCGACGTGAACCGCTCGATCGAGCGGGCGGTGTCCGACATGGGTGGTCACAAGTCCCTCTACTCGGACGCGTACTACGACCGAGCGGCCTTCGACCGGCTCTACGGCGGGGAGACCTGGCGTGCCGTGAAGGACCGCTACGACCCGGATCACCGGCTCACCGGACTCTACGAGAAGGCGGTTGCACGAAAATGAGCCTGACCGACCGAGAACAGGGGGCGAGCAGTTCCCCCGCCACACCGCCGCCGGCCGGGGGCCGAGGCGGCCCCACCGTCGCCGACGTCGTCCGGGCGCTGACCACCGGCGAGCTGCCGGTGCGGATCACCGGGTACGACGGCAGCGCGATCGGCCCGGCCGACAGCGGGATCACCCTGTCCATCTGCTCCGAGCGTGGTCTGACGTACCTGCTCACCGCCCCCGGTGACCTGGGCATGGCGCGGGCGTACGTCAGCGGGGACCTGCGGTTGCAGGGCGTGCACCCCGGCGACCCGTACGAGGCGTTGCGGGTGCTCAAGGACGAGCTGCGGGTGCGTACCCCGTCGCTGGCCGAGGGGCTGGCGCTGGTGCGCGGGCTGGGCTGGGAGCGGCTGCTGCCCCCGCCGCCCCCGCCGCAGGAGGCGCAGCCGCGCTGGCGGCGGGTGATGAACGGGCTGCGTCACTCCCGCCTGCGGGACAGCACCGCCATCTCGCACCACTACGACGTCTCGAACGCCTTCTACGAGAAGGTGCTCGGCCCGTCCATGACGTACACCTGCGCGGTGTTCCACAGCCCGGGCGACACGCTGGAGCAGGCCCAGGCGGCCAAGTACGACCTGGTCGCCGGCAAGCTGGCGCTCAAGCCGGGGATGCGGCTGCTCGACGTGGGCTGCGGCTGGGGCGGCATGGTCCGGCACGCCGCCCGGGAGTACGGCGTGAAGGCGCTCGGCGTCACGCTGTCCCGGGAGCAGGCGCGGTGGGCGCAGGCGGCGATCGAGCGGGAGGGGCTGACCGAGCTGGCCGAGGTGCGCCACCTGGACTACCGGGACGCCCCGCGGCAGCAGTTCGACGTGGTCTCCTCGATCGGGCTGACCGAGCACATCGGGGTGCGCAACTACCCGGCGTACTTCGGGGCGCTGCGGGACCGGCTGCGGCCGGACGGCCGGCTGCTCAACCACTGCATCACCCGGGCCGACAACCGGGCCCCGCACCGCTCCGGCGCCTTCATCGACCGGTACGTCTTCCCCGACGGCGAGCTGGCCGGGCCGGGCCGGCTGATCAGTGAGATCCACGACGTGGGGCTGGAGGTGCACCACGAGGAGAACCTGCGGCAGCACTACGCGCTGACCCTGGCCGCCTGGTGCCGCAACCTCGTCGAGAACTGGGACTTCTGCGTCTCGGAGGTGGGGCAGGGCACCGCGCGGGTGTGGGGCCTCTACATGGCCGGGTCCCGGCTGGCCTTCGAGACCAACGGCATCCAGCTGCACCAGGTGCTGGCCACCCGCAACGGGCCGGCCGGGCAGACGTCGTACCCGCTGCGCCCAGACTGGACGCCCTGACCGCGGAACCGCCCGAGGAAAGCCGCGCCGGGTCGGCGCGGCTTTCCTCGATCCTATTTACAAAGAGAGTTTTTACGTACAAGCTCATTTGTGCGATGAGAGACGTCATGTACCTGGAGCAGATCGAGCAGGCCGAGGTCCTGCTCAAGCCGCAGCGCGTCGAGGTGCTGCGGCAGTTGGCCGAGCCCCGCACCTGCACCGAGGTCGCCACCCGGCTGGGGCAGACGCCGCAGCGCGTCTACTACCACGTCAAGCAGTTGGTGGCGGCCGGCCTGGTCGAGCAGGTGGCGAGCCGGAAGGTGCGCGGCATCAGCGAGGGCATCTACCAGGCCGCCGCCCGGTCGTACTGGCTCTCGCCCCGCCTGGTGGGGCGGGTCGGCGGGGTGCGCCGGGCCCGGGACGAGCTCAGCCTGGGCTACCTGCTCGACCTGATGGAGGAGGTCCAGGCGGACGTCGCCGCCCTCGACCGGTCCGCGCCGGAGCTGCCCTCCATCGGGGTGTCCGGCGAGATCCGGGTGCCGGCCGAGCGCCGGCAGGAGTTTCTGCACGACCTGCAGTCCACGCTGCGGGACCTGTTCACACGCTACGGCGGCGCCGAGGGGGACGCCTTCAAGCTGGCCGTGGCCTGCTACCCCAAGGGGGACGACCGTGAGTGATTCGTTGAAGCTGGGTGCCCGTCTCGCCGCGCCGGTCGAGGCCGTCCGGCGCGCCCTGACCGACCCGGCCGAGCTGCGCGTCTGGTTCGCCGAGCACGCCGAGGTGGAGCTGCCCCGACGGTACGAGTTCTGGGGCCGCTTCACGCCCGAGGGCGACGCGCCGCACCAGCGCCTGCTGCACGCCGACGAGGACACGCTGCGCTTCGCCTGGCTGCTCGACGGGGTGGAGACCACCAGCGAGATAGCCCTGACGCCCGAGGGGCCGGGCAGCACCCTGCTGACCCTCACCCAGAGCCACTTCAACTTCGCCGAGGCAATGGACGGCAGCACCATCCGGGGGGTGCTCCAGACCTGGTGGAGCCTGTCGATCGCCAACCTCGCCGCGCACCTGGAGGGGCGACCGCTGCTGCCGAAGACCGACTTCACCTCCGCCGACCTGCGCGGCGAGCTGCTGATCGGCGCGCCGGTCGAGCGGGTCTGGCAGTCGCTGACCGACTCCGCCCAGGCCAGCGCCTGGTTCGGCTACCCGATCGGCATCGAGCCCTGGGTCGGCGGCCGGTACGCCATGGGCGGCTTCGAGGCCGGGTACGCGGCCAAGGTGGTCGACCTGGAGCCCGGCCACCGGATGTCCGTCGACTGGGGACCGACCGGCATCAGCACCTGGGAGCTGGCCGAGTCCGATGGCAAGACCAAGCTGACGTTCGTGCAGAGCGGCTTCGACGAGGGCAACCCGCCGTACGCGGCCTGGAGCGGGTCGGTGGCCGGCCTGTCCGAGCTGCGCCGCTACCACGAGATGGCCGACTGGCAGCCGATCTGGGTGCTGGAGGAGCTTCCCACCGGCGCCTGACCGTCCCGCCCTCTTGCGCCGGCGCGGGCCGCACCCCCTCGTGGGCTTGGTGCGGCCCGCGCCGTCCGTGCAGCCTGAGCCGGTTCCGGCGTGACCCCTGGCGCGTCGACCGGCGGTGGTCCGGCGGGATGGGCTGATCGGGTGTGGCCGGGCGGCAATGGCGCTGTCGGTGCCCTTTCGAGCTGATGACGCAAACGATTCATCCGGCACCGGCACGCGCGCCCGGCGGCCGCGGTGTGGTCGCCTCGCTAGCCCCGATTCGTTCACGTCATCAGCTCGAGAGGGCTCGCACACCCATGTCATGGTGGCGGCGGCCTGGTGACGTCTGCCCCTGAGGTCGCTCGACAGGTGTGCCTGGGCGGATGCTGGTCGATCACCGGCGGCCTCGCGGCCGGCAGGCACCTCCGCGCTGGTCGGACCGCCGGCCGTCCCGCCGGTGCCCGCCGGCCCCGAACCCGGTGGGTGGCGGCGGGACGGTCCCGCGCCGTCAGCGGTCCAGCTCGCCGGCCCGGCGCAGCAGCGCCCGGCGTTCCGGACCGGAGCCGACCAGGTCGGCGGCGGCGCGGAACAGCGCGGCGGCGCGTACCGGGTCGCCGTGGCGGGCGGTCAGCTCGGCCTGCGCGGCGAGCGCCGGCGGGTAGCCGTCGAGCGCGCCGCCCGCGCGGGCCTCGGCGACCAGGGCCAGCCCCGCCGCCGGCCCGTGGGCGTAGCCGTGCGCCACCGCCCGGTTGAGCCGGATCACCGGGGTGGGCCGGATCCGGGCCAGCTCGTCGTAGCAGCCGGCGATGGCGGCCCAGTCGGTGTCGGCGGCGGTCGGGGCGGTGGCGTGCGCGGCGGCGGTCCGGGCCTGGAGCGCGTACGGGCCGTGGCCGGCGCGGTCCAGGGCGGCGAGTCCCTCCGAGATGGCGGCGCGGTCCCAGCGGGAGCGGTCCTGCTCATCGAGGGTGAGCAGGTCACCGGCCGGGTCGCGGCGGGCGGCGCGGCGCGAGTTCTGGAACAGGAACAGGGCCAGCAGCCCGGCGACCTCCGGCTGGTCGGGCATCAGCCGGTCGAGCAGCCGGGCCAGCCGGATCGCCTCGTCGGCGAAGGCGGGCTCGCCGTCGGCGTCGTACCCCCGGGTGAAGAGCAGGTAGAGCACGGCTAGCACGCCCGGCAGCCGCTCGACCAGCGCGGGCCCGGTCGGCACCCGGTAGGGGATGCCGGCCGTGGCGATCCTGGTCTTCGCCCGGGTGATCCGCCGGGTCATGGTGGACTCGCTGACCAGGAAGGCGCGGGCGATGTCGGCGGTGGGCACCCCGGCCACCGTGCGCAGGGTCAGGGCGACCCGTGCCTCCAGGGCCAGCGCCGGGTGGCAGCAGGTGAAGACGAGTCGCAGCCGGTCGTCCACCACGTCCTCCTCCGTCCCGGTCGGCGGCTCCGGATCGGTCAGCAGGGCCAGGTCCCGCAGCCTGCGCCGCTCCACCGCGGCGCGGCGCAGTCTCTCACCAGGGTGACGAACGGCCGACCCGGATCCGGACACCGACCGGCGGGAAATCTTCGCCGACGCACCGGTACGGCGGGTCCACCGGGTCGGGGCCGGACCCGGGTGGATCATGTCATCGGCACCGCTCACCGGCGACGGAGTGACCGAGGAGGACCGCGATGCCCCGCGACGACTGGAAGGGTGTCGTCAACCAGATCCTCTACGGGTTGATCTTCACCGCCGAGCTGGACGAGGCGGCCGCCGCCCGGATGGCCGAGGCGATGGTCGAACGCCGGTCGTTCGGCGCCGGTCCGCGCCTCTACGCCGCGGCGATCGCCCGGGCCCGGCGGCACCGCGGCCCGCTGACCGACGAGCTGCCCACCCCGCACGACGAGGAGCGGTTCCGGGAATTCCTGGAGCTGCTCGCCGTCCAGCTCGACGCCCGTCGGCCGTGGCGGCGAACCACTTCCTGAAAACGGGTGTGTGAGCCCCCTCCCGTGGGTACAGGCCGGCGATGTTCTTCATCTTCGGACTGCGCACGTCCGTCAACCGGTCCGGCGTGGTCACCGCGGTCTGCCGCAACTGCGGCAACCGGGCCGCGCAGGTGATCACCCGCCGGTCGACGAAGTTCACCCTCTTCTTCATTCCGCTGATCCCGGTCCGCACCCGCTACGTGCAGCAGTGCTCGTTCTGCGGGGCCGAGTACGGCATCGCCAAGGACGAGGCCCGTAGCCTCCCGGTGGGTTGACCCGGCGATGGCCCGCTTCCTCTGCTGGCTGATCGGCCGGCAACCGGTCGTGCCGGCCCTCGCGCCGGTGCACACCGTCTCCCGGCCGCCCTGCACCCCGGGCCGTCGCCGGCACCGCCGTCGCAGCCGGCCACTGGCCGGGGCCCGCTCGCCCCGCTCACCCTGGAACCGGTCCGCCGAGCGCTGACCATGTGATCTTCCGCCCGTACCGGATGCCTGCTGACCTCCGCGTTCTAGGCTGGGGCCGCCGTCCGAACGGGGAGAATCTTTGCGTAACCACCCGGCCGTCGTGCTGGTCGCCGTCCTGCTGTCCACCCTCTCGCTGCCGGTCTCGCTGACCGGCGCGTCGGTCGCCCTGCCGGACATCGGGCGGGACCTCGACGCCGGACTGGCCGGCGTGCAGTGGGTGGTGAACGGCTACAACGCCACCTTCGCCAGCTTCATGCTGGCCACCGGGGCGCTGGCGGACCTGCTCGGCCGGCGCCGGGTCTTCGTCACCGGCGTCGCGATCTTCGCCGGCTCCGGGCTGCTCGCCTCGGTCGCCGGGAACATCGTGCTGCTCGACCTGCTGCGCGCGCTGTCCGGCGTCGGCGCGGCCGCCGCCGCGACCAGTGCCTCCGCCCTGCTGGCCCACGCCTTCCCGGGCCGGGCTCGGGCCCGGGTGTTCAGCATCTTCGGGACGACCATCGGCGTCGGCCTCGCCTTCGGGCCCTCGATCGCCGGCCTGCTGATCTCCGCGTTCGGCTGGCGGGCGGTCTTCGCCGCGCCGGCGCTGGCCGCCGTGGCGGTGCTGGCGCTCACCCCGCTGCTGCCCGAGTCCCGCCAGCCGCACGCCGGGCGGATCGACTGGCCCGGGACGGTCACCTTCACCGCCGCGCTGCTGCTGCTCATCTTCGGTTTCGTGCAGGGCCCCGAGCTGGGCTGGTCCGCCCCGGTGATCGTGGCGGCCTTCGCCGCGGCGGTGGCCCTGCTGGTGGCCTTCGTCCGGGTGGAACGCCGACGGCCCGAGCCGATGTTCGACCTGGCCCTGCTGGCGAGCCCCCGCTTCCTCGGCATCTGCCTGGCGGCGGCCACCATCGTCGCGGTGCTGGTGCCGCTGCTGGTCTACCTGCCGTCGTACCTGACCACGGTCGTCGGGATGAGCCCCGGCGCGGCCGGCGCCACGCTCATCCTGCTGACCGCGCCCACCCTGGTGCTGCCGTTGCTCAGCGGTGCCCTGACCCGGCTGGTGCCGGCCCCGGCGGTGATCGTCACCTCGGTGGCGGTGGTCGCGGTGGGCGCCGCCTGGGCCACCGTGCTCGCCCCGGACAGCGGCACCGCCGCCCTGGCCGGCCCGCTGCTGACCATCGGCGTCGGGGTGGGGTTGTCGATCGGCCTGCTCGACGCCATGGCGATCGGCAGCGTCGCCGCGCACCGGGCGGCCACCGGCGCCGGGATGATCAACACGGCTCGGCTGGCCAGCGAGACGGTCGCCATCGCGGTGGTCGGCGCGGTGCTGGCCAGCACCACCGCCGGCCGGCTCGCCGACCCCGGCTTCACCGGCGGCCTGCGTACCGTGCTCTGGGCGATGACCGGCGTGGCCCTGCTCGCCGCGGTGGCGACCGCCGTGCTGGTCCGCCGGGCCCGCGTCCCGGCCGAACCGGCGCTGAGCGCCTATCCTGGCGGATCGTGACGAGCACCGCGCAGCGCCTGGCCGCGATCCGCGGCGACCTGCCCCCGAAGCGGCACAACGCCCGGACCATCGCCGCGCTCACCGGCAACCCGGGCTGCGCCCGCCGGGCGGTGCTGGACGGCGCCGGGGTGGACAAGCCGAGGCTGGCGGAGGCGATCGGCTTCCCGGCCCGCTTCGGACAGTCGCGGTTCGCCATCACCCGGGGCAACGCCTTCGAGTCACAGGTGAAGGCCGACGGCGGGGCGGAGCTGCTGCGGCTGGTCGCCGAGCGGCTCGGCGTACCGGTGCCGGAGCGGGCCGGCTGGACAGACCTCGGCGGCGCGGACGACCTGCCGGACCGGCACGAGCGGTCCCGCCGGGCGCTGACCGCCCAGGGGCCCGAGGCGGCGCTCTTCGACCACCCGCTGCTCGGTCTGGACGTCGCCGGCCAGCGGGTGCACCTGGAGCCCGACCTGGTCGCCGCCCGGCTCGGCGGCCGGTTCCACGTGGTGGAGATCAAGTCCTTCCCGGTGGTCGACGGGCAGGCCGACCCGGCGAAGGTGGCCGCCGCGGCCATCCAGTCCGCCGTCTACGTGCTGGCGCTGCGCGAACTGCTCGCCGCCGAGGGGCACCCCGAGGAGCTGGTCTCGCACGACGTGGTGCTCATCTGCCCGCGCGACTTCGGCAACCGGCCGGTGGCCAGCCTGCTCGACGTCCGCAAGCAGCTGCTGGTGCTGCGCCGGCAGCTCGACCGGATGGCGAAGCTGGACGCGCTGCTCGACACCGTGCCGGCGGACTTCACCGCCGACCCGACCGCCGACCCGGCGACCCTGGCCGCCGGCCTGCGCGGGGTGCCGGCCCGCTACGCGCCGGAGTGCCTGGCCAGTTGCGAGCTGGCGTACTTCTGCCGCAACGAGGCGGGCGGGCACACCGGGGCGCTGGGCCGGCCGGTCCGCGAGGCGCTGGGCGGCGTCGCCACCGTCGCCGAGGTGCTGGCGCTGGCGACCGGCGAGCGCGCCCCCGAGCCCGAGCAGGATGAGGCCGCCACGCTGCTGCGGGCCGCCGCCCGGTTGCGCGCCGACGCCCTCGCCGGAAACCCCGCATGAGTACGCCCCGCGCCCGCCGCGCGCCGGCCGCCCCGATCCGGCGGTACGCATGAGTACGCTCCGGGCTCTCGCCAGGGCGCAGGCGCTGGCCGCCGGGGTGGCCCAGCCGGTGGCCACCGTCCGGCACCTGCACCTGTCCGCGCGTCCGCTGGTGGTGGTGCCGCTGGCCATGGCCGGCGAGGCGAACGCGCCACTGGCGGCGCTGGTCGGCGCGGCCCCCGACGAGGCGCGGCTGCTGATCGTGCCGCAGCCCCGCAATCGGGACCAGCGCTTCCGCTTCGCCGCCGAGCTGGCCGCCACCGTGCTGCCCTACCTCGACGAGTTCCGCGACGGCACCGAGGCGGTGCCGGTCGACCGGGGCCGCGACGTCCGGCACCGGTACGTCGACGCGCCGCAGCTGCTGGTGCCGAACCCGGCCGGGATCACCTTCCTGCGGCTGCTGGGCCGCTCGACCCGGTTCCGCCGCCCGGACGGCGATCATCCGGTGCACCCGTCGGTGCCGCTGCTCGGGCGCTGGCTGACCTTCTTCGCCGAGCGGGCCGAGCACCCCGGCTCGTCGGCGCTGGTGGCGACGACCGACGCGCTGAGCCTGCACTGGGCCACCGGCCAGAGCGTGGTGGAGGACCTGCACCTGCCGGCGCTGCTCGGCTGGATCGATCCGCCGGCCGGCATGACCGGGGCGCAGGCGGCCGCCCGGGCCGAGGACCCGGTGGTCTGTCCGCCCGCCGGCCCGGCCACCGACCCCGAGTTCGACAACCGGGTGCTCGCCCCGGCCGTCGCCGCGTACGCCGAGGCGGGGGACGACCCGGTGGCGCGCGGCGCGGCGTACGCGGAGCTGGAGCGGGTGCTGCGCGACCAGCTGGCGCCCACCTGGGAGCTGATGTGGCGCGGCGTCGGGCTGCTGCGGACCCTGCCGCCCGGCGCCCGGGTGGCCGGCCGCTGGGACGGCGACAAGGACGCCTTCACCGGCCACGCCGAGCACGTCGACGCCGGCGGCGGCCCGCAGCCCCGGCGCGACGGCGCGGTGGTGGCCGCCCAGCGGCTGCACCGGCTGGAACGCGCCCTGACCACGTACGCGGTGCAGCGCGCCTACGACGACCCGCTGGTGATGGCCGAGCACCGGCTGACCGGGGAGGCGTTCGTCGGGGACGTGACGCTGGCCGACCCGAGGCGGGTCGACGACACGGGGAAGCGGCCGGTGCTGCGCCCCCGGATCCAGCTCGTCACCACCGAGCCGGTGCTGATGCCGGTCGGCACGACGCTCTACTCGCCGGCCCGGCCGACGCAGAAGGCCAGGGTGGTCTTCCTGACCCCGGCGGCGGACGGCAAGACCGAGGTGGTGCTGGAGCTCTCCGGCGCGATGGGCCGGGGGCTGACCGCGGCGCCGGGCAGCGTGCCGGAGGTGGGGGAGCGGCTCTGCTACACCACCCTGTCCGAGGCGTTCCTGCCCGCCGGGGCCTTCCCGACGCCGGAGGAGACGCCGTGGACGCACGGCGGCCCCCCGCCCACCCGCTCCGACGACGCGCCCGCCGCGAGCGACGCCGACCCCGCCGAGGACTGGGCCTGAGCAGCGGCGGGCCCGGCACCGCCACCGTTTACGGGCCCGGCCCGGACACCGCCACCGCCCACGGGCCTGGGCCGGCCGACGCCGACGGCGGCGGCTGACCGCCGCGCCGCCCCGCGTCCTTTCTGGCCGGACAGCTCGTCGCGCCCGCCGTCGCGCCCGCCGTCGCGTCCGCCGTCGCGCCGGTCCGACCGTCCTGGACGGACGGTCCTGCCCGGGTCCATCGGCCCTGGCGAGGTGCCTCCGTGCTGGCTAGGCTGCGATGGTTCGCCGCCCGTGACCGGTCCTCACCGTCGAGGTGCGCACAGGAGAGAGAGCCGGAGCGACCATCGTGCTGCCCGATGACGCCCGCCGAGAGGCCGTCGCGCCGTCCCGCCCGACCCGTGCTCGACGGGTCGGCGCGGTTGCCGCGGCGCTGGTCGTCCTCGTCGAGGCGGTCTGGCTGACGGCCGCGCTGCCCGGCGCCGCCCTGGCCGACGATGTCGGCGCGATCACGGTGGCCGGGTGGTCGACGGTGGCCTGCGTCGGCGCGGCCCGCCGGCACCCCGCGACGCTGCGCCGGTTCTGGACGCTGCTGGCGGTCACCATGGCCCTCGCCACCGCCGGCCGCACGTTGTGGACGGTTCAGCGCCTCGGCGGCGAGACACTGCCGCACACCCCGCTGATCGGGGCCATCTTCACCGCCGGCATCCTCACCGGCACCGCGGCCCTGCTCTGCTCGCTCGCCGCCCCGCGCAGCGCGGTGGGCCGGGCCCGCACGCTGCTCGACGGGGTGATCGTCGCGCTGGCCCTGATCCCGATCGGCTGGGTGGTGGTGTTCCGGGACATCGCCGACGCCGACCTGGCCGACCCGCTGCGCACCTTCGGCCTGCTCTACCCGATGCTCGACCTGATGCAGCTGACCATCCTGGTGGCGGTGGCCGGCCCGTCCCGCCCGATCTGGCGGCCGCTGACCCTGATCGGCGCGAGCCTGGCCACCCGGGCCGGCGCCGACGCGGTCTACGTCTCGCTCGTCGCGCACAACACCTACGCCCCCGGGCACGTGATCGACGTCTGCTGGCCGCTGAGCTACCTGCTGATCGGCGTGGCCACCACGTACCCGCCGCCGCCGGTCGGCGAGGGCGGCGACGAGGGCGTCGAGTCGCCGTTGCCGCCCTGGTGGCGGGTCGCCCTGCCGTACCTGCCGGTGGGTGGGGCGATCATCGCGGTGGTGCTCGCCCGGCACCCCACCGGGCAGACCCCGCACCTGGTCTTCATCGGCATGATGGCGCTGCTCGGCGCTCTGGCGCTGCGGCAGGGACTGGCCGCCAACGAGAACCTCCGCCTGGTGGCGCGGCTGCGCCGGCTCGCCTACGCCGACCAGCTCACCGGGCTGCCCAACCGGCTGATGTTCAACCGGCGGCTGCGCCGGGCGCTGCGCGACGGGCCGCCGGTCGCCGTCCTGTTGCTGGACCTGGACGGGTTCAAGCAGGTCAACGACCGGTTCGGGCACGCCACCGGGGACACCCTGCTGACCAGCATCGCCGACCGGATGCGGGACGCAATCGGCGACGACGGCACCATCGCCCGCCTCGGCGGGGACGAGTTCGCCGTGCTGGTCGACGGGGACGGCCCGGTCGCGCCGGAACGGCTCGCCGAGCGGCTGCTCGCCGCCCTGCAACCCTCCGCGGGCGAGGAGGACGTCGGCATCCACCCGTCGGCCAGCATCGGCATCGCCGAGTACGGCCCGCAGCACGCCTCCCACACCGACCTGCTGCGCGACGCCGACATCGCGATGTACGCGGCCAAGGCCGCCGGGAAGTCCGCGTACCGGACCTGCACGCCGGGGCTGCGCGAGTCGGCGGTGACCCGGGCGGAGCTGATCGCCGACCTGCGCCGGGCGGTCGACGAGCAGCAGCTGCACCTCGACTACCAGCCGATCGTCGACCTGGCCACCGGCGCGGTCCGCAGCGCGGAGGCGCTGGTCCGCTGGCGGCATCCCCGGCTGGGGCTGCTCGGGCCGGCCGCGTTCCTGCCGCTGGCCGAGGAGACCGGCCTGATCGTGCCGATCGACCGCTGGGTGATCCACGAGGCCTGCCGGGCCGCCGCGACCTGGCGGGAACGGGCGCCGGAGGCCACCGTCGCGGTGAACATCGCCGCCGCCCACCTGCGCCGGCCGGACCTGATCGCCACCGTCACCGCGGCCACCGCCAGCGCCGGGCTGGCCCCCCGCGCGCTGACCCTGGAGCTGACCGAGTCGGCGCTGATCGACGGCAGCGAGGCGGTGCTGGAGCGGCTGGGCCAGCTGCGCGAGCTGGGCATCCGGATCGCCATCGACGACTTCGGCACCGGCTACTCGTCGCTGAGCTACCTGCACCGCATCCCGGCCACCGAGCTGAAGATCGACCGGTCGTTCGTCTCCCGGCTCGACACCGACGCCCGGGCGTACGCGACCGTGGAGATGGTGACCCGGCTGGCCGGCGCGTTCGACCTGACGGTGGTGGCCGAGGGGGTGGAGACCGAGGAGCAGCACGCGGCGGTCACCGCGATCGGCTGCGTGCACGGGCAGGGCTACCGCTACGGCCGCCCCGGCCGCCTGGCCGACCTGCGCCCGGTCTCCGCCCCGGTCTGACCGGTCGGCCCGGCCGGACGGCCCGCCGAGTACGCCGGCCAGCGGCTGACCACCGGCAAGCAGGCGGAGTGCTTCGCCGAGGGTGTGACGAGGGGCGCAGAATCGGGCTTGACCCTCACGCAACGGCAGGCGGGAGCCTTGGTCGCGGAAGGGAGGGAAACCATGGCGTACACGGTGGGGCAGGTGGCCAAGGCGGCCCGGGTGACGGTCCGGACGCTGCACCACTACGACGAGATCGGGCTGCTGTCGCCCAGCGGACGCACCGCGGCGGGTTATCGCCGCTACGACGACGCGGACCTGGAGCGCCTGCAGCACATCCGGTTCTACCGGGAGCTGGGGTTCCCGCTGGAGGAGATCGCGGCGATCCTCGCCGACCCGACCGCCGACCCGGCGGCGCACCTGCGGCGGCAGCACGAGCTGCTGAGCGGGCGGATCGGGAAGCTCCAGGAGATGGTGACCGCGATCGAGCTCGCGATGGAGGCGAGAAGAATGAACATCAATCTGACCCCGGAGGAGCGGTTCGAGGTCTTCGGGGACTTCGACCCGGACGTGCACGCCGAGGAGGCGCAGCAGCGCTGGGGCGGCACCGACGCGTACCGGGAGTCGAACCGGCGGGTGGCCAGTTACTCGAAGGAGGACTGGCTGCGCAACAAGGCGGAGAACGAGGACTGGGGACGGCGGTTCGTCGAGGTGATGGCGTCCGGGGCGGCGGCGGACTCGCCGGCGGCGATGGCGCTGGCCGAGGAGCACCGGCAGCTGATCAGCCGCTGGTTCTACGACTGCTCCTACGAGATCCACACCGGGTTGGCCGAGATGTACGTGGCGGATCCGCGGTTCACCGCGCACTACGAGGCGATCGCGCCGGGGATGGCCGCGTACCTGAACGAGGCGATCCACGCCAACGCGATCACGCGCGCCTGAGTCGGTGTGGGGGGTGCGGCTCCCGCCTGGCAGGCATATTGGTGCCTGTCAGGCGGACCGCCCCACCACACCACCGGAGGTCACCGTGCTCATCGTCGCCGGAAGTCTCTACGTCGACCCGGCCGGGCGGGACGCCTACCTGGCGTCCTGCGCCGAGACCGTGCGGCAGGCGCGCTCGGCGCCCGGCTGCGTGGACTTCGCGATCAGCGCCGACCTGGTCGAGCCGGGCCGGATCAACGTCTACGAGCGCTGGGACAGCGACGACCAACTGCTCGCCTTCCGCGGTTCCGGCCCAGCGGAGGAGCAGGTGGCGGCGATCCTCGGCGCCGAGGTGCACCGCTACCGCATCTCCGCCGTCGAAGCCCCCTGACCACCCCCGCGTAAAGATCCGCGCACTTTCTCGGAAAGAGTGGCTGTTCCGCGCTGGATGGGCCCTCTTTCTCAGAAAGTGCCGGCCCGACTGGCGACGGGCGGGGGCGAGGTGGGGGCGGGGGGGGGGTTACAGCAGGAGGTCGAGGAGGAGGACGCCGAGGAAGCCGACCACCGAGATGATCGTCTCCATCACCGACCAGCTCTTGATGGTCTGTCCGACCGTCAATCCGAAGTACTCCTTGACCAGCCAGAAGCCCGCGTCGTTGACGTGCGAGAAGAACAGCGACCCGCAGCCGATGGCCAGCGCCAGCAGCGCCACCTCCGGTCCCTGGAGGGTCTCCGCCAGCGGCGCGACGATACCGGCGGCGGTGATGGTGGCGACCGTGGCCGAGCCGGTCGCCACCCGGATGCCGACGGCCACCAGCCAGCCCAGCAGCAGCGGCGAGAGGTTCGCGCCCTCGGCCGCGTCCGCGACCAGGTTCCCCACCCCGGCGTCGACCAGCACCTGCTTGAAACCGCCGCCGGCGGCGACGATCAGCAGGATGCCGGCGATCGGCGGCAGCGACCCGCCGAGGAAGGCGGAGACCTGCGTGCGGCTGAAACCGGTCCGGTAGCCGAGGAAGATCATCGCGAAGATGACGCCGGCGAGCAGGGCGACGATCGGGGTGCCGACGATGTCCAGCGCCTTGCGGCCGGCGGTGCCCTCGTCGAGGGTCAGCTCGCCGATCGCCCGCAGCAGCATCAGCACCACCGGCAGCAGGACGGTGATGACCGCGGCCCACAGGGCCGGCGCGCGGCGCGCCCGTACCCGCGCGGTGGCGGCCTCGTCGATCGGCTCACCCGGGCGCCCGGCGCCGGGGTTGGCCAGGTCGTCCTCGGTGACCAGGTCGCCGTCGGCGTCGAGCGGGCCGCGACCGGTGGCCGCCGGACCCCGCCCGCCGGCGAGCGCGGCCGGTCGCCGGGTGGGTAGCAACGCCTCCGGGGCGGTGGCGGGCACGTAGCGGGCGATGAAGTTGCCGAAGATCGGACCGGCGACGATCACCGTCGGGATGGCGACCAGCAGTCCCAGCGCGAGGGTCTGGCCGAGGTTGGCGCCCAGGGCGTCGATCGCGACCAGCGGGCCCGGGTGCGGCGGCACCAGGCCGTGCAGCACCGACAGGCCGGCCAGCGCCGGGATGCCGATCTTCATCAGGGGTACGTCGGTGCGCAACGAGACCAGCAGCACGATCGGCACCAGCAGCACGACGCCGACCTCGAAGAAGAGCGGCAGCCCGATGAGGGCGGCGACCCCGGCCATCGCCCAGGGCAGCGCCGTGCCGGAGACCCGGCCGACCACCCGTTCGACGATGCCGTCCGCGCCGCCGGATTCGGCGAGCAGGCCACCGATCATGGCCCCGAGCGCGATCAGCAGGCCGACTCCGCCCACCGTGGAGCCGACGCCGCCGCTGAACGAGGTGACGATCTTCTCGGGGGAGACGCCGGCGACCACGCCGAGCACCGCCGCGCCGAGGATCAGCGACAGGAACGGGTGGACCTTGCCCCAGGCGATCAGGAGCACCACCGCGGCGATGCCCAGCAGTGCCGCGACGATCAGTTGGGCGTCACCGGCGTCGGTGAGCTCGGCCGGTGCGGCGAGGACAGTGGTCACGGTAATCACGACCTTCGGACGGCGTCCGGTCCCGTGCGGGACGGGCGATCACATGGGTGCGGGGGCGGGTGACGGTTCCGGCGGCAGGCTCGGGGCCAGCCGTCGCAGCGACGCGAAGGTCGGGACGAGTGCGTCGTACAGCTCGGAGAAGAGCGGGAGCAGCGCGGCGTAGGTGGCGGCGGCGGCCGGGTCGGGGCGTACCGTCTCGTCGATGTCCACCAGGTCGGCGGCGACGTCGATGGACGGGATCAGCCCGAGCGCCTGCATGCCGAGCAGCGCCGCGCCGAAGCTGGAACCCTCGTGCCCGGCGGGAAACCGCACCGGCATGCCGAGCGCGTCGGCGAGGATCTGCCGCCACAGCGGGCTGCGCGCGAAGCCGCCGCTGGCCCGGATCTCGCGTACCTCGTTGCCGGCCGCCCGTACCGAGGCCAGCACCAGGGCGAGCTGCTGGCACACCCCCTCCAGCGCCGCCCGGATCAGATGCTCGCGGCGGTGGCCGTGGGTGAGCCCCACGTACGCCCCGCGCGGCAGCGCGCTCCAGTGCGGCGCCCGCTCGCTGAGCAGGTACGGCAGCATGATCAGCCCACCGGACCCGACCGGCGCCCGCTCGGCCAGCGCCAGCAGCTCCTCCTCGGAGTCCTCGCCCAGTTCCGGAGCCAGCGCGTCGCCGGCCCACTGGAGCACGATGCCGCCGTTGTTGATCGCGCCGCCGACCACCCAGCGCTCCTCGGTCAGCGCGTAGCAGAACACCCCGCCGAGCGGATCGACGGCCGGCCGCTCCACGGCCACCCGCATCGCCCCGGACGTGCCGATCGAACAGGCCACCACGCCTGGCCGGACCGCCCCCAGGCCGAGGTTGGCCAGCGGGCCGTCGCCCGCGCCGACCACCACCGGGGTGTCGGCGGGCAGCCCGGTCGCCACGGCCGCCGCGGCGGTGAGGCCGGGCAGCACCGTGGTGGTCGCGACGAGCTGCGGCAGCTGCTCCTCGACGATGCCGGCGATGCCCAGCGCCTGCGCGTCCCAGACCAGGTGGTGGATGTCCATCAGCCCGGTGGCCGAGGCCACCGAGTGGTCGGTCACCAGCGCGTCGGTCAGGCGCAGCAGCACGTAGTCCTTGATGCCGACCCAGTGCGCGACCCGCTCGAAGACCATCGGCTCCTGCTCGGCGAACCAGACCAGCTTCGGCAGCGGCGCCATCGGGTGCACCGGCGTGCCGGTACGCCGGTGCAGCGCCAGCCCCGGCGGGGCGGCCCGCAACCGCTCGGCCTGCGCGCTGGCCCGGGAATCCGCCCAGGTCACCGACGGGGTCAACGGGACGCCCTCGGCGTCCAGGCCGATCAGGCTGTGCATGGCGGTGCTGAACGACAGGCCCGCCACCGGCCCGGGCAGCTCGCCGGCCACCGTACGGACGCACTCGACGACCGCGTCGAAGATGGTCGACGGGTCCTGTTCCGCCCAACCCGGGTGCGGCTCGTCCAGCGGATAGCCCACGGAATGGTGGGCGAGCTGCTCGCCTTCGGTGTCGTAGGCGACCACCTTGGTGCTTGTGGTGCCGATGTCGACGCCGAGCACGACCCTGTCGCTCCTCGCGCCCACCAGCCCACCTCCGCCTGACGTGCCGGGTAGCCCCGTCGCCGTCCGGCTGCGGCTGACGTTACCGAGGGTGAGGGCACCCCGCATGGCGCACCGGATGATCCCGCCTCGGCCGGCGCCGCCGCCGGCCTCCTGCCGAGGCGAACGTGAATCGACGCAGCGCATCCACCAATCGTCCGGATTGGTCACCCGATCGGGTGGTTCGCGCGCTTCGGCGTGTCCGCCGGACTCGCCGCCACCGTTGATCCGGATGACACCCCGGTTGGTGGCTCGCGCGGCGAAGGAGTCGGCGTGGCAGATACTGATTCGACGGGTTCCACCTGGCGTTACACCTGGGCGCGCAAGCAGAACGAGCGCCGGCAGCGGGCATACCGCGAAGCCGAGCGCGCGTGGCGACAGCGCGACGATGAGCTGCGGCGACTGCGTACCCTCGCCGTCGACCTGCACGGCTCGGTCGCGGCCGGCCACGGCCTGCCCCTGGAACTCGCCCCCGGCGAGGTGGTCTTCTGGGCGCTGCCCGCCGCGCAACTGGTCGAGGTCCGGCACACCACGGTGCTGCCCGCACCCGACCTGACCGTCGAGCCGCTGCCAGCGCCGCTGCGCCACCGGCTCCCCGACGGCGTCCGGGCCACCGACGCCGGCGTGGCCGTCATCACCAACCGCCGACTGGTCCTGCTCGGCGGACGCGGCCGGCGCGACTGGGCGTACGGGAAGATGACCGGCCTGTCCCACGACGCGGCGGCCCCGGTGTCGCTGATCCAGGTCCTCGACCGGCGGCGCACCTGCGGCCTGCTGGTGCCGCCCACGGCGGCGGCCGAGTTCCGGTTCACCCTCACCCTGGCCTTCGCCGACGCCATCGAACAGCGCGCGGCGGTGATCGCGCAGCTCGACGAGCTGATCGCCGAACACGAGCAGACCCGGCCGTTCCGGCCGGCGATCGCCACCCCCGGGCAGGCCCGGCTCGCCGGGCGCATCCCCGGCGGCCGGCGCACCGTCGCCGTCGCCGTCGCGCTCGCCCTGGTCGTGCCCGCGGTCCTCTTCGAGGCCGACCCGCCGGTCAGCCCCGGCTCCGACGTCGCCGTCGCCGCCACGCCGGTGCCCGCGCGGGTGGCCGCGCCCCGCGCCGCCGCGCCCTCGCCGTCCGCCGTGGCGAAGCCCCGCCGCTCGCCGGCCGCGCCCTCGCCGTCGGCCGAGCGGCGCTGCGGCGCCCCGACCAACCCCATGCGGTACGACTTCTGCGGCGGCGAGCGCGTCCGCCGGCCCGACCACCGGCTCTGCGACTTCTTCGACTGCGCACAGAACTTCTGGGCGGGGCGCGGCTACCTGGTCCAGTGCAAGGACGGCGCGGTCAGCCTCACCGGCGGTCGGCGCGACGCCTGCGCCGGTCACCGGGGGGTGCGGCGCACCGTGTTCAGCTGAGGTCGGACAGGGTGAGCGTGCCGTCGTCGGCGAGCGGAAACCCCGGGTTCCAGGCGATCTCCCAGACGTGACCGTCGGGGTCGGTGAAGAAGCCGGCGTAGCCGCCGTAGAAGGTCTCCGCCGCCGGGCGGGTGATCCGCGCGCCGGCCTGCTCCGCCGCGGCCAGCACGGCGTCGACCTCGGCGCGGCTACGGACGTTCTGCGCCAGCGTCAGGCCGCCCGGGCCGGTGTCCGGCACGCCCGCGTCGGCGGCCAGTTTCTCCCGGCCCCACAGCACCAGGGCGAGACCACCGGCCTGGAAGAAGACGGTCTCCTCGACCTCCTGGCCCCGCCAGCCGAGGCGCTCGTAGAACGCCCGGGCGCGCGGGAGGTCGGCGACGCCGAGGGTGATCAGGCTGATCCGCTGTTCCATGCCCCGGACCGTACCGCCGGGGACCGTCACGTTCTCCTACGGCGTTCCGTCAGGTATGCATGAGGATCTTCGTCCGGGCCGCCTGCGCCCTGCTCGGGTTGACCGCACTGCTGGTCGGAGGGTGGGCGCTGCGCCGACCGGACGGTTTCGCCGAGGCGGTCAACTTTCCCGGCAGCCACCACTTCGTCCACGACGTCGGCGCGTTCCAGTTGGGCATCGGGGTGACCCTGCTCCTCGCCGCGATCTGGGCCGACGCGCCGGCGGTCGCCCTGGCCGGATACCTCGCCGGGGCGCTCGCGCACACCGGCACCCACCTCGCCGACCGGCACCTCGGCGGCAGCGCCGGCCAGACCTGGCTGGTCGGGCTCACCGCCGCGCTGGCGGCGGCGGCGCTGGTGGCCCGGTGGCGCGAACTCGGCGGCGTGCTCGGCGCGGTCGAGGTCGGCGCGGCACCGGCGTGGGCGCCGTTCACCCGGCAGAAGACCGTGCTGCTGACCAGCTTCCGCCGCGACGGCACCCCGGTCGGCACGGCGGTGAGCATCGTTGTCGACGGCGACCGGGCGTACGTGCGCAGCTTCGAGCGGGCCGGCAAGACCCGGCGCATCCGTAACGACCCCAGGGTCACCGTCGCCCCGTCCACCGCCCGCGGCCGACCGACCGGCCCGGCCGTCGAGACCACCGCGCGTCGGCTCACCGGCGACGAGGAGCGGCACGCCGCCCGGCTGCTGGTCCGCAAGTACCCCGTGCTGCACGGCGTGCTCGTGCCGCTGGCTCACCGCCTCGGGCGGCGGCGCACCGGCCGTACCGTCCACTTCGCCCTCACCACGCCGCCGGACCGACCGGCCTGACCAGCGCCCGGGTGGCGGGGCTGCCGCACCATGGACGGCGTGATCAACAGACTGTGGGGTCGGCGCACCGCCAAGAACAAGAAGAAGCGCGACTGGGCCTACGCCGGCTGTGACGCCTGCGAGTGCGACGGTCCGAACTGCTGCGACCTCGGGCTCTTCTCCTTCCTGCTCACCCTCGGCGCCACTACCGCCCAGGTCAGCCGGGCACCGGTCGTCGACCGGGCCGGCCGGGCCGCGATCCTCGGCTACCGCCGCTGGCTGTCGCACCGCTGGCCCGGCCAGTGCCGGTTCACCCCGACGTGCAGCGCGTACGGCCTCACCGCCGTCGAGCGGTACGGCCTGGCGGTCGGCGGGCGGATGGCGGCGGACCGGCTGCGCCGCTGCCGACCCGGCGTGCCGCGCGGCACCCACGACCCGGTGCGATAACCGCTCGCCCCGCGTCCCGCCCCGGCGCTACGGTCGGCGACCGTGACCCGCACCGTGACCCTCGTCCTGGTCGACCCCGCCGGCCGGCTGCTCGGGGCACTGCCTCCGTACGAGGTGCCGACCCCCTGGTGGCAGGAGGTCGACGCGGTCGTCTGCGGCGCTCCCGTCGAGGTCGCGGTGCTGCGGCTGCTGTCCGGCGTCAGCGACCGGCCAGGGATCGGCGGCGCGGTGACGTACCTGGCCGAGGTGGCCGCCCCACCCGCCGTACCGCTGCGACCGGTGGACCTGGAACTCCCGTCGCACCCGTTGCGCGCGCCCTACGCCGAGCCCGGCGGACCGGCCGCCACCGTCGGGTGGGCAACCGCCGCCCTCGACCGCCTCGGCCGGCCGGCGAAGGAGGCAGCGCAGCGGCGCACCTGGAACCTGTCGGCGATCTGGCGACTCGACGGTCCGCACGGCCCGGTCTGGCTCAAGCAGGTGCCCGGCTTCTTCCGGCACGAGGCGGCGGTGCTGCGCCGGCTCGGCGCGATCACGCCCGGCCTGGTGCCGCCGCTGCTCGCCGCGGACGACGACGGCCGGATGCTGCTCGACCACGTGCCGGGGGAGGACCGCTACGGGGCGGACCCCGCCGAACGCCACGCCATCGCCGCCGACCAGCACACCCTCCAGGTACGCGCGCTGCCCCTCGTCGACGACCTGGTGGCGGCCGGGGTGCCCGACCTGCGCGGCGCCGCCCTGGCCCGCTGGATCCGCGCCGCGCTCGCCCTGCACCACGCCGACGCCGTGCTGGACGGGCTGGAGGAGCGGCTGGCGCGGGCCCGGCGGTGCGGCGTGCCGGACACCCTGGTGCACGGCGACCTGCACCCCGGCAACGTCCGCAGCGACGGTGACCGGCGGGTCATCATCGACTGGGGCGACTCGTTCGTCGGGCACCCCGCCTTCGACATCCTGGTACTGACCATCGGGCTTCCGCCCGACGCGTCGGGCGCCCTGGTGGCCGCGTGGTGCGCCCGGTGGCGGGCCGACGTGCCCGGCTGCGAGCCGGAACGGGCCGTGGAGCTGCTGCGGCCGGTCGCGGCACTGCGGTCGGCGGCCGTGTACGCGGCCTTCCTCGCCGCGATCGAGCCGAGCGAGCGGGTGTACCACGAGGCCGACGTGCCGCACTGGCCGGCGCAGGCCGCCACCCTGCTCGGGCGGGGCTGAGCCGTGGAGATCCGGGCGGGAATCCGGCTAGGCCAGCTTGGTCACTCGGGGGCGTGGCAGACGGCCTCGACGTTGTTGCCGTCCGGGTCGCGGACGAACGCGCCGAAGTAGGTGGGGTGGTACTCCGGCCAGAGCCGGGGTGCGTGCAGCACCTCGGCGCCGGCGGCGACCGCGGCGTCGTGGAACGCCTGCACGGCGGCCCGGTCCGGCGCGGTGAACGCGATGTGCGCCTCGCGCGCCTCACCGCCGGTGTTCACCGGGCCGAGCCAGAAGTCGGGGCTGTCGGTGCCGTACCCGATGACCGGGCCGAACTCCATCACCCGGCGACCGCCGAGCGGGGCCAGGACGGCGTCGTAGAAGGCGGCGCTGGCCGCCACGTCACGGGCCTGGATGGACAGGTGGTCGAGCATGCTGCCTCCTGCGGGCGTCGGGTCCGGGTCAGGCTAGAACTCCGCTCCGACACTTTGCCCGCCACGCCCGGCGGCCCGGGCAGAACCTACCGGTAACATCCGTGCTGACCGGGCACCAGCTGAGTCATCGGGAACGCATTGGACGTCAGGCAGGTCTCCTACTTCCTCGCGGTAGCCGAGCACGGTGGCTTCAGTCGGGCGGCCTCGGCGCTCGACGTCGCCCAGCCGACGCTGTCGCAGTCGGTGCGCGCGCTCGAGCGCGAACTCGGCGCCGAGCTGTTCCACCGGGTCCCGCACGGGTTGGTGCTCTCCTACGCGGGCCGGGCCTTCGTCGGCCCGGCGCGGCAGATGCTGCGCGGCATCACCGCCGCCCGCGAGGCGGTGGGATCGCACGCCCGAGCCACGCCCGCCCTCGACCTGGTCGCCGTGCCCGTGCTGGCGGCCTACCCGGGAGCGTCCCTGGTCGGCTCCTTCCGGCGCGAGAAACCGCACATCGTCGTCCACATCGACGAGCCGGAGACCGACGACGGCCTGCACATCCTCGTCCGGGACGGGCACAGCGAGCTGGGCCTGACGCACCTGCCCCTGCCGCACCTCGGGCTCCACGTCGTCGAACTCGGCGTACAGGAGCTGTGGCTGGCGTTCCCGCCCGGCACCGACGTCGGCCCGGGTGACGCCGTGCCGCTGGCCCGGTTGCACGGCGCCGACGTCCTCGGGGTGCCGCGCGGGAGCTGGGAACGGGACGACGTCGAGCGGGCGCTGCGCGATCAGGGCGTCCGCACCCGGCTGGTGGTCGAGGTGGCGCACCCGGAGGCGCTCGCGCCGCTCGTCCTCGGCGGTGCCGGCGCCGCCTTCCTGGTGCGGGAGACCGCGCACTCGGCCGCCTCGCTCGGCGCCGTCGTGCGCCCGGTCGACCCGCCGCTGCGGCAGGCGTACGGGCTGGTGCACCGGCCCGGTCCACTGTCGCCGGCCGCCCGCGCGTTCGTGGCACACGCCCGCGCCGTGTGCGGGGCGGGGCGATGACGGTCGACCTGCGCCAGCTGGAGTACTTCCTCGCCGTGGTCGACCACGGCGGAGTCACCCGCGCGGCCGCGGCCATCCGCATCGCCCAGCCGTCCCTGTCACAGGCGATCCGGGGGCTGGAACGCGAACTCGGCATCGAGCTGTTCCACCGCACCGGGCGCGGCCTGGTCCTCACCGTCGGCGGCGAGGCGCTGGTCGCCCCGGCCCGGCAGGTCCTTCAGGACGCCACCGCCGCCCGGGCCGCGGTCGCCGACGTGGTGAACCTGCGCACCGGACGGCTCGACATCGCCGCGCACGCCGCACTGACCGTCGACCCCCTCACCCCGGCGATCGCCACCCTGCGGCGACGCTTCCCCGGCATCGCGGTGCGCGTGCTGGAGCCCCGCGACGACGAGGACCTGGCCCGGCTCGTCCGCGACGGAAGCTGCGAGCTGGCCCTGACGTACCTGCCCATCCCCGACCTCCGGCTGCCCGTGCGGGAGCTGGGCGCACAGCAGGTGTGGGCGGTGCTGCCGCCCGGCACGCCCGCTCCCGACGGGCCGCTGCCGCTGCGGGCGCTCCAGGACACCCCGGTGATCGACATCCAGGGGCACAGCGCGCTGCGCGCGACGGTCCTGGCCGCGCTCGCCACGGCCGGTGTGCGGATGCGTCGCGCGGCGGTGACCCGGCACCGCGAGGCGGTCGTACCCATGGTCCTGGCCCAGGCCGGCGCCGCGTTCCTGACCCGGTGGTACGCCGACGAGGCGGCCCGCGGCGGGGCCGTCGTGCGGGCGCTGGACCCACCGGTGGTCTGCCGGTTCGCCCTGGTCCACCGGCCCGGGCGGCTGTCGCCGGCCGCCCAGGCCCTGCTGGAACTGCTGCCCGGGCCGGAGTAGACCGGCCAGGCCGTGAGGCCGTGGTCGCGGCGGTGTGCGCGCCAGCCATAGCCGCCGCCTATGGGGCGGGTGACGGCTCGTCTTTGATTTCGCCGGCCCGCCGGTCTTCGATCAGTGGACCCCACCCGCGTCCGGTCCGCGAGGCCGCCCATCTGCTTCGACAGCGAGGAACCATGGCCCAACTGTCGCTGGCTACCGTCCTGGCCGAGTCCGCCCGACGCCGACCCGCGCATCCCGCGATCGTCTGCGGCGACGAACGCGTCACGTACGCGGAGCTGTGGGCGCAGACCCGGGGTTACGCCGCGGCGCTGGCCGAGCGGGGGGTACGCCCCGGTGACCATGTCGCGCTCATGGCCGCGAACGTGCCGGACTTTCCGCGCGCCTACTACGCGATCCTCTCGCTCGGCGCGGTCGTGGTGCCGATCCACCTGCTGTTGACCGCGGAGGAGGTGGCGTTCGTCCTGCGCGACAGCCACGCCCGTGCCCTGGTGCACGGCGGCGGTGACCCGGCGACGGCCGTGAAGGCGGCGGAGCTGGCCGGAATACCGGCGGTGCCGCTGGACCCGGCCGATCCGGACTCGCTGGTCGCGGCGGCCGCCCGGCTGGCGCCGCGGCCCGGGCTGGTGCCGACCGCGCCGGACGACCCCGCCGTGGTGCTCTACACCAGCGGCACCACGGGTCGGCCGAAGGGCGCGGTGCTGACCCATTTCAACCTGACGATGAACGCCACCGTCAACGCCTTCGACGACCTCGGGGTACGCCGCGACGACGTGCTCCTCGGCTGCCTGCCGCTGTTCCACAGCTTCGGGCAGACCGCCGCGATGAACACCGCGTTCCGCGCCGCCGCCACGCTCGTGCTGCAGCCGCGCTTCGATCCGGTCCAGGCGTTGGAGCTGATGGTCGCGCACGGCGTGACGGCGTTCCTCGGCGTGCCCACCATGTACATCGCGCTGCTCGACGCGGCCCGCAGGGGCGCACCGCGCCCGTCCCTGCGGCTGTGCGTCTCCGGCGGAGCGTCGCTGCCGCTCAGCGTGCTGGACGAGGTCGCGGCGACGTTCACGACGACCGTCTACGAAGGCTACGGGCTGTCCGAGACCTCCCCGGTGGCCACCACCAACCAGCCGACCTTCGGCACCCGGCCGGGCACCGTCGGCTGCCCCATCTGGGGTGTCGACGTCGAGGTGGCGCGGGCCGACCGGGAGGACCACGTCGAGCTGCTCCCGCCCGGCGAGATCGGCGAGATCGTCATCCGTGGGCACAACATCTTCGCCGGCTACCTCGGCCAGCCGCGGGCGACCGCGGAGGTCCTCCGGGACGGCTGGTTCCGCACCGGCGACCTCGGTATGCGGGACGAGGCCGGGTTCGTCACGATCGTCGACCGGAAGAAGGACCTCATCATCCGGGGCGGATTCAACGTCTACCCGCGGGAGGTCGAGGAGGCGCTGCTGCGCCACCCGGCGATCGGGCAGGTCGCGGTGGTCGGCGTACCCCATCCGACGCACGGCGAAGAGGTCTGCGCGGTCGTCATCCCGACAACGGAGGTGACCGCCGACGAGATCATCGATTGGGCGCGCGAGCACGTGGGCCGCCACATGTATCCGAGGCGGGTCGAGTTCGTCGACGAGTTCCCGTTGGGTCCGAGCATGAAGGTCCTCAAGCGGGAGCTACGGTGGCGCTTCGCGCAGGACCGGACGCCCTGACCTGCTGAAGACCCCGCACGTGACCGTCGTCGACCAGTGATGGAAGGAGTTCCCGTGGCCCGATCCCCCCTCGACCCCGCGGTCGCCCGCGCCGCGTGGCGCCGCGCCGAACCGATCCACGCCATGATCTATTTCGCCCCCGAGGCGCGGCAACGGTACGAGGCGCTGGGGCTGGACGGCCTGACGGGCTACTTCGCGTCCCGGTCGGCCGCGTTCGGTGCGGTGCCGGCCGAGCCGGTCGTCGCGACGTTCTTCAACTTCAAGCCCGCCCTGGTACGCGCGGCGCTGCCCGCCGCGTGGGAGCGGGCAGACCCGCCGGCCGTGCTGCGGGCCCGCCTGGACGCCGCGGACGCGGCCCTGAGCCGGGCCTTCTCGGCTCTGGAGGACGCAGCGGTGACCGTCGCCGAGGCGGCCGGGCTGGCCCGCCGGGCCGCCGAGTCAGCGTGCGAGCAGCTGCCCGGGCGTCCGCTGTTCGCCGCGCACGCGGCGCTGCCGTGGCCGGAGGAGCCGCAGCTGGTGCTCTGGCACGCGCAGACGCTGCTGCGCGAGTTCCGTGGCGACGGGCACGTGAACGCCCTCGTCGTCGCCGGCATCACCGGCCTCGACGCGCTCGTGCTGCACGCGGCGACCGGTGACGTACCCGTGCGGTTCCTGCTCCGCAGTCGCGGCTGGACCGGCGACGAGTGGGCGGCGGCGGTGGACGGGCTGCGGTCCCGCGGCCTGCTGGCCGACGGTGGCGCCGACGACCTCGCGCTCACCGACGCCGGCCGCGAGTTGCGTCAGTCGGTCGAGGACCGGACCGACGCTCTCGCCGAACCGGCCTACCGGGTGCTCGGCGAGGACGGGTGTGCGCGGCTCGCGGAAGCGGCGCGGCCGCTCAGCCGCGCCGTCGTCGACGCCGGGCTGCTGAACCTGAAGGCCACGCCCACCGTGGGATGACCGCGGCCGCCGGTGCGGGGGAGCGAGTACTCACGACGGCAGGTTCAACTCCACACAGCAGGCACCGGGGCGGGGAGCCAGGCGGGCCGCGACATCGGCGGCGCCCAGCCCTTCGAGCAGGCCGGTGACGAAGGCGTGGTTCAGCCCGCAGACCAGTGCGGTGTGCCGGGTGGCCAGGGCGTGGAACGGGCAGTTGTGCAGCAGCACCCGCCGCTGCGCGTCGGGGCGCGGCTCGAATCCGATGCCGTCCAGCGCCGACAGGACGTCGCACCCGTCCTCGGCCAGCCCGGCGCCCAGGCTGCGGCCGCGCTGCCCGGCGAGCCGACGCGCGGCGTCGTCCGCGTGGGCCGGATCGTCGACGACCGCGTCGGCGAGGATCTCGGCGATCAGTTCGTAGCGGCGTTCCGGGACCGTGACGGCGAGACCGTCCCCCGCCGGCTCGTACACCTTGGGGCTGCGGCCCCGGCCTCTCGGCTGGTCGGGTGGGGCCTGGTAGCGGGCCCGCAGCAGGCCGACGTCGACGAGCTTGTCCAGGTGGAAGGCGGCCAGTCCGCGGGTGACCCCGGTGGCGTCGGCGGCCTCCTCGCGAGTGACCGGGTGGTCCTGATGGCGCACGTGGTCGTACAGCGCCCGCCGGGACGGATCGGCGAGCGCGGCCACGGCTGTCCATCGGTCCGGCATCCCACCGAGATTATCACCAGCGCCGGCTATTGAAATTCTTCCGGCCCGCGTGCAGCATGAATAACGACAACGTTGGTTGGCGAAAACGGGTGGGTGGTCGACATGAAGCCACCCACCGCCCGTCGATGGGAGTAGAGGTGGCCCTCAGTCCGCTACAGGTCGACCGGCGGCCCGCCACAAGGGACCTGGTCGCCGCCGAACAGGCCGCGGCGGCGTTCCTGGCGGCACTCGGCGTGAACCTCGACGCCGACGGGCTGGCCGAAACGCCGGGCCGGATGGCCCGCGCCTACGCCGAACTGCTCACCCCGCGCGAGTTCCGGCTCACCACCTTCGCCAACGACGAGGGCTACGACGAACTCGTCGTCGCCCGGGCCATCCCGATCCGCTCGGTGTGCGAGCACCACCTGCTGCCGTTCATCGGCGTCGCCCACGTCGGGTACCTGCCCGGCGAGCGGATCCTCGGGCTGTCCAAACTCGCCCGGGTGGCGGAACTCTTCGCCCACGGCCCGCAGGTCCAGGAACGGCTGACCAAGCAGATCGCCGACTGGCTCACCGCCCACCTACGCCCGCGAGGCGTCGGGGTGGTCGTCGAGGCGCAACACCTGTGCATGACCCTGCGTGGAGTCCAGGCGGTCGGCGCCACCACCATCACCTCGACCCTGCTCGGCGCGCTACGCGACGACTCGCGCTCCCGCGCCGAGTTCTTCACCCTCACCGGAGTCGGCGCCCGCGCCTGACACGTCCCGCTAGGAGAACCCGTGACCCAGCAGCGTCCGTTCGTGATCGTCGGGGCCGGGCTGGCCGGAGCCAGAGCCGCACAGACGCTCCGCGAGGAGGGGTTCGACGGCAGGATCGTCCTGTTCGGCGAGGAGACCGAGCGCCCGTACGAACGGCCGGCACTGTCCAAGGGCCTGCTGCTGCGCACCAGCGAGCGCGACAGCGTCTTCGTGCACGACGCCGGCTGGTACGCCGACCACGACGTCGACCTGCGTACCGACACCCGCGTCACCGCCCTCGACCGCCGGTCCCGACAGGTCACGGTCGCCGACGGGCAGCGCTTCCCGTACGACAGGCTGCTGCTGGCCACCGGGTCACGGGCCCGGACCCTGCCGATTCCCGGCGCGCACCTCGACGGCGTGCTGCGGCTGCGTACCCTCGCCGACAGCGACCGCATCTCCGACGCCCTCGTCGACGGGGCGAACGTCGTCATCGTCGGCGCCGGCTGGATCGGCCTGGAAGTGGCCGCCGCCGCGCGCACCCGCGGCGCCACCGTCACCGTCGTCGAGACCGCCGACCTGCCCCTGCAGCGCGTCCTCGGCGACCAGCTCGCCACCGTCTTCGCCGACCTGCACCGCGCCCAGGGGGTCACCTTCCACTTCGGTACCCAGGTCCACGAGTTCCAGGGGTCGAACCGGGTCCGCGCGGTACTGCTCGCCGACGGCACCGTCCTGGCCGCCGACCTCGTGGTCCTCGGCGTCGGCGTCCAGCCCAAC
This sequence comes from Micromonospora sp. L32, assembly GCF_052068055.1. Taxonomy (NCBI): domain Bacteria; kingdom Bacillati; phylum Actinomycetota; class Actinomycetes; order Micromonosporales; family Micromonosporaceae; genus Micromonospora; species Micromonospora sp. L32. The sequence continues at coordinate 23,795 of NZ_JBQHDD010000006.1, read as the reverse complement.
ACCGAACTCGCCGAACAGGCCGGCCTCGCCGTCGACAACGGCGTCCTCGTCGACGACACGCTGCGTACCAGCGACCCGGACATCTGGGCCGCCGGTGACCTGGCCAACGCCCACCACCCGCTGCTGGGCACCCGGGTACGGGTCGAGCACTGGGCACACGCCCTGCACTCCGGGCCCGCCGCCGCCCGGGGCATGCTCGGTCAGGCCGTCAGCTACGACCGGCTGCCCTACTTCTACACCGACCAGTACGAGCTGGGCATGGAGTACACCGGCCACGCCCCGCCCGGCTCCTACGACCGCATCGTCGTCCGCGGCGAGCTCAGCAGCGGCGAGTTCATCGCGTTCTGGACCGCGCGGGGGCGGGTGCTGGCGGGCATGAACGTCAACGTCTGGGAGGTGACCGGCCCGATCGGGCAGCTGATCCGCTCCCGGCAGCCCGTCGACCTCGACCGCCTGGCCGATCCCACCGTCGCCCTCGACAGTCTGATTCGTCAGGGGTGAGCGGACCCCGGCGAAGCGGTCGGCGACGGGCTGGCGGGCGGGAGCCACGGCGGGTTCACCGCCGGTAGGTGTATCAGCGACCCGAAGGGGTACCCGCGCCCGACACATCCCGCCAGACAGGGTGGTCGCGGTGCCCGTGCCGATGGAGGAACTGTGACCGGGTTGCGTACTGACCTGTACGAGCTGCGGATGGCGGCCAGCTACCTGCGCCGGGACATGGTGGAGCGCGCCACGTTCAGCCTGTTCGTCCGCCGCCTACCGCCGCAGCGTGGCTTCCTGGTGGCCGCCGGGCTGGCCGAGGCGCTGGCGTTCCTGGAGAGCTTCGCCTTCGACGAGGGCGAACTCGGCTATCTGCGCGACACCGTCGGGCTCGACGAAGCGACGCTGGCAGCGCTCGCGGGGCTGCGGTTCACCGGTGACGTGTGGGCCGTACCGGAGGGCCGCGTGGTGTTCGCCGACGAACCGCTGCTGGAGGTCACCGCGCCGATCGCCGAGGCGCAGCTGGTGGAGACCGGCGTGCTGAACCTGATCACCTTCCACACCACGGTGGCCAGCAAGGCCGCCCGATGCCGCCTCGCCGCCGGCGACGCGCAGTTGGTCGACTTCGCGTTCCGTCGCACGCACGGGATCGAGGCCGGGGCGGCCGTGGCGCGGGCGTCCGCGATCGCCGGCTTCGCCGCGACCAGCGACGTCGAGGCCGCTCGACGCTACGGACTGCTGCCGTCCGGGACGATGGCGCACTCGTACGTCGAGGCGTTCCCCGACGAGCGTGCCGCGTTCCGCGCGTTCGCGACCGACTTCCCCACGAACCCGGTGTTCCTCGTCGACACCTACGACACGCCCGCCGGAGCGCGGGCCGCCGTCGAGGTCATCGCAGAGCTGGGGCTGACTGGTCCGATGGGCGTGCGGCTCGACTCCGGGGATCTCGCCGCGCTGGCCGTGCAGACCCGCGCGATCCTCGACGACGCCGGGCTGACCCAGGTCCAGATCGTGGCCAGCGGCAGCCTCGACGAGGACGCCATCGCGGCGCTCGTCGCCGCGGGCGCACCGATCGACGCGTACGGCGTCGGCACCCGCATGGGCGTCTCCTTCGACGCGCCGTCCCTGGACAGCGCCTACAAGCTGGTGGCCGTCGGCGACCGGCCGGTGCTCAAGCTGTCGCCCGGCAAGGCCACCCTGCCCGGTCCCAAGCAGGTCTTCCGTGATCCCACCGGTGCCGGCGGCGACGTGGTGGGCCTGCGCGACGAACCCCCACCGGGCGACCGCGAGCCGCTGCTCGTGCCGGTCATGCGCGGCGGCCGTCGCCTGGCCGCCGCCGACCCGGCCGGGGAGGTACGCGCCGCGCGCGGCCGGTTCGACGCCGACCTCGCCTGGCTACCCGACCCGGCGCGCCGGCTGGCGGACCCGGCGCCGCTCACCGCCACCGTCAGCCCGGCCCTCGCCGCGCTGCACGAGCGGGTGGCCGCGCAGGTGGCGCGGGGCGCGACCTACTGACAGCCGGGCCGCTCACGCTGTGGCGCTCTGCGCCAGTGGCAACTCCGGGCTGGCGCGTCGGCGCCAGCCCGGAGCAACGATGGCCTTACTGCAGGGCCAGCACGGCCAGGTAGCCGAGGTGGTCCGAGGCCCACCGGCCGTCGGGGGTCTGCCGCTCGTTGCCGAAGATGAGGCTCGACACGGGTACGACCGCCCCCCGGAACAGGACCATGTCGATGCGGTGCTCGACGGCGTCGGCGGGCTGGTTCAGGTCGTCGCCCAGACCCGCGGTGTAGCCGGGGTCATCCGGATGCAGGATCTCCCACGTGTCCCGCATCCCGCCGGCCACCAGCGCCGCATAGGCGAGCCGGTTCTCGGCGACGGGCAGGTCGGGACCCGTGTTGAGGTCACCGGCGAGGATGACGTCACCCGGCGCGGTGGCCAGCGGCCCGGCCAGCAGTTCGCGCGCCTGCAGCACCCGGACACCGGGGTGGAAGGCCTCCAGGTGGGTGTTCACGAACCGGAACGGCCGTTGCCCGTGCACCACGTCCACCGCGGTCCAACCGCGGGTGCTGGTCACGGTCCCGCCCGTTGCCGCGAGCGTGAAGGTGAGGTTGTTGGCGAAGGTGCCGGACGAGGAGTCGGTCACCTTCACCCGGCCGCCGTGGCGCACCAGGATCACGTCGCGCATCGTGAGTCGTACGTCGAGGAAGTGCGGCCCGCCCGCGGGCGCCTCCAGATCGGCCTCGGCCTGTACGACCGCGACGTCGTACGCGTGACCGGACCGGCTCAGCTCGCCCATGAGCAGCGCCAGGTAGTCGTACCGGATCTCGGTGGCGGGTGCGGGGTCAGCGAACGTGCCGGTGCGCCACAGGGCGACCTCCTGCAGTCCGACCAGGTCCGGCTTGTTCTCGGTGATCTCCCGAGCGAGCAGCTTCGCCCGGGCCGGAAAATCGACCAGGCCGACGTGGCTGAACAGCGCGGAGTTCGCGGCCAGGAACGCCCCGGGTGTCGGCGCGCCGATGGACGGCGTCAGATCGCCGCCCAGATACAGGTTCCGGGTCATCACGGTGACTTTGGACTGTCCCTGGGCATGAACGGGCGCGCCGAAAATGCCGAGGCTGACCAGTGCGATGGCGGCGGCAAGGGTGACTCTCGCTGCTCGCCAGCGGGAGGTGGTGGGTGTCGGGAGCATCCTCTTCGATCCTCTCTCCCGGCGACTACGCCGGCGTCGGACGTGAGATCGATCCGGTGGTGCGAGGTGGGGACGCGCAAGGGGGCGTCGCGGTGCGTGCACGCTATCGCCGCGCGGACGGTCGGGGATAGGCGTGGATATCGGCGGTTCGGCCCCACCCGCCAACCGGTACGGGTACTCGGCGATGACGCCGGCATCGCGTCGGGCCGGCGGACGCCGATCAGGGCGGCGGCTGTCGGAGCGGAGCCGGGTCCGGTTGGGTGCCTCCCTGCGCCGGTGGGGACGCTCGGCTCGTCAGTCGGGCAGGCAGGTCCCGTCGGGCAGGAGGCCGACGATCTCCTCGCCGCCCGCACCGCCCGGCACCTGCTCGAGGTAGCCGACGACGCAGACGTCATCGAGGCGAGCCGCGTAGAGCAGCGCGCCCACATGACCTGGGTCGCCCGGACGAGCCAGCCGTGCCGTGCTCGCAGAGGCCTCCGTCCGGTCCAGCCACAGCCGGGCCGCGTCGACATCGTCCTGCGTCGGATCGTGTGACGCCGGCCGACGGGCACATTCCGGCTGGGTGCCGGTCATGCACCAGCCGGCGTGCGACGCGGCGAGGCGAATGGCCCTGGCCCTGTCCCTGACCGCCGTCCGCTGCCCCTCGGTCACCGGTGCGCGGCGCGGGTCCAGGGCCGCGGGCGGACCGCACTCCTTCGGAGGGCCCGGGTCCACGCCGAACACGGGGCAGCCGTAGCCGATCGACCGCTTCCCACCTGCGACCGGATCGGGTTCGCCGACGAACCACCTGACACCCGCGGTGGCGGCCACGACGGCGACGACCGCGCCACACAGGACCAGGACCAGCCGGGTACGACCCAGCGACCGCCGACCCGAACCGTCCTGGCCTGCGGGGAGCTCACCGTCATCGCGCACGACGTGCATCGTAGAAGTCGATCGATCGCCGGAGGAACCGGACGTGACGAACAGCGCCGCCACCCGGTGCGTTGACCGTCGTTGGGTTCTGGAGCGATGACAGCACGCAGAGCGCGACCATGGGCGGGGGACCCACTGATGGATGATCGGGCCGAGTCGGACGACCCGCGCGGGCGCCGGATGGCGGAGCCGGGCGCCGCCGAGGCGTACGAGGCCGCCCGGATCGCGTTCGAGCTGGGCCAGACGGCGCGGGAGTTGCGGGAGCGCGCCGGTCGCATGGTGCTCCGCCGGCGCGCGGCCCGCCCCTGAACACCTCGGTGCCGGGAGACATGCTGGGGGAACCTCAACGGGCCGGCGGACGTCGAAGGGGCGCGGAGGTGAGCGGGGGTGGCCGGACGGCGCTGGCTGGTATGGATGACTGCGGTGGCCGTCCTCGGTGGCTGTGCGACCGGCAGCGGACCCGGCGGGGATGACCTGGACCGGTTGCGCCTGCAGGCACGCGACGCCCTGACCCGGTACGACCAGGCGGTCCTCGCCGCCGGTGGGGCGCAAGCCTTCGTGCCGGTCGGGGAGCTGACCGGCCAGCTCGGCGACTGGGAACAGGCGAACGGCGACAACAACAAGCAGGCGTTGCTGACCGGCCGGATCGTCCCCGCTACGGCGCTGCCCGCCCTCGAGCAACCGACGGGGAAGGTGGTCTGGGAGAACGGCAGGACGCAAGCCGTTCCCCTGACGTCGGCCGAGGAGGCACTCGCCCAGCTGAGAGCGGCGGGCGCCGGGGACTGCTCCGGGTGCGTACCCCTGGAGGTCACCGCCGCCCGCCTGACCACGGTGCGGATTCCCACCACGCGCGGCCCGGCGGCGGTCCCGGCCTGGGAATACACCCTCAGGGGCACGGCGGTGCGGCTGACCCGGGTCGCGGTCGCCAGCGCGGGTGCCGTCGTGGTGACGCCACCGGCCTGGGGTCCCGAGTACCCGCGCGGCGGGCTGGCGATCGAGTCGGCGACCGGGAGCACGACGAGCCGGCGGCTGATCGTCGCCTTCACCGGCTCCCCGGCCCCCGGAAATCAGCCGTGCGGCGCCGACTACCGCGCGGAGGCCGCCGAGTCGGCCAACGCCGTCGTCGTGATCGTCATCGAGCACCGCCACGCCGACGGCGAGTCGTGCGGGGACATCGGAGCACGTCGCACCGCCACCGCCGAGCTGGCACGACCGTTGGGGGAGCGGGCGGTGCTCGAGGTGCAGCAGGGCCTGCCGGTTGCGCTGACGATCACCGGCTGACCCGACCGGCTACGTGAGTGAGACCTGGACGGCGACGTCACGCTTCGGGTAGTGCTGGTCCACCTGATCCGAGCCGTACTTCTCGCGGAACATCTCCACCACGTGATCGACCCGGTCCGGTTCGGTGATCGGGGTCGCGGTCGAGCTCACCGCCGTCCCATTGACGGCCAGCTGCACGAACGGTGTCTGCCGTACGTTCTTGTACCAGTCGCTGTCCGAGCCGGTTATCGGGACCAGGAAGGCGCTCTCCTCCTCCTGGACGAACCAGACGGGGTGGGTGATCTGCCGTCCGGTCTTTCGGCCGGTCACGGTCAGCTCGATCTCGCTGACGCCCTCAAGCGCTTCCCTGACGGCCTTGGTCACGGTGTCCTCCGTCAACGTCTCGAAGTGCTCCCGCCTGCCAGGCTATGGACGTTCGCGCCGGCCCGTTGCGGGATCCGCGAATCAGGTCGGTCCCGAGCATCTCCGACGGGCGCATACTGAAGGACGTGGATGGTGTGCTCGACTGGGCGTGGCGACTCGATGTCGGCCAGGTGGTCGGGCTCGCCCTGCTCGAGAACATGGTTCTCTTCCTGTTCGCCGTCGGCGCCGGCAACGCCATGCTCCGGCTGCCGACGGTTGTCCGGCTACTGCCGGACCCCGGCCGGATCAGCCGGCTGCAGCTCTGGCTCGCCGGCGGGGCGATCCTGATGAACTCCCTCGTCACCGTCGGCGGCTGGGCGCTGTGGAAGGCCGGGATCATCCATCTGAACGCGGACCTGGGCCTCCGCGTCCTGGCCGATTTCGTCCTGCTGCTCCTGCTGATGGATTTGCTGATGTACGCCGGTCACGCGGTCGCGCACCGGCCGCGGCTCTTCCCGCTGGCCCACGCGCTGCACCACCGCTTCGTCGACGCCCGGCCCGCGACGCTGTACGCGCTGCATCCGCTGGAGATCCTCGGATTCGGTGGGCTCTGGCTGGCGGCGCTCGCCGCACACACGTTCTCGGTCTGGGCGATCGTCGCCTACACCGCGGTGAACCTCGTCTTCGGCATCTTCGGCCACCTCGGCGTCGAGGTGCTCCCGTCGGCGGCCCGGCGCAGCCCGGTGTTCCGCTGGGTCGCCACCCCGACCCTGCACGCCGGGCACCACGTCGAGCCGTCGGTCAACCTCGGCTTCTACACGTCGATCTGGGACCGGCTCTTCGGCACGCTCGCCCCCGACTACGACCAGCGCCGCCGGTCACCCGAGCCCGAGCCGTACGCGCTGGTGGCCTGATCTCGGCTCCCGGCTCCTCGACCTCCTGGCCCTGCCAGCTGAGCTGCTCGTAGAACACGCCCCACGCTCCCACGCGTCCGAAAAGGATTGCCCGCCGTAGGTAGGATGCACACGGGGTAGCGGAGGCTGCCCGGCAGAGTGACGGGCGGGCGCCCAGAGGCGCCCCACGCCTCAGGTGTCGGTGGTGCCGAACAAACGGGGGAAACCATGTTCGAGCGGCTGGGCAGATTCGTGGTACGCAGGGCCTGGTGGGTGATCGCCGGCTGGGTGCTCGCGGCAGTCGCCATCGTCGTCACCACCCCGTCGTTGAGCGACATCACCTCCGCCGATCAGGGCAGCTTCCTGCCCCGCTCGTACGAGTCTGTGCAGGCCATCGAACTCGCCAAGAAGGCGTTTCCGCAGCAGGCGACCGCGACGGCGACCATCGTGGTCAAGCGCGCCGACGGGCAGCCGCTGACTCCGGCCGACGAGGCGAAGGTGGGCCAGCTCGCCCAGTCGCTGAAGGCGAAGAACATCGCGCACACGTCCGGCTACCTGACCGGCCCGCAGGCCGTCGCGCCGGACAAGTCGGTGCAGGTGGTGAACGTCGGGCTCGACGCGGTCGCCCCGGACGACCCGGCGCTGCTCGACGCCGTACGCGATCTGCGGGCGGCCATCGGTCCGGAGTTGGCGGGCAGCGGGCTGACCGCGGGCGTGGCCGGCGACGTGGCGAGCTTCGTCGACAACGAGGACACCTTCAACCAGGCCTTCGCCGTGGTCGGCATCGCGACGATCATCCTGATCATCGGACTGATCCTGATCATCTTCCGCAGCCCCATCGCCGCGCTGCTGCCCGTGCTGGTCATCGGCGTGGTCATGGCCGTCACGAGCGGACTGGTCGCCGCGGCGGGTAAGGCGTTCGACCTCAACGTGAGTCAGGATCTGCAGACGGTGCTGCTGATCGTGCTGTTCGGCATCGGCACCGACTACATCCTGTTCCTGCTCTTCCGCTATCGCGAGCGGCTGCGTGCCGGGGACGACAAGCGCACCGCGATGATGGTCTCCGTCGAGCGGGTCGGCGAGGTCATCACGTCGGCCGCGGGAGCGGTCATCGTCGCGTTCCTCGTGCTGCTCCTCGCATCCCTGGGCTTCTTCGGCTCCCTCGGCCCGGCGCTCGCGATCGCCGTCGGCGTCATGCTGGTCACCTCGCTCACGCTCATCCCGGCGATCGTCTCGCTGCTCGGCCGGTACGTCTTCTGGCCGTCCAAGGCGTGGCAGCGTACCCCCAAGGCCACGATGGCGCGTCGCCTCGGGGCCGCCATAGGTCGCCGGCCGGCGCTCGTCGCTGCGGCATCCGGCGCCCTGCTGGTCGCGCTCGCCGCCGGCTCCTTGGCCTATAAGGCCGACTACGACTTCAGCTCCGGCTTCCCGCAGGACACCGAGTCGGCGAAGGCCGCCGCAGACCTGCAGCGCGGGTTCGCCGCCGGCGCCCTCGCCCCGACGGAGGTCTACCTGACCACCGACAACGGGTCGCCGCTGACCGAGCAACAGGTCAGCGAATTCGCGGCGGCCGCGGCCGGCGCCCCGGGAGTGGGCCGGGCGCAGCCGCCGGAGCGCAGCAACGATCCGAGTGTGGCCCGGGTCAACCTGTTGCTCGACGAGAACCCGGTCTCCAACGAGGCGATCACGCTCGTCCGCGACGACCTGCGCGACGCCCTGCACGCGGCGGCCCCGCCGGGCACCCGGGCGCTGGTCGGCGGACCCACCGCGATCTTCGCGGACATCAACTCGGCGAACAACCGAGACCTGTCGGTGATCCTGCCGGTGGCGGCCGGCCTGATCGCGCTCATCCTCGCGCTGCTGCTGCGCAGCCTGGTCGCGCCGATCTACCTGGTGATAGCGGTGCTGCTCAACTTCGCCGCCACGCTGGGCGCGACGGTCTACCTCTTCCAAGGGCTGCAGGACAAGCCCGCGATCACCTTCCAGCTGCCGATCATCCTCTATCTCTTCGTGGTGGCGATCGGGACCGACTACAACATCCTGATGATCGCCCGACTGCGTGAGGAGGCACGGGAGGGCAACGAGCCGCACGAGGCCGCCGCCATCGGCGTCGAACACGCCGGGCCGACGGTCGCGGCGGCCGGCCTGATCCTCGCCGGCACGTTCGGGGTGCTGATGCTCGCGCCGATCTCGTTCCTGCAGCAGATGGGCTTCGCGGTGGCGATCGGCATCGTGCTGTCGGCGTTCGTGATGTCGATGTTCTTCGTTCCGGCGCTGACCGCGCTGATCGGGCACAAGGCGTGGTGGCCGGGGCACGGCGACGAGCGGCCGGCCAGGGGGCGGCACGCGCCGCCGGAGCCGGAGCCGGCGAGCGCGGCGAAGGCGTAGCGCGAGTTGTCATCGCGGAGGATCTCGCCCTCCTCCGCGGCCTGACGCGCGTACGGATTCGAGGTGGTCGCCGACGGGGCCGTCCGTGCTGCCGCCGCTCACCCGGCACCCGGCGGGACTCGTCAGCGGGTGAGCCGCCGGGGCCGGCCGGGCGGGCCGCCGGGCTTCGGCCGGTAGGCGGGTAGCCCGATGGCGATGGCGAGCATGCAGGCCGCACGGGTGTCGAAGGCGTCCGAGACGTCCTGGTCGCAGAACGTCAGGCCGGTGCCGCCGTGACCGAGGGTGAAGGCGGCCAGTTGCAGGCGGCCGGCGGCCACCCCCGCCTCGAACTGGGCGACCCGGTACCCGCGCTCGCCGTACCCGTCGAGCACCTGGTCGAGATCGGCGCAGGCGAAGTCGGTGTACGCCGAGTCGCCGCCGAGCGGCTGGTCGAGGCAGAGCGCCTGGCTCAACGTTCGTACCTCGGGCTCCGGCGCCGGCCGGCGCAGCTGCGGCGGGCCGCCGACCTGCTGGTACAGGCCCGGCTCCGTGCCCTGCACCGCGTGGACCGCGACCTCGTGGGAGAGCAGGGTGGTCCCGGTCGGGATCGCGTCGGCGGGGACCGCTCGGGTCGCCGCAGCCATCGCCCAGTGCAGCAGCTCGACGGGGGCGACCTGGCGGCGCATGCGCCGGGTGGAGCTGCGGCGCAGGATGACCGACTCGATCGGCTCGCTGCCGGCCGCAACCGGTGCATCGACGGTGTCGGTGGCGCGGGGCAGGCCCGCGACGGCGGCCGTCCGCCAGCCGGTCACGTCGTCGCCCGTGGTGAGGTCACCGGCCTGCTGCACCCGGATGACCAGCGGGAAGTCGACCGGCGCGGGAGAGAGCGGCGTCGGCGGGAACTGCGGCGCAGGTAGCTCGACCGGTTCGGCGGCGGCGGTCGCGGTGGGCCGGCCGCAGGTGATCACCGCCACCGGGAACTCCGTCACGCCGTCGACGCCGAGCAGGCGAGACACGGCGGCGTCGACGAAGCCCAGCCGTACCCGCACGGGTAGCCCGTGGCCTTCGGCGACGGCGAGCAGATTCGCCATCATCGTCCCGGCGTCCCAGTAGACGTGCCGCCAGCCCCGTTCGGCGTACTTCCACGCGGTGCGCCACGGGAGGCCGGTGACGACGAGGGCGAGCGGGCTGGCCGCGACGTCCGGGTCGGCGGTGGCGTCGGCCAGCGCCCGGCGGTGGTCCCCGGCCGCGAGTGCCTCCAGGCCGAACACCTCCGGCGCGAAGTGGTACAGCCCGGCGTCGAGCCCGGCCACCTCGCCGGCCACCGCGTACATCTCCAGGGGGTGGAGATTGCCGGCGGAGGCGGCGGCCCGGAACCAGAGGTCGTCCCCGGCGGTTCGGGTGACGCCGGCCGAGAAGAACAGCAGCCGGGCGAGGAGTTCGCCGTCGATGGTCGGGTCGCTCGGCGGTACCCGTCCGGACAGGGTCACCGCGGCCGGCGCCCCGGTCGGCGGCAGGTCGCGGGGGAGGGGGTGCACCGGCGCCCCGAGGTGGCGTTTGAAGGGCTGGGGACGGTTGCTCGGGTCCATCGGAACGAACCCCGGGACACCCGGCGGCCGGTCGCCGCGGCACTGGTTCGTCTGCTGGTGGTAGAGCCGGGTCACCTCACCGGTGCGCATCCGCCGGACATACCCGCCGGCACCCGCCGTATGCCCGAACGAGCGCGGTGCCGGGCGCGGCGCCGTCTCAGTTCGGTGCTGCCGCCGGCGGCAGGTACACCTCCCAGCCGGAGGTGGTGAGGTTCGGCACCGGAATCCGGTGCCAGCCCCTGGCCCAGTCGGGCGGGGCGGAGTTCTTGACCAGCAGGGCGAAGCGTCCGGTCGCCGCGGCCTGCCGCAGCTGCGCGGTGCTCGCGTTGCGGTTGTATCCCCGGTCTTCCAGCGCCCGGCACCCGGCGTAGTAGGCGATCGGGATGGCCTCGTGGCCGGAGATCACGCACGGCGGTCGCACCCCGTGCGATCGCAGGGTCTGGACGAGGCGGGTCCAGTCGCCGCGGCTGCGGACCTGCTCCGCCACGACGTGGTGCAGGATGCCGGCCTGGATGGCGAGGTGGCCGGCGAAGCCCAACGCCACCACGGCGGCGACGACCCGCCGCCGCTGACCGACGGCCGTGGAGAACAAGGCGGCGAGCCCCGGGATGGTGCAGACCAGAGCGACGGCGTAGGTCGGCATCAAGAACCGGGGTGCGGAGTATCCGATCAGGAACAGGTAGGGGAAGGCCATGGCGCCGGCGACCACGAGTGGCAGCCATGCCGTCCGTGCCACGCTCGCCCGGTGGGCCGCCCGGACAGCCAGTGGCATCAGCAGGGCCAGGGCCAGCCACCACAGCACTGCCGGCCACCGCACGGGGCTGCCGCACGGGCGGCACAGGATCGGCCCGTCCAGGGTGCTGATCACGTGCCCGAGGGAGAACTGCAGCGTCGTGCCGCCCTGCACGTGACCGGCCTGACGGATGCGCTCCAGGAGCCCGCCGTAGCGCAGCTCGGCCTCGACCGCCCACGGTGCGCCGCCGAGCACCAGGCCTGCGACCACTGTCGCGGTCAGCCGCCACCGCCGGAACGCGGGCACCGCGACGGTGGCGGCGAGCAGCGGGAGCCCGAGCCAGAAGGCGTCGGCCGGACGCATCAGGGCGGCCACGGCGAGCGCGGCGACGAGCCCGAGGTACGCCCCGGGCCGGGCCGGCTCGGCCACGGCCAGCAGGAAACACCCGACCGCTGCCACCGCCGCCATCGCCGTGTAGTGGTTGGGCATTGCGGCGTTCGCGTAGAACAGGGCGGTCCAGAGGCTCGCGTACAGCCCGGCGGCGATCACGGCGGTGCCGGGCCGCCGGGACACCCGCGACCACACCCAGAACGCCAGCCCGAGCGACGTCGCCGCGGTGACGGTGAGGAACAGCCGGAGTGCGATGGTGGAATCGAGCCAGGACGCTACGGGCCACACCAGCAGGGTCACGCCCCGGGCGCGCGGTGCGCTCATGAACGCCGGCGGCGCATGGTTGCCGTGCTGGCTCACATAGACGACCTCGTCCCAGCCGAGGTCGAGACTGGCCGGCACGGCGACCAGCGATGCGGCGGCGAAGATCACGCACACCGCGACCAGGGGCCGCGCGCCGGACCGGGATGTCACGGATGCGCACCTCGCTCGACGAGTCATGCCAGGCCGCGCCCAGCGAGGCGGGTGGGATTGTCCGAGCAGTCCTCACTTTAGTGGGAAACGGGACCTACTGGGTCTTCTCCGCGAATCTTGGGTCTTCTCCGTGAATCGGCCATCGGTCGGACCTTGATCAGTCCGTAACCCCGTGATCTGCTCGGGGAAGCCGAAGCCGAGCGGCGCACGCGCTCTCGGGCGTCACGTGATCAAGGGCCGCAACAGCCAGTACGTCCCCGACCGGAGACCGGCGACGCGCTGCGGGCCACGGCTCGCCGCCGGCCCGGTGACACTGTCGTGGACCGGCATCGCGAACAGCCCGTACGTCTACAACCTGGTGCTGACCAGCGACCACAAGGTGCCGAACGTGCTGTCCTTCGACGCCGCCGACTCGGATGTGGCCGCGGTCGACGAGCAGTGGTACGCGCAGCGCACCGCCGGCACGTTCGGTGATCTGATGACGGCCGTGCGTCCATACGGCACGCAGCTCTTCGTCGGCAACCGGCGGGCACATCAACAGCATCTTCAGCAAGCTGGGCATGCCCGTCCGATGGCGACAACCGGCGGGTGCTCGCGTACCTGAATGGCTGAGATTCTGTGCCTGCGTTCGGGGCGAAGGGATCTTGGGTCGCCGATAAAGCTGCGGTCATCGTTCCACGGGTAGCAATCGGGCGTGTGCCCGTTGCGCGGCGCGGAGTGCGGAGAGCTGGCCGTGGAACGAGCTATGGCGGTTCTGGTCGAGGTTGAGCGGCAACACGCACGAACGGATCAGCTCCTCCTCAAGCTTCCACGGCTGATCCGTTGCGGTCCACACGACCTGGGCGTGTTCGGCCATCCAGGCGGTGAGTCGTTCCTCGCCATCTCGGCCAAATGTCAGCCGATTGCCGCTACCGACCCGCCGTAGGCCAATCCCAAGCTCGCCGGCAAGGAGCGAGCCAAGCGTCAGGCGCAGCGTCGACCCGGCCGCGTTGCCCCGGTAGTGATAGCGGATCCGGCTGCGGATCGTCTGCCGGCTCGGAGGGCGTCCGTTGTTCGGTGGCGCCTTCGGTGAGATGCCCACGTAGAGCAGCACCGCCCCATCCTGCGTATGGCACCCGGCAACCGGCACCAGGGGTGGCGGTGACGGGAAGTACCAGGCGTAGACACCGGGAGCCGCAGGTATCGGGCACTCCCGTCCGCGCACTTCCGCAGCCCGGTAGAGCCGGGAGGGGCGAAGCAAGGCGTCCACTGGCACCACTAGCACTCCTCGTCTGGGCTGCTAGGAGTGCAGCGACGCACGGTAGGCGAGGTGGTCCCAGGCGATTCCGTGTTCCGCGGCCATTCGCACCGTGCCTACCTGCCGTCCTGTGGCTGTATCGAACACTTCAAGATGCTCGCCCATCCAGATGCCCCCTGCGTCGAAGAGGACGTAGTGGTCAGGGCAGAGGCGGAGGATGTTGTCGAACGAATCGGGACCGTTTGTGGGGGCGGACGTGCGCGGCCTCCGCGTAGGGGCCGGCTGGGGTTTCTAGTCTGTGTCGCAGAGCTGGCAGCGGTAGTCGCAGAGCTTCTTGACCTTGAGCGCGAGGACGGTGCTGCGCACGAGACGCTGGATCACCGCCCGGACCTGGGGTGCTTTTCCCTGGCCGGTGGCCGGTCGACGTCGTCGAGGCTGACGAGTCGGAATCTCCAGATGCGGAAGCCGTCTTTGCCGTCCGTGTGCCAGTGATCGACTACCCGGAAGAGTCCGTCATAGCGGAAGCCTGTCGATGGCGAGAAGGCTGGGTCCCCGCCGGCGCCGCGGATGACGCGTACGGGGTTGCCCTCAAGCTGGTTGCGGGCTAGGCCGGCGTTGCCGAGGGTGAGTTCCTGGTGAGCGACTTGCCGCTTGGTGGAGGGATCGTTGCCTCCTTGCCCGGTGTACACGATCTCGTCGCCGTAGTCTTCATCGTCGAAGTAGCCCCCTGACACGACGATGGACTCGGCGCCATCCTTGCCGCCGCAGATCCCACCCTGAAGCGGTCGGTGGACCTTTGAGGCGGCCAGTTGTGCTCGGTTGGGAAACGTCGACCCAACGGGATAGCTCGAGATCTCTCCGTACGTTCGCCCACTCATGCCGGCACCGTAAACCATACGGCCAACAAGATCGATAGGGCGGCAGGGCGGCATCGCTCCTATGCATTCAGCGGCTCGCCCTTGAACACCTCTCGCCGGTGCCAGGAGACGTGGTCGGCTGCCGGGACAGGCGTGCCCGGACGCGGCCGCAGCATTCGACCATGCAGGTCGTACACCGTGCGCCCGACGTTCGTCCGAGCGGTGAAGGCGGTCGACACGTGAATCCGCAGATCTGAATCAAGACCCAGGGCACCAAAGTCGAACAGCTTGTGGTGCAGTACGCACAGCGCAAGACCGTTGTCGAGGGTGTCCGGGCCGTCGAAGGCCCACCACCGCACGTGCGCTGCCTCCACTCCCACCGAGGCGCTAAGGAGCTGGCCGTCGTACCCACAAAAGGCGCACTGCCGGTCCCATGCCTGCAGGACCGCAAGCCGCCACGTGGCGTCCCGTCGGCGGCCGGCGGCCGGTGCCGCACCAGGGACATGCAGGATCTCGTTGGGATCCAGTCCTGCAGCAGTGAGGACATCCGGAGCGATCGTCGGCGGAAAGTGGCTCTCCACCAGGGCGCGAGCGGCCGCCCTCAGCAGGTCGGGATCCTGCCGCAAAGCCACCTCGATGGGACCAGCAAGCCGGCCCACCACGTCGTGTGCTGTCAAGGGGCCGACCGAATCCATCGGCACGTCATGGTCGAGCGTCCAGACGCCGTCGCTGCGCAGCCGCGTAAACGGATAGGCCGCACGCTGCACGTGAGCCGTCCTCGAGGCGGGGGCGAACTCGGCAATCAACTTGCTCAGCCGTGCCTCCGCCTCGGACCAGGGAAGCTCGCTTGACCCTGTGTCCGAGAGTCGCCCGAGAGCCAGCAGCACCAGGAGTGGCTTGTGCGGCGCGCGCCGCCCGTGGCGTTGATGGAGGCGGAGCGAGGCAAGTCGATCCAGCACCTGTTGACGGATTGACGTCATGCGGCGATCGCCCGAGCGGCGGCGTACATGTCGGCCGGGAGCGGGTGGTGCAGCCGCCAAAGGATCCGCATCGGCCGGTCGCCAGTGTGCTCCTGGTACGTCATTGGCCCGGCGTACAGGTACGGCGGCGCGCCCAGGTCGCGGTCGGCGAGCTTGGTCTCCCGGACGAACAGGTGCACCGTCGACCCGCTTTCGGCGTGCTGGATGTAGCGCTGCCCGGTCCCCGACGCCGACGACGTGGTGCTCTGCGACTCCCATTGGAACAGGCTGTGGGTGATGGCTCGGTCGGCGTACATCGTCGTGGGGGAGTAGTGCTCCTCGGACTTGACCAGCGTGACGAAGAAGAGGTCCGCCTGCTCCGACTCAAGCCACTTCACTCCCTCGCGCAGCGACCCCGGGTTCGTCATCCCGAAGGCCGCGCACGCCTCGTTGCGGCTGTAGCGGGCGTGCACCCGCAGCGGCGCCCGCCCCGACCCCGGCGCCACCGTGACCCGGTGAATGCGGTCCCGCAGTACCTCGGTGACCTGGCGTAGCTCCGCGCAGCGCGCCGGCTCCGCCCAGAGTCGCTTCAGCCGGGCATCACGTTCGGTCAGCGGCACCGACGGCCCCCAGAGACTGAAGTGCAGCATGTCCAGCAGCCGTCCGCCGCCCAGGTGTTCGCCGCTCGTGACCCGGGCCAGCAGGTCCAGCCGGTCCACGTCGTCGATGTGCAGCATCCGCCCGATGGCCCGGCCCAGCTCGCGGTCGTCCGGCCCGGCGGTCGAGTTGTCGATGCCCGCCAGGCGCCGCAGCCCGGCCCACCCGCCGATGCTCGCCGACCGGTAGACGTCCTCGATCTCCAGACCGGTCTCCCGCAGGAACTCGGCCAGGCTCACCTCCCCGAGCTGCCGCAGCTCCGCCACCAGGCCGTTCTTCGATGTCGGCAGGGCCGACTTCAGGTTGGCGAGCACGACCTCCTTCGCCACCCGGTCCAGCTCGACGTGGCAGCCGCTCGGCAGCGACGGGAAGTCGTCCCGGACGGCCGCCTCGACGGCCCGACGGCTGACCCCAGTCAGCGCCCGCCAGCGCAGGTCGAAGCGGAAGTTGGCGTTCTGGCCGCCGATGAAGTCGAGCACGGTCAGGCAGGGCTTGTCGTCGTCCAGGCGCAGGCCGCGGCCGAGCTGCTGCAGGAAGATCGTGGCGCTCTCGGTGGGCCGCAGCATCAGGATCGTGTCGACCATCGGCAGGTCGACGCCCTCGTTGAACAGGTCGACGGTGAACAGGACCCGCAGCTCACGGTTCCGGAACGCCGTCAGCAGCGCCTGTCGGCCGGCGGCGTCAACCCGCGAGGTCACCGCCGCCGACGGTACCCCCGCCTTGGTGAACCAGTCTGCCATGAACTCGGCGTGCCCGATGCTCACGCAGAAGCCGAGCGCCCGCATCCGCCCCACGTCGGCGGTGTCGCTTACCGCCCGCAGGATCATCCGGGCCCGGGCCTGGTTGCCGGTGTAGACGCCGTCCAGCTCGGCCGGGTCGTACCCCTGCCCGCGCTTCCAGCGCAGCTGCGACAGGTCGACGTCGTCGTGCAGCCCGAAATACTGGAACGGCGCCAGCAGTTGCCGCTCCAACGCCTCCCACAGATGCAGCTCCACGGAGGCGCGGCCATCGAACCACCGCCGCACGTCGCCGCCATCGCTCCGGTCGGGAGTCGCGGTCAGCCCCAGCAGTACGCGCGGCCGCAGCCGTTCCAGCAGTCGGGCGTACGTCGGCGCCTCGGCGTGGTGGAACTCGTCGACGATCACCATGTCGTACGCCTCGGGGTCGATCTCCTGCCGTTGCAGCGACTGAATCGAGGCGAAGACGTACTTCCAGTCCTTCGGCCTTTCGCCGCCGACCAGGGTCTCGCCGAAGCTGCCGTCCCCCATCACCTGCCGGAACACCGAGCGGCTCTGCCGCAGGATCTGCTCCTGATGGGCGACGAAGAGCAGCGAGTCGACGTGGCCGGCCTTGCGGAGCCGCCGGTAGTCCAACGCCGCCACCACGGTCTTGCCGGTGCCGGTTGCCATCACCACCAGGTTCCGCCAGCGGCCGTGCACCAGCCGCTCGGCATCCAGGTCGTCGAGGATCTCCTGCTGGTACGGGAACGGGCGGACATCCAGGTTCGCGATTTCGGTGGGCGCCTCCTCGGGGCGCTCGCCGCGCAGCGCAATGCTCAGCCGATCGGCGTCCTTCGCCGGGTCGTATGCCTCGAAGGCCGAGTCGTTCCAGTAGTCGGTGAACGTCGCCTCGAAGGTGTCGATGACGTGCGGCTGCTCCAGGTTCGAGATCCGCACGTTCCACTCAACGCCGTCGACCAGCGCGGTCTTCGAAAGGTTCGACGAGCCGACGTATGCAGTGGTGGTGCCGTTGGTGCGGTGGAACAGCCATGCCTTGGCGTGCAGCCGGGTGGTCCTGGTCTCGTACGAGACCTTGATTTCGGCGCCCAACTCGACGAGCCGGTCAAGGGCGCGCTGGTCGGTCGCGCCCATGTAGGTGGTGGTGATGACGCGGAGCCGACCGCCGCGCCCGATCAGCTCGCGGATGGCCGGCTCGACGATGCGTAGACCGTGCCACTTGATGAACGCGCAGAGCAGGTCTACCTGGTCGGCGGAGGCCATCTCGTGGGTGACCTCGTGCCCGATCCGCGGCTGGTGGCGTCCGTTGACCAGCAGCGCGCCGGTGGAGAGCGGGGTGGTCGGGCGCACCGGAAAGGCGGCGGTGGCGGGCGGCGCCGGCGGGGTCGCGATGGCATGGAGCAGGTGTTTGGCGTCGACGACCTGGTCGTCGGCGCCGACCGCGCGCGGCTCGACCGCCGCGATGATCTCGGCGATCTGGTTGGCCACCTCTACCTGGCGGACGAGCTTGTCATCGCCGCCGGTGACGGCGAGCAGCGCCCTGCGGGCCAGGGTCGCGATGTGCCGGGCTAGCACGTCGTGCGCGTCGGCCGGGTCGAGCTTGTCGTGCTGGACCAGGGCGGGGTCGAGGTGCTGGAGCTGGTCGGCGAGCTGCTGGGTGATCAGGTGCTCGTAGATTCCCCGCTCAAGATCCGTCACCCGGCGAGGCTAACCACCACGCGGCGTCCCGCGCTGCCCCGAGGAACCATGTGGAGTCGACGCACGAGACTAACCATTGGGGACGGCCCGTCGAAGGCGTGGGAAGGAGCGCTCAGCATCATGCCGAATGATTTAAAATCTTACTTGTCCTTGTTGGACGCTACGAGATACGGTCTAGCTCTTGCCGCGGCCCCTCAGGACGTAGCCCGCTCAGATAGGGGACTATCATCAGCATCCAAGTCGACACCCTGCGCCTGTCCAAGCCTCAGGACTCCAGCACCTACCTCGCCATGAGGACGATCCAGGGCGGACGCATCGTCTACAGCACGCGTGTACCCCTGGCTGACCTCTCGACGATCCTGCCCGTCCCGGACCCGAACAACGTGGATAAGGACAACCGCAAGGTCGACCGCCTCCACGCCAAGCAGTTCGGCCAGTACCTCGATAGCAAGCAGGACTGGGTCGCTCCCGCCCTGCTGGCCCGCGACAGCGGGGGCTGTGTCTTCGAGAAGGTTGACGAGCACGGTGCCGTCGGCTACCTCACCGTCCCCTGGGCGATCGGTGGCATCTCCGCCATGCGCACCATCGATGGACAGCACAGGGTGCTCGGCGTCTCTATCGAGAAGCAGCGCATCACGGATGCTATCGCCGCGATCGACCGCGAGACTGCGCGCAAGGTCAGCCCGGAGAAGCAGGCCAGGCTCCATGCGGAACGCGAGAAGCTCATCAGCCAAATGAAGCGGCTGAAGGACGAGTACGTCGGCTTGGACATCTACGTGGAGCCGGACCCCATCAAGGCCCAGCAGATGTTTGTCGACGTCGCCGACAACGCCAAGGGCATCAGCAGCGCTGTCCGTGCACGCTTCGACAGCTACAAGGTCGCCAACCGCACGCTCTCTGACGTCATCGATCACCCCCTTCTCAAGGGGCGGGTTGACGCCGAGCAGGACCGCATGACTCAGAAGAACCCGAACCTCATGGGTGCGAAGCACGTCGCCGACATCACCCGTGCCGTCATCGCCGGGGCCGGCGGACGTATCAGCAAGAAGGCGGAGCAGACGCTGACTGACGGCGAGGTGATCGAGCAGGTCAAGGACTTCCTCGACGTCATCTCTAACGCCTTCATCGGTCTCGCCGCTGTGACCGAGGACGACCCCGAGGCTGACCGCCGGCCTGGAGAACTGACTAAGGCCCAGGAACTGCGACGTGCCTCGCTGCTTGGTTCGGTCGGCATGCTGCGTGTCCTCGGCGGTGTGTTCCATGAGCTGCGCAAGAGTGACAACCCAGCCGAGCTCGGCGACATCACTGAGTTCTTCAAGCGCCTCGACCGGCATATGGCAGCTCCGGTGACGGAGACCAGTATCTGGCGTGTGAGTGACGCTGCGGTCGATTTCGAGCCGAAGGCAGCCGCGCCGATCATGCGTCAGCAGAACATCGTCCACCTGGTGGGCGTCATCACCGGCTGGTACAAGAAGGCCCCCGCCTCCCTGTAGTACGGGCGCACGAGCCACGGAGGGCGTCCTCCCGAGTCGGAGGATGCCCTCCGTCGTCTTCAGTTTGAGGGGGACGAGCGGCGACCGCATCGAGCGCATCTGCTGTCGTATCCCTGACAGTCGGGTTCTACATCGATGCAAAACTCGAGAACGCGCCGGCGGTCTTAACACGAGAGGCCAACGCGGCACTTTGCGGTGCAACAACACGTGGTACCTGCGGAAACACTTTACGTGCAGTGGGCGGGCGGCCATTGCGACGTCAAGCTCCCAGGGCGGCCGGCCGATCCCGAAGGCCATCGCTGGACAGGCAGCGCGGATGAATTTGGGGGTCCCGCTGGCAGGACTCTTGCCGGTAGTGTCCGGGGACGCCTTGTGGGGAGGTGGGGTCGATGCTTGCTGGGTTGGAGGTACCGCCCGCGGTCGACGCAGAGCGGGTGATCACAGCCGTGCTGGCCGACCTGCACTCTGCTGATCACCGCGGCGTCGTGGTCGACTCACCGCCTGGAGCCGGCAAATCGACCCTCGTCGTCCGCGCCGCCGTCGAGCTCGCCGCCGGCGAGCCGCTGATCATCATCGCGCGCGAGTACGAGGTGACGATCGTGCTGCACCCGCTCTCCGGCCGGCGGGACGCGACCGTCTTCCATGTGGAGTCGGGGCGGCTCTGCGTGCTGACGTCCCGGCACCGGCACGCCTGCATCGTGGTGGCGCGGGCGGGGATCGGGGAGCTGCTCGACGCGCACCCATCGTCCGAGCCGGTCCAGCTCAGCGTGCCGGCCAGGTTCCCCGACGGCTGGGAAGCGAACCAGTCGATGGCGGCTTATTTGGAGACGCAGAAGTGATCGAATCGATGCGATTGAACCGCTTTAAGGGGTTTCACGAGTTTACTATCCGATTCGGTTCAAAGAATGTAATTGTGGGACCGAACAATGCAGGCAAGAGTACAATAGTATCTGCGCTCAGGCTTTGCGCGGCAGCGTTGCGTGTCGCTGGGCGACGTGCTCCCAGTCACTTTCAATCATACGATGAGCGGTCGGTTCAGGGCTTTCCTGTTTCGTCTATCGCGGCTAAGGATCTTGAATTCTTTGTGGAAGAGAACGTCTTCCACGAGTTCCGCGAGGAGCGGGCCAGCGTCGAGTTGCGGTTCACTGCAGGTGAGGTCATCCGAATGGTGTGGCCCGTTCGCGAATCCGGGTTCTTCTTCGTTGATCGCTTAGATGGCATGCTGGCTCTGCGCGCCGATCAAGTCAAGAATGCAGCTCGGCGAATCGGGGTCATCCCCGGCTTAACGCCAGTTGAGCAGCATGAAGAATTGCTGTCTGAAAAGTATGTGCAGGAGAATCTAGGTTTCCGACTCTCGAGCCGGCATTTTCGTAATCAAATGTTCTATTACTCTCAGTACGGAGAGTTCGATGACTTCCGGGACTTTATCCTAGAGCACACTCCGGAAATATCGGCCCTACGCCTTGATACGGACTATGCTAGCAGCCCCGCAGAGCATGATCTTTACTTCACAGAGGCGCGCACAGGTACCGAAAAGGAGCTGTACTGGGCTGGCGACGGGATGCAAATCTGGCTACAACTGATGTTCCATATCTTCAGGCAACGTCATGTATCCACTCTGGTCCTTGATGAGCCCGACACATTTCTCCATCCCGACCTTCAGCGACGTTTGATGAACTTGTTGGACGATCTCGAGCCCCAAGTCATCCTTGCTACGCATGCCCCGGAAATGGTGACAGAGGCATCTCGTGATTCCTTGATTTGGGTTGATAGGGTGCAAAAGCGGGCAAGGCGAGTTCGAGACGACAAGTCCCTAGCCAAACTCAACGTCGAGTTGGGTAGCGGCTTCAATCTCGGTATGGCCAAGGCTCTTCGAAGCAAGTTGGCACTCTTTGTCGAGGGAACTGACATGAAGGTCCTTCGAAATATTGCTCGAACCGTTGGCGCGTCCAAGGTTGGCCGTGAGCGAGGGGTAACGGTTATCCCTCTGGGGGGTTTCAGCAACTGGAGGAGCGTCCAGCCATTTGCTTGGATGGCCAAGGGGCTTCTGGGGGATGCAGTAAAGATTGCCGTTTTGCTTGACCGCGATTACAGGACAGACGAAGAGGTATTCGATGTCCTTGAGGACCTGAGAAAGCTGGGGATATTAGCGCATGTATGGCAGCGCAAAGAATTAGAGAGCTACCTCCTCTCTCCTTCGGCAATCTCCCGCTTGTCTGGTGTTCCCGTCGCGCGGATTGAAGAACTCCTGGATGAAGGTGCTGAAGCGCAGCGGTATCAGGTGCAGGCGAACTTTCTGTATCACCGACAGATACTGCTGGCGAGCGCCAACAATCATGCGATGAGTGTCACGAAGGCCGCTCTGCCTGAGTTCGAGAAGTCGTGGGCCCAGCCTGCGACCCGCATGGCAATGGCTCCTCCGAAGGAACTCCTGCATTACCTAAACGCTGCGATAATTGCAGAAGGAGGAAAGTCCGTGTCGGTGCGGGGATTGTCCTCTAACCTTCGCGCGCGTGAGGTCGCGTCCGAGGTCACCGACTTTCTCATGAAGGTAGAGGATGAGATAGTCTAGCGGGGCGCTTCAGCCGGCGATGCTGACAGGCAAAGGCAAATATGCACGCGCTTGCAGCGCTTGCGTAGTGAGGGGAGGCTGACTGGAATCAGCGGCTTCAACTACTTCTTATTGAAATTAAAGGATGTCGAGATTCAAGCTGCCAGCTACGTGACTCGTGCCCAGTACCGTGTGTCCACGGTCGACCCGAACGCCCGGAGTGATCAGCCCTTCGGACGATGTGAACTGGCTGGAGGCCATCTCGATGAGAGTCGTCTCCGACCACTGGGCTGCACGAACCGCCGCGACAGCCTCACGAACACGTGGAGCCGCTCATCCGGTTAATGCCGACGCCGGTTCTGCTCCACGCCGCCACCGCTCACGACGTTCACCCAGTTGCCGCTCGAAGAATGGTGTGACCGGCACAGGTAGGTGACGGGGTCGAGCTCCGTCTCCTGACAGTTGCGACGGCGGCAGGTGAGTTCACGGGGCGCTGCCTCGGTACGGCTCAACTCTCGTTCCCGGTTGCCCGCCCGGACACATCGGATCAGTGACCTCAGCATCGAATAGTGGACCCGGAAGGACTCCCGATCCTGGCAGCTCCTGTCCTCTGTGGGCCTGACGAGGTGCAGGTGCAGCCGCTGGCGATCGAGCATGCGGCCCCAGATTCCCCGGCTCTCGATCGACGTGTCGAACTTGTACCATACCTGCGCTACAGGGTGTCGAGACGCCTGCTCCAGCATGATGCAAAGAGCCGCAGCCTGGTCAGCCCGGCACACCATTCCCCGCGGCGGCACCGTCATCATGCCAGCTCCCCTGAGAATCAGGTGATCCTCGAAGAGGTCGACGTGCCAGTCTTCGTGGGCGGAATTCACCGGGAAGGCGAAGGTCGGTCGGTCGGACCGCTGCCGGACCTTTTTGGTGCGGTGGGGGAACAGGACCGGCCGGGTGGGAGCAGCCTCCTCCGTGTTGGCCAGATCGATCCATCTGTCAAGGGCGCTGATGAAGAACCTCAGGTACTGATGGGGTATGACCACGCTGTTTACGGCGGTTCCGGTGCTCACGCAGAGACGTCCGGACGGATCGATCGCCAGGCGTTCTCTGGTCTCGCGTATCGCCGAGCCACGGTGCTTGATGAGGAAGCGGCCGCCCCACGCTTGCCAATTCTTCACCAGCTGGTGCTGCTCCGCCTGTTGCAGCAGAGCGAGGACATGATCCGCAACCGTAACGGGAAGTGTCAGGCGCAGGCCTTCGCTGATGATGATGCCCGAACCATGCAGCTCGACATGGTCCTCGAACACGTTAACCCGCCAGCCGGTCTCCCGGGAAGGCCTCTGTCGCCTCATCCCCGCCCCCATGGCATGAGCTGCCCGACCGGGACTGCCCCCAGTTCGGTTGACTCCTGACCTGTGAGGATGCGTTCCTCGCTGGAAGGATGTCTGCCATGCCGAAA